>NZ_FNDE01000093.1 GCF_900099925.1 Aneurinibacillus thermoaerophilus | reverse complement strand
GCGTTCGAAGAACAGCAGAATCAACAAGGGGCAGGGAATGCACCGTCCGTAAATGGACAAGCTGAAGGTCCGAAAGCCAAGCTGTGCATGTGGAAGATCATGCAGGGTGTACCGGAAGGGGGGCGGGACAACGCAGGACTGCGCGTAGTGACACACCTGAAGCATACCGGGCTGAATCCGCAAATGATTTGGATGGCATTGTCTGCATGGAACGAGGCAAACAAACCGCCGATGGATTTGGAGTCGTTAGAGCGTTTATACCGCCAGGGACTGGAACGGCCATATGACTTTGGTTGCCGGGACGAGGTGCTGCAGCAATACTGCGACAAGCGTTGTCGTCTCTGGAAAGAGGACTATGCCGTGAACAACGTAAGCAGGAGGATGAGTTCATGACAGAACTGGGAGAAATGCTGATGCAGGCGGTACCGGACGACGACCTGCCGGAGCCAGTGGACACCTGCACGCAGGAATACAAAGCTCTACTGGAAAGAATCGTGAAAGGCGCTGAATTCATCTCTACGATTGGACCGGATCACACACAGTGGGCGGCAGCCAACCGAAAATACGAGGCGCTATGTCAGGAGGCATTGAGGTTGCGATGGACTTCCTGACCTATGAAACACTCACACAGGGTATGTGCCCCTGCTGTCGGAGCCGTTTTTTCAATCAGTTGCCGGGAGAAGAGCGAGAAGAAGTGATGGATACAGCGATGCAGATCGACAGCATTTTGTCTCATGTGTACGGTGATTTTATCGAAACGGAGGAGATTCCAGATGGAAAATAGACGTCGGAAGCCACAGCCTAATTCGCGGCCAGTTCTTTTCTCGCGAAAAATCACAGAATGGATGCGGAATACAAATTCAGTCGGCCGGACGAACGAGAATGCACTCGGCGGCGGTCGCCCGGCATGGAACGGGAGGAAGTAGAATGACCAGGCAGGAAAAACGAGCGCTTCGATTGCAGATATGCCGCACACTGGATGAGCATTGTGGCAACTGCGAGACCAAGAAACAGGCGCTGAAAGGGAAGAGCGGCAGCGCTTGGGACGCAGCGAATCAAAGCTTGCAGGCATACTGCAATACGCAGTGCCCGGTCGGAAAACAACTGCATGCGCTGGCTTCGAAACTCGAAGGAGTGCAGATACGGCCGGGGTCGATTGAAGTACAACCGGTGCTAAAAGTACGACCAAAGCCTATCAAACTCATGGAAGTTGTCTCGAAACCGCGCGAAGAGCTTACACCGGAAAGCTATATGCAGGATAGGGAAAAAGGGCTTAGAGATTGGCAAATCGCGATACAGTACGATATCACTCCGTCGGGACTTTATAGCCGGAAAAAGCGATGGAGAGAACAGGGACTACTTGCTGAGAACGAGCAACGGAGGAAGAAAGCATGACAGGATGGGGAAAAAGTAGTTTTGCTAATCGCGGTATGGCGTTTGAGCAGATGCTTGACTATACGAACAAACTG
>NZ_FNDE01000081.1 GCF_900099925.1 Aneurinibacillus thermoaerophilus | reverse complement strand
AATCAACTTTGAAGCTGACCTTCACTTTCATGGGATATTTACCTCGCACACAAACGAGTGTCACTGTTCAGTTTTCAAGGAACTTCTTTTTCATTGCCACCGCGTTTCAGCGGCGACTTTTTCATTCTATCAAATCAATTGTTTTTTTGCAATACCTTTTTTAAAAAACTTTTTTCCAAACTCTCCATATTTGCCCCATTTTTTTAACAGAGACAAATAAAAATATATCATAAAGATTAGTTATCAGTCAATATTTATTTTTTACACCGTCAATGAATCAATGAGCTTATATCTAACCAGTAATCCAAACGATGTCGCAACTTTAATGAAGAAATTTGTAATAACGAAGCTTTCATTTGGTTTATTTGATCGCAGAATAAACGATAGTTATATAACGAATAAATGTTGCCTACTTCTTGGTTATACAAACAAATGTCTCTTTTTCTGTTTACTACTATAAACAGCACAGTAAATAAATCTTAGATAATATTACAAAAAACGATCTTATATTTTCTATTTCGACATCAGTTCTTAATTAACCTTTCACCATTGACATAGTGTTAATGATAATTTAATATAATTTATGTACATTTCTTTTACTCTTCCTGAGGTACTAACTATCCTCCTCATCTATTTGAGGAGGCTTTTTTTTTTGGAAATTATGTTATAATTTTCGAAGAAAGCCTACAGGAGGGACGAAAAATGTTATTTTCGGGAAAACTAAATAAGCTGAGAACCCTTGCCCTTGGAATGGTTTTTATTGGTGTTATTATTATGTACATTGGTTATGCTGCTTTCGTCGGGTTTTTAGGCCCATGGTTTGCTGATAATACGATTATTATGGCGTTTTTTCTAGTCCTTGGCTTCCTCAGCATCATAGGGAGTACTGTTATGTACATATGGTTGGGATTAGTTTCTACAAAAGCTACTCGAGTATATTGCCCAAAATGCGGCAAGGTGACCAAAATTGTTGGAATGCGAGATGAGTGCATGTTTTGCAAACAAATGTTATCTCTCGACCCTGCCGATGCTCCAGGTAACCGCCAAACAACATAATTACAAATAAAAGCTTGCTCGGATGAACTGCGTAGCAAGCTTCTATTTGTAAGAATTTTTTATTTTTACGCTTTAAAGAAGCTTAGTAAGACGTTATCAGAGTTGTTGACTATCCAACAATTATTATTTAGAGAGTGAGGAATATGCCTTCCCTTTTTACTCAATATCGAAGCGTCCAAAAACAAAATAGTGAACTTAGGCAATCTCCATCTTGAATGAGCTAGCAGTTTTGCGGGCACCGCTCTTGGTTCGAAGATGTAAGCACACCAAACTTATTCGCTGAAAGACAACACGAGCGCAAGAAGAAGGGGCGTATTCTCATCATAAATCCTAGATATAAACACCCTCAAGAAGTTATATAGTTACTGTTTAATGCGACAATCTTCACACAATCCATAAACTTCCAAGCGATGGGAAGAAACTTCAAAACCTGTAGCTTTGGCAGCTTCTTTTTCAACTTGAGCAAGCGAAGGATAATAAAAATCCTTTACCGCTCCACAGTTTGTACAAACTGCGTGATAGTGTTCATTCATATTTGCATCGTAACGACTGGAAGCATCCCCATATGTCAATTCCCGCACTAATCCAACATCTTTAAAAACACGCAGATTGTTATATATAGTAGCCACGCTCATATTAGGAAATTTCTCCTCCAGCGATTTATATATCTCATCAACTGTCGGATGAGACATCGTCTTTAACAAATAACTTAAAATCGCATGACGTTGAGGAGTCATCCGCACCCCAGCATCCCTTAATTTCGCCAACGCTGTTTGCAACGCTTCTGCGGACATGAGTCATGCACCTCTTTCTAAAGAAGAAATTAATTTCTTTTTAAAATATTTATAAATAGTGTAAGTCTCAATACAACAAGTTGTCAACTGAGAAGGGACAAGGGGATAAAAAGTAAATAAAAAACGCTGAGTTATGCTCAGCGTAGCTTTTTCTTAAAATATTTAAAACAATATTTAAGCTATGAAACAATCTCAACAAAGTTCAAATGAAAATAGATGGTGCGGTCGGCGAGACTCGAACTCGCACGGTCAGGGACCACTACCCCCTCAAGATAGCGTGTCTGCCAATTCCACCACGACCGCACACAAAATGGCGAGCCTACCAGGATTCGAACCTGGGCGCCTGGTTCCGGAGACCAGTGCTCTATCCCCTGAGCTATAGGCTCAAGATATTAAACATTAAAGGTTGCACCTTGAAAACTGAATCAGAAGAAACATGACGCACAGGA
>NZ_FNDE01000096.1 GCF_900099925.1 Aneurinibacillus thermoaerophilus | reverse complement strand
AGGCTGTCTCGAATTGCTCTAACGCTTATTCGCACAACACCTAAGCTGTTGGAGTGTACTATCGAATCTCTTATGGGAGCAGTCATGCAGGCGGCACAACTGGGGCTTGAGCCGGGCTTAATCGGACACTGCTACATCATCCCATACGGCAGGGAAGCGCAGTTTATCATCGGCTACAAGGGTATGATTGACCTGGCCCGCCGTTCCGGACAGATTGAGCAAATTTACGCTCATGCGGTGTATGAAGCTGACCATTTCGAGTATGAGCTCGGATTGCATCCGAAACTGGTTCATAAACCCGCTACTGGTCGACGTGGAGCCATTCAATATGTGTATGCTGTGGCCCATTTCAAAGGCGGCGGCTACCAGTTTGAGGTTATGGACATGGAAGAGATCGAGCGGCGCAGACAACGTAGTAAGGCCGCTAAAAATGGTCCTTGGGTAACAGACTTCGAAGAGATGGCTAAGAAAACGGTCATTCGTCATATGTGGAAGTACCTGCCGATCAGCATTGAGATTCAGCAAATGGCTGCCCAGGATGAGACGGTGAAGAAAGACATTACCAGTGAGCCGCGCAGTGTCTATGCAGACGCGATAGAAGCCGAAGGTGTGACAGTAGAGGACATACCAGTGGATGAGCCTGCGTCAGAAGAGAAAGCACAGACGCCGGAAGAGCAGAAGACGGACAAGCCACAGGATTGGAAGCAGGATGAAGAACTGCAACAAGCGATGGAGATGGATTTTAAATAACCGAGTAGGGGCGCTCTCTGCGCCCGACTCTATCAATCTAGTAAAGGGGATGTCGGGGTATGGAAGAGCAAATAAACACAGAAATACAGGCGTCGGGGTTTGTTGTCCTGCCCCGACTCTCTATCAAAAATTTGAGGGACAAACTTCTTTTCTATCATTTACTTGAACAAGCGGATTGGAATACAGGGGAAGTAAAAGTAAACGTTTCTGAGTTGGAACGAGAAACGGGATGGACGCGCTGGGAGATAAAAGGATCGCTTGATCGATTAACGGAAGCTGGCTTAATCACTTGCGAAACCTTGCGCCAGAAGCGCGGAACCCTTGTCAAAATCGTAAAATATGGGGATTTTCAGTCGCTTTCACACTACAAAAAAGGCGAAAAAAATCCACAAGAGAAACCACAACAGGATTCACAACAGATTTCACAACGGAAAACACAAGAGGATGAAAGTGAAAAGCCTTGCGGTATAAGGGATTCAGTCACTAACAAAAATTTACTTCCACAAGAGAATTCACAAGAAAAACCACAAGAGGACACACAAGAGAAACCACATCTTTTATTTAATAACAGCATTATAAACAGCAATAAGAACAGCAATATAAACAATAAACCTAATACGTCGCTCGCTTCGGAAAAAGACATCGAA
>NZ_FNDE01000091.1 GCF_900099925.1 Aneurinibacillus thermoaerophilus | reverse complement strand
AGGAAAATATATCTTGGTTTTTTGGTTAATAGTCTCTCGAATTCAACTGGAAATTCGTGATTTTGAGGGGCTTAAACATACTATACGAGGAGGAAGCAGTATGAAAAAGATGTTTAGGATTTTGTCATCTATCGTACTGGCAACGACTGTATTAGCACCTGCTGTATTTGCAGAAGAGGCTCCAACGCTTTCTTCAGAGAAAATTAGTACAGAAGAAGCCAAAGTAACAACACTAGAAGATTTAGATCGGAAGTTTAATTTGGAAAGTGTTGATGTTTTGCCTAAAGGAGTCATCCCTTTGAAATTTAATTCTGTGACAGAGGCAGACCAATATTTGTCATCAAAATATCTTAATGTAAGTCAAACAGCAGATAATGACAATTTCTCTCAAATGAGTGAAAGCAATGCAGGTAATACAACAGGGGAAATTCTTAGCACGCAAACAATAACAAAAACTAAATCTACTAAATTACAAGGTAGAATAAATCTAGATGTAACAGCAGTATATATACTAAAAAATGGATACATTTACAGTCTAGAAAAAGTAACGTCAGATATATCGGGAGAGACAACAAATTTTTCATGGAAACAAACTAGCTATACAGAAAAGAGACTTGACGCGAATAGAACAATTGCATTGACTGTGTATGGGGAACTCACAGAATATATGTACGTTAACGGACAAATAAGAAAAATTGTAACATCAAAAAATGTTTATGTGGAATTTCATGGTGCTTAATATTACAATAATCAGCCTGAGCAATGGGGCTGATTGTTATAATTACAAAACAATAAAAGCATAAATTATTAACTGTATTTGCCCAAAATGGATAACATAAATTTACAATAGTAAACAAAAAGAGACATCAACATTCATCCTGTGTAAAAATAGATGTACCACCAAACATTTTTACGCAGAGGAGAATGCTGTATATCTCATACGTATAGCGTAGCACATCAACAGGAAATCAACAATATTTTGCGCAAGTGGAATTTCCCGCTCTGTTTTTCAAAAGCAGTCATGAACCATATGGTTCATTTTATAGATGGTGTCATGACCCATGGCTTCTCTGGTACCCTTACCGATATTCACCGAGAAAGCTGCCATTCACGAAATCGGCGTACACTCAGTCATTTCTTATCACACGGAAAATGGGATGAAAACTACCTCATGCGCATCATCCAGGAAAAAACCTGGAAAACGATTCGACAAGAAGCCAAACGCACAGAAGAACTGATATTCATTATCATAGACGATACCGTTTGTGAGAAAACAAAGCCTTCGTCACAGGCGATGTTATCCATACAGGGAACGGGTTTTCATTATTCCCATACAAAAGGAAAGCAGGTATGGGGGCATGAGATGGTTCAACAAGTACTGCGTTGTGGTGATTGCGTGATTCCCTATGATTTCAAACGATATGAATCCGAGAAGCAAAGTAAAATTCAACTGGCCTGTGAGCTTGTAGCGAATTTACCACGTTG
>NZ_FNDE01000095.1 GCF_900099925.1 Aneurinibacillus thermoaerophilus | reverse complement strand
AGGCTGTCTCGAATTGCTCTAACGCTTATTCGCACAACACCTAAGCTGTTGGAGTGTACTATCGAATCTCTTATGGGAGCAGTCATGCAGGCGGCTCAGTTGGGGCTTGAGCCAGGCTTAATCGGTCATTGCTACATCATCCCATATGGCAAGGAAGCGCAGTTCATCATCGGCTACAAGGGCATGATTGACCTGGCTCGCCGTTCCGGTCAAATCGAGCAGATTTACGCCCATGCGGTGTACGAAGCAGACCATTTCGAGTATGAGCTCGGATTGCATCCGAAGTTAGTTCACAAGCCTGCTACTGGCCGACGTGGAGCCATTCAATATGTGTACGCTGTGGCCCATTTCAAAGGCGGCGGCTATCAGTTTGAAGTGATGGATATGGAAGAGATCGAGCGGCGCAGACAACGCAGTAAGGCCGCTAAAAATGGCCCTTGGGTGACAGACTTCGAAGAGATGGCAAAGAAGACGGTTATCCGGCACATGTGGAAGTACCTGCCGATTAGCATTGAAATTCAGCGATTGGCTGCACAGGACGAAACGGTCAAGAAAGACATTACCAGCGAGCCACGCAGTGTCTATGCAGACGCAATAGAGGCTGAGGGAGTAACGGCCGAGGATATCCCGGTGGACGAGCCTACGTCAGAAAAGAAAGCACAGACGCCGGAAGAGCAGAAGACGGACAAGCCACAGGATTGGCAGCAGGATGAAGAACTGCAACAAGCGATGGAGATGGATTTTAAATAACCGAGCAGGGGCGCTCTCTGCGCCCGGCTCTATCAATCTAGTAGAGGAGATGTCGGGGTATGGAAGAGCAAATAAACACAGAAATACAGGCGTCGGGGTTTGTTGTCCTGCCCCGACTCTCTATCAAAAACTTGAGGGACAAGCTTCTTTTCTATCATTTGCTTGAACAAGCGGATTGGAATACAGGGGAAGTAAAAGTAAACGTTTCTGAGTTGGAACGGGAAACGGGATGGACGCAGAGAGAAGTTAAATACTCGCTTGAACGCTTGAAAAAAGAGGGATTAATCGTTTTTGAAACACTACGTCAGAAGCGAGGAATACTCGTAAAGATAAACAAATATAAGGATTTTCAGTCGCTTTCACACTACAAAAAAGGCGAAAAAAATGTAGAAGAGATTGTAAAAGAAGATGTTAAAGAGAATGTTGAAGGGATTGTCAAAGAGGAAGAAGTTGAAAAGCCGCTAGATAACAGCGTTTTAAGCGATGGTAATAATTTACTTGTCGAAGAGAATGTAAAAGAGGTTGTCAAAGAGGATGTAAAAGAGAATGTAAATCTTTTATTTAATAACAGCATTATAAACAGCAATAAGAACAGCAATATAAACAATAAACCTAATACGTCGCTCGCTTCGGAAAAAGACATCGAA
>NZ_FNDE01000094.1 GCF_900099925.1 Aneurinibacillus thermoaerophilus | reverse complement strand
TTTTCATAACATAATCCGCTCCTTATCATTGTGATGATAGGAGCCAGTATTGCCAAATAACCGTTTGTTAAACCCTTAATCGGTAGCTATATAAATTAGGATGTAAGGAAATAGACTTATTTTATGACTGATGGCTTCTGAATCATTAGGTTTTACAATGTTATATTATATAATTAGTTTTTATGTTTAAATTTAATCAAAATTGGAAGAGTAAATTTTTAAAAAAATAATTAACTGTAAATATATTAAAAAATATGGAATATTTTTCTCTTCCGATATATAATTACAATATATTTAATTGGAAATTTTAGGAGGTTATTATTATGAAAAAAATTGTAAAACTTGGGCTAGCAACGGCATGTATATTGACCGTACCTTCAGCATCTTTGGCATGCGCTGTAAAAGACAGTGAAAGTTCGACAACTCCTGCCATTTCAACAAATTTGCAAGATGAAGGAAAAGAAGTAGATAACAAGCTTTTGTCAGTGACATTAATAGACGATGCTTATCATAAGGGAAGGGATTCTTTTGAGAGGACATTTACATGTTCGCCAAGTAATGGGACACTTCTAAATATACATGTAAAAAATAAAGGTTCTGGAAAAGTGAGATTAAAAATATACCATAATGGATATGAAAAGAGGAATATACTTATTGACCCAGGTACATCTACAACAGAACCGTTTTCTAATATCAATGGAGTAGGAGGGAATTGGAAAGTGTACGTAACTACTGACGATGGACACGAGATGGATATCTTTGTCCGTGCAAGACAATCTTAAAGAAACAATTAAAGTGCTCTGTATGGTCTTACCCCTGTCAAGTAGACAGTGTTAAAAAAGCCTATATTTTTATGCGTCTATTTTTTCCCGATATTCGATCGGCGACAGATAGCCGAGTTTTTTCTGGAACTGTTCACTGTTGTAAAAAGTAATATATTGCCCAATGGCTTGATGAAGTTCGTCCATTGACGTACACTTATCCATGTACAACTTTTCTGTTTTAAGATGCGAAAAGAACGATTCGATGCAGGCGTTGTCTAGACCGTTTCCTTTGCGAGAGTGGCTGCCCACCATGCCCCACTGTTCCCACTGTTCGATTCGTCTGTTGTACGAACGAGACGTGTATTGGAATCCTTGATCGGAGTGGGTCATGCTTCCAGTCACGTTTCTTTTTCTTTTTGCTTTATCCAATGTATCCAGGACAAGCTTGAGGTCATTTCGTTCGGAAATATGATAGGCAACAACTTCGTTATTATATAAATCCTGTATGGCAGATAAGTAAAGAAACTGGTTTTGGAAAGGAAGATACGTAATGTCGATTACCCATTTTTGATTTGGTGCTTCTGCCTTAAACTGGCGTGCAAGAAGGTTTGGGTACACTACGGATGGTTGTTTGCCAAAGAAACGTCTCTTC
>NZ_FNDE01000043.1 GCF_900099925.1 Aneurinibacillus thermoaerophilus | reverse complement strand
TGACACTATCTTTAAGCCAGCGCCAAAGCTTTTCAATTGGATTTAGATTGGGTGAATACGGCGGCAAAAACAATAAGTAGAGTCTCTGATGATGCTCTTTTAGAAAAGGACGAAGGAGTTCGGCATGATGAATACGGGCATTATCGATGATCATAATGACCTTCTTGTTGGCATAGCGCTTCATCACTTTCTTCAAGAATTCCAGAAAAGAAGCGGCATTACAGGAATCTGCCGTTGTACAGAATATGTCGCCGGTTTGCGTATCTACGGTTCCGAATAAAGTCACCTGAGCGTGATGACCGTATGTTGGAATCTGCTTCTGTTCTCCTTTCGGAGGCCATGTAGCCCGAAGGGTTTGACATGGGTCTCGTCTTGTGCAATTCGATCCATTTTTGAAGCAGGCGGGTATCCCACAATTGAGACGGTTCAATCCCTTCCTGTTCCGGTGTGCTTTCCAATATCACTTTTTTCACCTCCATTTGTTCTTCTGGTGAGAGATACGGTTGTTTTCCCGGAGGGAAATTACGCTGAAGAAGTTCAGCTATCCCACCTCGATTAAACATCTTGACATACGTAGAGACAGACTGGCGACAAATGCCCAGTACTTCTGCATCTTACCGTAGAAAAACCTTCAAGAATCAGCCGAACAACCGTCACACGCTGCCGAAAAAAAGCATCAGAAATCGCACGCTCTTCCTTTCGTAACGTTTCACTCGTAAATCCGTGAGTGTTTGTAATCAGTGATTTTTTCATAACGTAATCCGCTCCTTATCATTGTGATGATAGGAGCCAGTATTGCCAAATAACCGTTTGTTAAACTCTTAATCGGTAGCTATATACAAGCTTTTTTTGTCGAATAAAAGAAGAAAAAAAAGAGAGTAAAGTAAGTACGCCGGAGCCTGAAAACGGCTATTATGTGAAAGATGAACGAGAAAAGCGGTTTGCCTAAAACCAAAAAGGGATTTTTCGCAGGCATGAATATGTGTATGATGAGTATTACGACTGTTACATCAAAAAGGAATTAAAAAAATGATGATGCAGGCGATGCTTGTTTTTGCATGCATGAACTTGAAAGAGTTAGCCACCTGGCTCTGGAAGCCGGGTGGAACGAAGCGTAAGCTTCCTGTTTTTTCTTGATTTTCCCATTAAAAAGCATACAAACTCCCTTGGCAGTGTTATCTGTAAGGGAGTTTGTCTTCAGTCTGAGGTTGCTTTATTACTATAAAGCAACATATGCTTTTTTGTTATTTTCCTATTTCATTAGTGCTACCAAAATCGCTTTCTGAGCGTGCAGACGATTCTCGGATTGATCAAATACGACCGATTGCGGCCCGTCAATAACTTCCGCTGCCACTTCCTCGCCGCGATGCGCCGGCAGACAATGCATAAAGATCGCGTCCGATTTCGCCTTTTTCATCAGTGTTTCGTTTACTTCGAACCCTTTAAACTTCATGAGGCGCTCCTGCTGTTCAGCCTCCTGTCCCATGCTCGCCCATACATCTGTGTATACGATATCAGCATCTGCCACCGCTTCCTCCGGGTCATTCGTAATAAGCACTTGCGCGCCGCTTTCTTCAGCAAACGTATACGTCATTTCTGTTACGCCCGCATCTGGCATGTAACCTTCCGGCGAAGCGACAGCTACGTTCATACCCACTTTGGCCGCGCCGATCATCAGTGAATGTACCATGTTGTTTCCATCACCCACATACGCCAGCTTCAGTCCTTCCAGTCCACCTTTGTGTTCGATAATCGTCTGGAAGTCAGCCATGACCTGACACGGATGCTGCATATCTGTCAGGCCATTGATGATCGGAATCGAGGCGTAATCAGCCAGCTCCTTGACCATCGCGTCCGAATACGTACGAATCATAATGCCATCCAGATAACGAGAAAGCACTCTTGCTGTATCCGGGATCGGCTCACCACGGCCAATTTGCAGATCGCGTCCGCTCATAAACATCGCCATACCGCCTAACTGGTACATGCCAACTTCAAATGATACACGCGTGCGTGTGGACGCTTTATCGAAAATCATGCCGAGCGTTTTGCCAGCCAAGTGCGGATGGGGAATCCCCTGCTTCTGTTCGGATTTTAGCTTAGCTGCCAAATCCAGCAGATACATAATTTCGTCTTTTGTATAATCGGAAAGACAAAGAAAGTCTTTTCCTTTTAATTGTTCCGTTACTACCATTTATCTCACAAGCTCCTTTCTTTTTATTTCTCGCAAGTACTCTCCCAAATCGTTCACATCACCCGCTTCAAAACCGTGGACTTTAAGATAAGAAGCAAACGTATCCAGGAAAGTAAAACATGGAATGTTAAGGGCAAGTGCCAATTGACGCAGTTCAAATCCGAGGCGTCCCCGCTTATTGCCAAGCGTCGGCGTGTTTACAAACGCTTTAACCGGGCGCTCCGCGCAAATCGCCTTCACACGCTCCTGCGTCTCGACAACCTCTGCAACCTCTGCGCCATGCTCTTTTACTAAAGCGGCTGTTCCCGGCGTCGCGATAATGTTCACGTTCAGCTCTTTGAGCATTTGAATGTACGGAATGAAATCTTTCTTATCCTGATCGGACAGCGACAGAAGAATCGTATCACCTTTCGCAAGCCAATCGCAGGCTCCCGTTTTCCATGCCATCGCCTTAGCGATCGCTTCTTCTATTGAAAAGCTAAGGCCAATTACTTCGCCCGTCGATTTCATTTCCGGCCCCAGCGCCGGGTCTACACCATTCAATTTAATCGTGGAGAATACAGGAGCTTTGATCGCGTAGAACGGAATGCACGGCAGAATGCCTGTGCCGTACCCCATATCTTTCAGCTTCTCGCCCATTTGTGCCCGCGTGGCCAGCGCCACCATTGGTACTCCAGTCACTTTGCTGACAATCGGCACCGTGCGGGAAGCTCTTGGATTGACCTCCAGCACGTAAATCTTGCCTTTTGTATCAATAACGAGCTGAATGTTAATCAATCCGCACGCTTTCATTTCTTTCACGATCAACGCGACATGGCGACCAATCTCTTTCTGCTGCGCGTCGGTTAACTGCGGTGACGGGAAAATCGCCATACTGTCACCAGAGTGAACCCCGGCGCGCTCAATATGCTGGAAAATGCCTGGAATCAAAATATCTTCACCGTCGCAGACCACGTCAACTTCCACTTCCATGCCTGATACATATTTGTCAATCAAAAGTGGGAACAGCGCGCCTGAAGACGTGTACCGGTTCCAGTCTGCAAAATATTGATCCAGTTCTTCCGCGCTGTGAACAACGACCATGCCGCGGCCGCCAATCACGTAGGATGGACGGACGAGCACCGGATACCCAAGTTCTTCTGCAACAAGGTGCGCGCCTTGCTGGCTATTGACACCCCGACCTGGAATGTGCGGGATGTTCAGCTTGCGCAGCATTTGATAGAACAATTCACGATCTTCGACCATATCGATCGCCTCTACTGATGTACCGTACACATGCACGCCGGCTTTATGCAGTTTATCGGCCAAATTGATCGCCGTCTGGCCGCCGAACTGCACCATAACACCGTCTACCTGCTCTTTTTCGATGACGTTCAATACATCTTCTAATGCCAGTGGTTCAAAATACAATTGATCAGCCGTATTGTAATCGGTCGATACCGTTTCTGGATTGTTATTGATGACAACCGCGGAAATTCCCTGCTTGCGTAAAGCTTTTGCCGCATGAACAGAACAGTAATCAAATTCAATCCCCTGGCCAATTCGGATCGGGCCGGAGCCGAGCACCAGCACTTTTTTCCCGTCCTTTTTCACCGATACTTCGTCACGTCCCTGCCAGGTAGAATAATAATAAGGTGTAGCGGCAACAAATTCAGCCGCGCACGTATCTACCAGTTTGTAAGCAGGCGCAAGATTCCATTCTTTCAATCTTGTGCGTACTTCTTCAAAACTTACGCCGCACAGGCTGGCGATCGTACTATCCGCAAAACCGCGCAGCTTCGCCTCTTTCAGCAATTCCGGCGTCAACTTGCGCCAGCGTGCTTCTTTCAGTTCTTCTTCCAGACGAATAATACGGGCCAAAGCGTTGAGAAAGAAACGGTCGATCGATGTTTTATCATGCAGTTCATCCACGCTCATGCCGCGTCGAAGCGCTTCAGCGATGTAAAAAATGCGCTGGTCGGTCGCATTGACCAATTGGTTTTCGATTTCTTCATCGCTCGCATCCTTCACATAAGGCAACTCTATGTGCTGCACGCCGTTCTCCAGCGAACGGATGCCTTTGAGCAGCGCGCCTTCCAGCGTCCGGTCAATCGACATCACTTCACCGGTTGCCTTCATCTGCGTACCCAGCGTACGATCCGCATGTGGGAACTTATCAAACGGCCAGCGTGGCACTTTGGCTACGACATAGTCGATCGCCGGCTCAAAGCTAGCATATGTGTATCCAGTAATCGGATTCACGACTTCATCCAAATGGTAACCGAGCGCCAGTTTCGCCGCGATGCGAGCAATGGGATAACCTGTCGCTTTCGATGCCAGCGCTGAGGAACGGCTCACGCGCGGGTTGACTTCAATCAAATAATACTTATCGCTATGCGGATCAAGCGCGTATTGAATGTTGCAGCCGCCAACCACCCCAAGCGCACGAATTACCTTACAGGCAACAGAACGCAGCATCTGGTACTGGCGATCCGTTAATGTCTGCGATGGCGCAAATACAATAGAATCACCCGTATGTACGCCGACCGGGTCAAGATTTTCCATGTTACAAACGATAATGCACGTATCGTTGGCGTCACGCATCACCTCATATTCGATCTCTTTCCAGCCTTTGATGCTGCGCTCGATCAACACCTGCCCGATCGGGCTGGCGTTTAAGCCGCGTTTAGCGACAATCCGCAATTCCTCCTCATTACTCGCGAAGCCGCCGCCCGCACCGCCAAGCGTATAGGCCGGACGCACAATAACCGGATAGCCGATCACTTCTGCGAACGCCACCGCGGCTTCCACAGTTGTAACCGTTTCGCTTTCCGGAATGGGCTCACCGATCTCCTGCATCATGCGTTTAAATTCTTCACGGTCTTCACCACGTATAATCGTTTCAAGCGGCGTACCAAGCAGCTTGACATTGTATGTTTCAAGTACGCCCGCTTTGGACAATTCTACCGCCAGATTGAGTCCCGTCTGGCCGCCAAGCGTTGGCAGGATTCCGTCCGGACGCTCTTTGGCAATAATTTTTTCTACTGCTTCTACCGTGAGCGGCTCCATGTATATGCGATCAGCCACCTCATCGTCGGTCATGATGGTTGCCGGGTTATTGTTTACAAGTACAACTTCCACGCCTTCCTCGCGCAATGCCAGGCAGGCCTGCGCGCCGGCATAATCGAATTCGGCCGCCTGCCCGATAACGATCGGGCCGGAGCCAAGCACAAGTACTTTGTTAATGTCGGGTAGTTTAGGCATAGCTTTTCTCTCCTGTTACCTGGCATTGTTGGATGAACTCGTTAAACAGGTAGCCCGTATCATGAGGGCCGGCGTGCGCTTCCGGATGAAATTGTACGGAGAAAACCGGAAGCTCTTTGTGGCGCACACCTTCCACCGATTTATCGTTCACATTGATAAACGTCAATTCAAGGGATGTGTTCGCAAGCGAATCTTTTTTCACCACATAACCGTGGTTCTGTGACGTTACATATACTTTGCCGGTGTGCAAATCTTTCACCGGGTGGTTGCTTCCACGGTGCCCGTAAGGCAGGCGTTCCGTATCGCAGCCGAACATGAGCGAAATCAATTGATGGCCCATGCAAATTCCCATCGTCGGGTAGCTTTCGACGATTCGTTTTAATTCACTCAGTTGCGGCATCAAGTCTTTCGGGTCCCCTGGCCCGTTTGAAAGAAACACGCCATCCGGGTCGATGCTGACCACCTGGTGATACGTCACATTATACGGAACGACGGTAACGCGGCAGCCGCCATCAAGCAAGTGGTGCAAAATCGACTTTTTGTAGCCGAAGTCAATCAGCACGATATGCGGACCATCCGCTTCCTCTCCATACTCCTGCATCTGGCGGACGGAGACACCCGGAACCACGTCCTTGATCGGCTGCGGCGTGAAGAAAGCAAGCTTTTCTTTATCCGTCGTCAGCAGACCGTACACTTCACCGTGCGTGCGAACAATATGAGTAATGGCGCGCGTATCGATACCGGACAGGACGCTGATACCATACTGTTCAGCAATCTCGGCGAGCGTGTACCCCGCTTCGTAATGGCTCGGCTGATGGCACAAATCGCCGACCAAAAGCGCCTTGCAGGCCGGTTTGATACTTTCGAAGTCGCGTTCGTTAATGCCGTAATTTCCAATAAGAGGATACGTAAATGTAATCATCTGGCCGGCGTAGGAAGGGTCGGACAGAACCTCCTGGTATCCTGTCATTCCTGTATTAAATACGACTTCTCCCGTGCAATCTTCCGCGCTGCCGAACCATTCGCCTTCAAATATGTCACCCGTACTTAACACAAGATATCCTTTCATTTTTTCCACTCCTTTTCATCCCGTTGCCGCCAGCTTATACCGTATGCGTCACTGTATTCAGCACATCATCCAGCGCCGCGATGGCCCGGTCAATTTCTTCCGTTTCAACCGTAAACGGCGGAAGCAGTCTGAGAACGTTCGGCCCCGCCTGTAAAAGCAGAATACCGCGTTCCCGCATTTTGGCGATTACATCCGCCACTTCAAACGCAAGTTCCACCCCGAGCATCAATCCTTTGCCGCGCACGCCGACTATCTCCGGGCGAACGGCGGATAATTGTTCCAGCTTCGCCATAAAATAAGCACCCATCTCTGCCACGCGGGCGAGATAGCCTTCTTCCTCCATCGTTTCTAATGTAGCCAGGCCGGACGAGCAAGCGAGCGGATTGCCGCCGAACGTCGTACCGTGCGTCCCCGGCCCGAACGCTTCCGCAAGCTTCTCTTTGCCGACGATGGCACCGATTGGAAAGCCGCTGCCCAGTCCTTTGGCCATCGTAATGATATCCGGCTCAATATTGTAATGCTGGTACGCGAACCACTTACCGGTACGCCCAATTCCCGTTTGGACCTCATCCACAATCAGCAGCAGGTCGTGTTCCGCGCACAGCGCCTGAACTTGTTCAACGAACGCCGGGGAAGCCGGATTTACGCCGCCTTCGCCCTGCACCAGCTCCAGCATTACTGCACATGTTTTATCCGTAATGGCTGCCCTCAGCGCTGCTGCGTCATTGTATGGTACCGTCATAAACCCGTCCGGCAGCGGAGCAAAACCATCTTTGACTTTCGCCTGGCCGGTTGCGGTTAGCGTCGCCAGGGTGCGACCATGAAAGGATTGTTCAAACGTAATCACCTCGTAGCGGTCTTGCTTCTTGATCTTTTGCGCGTAGCGGCGGGCCAGCTTAATAGCTGCTTCATTCGCCTCCGCGCCGCTGTTGCAGAAAAACGCCCGGTCACCGCAAGTAAGGGATACGAGCTTTTCCGCCAGCTTCTCCTGGATCGGAATTTCAAATAAATTGGAACAATGCCATAGCGTATTAAGCTGCTCCTGTACTTTCACTTTTACCCGGTGCGGCACATTGCCGAGAGATGTAACCGCAATGCCGGATACCAGGTCAAGGTAGCGGTTTCCCGCTTCATCCCATAAATAATTGCCTTCTCCCTTGGTAATGCGAATCGGCCAACGCCCGTAATTCGGGAACAAATAACTCATTGTGCGCTCACCTTGCCCTTTTTCACGATTTTGGTTCCGACCGCATCTCCAGCCGCCACCTTATGCAAAATCCCCGGCTCATAGCCGTTAATGATCAGCACTTCCTCTACCTGCTGCTCCAGCGCGTCAAGCGCCGCCCGTACTTTCGGGATCATGCCGCCGTAAATCACGCCCGCGGCAATCAATTCATCAATTTGTTTCCGGTCAAGTTCCGGAAGCACCTGCTTAGCACCCTCCACTTCCTGCATAACACCTGGCACGTCAGTAACCATGATCAACTGCTTCGCGCCGATAGCTCCGGCCACTGCGCCCGCCACCGTATCGGCGTTAACGTTATAAATCTGTCCACTTTGATCAATGCCAAGCGGTGCGATTACAGGAATCAATTCGGAATGAGCCAGCGCCGCAATTAACATCGTGTCCACTCGCTGAATCTCCCCAACAAATCCAAGGTGTCTAGGTCCCTGCACAACCTGCAACGTGGCGCCATCAATGCCGCTAATACCAGCCGCGCGCCCGCCGGCCATCTGAATATTACTTACAATCTGCTTATTCGTCTGCCCGATCAGCACCATCTGCGCCACTTGCAGCGTCGCCTCATCTGTCACACGCAACCCGTCGACAAACTTCGGCGCAATCCCCATCTGCTTAAGCATAGCCGAAATCGCCGGGCCACCTCCGTGCACAATCGTTACGAGAACGCCTTGTCGCTGCAACATGGCAATATCTTTATAAAAAGAGGCGGGCAACTGTTCCAATGTGCTACCGCCGCATTTAATGACAAGCTGGTTTACCATCTGTCTCCCCTCTTTATCTTTTTCTTTACGCACTTCGTTGGTGGAAAAAGGACGAGTGATAACGCCCACGAGTTTTGCTTATGGATAAACCGGCGTAAACTCAAGTCCTGTTGTTTCCGGAAGTCCGAACATCAGATTCATGTTTTGTACCGCTTGACCAGCCGCGCCTTTCACAACGTTATCGATCACCGCGAGCACAATCACCCGTCCGGTACGGTCATCGACATGCCAGGCAATATCGCAATAATTGGAACCGTATACTTCTTTTGTTTTCGGATACGCACCCGGCCGCAGGCGCACAAACGGCTTACCTTCGTACGCTTCGGAAAACGCGGCCGCTACCTGTTCATTTGTCACGCCCTCTTTCAGCGTCGCGTACGATGTGGTTAAGATACCGCGGTTCATCGGCACAAGGTGCGGTGTAAAGGAGACGAGTGCTTCCTTGCCTGTCAGGTGGTTCAGCGTCTGCTCAATCTCCGGCGTATGCTGGTGTTTCGCTACTTTGTACGCGGAGATGCTTTCGTTTACTTCGCAGAAATGAGTGCCAAGCGAAGCGGAACGTCCCGCTCCGGTGACTCCGGATTTGGCATCCACAATAATAGATGTACCATCGATCAGATCTTCTTTTAAAAGCGGCAACAGGCTAAGCAGTGTCGCCGTCGGATAACAACCCGGATTGGCGAGCAGCTTCGTGCCGCGGATAGCGTCCGCATTCCACTCGGAAAGACCGTATACTGCCTGATCCAAATATTCCTGGGCCGCTGTTTGCTTGCCGTACCATTTGTTATATAGCTCCGGCGTAGCAAGACGAAAGTCGCCGGACACGTCAATCACTTTCAATTTGCCATCCAAAAGCTGAGGCACTAGCTGTCCGCTAATGCCAGACGGTGTCGCGATGAACACAGCATCCGCTTCCTTCCGGATTCGTCCACAGTCGATTTTAGTCAGGCTATCTGTAAAAATATGCGTTAAATGCGGATATACTTCCTGCATTGTTTTTCCGGCTTGCGAGTTAGAGTATACAGCCACAATGTTTGCTTCGGGATGTTTTACTAACAGGCGAATCAATTCGACTCCGCTGTACCCGGTCGCTCCGATAATCGAAATGTTCACTTACGTTTCCCCCATTTTTCCTGTCTCGATAAGTTATGAATTATTATACGTAAATAAGAATAATAATTCAATAGGTTATTATGAATTAATATGCAAATAAAGTTATGCATATAAAACACCAAAAAAGTCGTAGCAAATTGACCATCCATTCGCTACGACTGTGTATTCTGTCTTCTGATTGCTAACTATGTAGAAAGCCGCTTCCTCCTTTTAAGAGAAAACGGCTCTTATAACCTTTCGTATTTCATTTCTTTGTAATTAACCAGCCAGCCAGCACTTCGGCGTCCGCTTCGCTGACAAGACCGCCTGGCATGCCGTTTCGTCCTTTTACAATGACATTCTTAATTTCATCGGCGCTCTTATACTTGCTGCCGACTTTTGTCAGATTCGGTCCGACGCCCCCCTCCATGTTTTGACCATGACAGGACGTGCAATTTGCCTGAAAGATTTTTTGCGCGTTCCCCGCAGCGCCTTCAGCCGCTCCCCCTCCGGCTTGACCGCCTTGCTTGGCCGGCGGTTGTTCCGCTTTATTCTTACTCGTTGCACAGCCCGTGAACAGAGCCAGCACAAACAGAATACTGCTAAATGACATAAGCCATTTTCTCATAAAAATACCCTCCTCTAATCAAGTCACACATTTAGTATGAGCAGAGGAGGATGTTTTCATAACATGCTATTTAGAAATTCCGAGGGAACGTAGAAGCATCCGCGAATTTCATTTCAACATTTCTTTCGCTTTTGTCGCGATATTCTCCGCAGTAAGACCATACTTCTGCAACAGCTCGTCCGGCTTGCCAGATTCACCAAATGTATCCTGCACGCCGACGCGGCGCAGTTTTGCGGGATGCTTCTCGCATAGCACTTCGGCGACAGCCGCGCCAAGCCCGCCGTAAATGTTGGCTTCTTCCGCGGTCACGATTCCTTTTGTTTCCTGGGCGGCTTTCACAATTATCTCTTCGTCAATCGGTTTGATCGTGGCCATGTTAATGACGCGCGCCTGAATTCCTTCTTGCGCCAGCAATTCTGCCGCTTCCAGTGCGATATGCACCATCACGCCCGTCGCGATAATCGCTACATCGTTTCCTTCACGAATCTGTACACCTTTGCCAATTTCAAACTCATAGCTGTCATCGAACAACACTGGCACGCTCGGACGTCCCATGCGAATGTACATCGGGCCGTGCGTATTTGCGGCCGCGCGAATCGCTTTTTTCGTTTCGGTTGCGTCCGCCGGAATGATCACTGTCATATTCGGGATCGCACGCATTAAAGCGATGTCCTCCACCGCCTGATGAGAAGCACCATCTTCTCCAAGTGTCAAGCCCTGGTGGGTGACAGCAATTTTTACGTTCAGGTTTGGATAGCACACGGAATTACGAATCATATCGGCTACGCGCAACGAACCGAACAGTGCAAACGTGCTCGCGAACGGAATTTTACCGCAGGTAGCAAGGCCAGCCGCCATCCCGATCATATTCGCTTCCGCAATCCCCACGTCAAAGAAACGCTCCGGAAATACTTTAGCAAATTCCGCCGTTTTCGTCGATTTCGCAAGGTCGGCATCCAGCACAACAATGTCCGGATTTTCGTGTCCGAGTTCTACCAATACTTGACCGTATGCGTCACGGGTTGCGATTTTCTTTACCGTTGTCTTCTCCATTACTTGTCCCCTCCCTGCGCGCACAATTCAGCCAGCGCCTGCTTCAGCTGTTCTTCGTTCGGCGCAACACCGTGCCAGCCGCATGCGTTCTCCATATACGAAACGCCTTTTCCTTTTATCGTATGCGCCACAATAAAAGTCGGTTTGCCCTTTACCGTTCTCGCTTCAGCAAATGCAGCGACGATTTCTTCGATATTATGACCATCCATTTCAATCACATGCCAGTTGAATGCGCGGAACTTGTCCGCCACCGGTCCAATGTCCATAATATCCTCTACATTGCCGTCAATTTGCAAATGATTATAGTCAAGAATGGCCACCAGATTGTCCAGCTTGTAGTGGCCGGCTGCCATCGCTGCCTCCCAGATCATGCCTTCCTGAATCTCGCCATCGCCAAGCAGAGCATATACCCGATACTCGCGCTTATCAAGACGCGCCGCCAACGCCATGCCATTCGCCGTGGAAAGTCCCTGGCCGAGAGAACCGGTGCTCTGTTCGACACCCGGCAATAATTTCTTGCTTGGATGACCTTGCAAGCGAGAGTTAATGCGGCGGAATGTCGCTAGTTCCTCTTTCGGCAGATACCCTTTCTCCGCAAGCGTCGCATACAATACCGGGCTTGCGTGCCCTTTGCTCAGAATAAAGCGATCGCGATCCGGATCGTTTACCTTTTCCGGGCCTACGTTCATTTCATGAAAATACAGCACAGCCAGAATGTCTGCCGCCGACAACGAACCGCCCGGGTGACCTGAGTTTGCGGCAGCTACCATTTTAACGATTTCCTGACGAATGTGATTCGCGCGCTGCTTCAGTTCTGCAAGTTTTCCCTCTGCAATTGTACTCATTCCCTCTCCTCCATTGCCTCTCAACAGTCTATTCATTTCTTTTGGTATCGTAACATTCCGCTGTGGTGAGTAAAGAAAACCACAAGTGGATGAGCCTATCATATATCATATTGAGATCCTTCTAAAACGCGTTCAAAAACAAATTGGACGCTACGGCGACGCAAAACGTCCCGAGCGTCAACAATGCATATTGCTTCAGAGCCGCAACCTACGCGACAGGCTCTGTATAACGTATTGCAACTCTCTAACACATATGCTATCTACTTTTACGTAGTATGCCCCAGTTGCTGACGAAGATATGCGTCAATAAAAGGCGTAATGTCCCCATCCATAACGGCTTGAACGTTCCCCGTTTCGTAGTTCGTCCGATGATCTTTTACCATGCTGTACGGGTGAAACACGTAGGAACGAATTTGGCTGCCCCAGCCGATTTCTTTTTGCTCACCGCGCAGCTTTGCCGCTTCCTCTTCCTGCTCCTGAATTTTTTTCTCGTACAACTTGGAACGAAGCATCTTCATCGCCCGTTCCCGGTTTTTAATCTGCGAGCGCTCCGTCTGGCACGTCACCACGATACCGGTCGGCAGGTGGGTAATGCGCACCGCGGAGTCGGTCGTATTCACATGCTGTCCGCCGGCACCGCTGGAACGGTACGTGTCCACTTTGATTTCGTCCGGACGGATTTCGATTTCGATGTCATCGTCAATCTCTGGCATCACATCGCACGATACGAAGGACGTATGACGGCGTCCGGAAGCATCGAACGGCGAAATGCGAACGAGGCGGTGTACGCCTTTTTCAGCTTTCAGATATCCGTACGCATTATGTCCTTTAATCAGCAGGGTTACGCTCTTAACCCCGGCCTCTTCGCCCGGTAAATAGTCCAGGGTCTCGACTTTGTATCCCTGCTTCTCCGCCCAGCGGGTATACATACGCAGCAACATATCCGCCCAGTCTTGTGATTCCGTACCACCCGCACCCGGATGCAATTCAAGAATCGCGTTTCTCTTGTCATACGGCTGGCTAAGGAGCAACTGTAGCTCATACTCATTCAACCGCTTCTGCAAGGCCTCAGTTGCCTCCACGATATCCGAGATAAGCGACTCATCCTCTTCCTCAGCGTACAGCTCCATCATCACCTGAATATCTTCGTACGCTGCTTCCATCTCCTGAATCGCGTTTACCGTTTCTTTCAGTGCGTTCGCTTCGCTTATAATCACCTGGGCTGCTTCATTGTCATCCCAAAAGTTCGGCGCAGCCATCTTCTCTTCCAGTGCGGCGATTTGCTTTTGTTTGCCAGGGATGTCAAAGAGACCCCCTGATTTCCGCCAATCGCTTGCCGATGGCTGTCATTTGCTGTTTCGCTTCTGTCAATGGCATACTTTATTCCTCCCGGCCACAACAGTTTTTGTACTTTTTCCCGCTGCCGCAGTAGCAAGGATCGTTGCGACCAATTTTCGGCTCTCGACGGCGCACCGGCTTTTTTGGCGCCGGTTCATCCGACGGAACAACCGCCTGACCCTTGGCTACTTCCTGGCGCTGCAGGTTGCTTCCAATGTTCGCTTTCATAATATATGTCGCCACTTCTTCCTCGATGCTGGCAATCATTTGATTGAACATTTCATAGCCTTCCATCTGATACTCACGAAGTGGATCTGTCTGCCCGTACGCACGCAAATGAATACCCTGACGGAACTGATCCATGGCATCGATATGATCCATCCACTTACTGTCCACCGCTCGCAATACAACGACCTTCTCGAACTCGCGGAAGTCCGCTTCATCCATCAGCGCTTCCCGTTCACTGTAAAGACGCTCAACAAGCTCACGGAACACTTCTATAATTTCTTCGCGGTCTTTGCCCCAAATATCTTTCACCGTCAGCTGACCTTCATGCAGAAACGTGCCGTTGCAGTGGTCAATGAGCGCTTCGAGATCCCACTCTTCCTGCACGACTTCGTCCGAACAATGCAGATCGACGAGGCGCTCGACATGCGACATAATCATCCCGATCACCACATCGCGCAGCGACTCGGCTTCCAGTACTTCGCGGCGTTGCTTGTAAATAACCACACGCTGCTGGTTCATCACATCGTCATATTGCAATACGAGGCGGCGCATGTCGAAGTTAGCGCCCTCCACCCGCTTCTGCGATGATTCAATCGCCCGGGATACCATTTTACTTTCGATCGGCACATCTTCTTCCATACCGAGTCGATCCATCATGTTCATAATATTCTCTGAACCAAACTTGCGCATCAATTCGTCTTCCAGCGAGATAAAGAACTGGGACGAACCGGGGTCGCCTTGACGTCCGGCGCGGCCGCGTAGCTGGTTGTCAATCCGGCGGCTCTCATGACGTTCCGTACCGATAATATGCAAACCGCCGAGTTCGGCAACGCCTTCCCCGAGCTTAATGTCAGTACCGCGACCCGCCATGTTGGTCGCAATCGTTACCATGCCACGCTGTCCGGCCTGCGCGACAATCTCGGCTTCACGCGCATGGTGCTTTGCGTTCAGCACCTGGTGCGGAATGCCTTTTTTCTTCAGCATGCTGGAAAGCAATTCAGATTTTTCGATAGAAGTCGTACCGACCAGCACCGGGCGGCCGATTTTGTGCATTTTCTCCACTTCGGCAACAACCGCTTTATATTTGCCGCGTTCTGTTTTATAGATCGCATCCGGCTTGTCCTCACGAATCACCGGCTTGTTGGTTGGAATGACCACCACTTGAAGACCGTAGATTTTCTGAAACTCTTCTTCTTCTGTTTTTGCCGTCCCCGTCATGCCGCCCAACTTCTCATACATACGGAAATAGTTCTGCAGCGTGATCGTCGCGAGCGTCATGCTCTCGTTTTGCACCTGCAGGCCTTCTTTTGCTTCAATAGCCTGATGCAAACCATCGCTGTAGCGGCGTCCTTGCATCAGACGGCCCGTAAACTCGTCAACGATGATCACTTCGCCGTTGTCTACCACATAGTCAATATCGCGCTTCATCAGCGCTTTCGCTTTCAGTGCGATATTGATGTGATGGTTCAGGAGAATGTGCTCATTGTCATACAGGTTATCGATATTAAACGCGCGCTCCACTTCCGCTACCCCTGTTTCAGTAAGGGATACAGAGTTCGCTTTCAGATCAATGGTATAGTGCTCATCCTCTTTCAGGCGCGTGACGAAACGGGCCGCAACATAATAAAGCTCGGTCGATTTTTCCGCTTCGCCCGAGATAATGAGCGGCGTCCGCGCCTCATCGATGAGGATGCTGTCGACCTCGTCGACGATGCAGTAATGCAGCGGGCGCTGTACCATTTGTTCTTTGTAAAGCACCATGTTATCGCGCAGATAGTCAAAGCCGAACTCATTGTTCGTACCATATGTGATATCGGCCGCATATGCCGCCCGCTTCTCGTCCGGTGACATGCCGGCAAGGTTTACGGCGCAGCTTAAACCGAGAAAATTGTAAATCCGGCCCATCTCTTCGGCATCGCGTGTCGCCAGGTATTCGTTCACCGTAATGACATGTACGCCTTTGCCGGACAGGGCGTTCAAATACGTAGGCAGCGTCGCAACCAGCGTTTTACCTTCCCCTGTCTTCATCTCGGCAATTTTGCCTTCATGCAGCACCATGCCGCCAATCAATTGCACATCATAGTGGCGCATGCCAAGCACGCGGCGGCTTGCCTCACGGCATACCGCAAAAGCTTCATACAAAATATCATCCAGCGTCTCGCCTTTGGCAAGCCGCTCTTTGAACTCATCCGTTTTATTGCGAAGCTGTTCATCGCTTAATGCCTGTATTTGTGGCTCCAACGCATTGATTTTTTCGACGCGTCTCTGGTACTTCTTGATATCACGTTCGTTGGAATCGCCAATTATCTTCTTAAGTATACCTAGCATCGGGTATCTATCCCCTTCCAAATCATCGCTTCATTGCTAGTCTGAGCAGACGGACTGCTCTAAATTTTAATTTTAACAGTAGTATATGGGGATTGACAAGGAAAGAAAATGGATATTTACTATTTAGACCGTGCCCTATCGAACAACTTTATCCGTTTTTTCTTTCTAACCATACTCCGTATGAAGAGATTAAGAATTGGGTGCAACCTGATTTCGTTGTAATATGTGACAAAAAGAAAATCGTTGATGTTTACAATGCATCTGATGTCTATCTGTTAGAGGAGACGAGTTTTAAGCGTGGTGGGGTATATGTCAAGGGTGACACATTGCCAGAAAGTATTGAAGATTTTAGAATTGATTTGAATACCGTGTTTAGAGAGTAAGAAGGGGCCGGGTCAAAAATCATGAGCCAGCCCCTTTGGTATGAAACGTTCCGCCCGGAGGCAGCCTTTGTTTCTTCCCTGTATTTCAAAGGTTATATATTCTCCGGTTCAATCAAACCGTAACGGCCATCTTTGCGGCGGTAGACAACGTTGACTTCTTCCGTCTCCGCATTGCTGAACACGAAGAAGTTATGCCCCAGCATATCCATCTGTAGTACCGCTTCCTCTGCGTCCATCGGCTTCAGATTAAAGCGTTTCGTTTTTACGATTTCGATCGTATCGTTGTCGTCTTCTTGTTCCCCTTTATTGGTAAATACAGGATCAGCATCCACAAATATTGCCCCTTGCTGGCGATATTTGCGGTTCACTTTCGTCTTGTACTTGCGGATTTGCCGCTCTAATTTTTCAACGACCAGATCGATCGCCGCATACATATCACTATTTGTATCTTCGGCTCGGAGGATAACTCCCGGCATTGGAATGGTCACTTCCACCGTATGCTCGCCACGGATGACACGCATTGTTATGTTGCACGAAAATGCAGAAGTGTCCTCAAAGTAGCGCTCGAGACGGCCAATTTTTTTCTCTGCATAGTCTCGAAGTGCAGGAGTTACTTCAATATTTTCACCACGGGTGTTGTATTGCATATGAATACTCCTCCTTTCATCTATATTTATAATATATTCCCTTTTCCCGGCCCAAAATCCTTCTGAATCCGACATTTTCTTCCCAGGTTTTGTGAAATTTTTATGACAAACCGGAAACTTCCAGAAGAATTGTTCTTTAGAAGATAAACATATATACACACAGATAGACCCCTGAAGCAAGCACTACAGCCTGTTGTTTCAGGGGTAACGTATCGCTAGCTAAATTCAGAAGAAGGCGGCCAAAGTGCATCCAAAGCAAGAACGTCAATATACTCAAGATGATAATCGTTAATAACCACTCTTGCTGGATGTGATTCAATCCTTTTCTGCATTTTTTATATAATTAATGCCTTCTGGCAAAAGAAATACTTTGAATAAACCGTCCTTCCTCTCCGCACAGCTGATAAATCCACGTTTCGCCAGATATCTGTACGCGAGACGTTCCGTCCTCGTGCTGATTTCGACTGTTTCCGAATTTCCCCCGCTTTGAATGTGTCTTGAATAAATTTCTTTTAATAGCCCAAACCGATACTCTTGCGTCTTGCCTGCTTTCATACCGTTCCCCGCCTTTGTCTCCGTTCTTTTTACCTCTCTATAGTTTCTAACATTTACATATTTAATATCGGTAAAACAAAGAGGGGATTGCAATATGTTTATTGGTTATTTTCTGTTTATCTCCATCTGAATAGTTCTAATGCCAGCTTCGAACAGTTTGACTCACGCCTTTTAAAAGATATGTAGCTTTCCAACCTAAAATAGTTAAGCCCTCTGGAATCAATTCCAGAGGGCGGAACGTTGCATATTTCAATCTACCTTATTCCTGTCAATCGGAAAGGAGATGCATATTACAACTTAACAACATTTGCCGCTTGAGGTCCACGAGCGCCTTCAACGATTTCGAATTCAACGCTTTGACCTTCTTCCAGCGTTTTAAAACCTTCGGCCTGGATTGCAGAGAAGTGTACAAATACGTCGTCTCCGTTCTCTCTTTCGATGAAACCGTAGCCTTTTTCAGCATTAAACCATTTTACTTTACCTTGCATGAAATACATCCCTTTCCGTCAATAAAATACTGGGAACGTGTAATCGTTTACCCATACCTCGACTATACCATTTTTATCATGTCCAGGTCAAATTAAATTGCTCGACGAAACAAGCATTTATTCGACAATTTCGACAAGATATGGTTACTCTGTAGCAAACCGCTTTTCCAAATATGTCACAAACCGGGAAATCAATAGCGTCAGCACAAGATAAATAGCCGCCATGGTCAAATAAGATTCCCAGCGCGCGAATGTTGACTTCGCGGTCGCATTTCCCGCGTACGTCAGTTCAGGTGCCGCAATAACCGCAAGCAACGAAGAGTCTTTCAAAAGCGCGATAAATTCGTTGCCAAGCGGCGGAATCATGCGTTTGAACGCCTGCGGCAAAATCACATAACGCATCGCTTGTCCGTGGTTCATGCCCAGAGAACGGGCCGCTTCCATCTGTCCACGATCAATCGACCGAATACCGGCGCGGAAGATTTCGGCTATATACGCTCCGGCGTTTAGCGAAAGCACCACAAAACCGGAAAATACGACCGACGGCGGTTCTTCAGAGAACAGGCCCCAGATTTCCGGAATTGCCGCGTAATGAATCAGCAGAATCTGCACAAATAACGGCGTACCACGAAATACGGTAATGTAAGCCACAGACGGCCAGCGCAGTATCGGATTCTTCGACAGGCGACCAAGACCGAAAAGCAGACCAAGAATGGTTCCCATAAATACGCCGACAGACGTAAACAAAATCGTATATCCCACACCGCGAATAAACATTTCGCGGTACTCGTAAATAACACCCCAATCCACAACACTCACAGCCTTTCCTCAACAGCATTCTCAATAAACAGGCGAAAAGTGCGCGTGGATTTTTTCCACAGCGCACCTTATCTTTTTGTATAACGTATTCATTATACCGGATAAAAATGCGTCTGCAAAGATATTTCTTTGATTTAGTCAGTCAATTTTTGACTTCTCTAGAAATACTTTTTATACGTTTTATCATACGTTCCGTAGCGAAACGAGTCAGATTATGCATGCTCGTCTTGCTATGATCTAGGCTGTTAGCTCAATAAGTGGACACAAATTTTTAGAACGGCGGACAGGAATCTTCTTTTCGCAAAAAGCCCCGAAAAGCAACATGCTTTTCGGGGAAAATAAGGAATATGATTCATAAAGAGCTTTAACCTTTGAGGAGTTGTAATACACCTTGCGGTAACTGGTTGGCCTGGGCCAGCATTGCTGTCGCGGACTGGTTGATGATGTTGAAGCGGGTAAATTCGGTCATTTCTTTCGCCATATCTGCATCGCGAATACGAGATTCAGCACCTGTCAGATTTTCTGTATAATTGGACAAGTTATTGACTACGTGTTCCAGACGGTTTTGAATAGCACCGAAATAGGAACGGATGCGGGAAACTTGATCAATGGCAGCCTTGAAGGTCTCGATCGCACCCTCAGGATCACTAATTACATCTACATTGTCAATTTTGAGAGAAGCCTTATCCGCTTTGCATCCTGCAGCAAATGGAGGGTCGGCTTCCGGTTGTGTTGTTAATTCCAGAGTCAACGAGTCCTCCTTTTTAGGGCCGTACTGAATTTTCACATCTTGTAACAAAGGACTATCGCTGTCTCCGATAAGTTGAATTCCATTAAATTCCGTTGTTTTAGCAATCTGATCAATTTGTGCTGTTAATTGATTGATCTCATCCTCAATGGCTTTTTTGTCCTTGTCACTATACGTGCCGTTTGCTGCTTGTACGGCCAATTCACGCATACGCTGCAACATCTCGTGTATTTCCTGCAATGCGCCTTCCGCCGTCTGAATCAAAGAAACTCCATCCATTGTATTGCGCTGTCCTTGCTCCAAACCGCGAATTTGACCGCGCATTTTTTCTGAAATGGCAAGTCCTGCCGCATCATCAGACGCACGGTTAATGCGATAGCCGGAAGACAGTCTCTCCAAAATCTTGCTCGTTCCTATTTGATTTTGCGCTAAATTACGGTAGGCGTTTAACGCGGGAAGATTATGATTAATACGCATATCGTATCCACTCCTTAAAAAACGATCTCATATTTTTAAAAGTCAAACTGCTTCTTTTCCGCATGATTCCATGTTTCCTGTTCAATTTCCCGACGCTCATATGGATTCAGCCTGGGCTTGCCGGCAAGGTGAGCCATAACCTGTGTTTTTCCCTTTTCCTTCTCCATCGCGATCGTCCAGGCCTCATCCAATTGACAGATGATCTCTTTCGCTTCCTGCAAAAGCTTGATATCTTTGCGGAGATTCCCTTGTATAATCAGTTCAAATACATACTGATACAGCATTTCGAGCCGATCGGCTAAAACGCCGGCTTCGTACTTGATTCCGAAACCAAGACGGGTAACAATATCGTTGCAAAGCTGCAAAGCTGCGTTCGCCTGCGCGTATTTCTTCTCCGAAATACAAGCGATCGCTTCTTCTAATTTTTGCAGCAGTCGCTTATACAACAGGGATGTAATTAATTCGGGATGACCGTGCAAATCACTTATCTCCACATTTTCCAACGTGACCATACGCTCCATCGCGATTCCTCTCAACACAAATCATAATTGATGTTTTTATACTTCTATCATGGCAAAATGTCTACATTATAGATATCGGATATTTTTCTAGAGTTTTAAGGAAGAATCTTCAAGCCAAATCTCGTCATCCTCTTCCTCCCAATAAGGCGTACGTTCGATAGCAGGTATAAGCGGAACAGAAACCGCAGAACCGATATTCGCCCTTCGAACAAGCAACAAGATTTCCGCCACTACCTGATACAGCTGTGGTGGCACATTGCTGCCCAGGTCGAGATCCAGCAAGTTCTCCAACAACATCGCATCTTCCTGAAGCGGAATGTCATGTTCCTTCGCTTTCGCGATGATTTTTTCCGCGATTTGCCCGCGCCCATGAGCGACCACCGTAGGCGCCCGATCCTTATCCTTGTCATAGCGAATGACAGCCGCCCGGCTCGTTTTCTCTTTTCCTTTTGCCGCTTGCTGAAAATGCTTGTAAATCATACTGAAATATCGACCCCTTCTCCGGAAGTATGGGCGAACGCATGCTGCCTTCCGGTTGCGGTATCTATAGCTGGGGCTTTTCTCTGTTCGCTCTCCCGCTCCTGATGCGCCAGCGGGGAAAAGGTTACGCTCTGCACCCGGTAGCCCATCCGTTGCAATTCCTCTTTCATCCGCGGAATGTACGGCGCAAACGCCTGCTCCACAAACGGATGATCGTTCTGAACACGTATCGCCATTTCTCTTTCGACTACCGTAACAGCCACTCCCGTTTCCCCAAACTTCGGCGTATCAAGAAAGAAGAACAGGCTACAATTCTCCCAATCCATCTGTTCGCCATTTTGCCGGGCACGAACTTGCATATGAACCGAATGCATCCCCTCTTCCCAAGGTAGCGGGAGCTGTACTTGAAACGATTGGGTGACCGTCCCTGCCTCTTGTTTGGACAACAGTTGCTGCCCTGTTACATGAGATAAGGCCTGCTCCAACATCTCCCTCGCTTTGGGAGAAGCATGGCTTTCCATTCCGTTCATTAGCATCGCCTTGAGATTGTGCGGCGGTTTTTCTCCTCGCGCATCGCTGCTATTATATCCGGCTGAGCGCATGTCTCCTTCTCGACGCATCATCCATTCCACTGCCTCTCGTTCATGGCTGAACCCCATCCCGCGCATCGCTTCCTGCACTCCGCGGCCGGTCAGCGATTCTTCCCGCCATTGTTGAGCGTAAAGCTGAAGCGGATTCTGCATTCCGCCTTCTCCTGTCATCTTGGAGAAAAAGCGTTCGACTTTCGTATAGGAAGGTTGCCAGTTGAGCTTTTCTAAATCGGTTCGCAATCGTTGAAACAGCCGGAGCGCCTCATCCTGTTCGCCTTTGGCCAGCAACCCTTTGACCCGCTGTAGTTCGCCGCTCATGCGCAATAGCTCGTACTCAAAGTCCATATCAGCAAACAGGGCGAATTCTCCCTTATTCACCAGCCGATTCACCATTTCAATCGTTGGCTCGACAATCCGCTGAATATAGGAAGCGGCCTGTGGAATGTTCTGGCGTAAAAACTGGCTCATGCGCTCAACATTGTTGATAATTTCTTTTTTTGTTTGCCTGAACTTTTCTCCTACTTGATGCAAATAATCGGGAATATAGCGTGTGAGGCGTTCAAAGGTAGCCGTCTGGACAGCGGTCAGCGCCGCCATCCGCTCTCCCGAGGCAGCGAACAAGCGCTCAAGTTCATCCATACCGGCCAGCAGCCGCTCACCGTTTTGAGCCGGCTGACGCGCCGCTTCTTCTAACTGTTGAAGTATGTGTGCTGCCTGATTCGCTTCTTTTTGCGGCACTCCTTCACGCTTTATCGCATCGCGCAACGCCACAGCAAGATCTCGCATCACGATGTCCGGCTGACGCGAAGAGGTCGAACCTTCCATTTGAATGTTCCCCAGCGCCACAAGCAGTTCCTGCCGCGCCAGACTGACCAGATTGCCCAATCTTATGAATGTCTCGCTGAGCGGACGCAAAACGTTTGCCCCAGAATGATCGACTCCTTCGCCGTCAGGAAACGACATGTTCGGCGAACCGCTTTCTGTACGAGCGCCCCCCGTTCCGACTACCGGCAGTTTCAACATTTTCACCAGCATATCTATGCTCCGCTCTACCATTATCTTCGCTTCCGCATGCCTGCCTACGGCTTCATAGCTAAGCGACATCCGCAGTTCTTTCATGATTTGCCGAATCGCGCTTTCGAGGTCTTTCCGTACTTCTGTGCTCAACCTGGCTTCCTGTACCGCCTGCGCCACCGCTTCCTGCAATTCACGAAGCTGGCTGCGGGTTGCCCTGCCGGACATACGGATAGCAAGCGCCTGTTCCGCCAGTTTTTGCAAGGCCTGTTCCAGCAAAGCAGACATTCCCGCACGCGAATGATCGGGGACACTCCGGTGCGCGTCTTGCAGAGAATCGGAATTCGATAAAAAGCGCAGCTCTGGCAGCAAATCAGGCGCTTCTTTCGCCAGCTCACTCAGAATTTGATCCAGCGACGGTCCGTATAAAGCACGAAACACCGCTTCATAGCTTCTGGGCGTAACCGAAATTTTCTTCTGCGCCATAATCGAAAGCGTATCCAATTTTTGCTGGATGGTTCCTTCTCCTTTTTGGAGAATGTGCTGAAGTGAATGTAGCGTCTCCTTTGTAACCGGGATGCGCTCCGCAATCAGCAAACGTACTGCTTCCTTCATTTCTACTGTCGCTTTGATCCCGGCATCCTGCAATACCTGCTCGGCTGTCGTTTCGGAAGATAAAGAGACAGAGCCTTGTCCATTCACATGATTTGTCATTTGTCCCTGCTGGGGTTCCGTTGTTTTTCCGGGCATTTGTGAGGTATGAATGCTCCGCGTAACATCTGAGACTTGCATGTGACGCTCCACCTTTCCGCACTATAACTTCTATTTAGTAATATCGGTCAAAATGGGCATGCTTTTATATACCAGCTGGAAGGAAACTGTCCCAAAACATTGCTGGAAATACGTATATTGCGTATATCGTAACGCAAAAGGGTGCCCCATCACTTTTAGGACACCCTCCATAAACAAAAGCAACGCAAGGTCGTCTAATGGGAGACTATTCTTTTCGGTCGAAAAAAATACTGGGCAAATATGCTTCCTCTTTATTATACCCTTTCTGAATGATCACTTGCCTTCTTTCCATTACCGCGCCCTGGCGCAACTTATCGCGCAACGGAACAAGCAGAGGAGTGATGTGCTGGCGCACTTCTATCACTTCCTGGAGCAGACGTCTCAACTCTTGTTCTTCGGAAGGATCTCGTGCTTCGTTTTGCGCATCCAGTTGATTAATGGATTCAATAATTTGATTGCATCTTTCCACATGATCCAGGAACGCTTCCACATCCTCCGCGCGGACGGCGCGCAATTGCTCAAGCGTTTCTGTTCGCATCTCCGTAAGCAGTCGCTTTTTCTGTGAATAAAAGTTTCCAGACATCGCGGCCCCTATTTCATTAGCTTGAGCGCCTGCTGCCACGTGTTTCGAAAATCTTCGGCATATCCCAGCACTTCTTCCATGATCGCCTGTTCTTTGGTGGTATTAGCTTTGATTAAACGCTCCAGCATATATTCATACATGGCGGCCATATCTTTTGCGACCGGGTATTCCATATTTAACGTGCACAACAGTTCCCTGAGAATGTCCTGGCTTTTGATAAGGTTCGTATTGACCGCCTGAATTTCTCCTTGTTCCGCACTTGCGATTGCCATTTTAATGAATTTGACAAGACCATTATATAATTGGAGCGTTACTTCACCCGGTGTAGCCGTAAGTACACTATTTTGTTTATATTGCTGCGCTGCAAGATTTGTCATCGTCCATTACTTCCTCCTGCGAATTGTTGCATAAGCCAGGCACTTTGGGCGTTGTACTTGCTCATCGCCTTTTCCATGGCCGTAAACTGGCGGTAATACCTATTTTCCTTTTGAATCAAGCGCCTTTCCATATCGTAAATGCGCGCATCCAGATTTTGTAACATTTTTCCAATAATACTTTGATCATCTGCCTGGTTTCCGGTCACTCCCGCTTTCTCCGTCAGCTCCTTAAAAGCAGCTCCAAAGCTGTCATTCAACCGGTGAATCAAGCCGCGCTTTGCCTGTTTCGTCGGATCGTTCTCCACATCTTCTTCGGTAATATCGCTCCCCTGAATAAACAGATTTTTCACCGCTTCCGGGTCCTCTTCCAACGCTTCACGCAGCTTATCTTCATTCACCGTCAGCTTTCCTTTGTCTTTATAGCTTTCGGATGTAATGCCGATCGCGGCCAGCGAATTGTATTTGCTGCCGTTGTCTACGATGGAAGTCATATTCAGGCGCATGCTGTTTACCAGACCGGAAAGAATGCCATCACGGCGCAAAAGACCGCTCTTCGCCTTTTCTTCCCATTGCTCAATCTGCTTTTCGGTTAACGCTTTTCGCTCTTCATCCGTCAGCGGCTGATAATTTTTGTAGACCGGTTCATCCAGCGTCTTTTTCAGCTTTTCCAGCATCTCATTATATTTGTTAATAAAGTCTTTAATATTTTTGATTTCCGCCTCGATGTCCCGCTTTACGTTCACCGTAACTTCAATCGGCGTGGCAGGCGTCGCCTGGCCTTTAATCGTATAGATTAAGCCAAACGCTTTAAAGGTGTTGGAGGTAAACTCTGTTTCCGGATACCCGTCCAATATGACTTTCGCATTTTGTCCGGTATACGTTTTTGTATCATCGACCGCTGCATCGCTGGCCGCCAATCCCAAAACATAAAGAGGGTTTTTCGTATCAGATGTAACACTTAATTCAATTTTTGTTGAAGCGCCCGTTTCTTTTGTTTTCAAAACAAATTGTTTCAGGTTATCATCATACGCAGCCTGCAAGCCAAGACTCGTTTTCCCATCGCCTGCGTCCACAGCCGCATTCAATGCAGCCACAGCGTCTTTCACGGTTTGACCAGCTTTTAATGAAATGGTCGCCTGGCGCACCTCTCCCTTCGCATTCGTTACTTTCACGACAAATTCGCTGTCTTCACTTAGCGTCCTGCTCGTGTCAGTCGTAGCGTTCACAGAAGCGGCTGCCGCCGTTTGCGTGACTTTCAATGTATGAAGCCCTTCTATCGCATCGCCATTCGCAACCGCTGACACTTTCGCTTCGTCGGATGAGGCTGTCGTAAACGTGTTGTATGTCGATGACATCTTCATATCGAATAATGTCTTGGAGCGGAATGAGAAAATCTCAGTATTCCACTTGCGATAAGCTTCGCTTTGCCAGTTGAGCTTCTCCCGGTTTTGCTTGAGCTTATTGAACGGGATACGCTCCGCATCCATCAGCTTTTTAATCAGTGTGTCCGTATCCATACCGGAGGCAAGGCCGGATATGCGATTTACATTCATTCCGTACATTTCCATCTCTCCATTCTAAATTTTTTGATCCAAGAAGAAACCGATCATTTCCTTGAGCCGCGCCCGCAGTTCAAGCACATCTTGCGGCGGTACTTCTTTAATCACTTCATGCGTAATTTTGTTCTCAATAACGGCGTACCATTGTCCACTTTTTTCATGAAATTTTAAGGCGAGACCCGTATTCAGGCTTTCAAACAGCTTATCGGCATCCTGTTTGAGCCTTTCCCGTTCTTTTTCATCACGATACTTTTGATTGTCAAACCGCTCGGTTTGCACTTGTTCTTCCCGCGCTGCCATTATCCGTGTTTCATCCATCGGCTGAGCCGATTTTTCCAGCGCAGGGCTCCGTGATGAAACAGTATGATGCATCGGAAGCGATACGTCCGTCATATTCGTTCCCTCCACATTTTGTCGTTCTCTTATTTAGATATATCGGACGGGATGGTGGGATTTTTTAGCATGAGGACATGGAAATTTACGTAAGATTGCTCTGTCAAAGAAGCATAGCAAACACAAACAATCGAGTAGGAGGGGGTGATTAGCCCCCGACCTCTCACACCACCGTACGTACCGTTCGGTATACAGCGGTTCATTATGTACGCCGCAAGGCGTGATATCGTTCTTTTAGACTCTTGAGTCGATACGATTCGAAGAATCGTTTATCAAGAGTCCGATGTAAAACAGGACTTTTGGCGATACGCCAGTATTGCCTAGCTTTTCGTACAGCGTCATGTCCGCGCCGTGAGGGGCGGAATCCATAACTATGTTCGGAAAAACAAGGGTCAAACACAGGGGTAAGTATCTGTGCAATTACCTGTTGGATGAAACGGTCGAGCACGGTAGGGATACCTAACTGTCGGACTCCTCCGTTCGGCTTCGGGATTTCAACGCGACGGACAGGACTGGATTCATAAGTTCCCACCTCACTCAATGGAACGACGAATGTCATGCCAGTGATCCATGATATATCTACGTAGGGATTTTACAGACATACCATCCACACCATGGCTTCCTTTATTTCGTTCTACCTGTTTCAAAGCAAGTGAGAGATTGTCCCGTGCTAACAATTATTCCATCATTGAACGTACACTCCTTGCGTGAGCGAAAGGTTCCATTTGTGCCGAAGGCACACTCTGCCCTTCCGAAGTCCCCCGTGGAATTCACCACATCCTCCTTCGGATAAGTCCATACGGATTGTCTGCCTTCATCGCGTGTCTTCGAACGCCTGGTCTTTCGTTCTCCATAATGTTCGGCCCTTCCATGTCATGTCATCACATGGCATGTACTATGACCTCTGCTGACTTCTGTCTGTTCAGCTCATTCTCGCGAATGAGGTTACCGAGGATACTCGGCCTATCAGACAGACCTCCTCGGGTAAGAGCGCCATCTTCCCCTCCATCTACCTGCCTCATTTACCTTCGCTCGCCTTCGGCAGTATGGACTTCGCCTTGTTATGCAGGCTCATCCAACGAACGCTGGCCTTATATGAGATTCATGTTCCTCAGGCCGAAGGTTTGCCGCCGGCTTCCTTCAGATTCGAATTACCTTAAAAGAAAACCTTGAAAGGTAAAAATCCAATCAAGGTAAATACATTTAACGACTATCTAACTTATCCAGAAATTTTTCTAATAAATCAACATATTCGATATAATCTTCTTGACTAAAAAAGTCATTGATATCTAGTCTTGTTTTAATATCAAAAAGTAATTCTTTTATAGATTTTTTATATTTTTTTAATTTTATTACATCAACTGAAGAAAGCAATTCTAACAATTGTCCATCATAGACATCTCCAATAAGAGGGTTTTGTTTTAGATACTCAAGAGCCCTCTCTATTGCTAATTCAATAAAAATCTCTTGTCTAAGCATTCTACAGATATCCGTAATATCAATTTCTGTAACTGTTTTCTCTATCAGGGTATTATACCATATATCTAATGCATACTTAGCTTTTAGTTCTCCCTGTGAAATGTTGTAAATATCTTTGATAGTTTTCACTAATTTATCCCCCCAAATGGTTCAAATAAATTCTCTATTTTCTTTATATTCTTATTTGCTTTATCCAAACCCTCCTGTAGTACTTTTCTTGTAGCATCATTTAAATTTGGATTTTTAAGTGACCCTTCTAAGCCTTTTCTTATCCTAATTAAACCCTTATAGGAGTCCTTCATTTCCTGTAAGTGATTCCAATACCCACCACCTGGTTTAGGGACTGGATTATCTTGTAAGTCTCTTAATGAACCAGAAAAATCCTTATCAGTTAAATGTTTGTTAATAATATTATCTAAAGTGTCTAGGTTTCTTTTATGGGCTCTTGTTAGATTTACATTACTCATCCCCTTAGTTGCATTCCCAGTGGATTGTTTTGGCTTCGGCGGTTGTAATGGCTGTTTCGCTTTATCCAATCTTTTTGTAATTTTAACCGTTTTATTGATGTTTTTGACAA
>NZ_FNDE01000087.1 GCF_900099925.1 Aneurinibacillus thermoaerophilus | reverse complement strand
TGAACCATAGCTCCTCTCAGATGTCTATGGTTCTTATTGTAGGTTGGGGAATTTTATTCCGGCTATATTGGGGATTTTATCATCGGCTTTAACAACGATTGTAGCGATTGTCATTTTTTCAATCCTGTATATGAAATATTACAAAGTATTAAAAGAAAATATGAGAAACTACAAAAAAGCAATTTTAGGAACGGTAGTTGCAACTATGGTTTTAGGTTCCCCTGTTTCTTCATTTGCTGCTAATGCAGAGGAAACGGCTCCAATATCAAAGTATGTAAAACTTGATAAGGCAGTAGAAGAAAAAGGAATCTATCGTACTTTCACTGAATGGGATGGAAAAACTGGTGAGATGGAACTTAACTTTAATAGTGGAGAGGTAAAATTTAACGGAGAAATATTACCCTTGAAAGTGGAACGTCAGCAAAGCAATCAGTCAAAAAGCAACTTTGCTCTTACAGCACTTCCAGGTTACAAATATGTTGGAACCCTAACAGGGCATACAAAAGTTAATAAAGATAGTATAGAGTATGCAAGTTATTTAATAGGTCTATACACTAAATTAGGGGTTGGAGTTATTACTAATATTTTATCTAAAATGCTTCGTGACAATATTCCGGATGCTTATTATGCGTATGATCTATACGAGAAAAATCCAATGACTGACAATTGGTATCAATATACAGAAACAACTTTCTATACAGATTCAGCCAGAAAGAAAAAATATAGCGGGCCTCATAAAAGCATTGAATTTAAGGTATATTTACCTAATAGTTAAGTAGATTCAATTTATATATTTTAGTAGACAAGTTATTTGTTGTAAAATTATTAAAAAACTTAAATTACATCTGTATATTTTTGAAATATACAGATGTGTTTTTTATTTTTAGACTGAAGGAGGATAGATATGTTTATTAATCCTTATAAAAATCGTTTACCGTTATTTTTATTTCTTGAACTATCAATAACTGTTGTGCTTGTAGGTTTTATTATTTTTGCTATAAGAACAAATCAACATTTTAACACCATTGCATTATTAGCCTCTCTTATTTTCCTTATACGTTATATTGAAAAACCAAAAAAAGTAGGAAACTTATTGTTGTTTTTAATTATTCTGTCTACGTGGTTAGGAATACGCTTTACTTAAAAATAAAATATGTACAAAACATCCCGGCCACGCCGGGTTATTTTTGTTCTATTTTATAACATAAGAAGAACATTAAAAATACAAAAAACAAAAAGCCCTAGAAGGGGCTTTGTGAACTGTAACCCTAAAAGTAGACACTAAAAAAAGAACCTATACACTGAGAAGGTGACTCCGATATTCATTTGGAGTCATCTTTTTTAATGTCCACTGGTAGCGGTGGCAGTTGTAGTCATAGATATAGTCAGACACGAGCTCAACGAGCTCGTTAAAACTTATGCAATCTAAGTAGTCTAACTCGTCCTTCATATGACCAAAAAAGGATTCCATTGGGGCATTTCCCAACAGTTTCCCTTTCGAGACATGGAGGGGGGCAAACCAAGTTCTATGCTCCGCTTCTGATAAGCTGGATTCATGTAATGAACACCCTGATCTGAATGTAAGATTGCTTCTGGTCGGTGATCCGTAAGAAGAGACGTTTCTTTGGCAAACAACCATCCGTAGTGTACCCAAACCTTCTTGCACGCCAGTTTAAGGCAGAAGCACCA
>NZ_FNDE01000019.1 GCF_900099925.1 Aneurinibacillus thermoaerophilus | reverse complement strand
CACCGCTGGTGCACCAGTTGTTCCGCCAGGAGCACAGCTGGGTAGCCATGTGCGGACGGGATAAGCGCTGAAAGCATCTAAGCGTGAAGCCCCCCTCAAGATGAGATTTCCCACAGCGTAAGCTGGTAAGACCCCTTATAGATGATGAGGTGGATAGGTTCGAGGTGGAAGCGTGGCAACACGTGGAGCTGACGAATACTAATCGGTCGAGGGCTTAACCAAAGATAGACTGGATATCCTGTGCGTCATGTTTCTTCTGATTCAGTTTTCAAGGTATAATAGAAAAACCCCCTTGTCCAATCCAATTGCAAGCTGGATAAGGGGGTTTATGTTTGTCGGTATTTGCAGAAGTACAAACGGGAACAAGTTAATCTGTTTGAAAAATGTGTCGCTCCTCTAGGAGTAAATCATACACTAGATTCGGAAATTTTCTCGCTGATAATGCTAAAAACTCCTGAATCATGTACATATCCTCTGACATGAATGAAAATACGATTTCACCCCAGCGTTCGGTCTCATATCGGCATAGCATCCCCAAAACGTACATGATCATGTAATGGTTTACGATTTCAGAAATATTGTAGTCTGTTTCCATTTTTATTTTGTAGAAAAAATTTCCTTTATAATCGTGTAAAAATAGTTTGTTTGCAAAACCGTCTCCGCTTTCGGTCACATGAATTTGATTGGGATGATGCCATTCCAAGCGGATAATCCCCTTTGGCACTTCTAACGAGGACGGTAAAAACACGCCCTGGCCTTCGTTGTAACGGTTTAAATAATGAATAAATCCGTTATACGTTAAATGAACTTTATCGAGCACAGATTCAGGGAGATAAAAAATCGTGCAGAGTTTTTCGTAATTCCGGTGAGAAGAGAGCGAAACTGGAATCAGAGAGGTTTGTTTGTATAATTTTTGGTAGGCGGGCTGTAATTCTGGTATTACCGCTAATAAACTTTGGATTCGGTACTTTTCCTTTAGGTTTTCTTTGCTTAGAAATGAATGAAGATAAGGAAGCAGACCTTCTTTTTGTACTTTTACTTCATCTTCAGCAAGCGAGTAGTAATTTTTTTTGATTTTGCGGCTAGTAACGCCGTGTTGAAGTACGCGTGTATTAGAAGGATAATCGGGGTCACGTGTCAGAATATAAGCTTTTAGTAGGCTTACCATCCCATAATATAGCAAAAGTGGTTGTACCAACAGATCACTATTGACTGCAGAAACGTAATATTGACGCGCTTGTTTGATATAATAAATAAACTTGGAAGCATTTTGAAAGGCGTATACATTCGCTTTGGGAATGTTTAGTTTTTCGTACGTTTGCTGTAGAAACGCTTTAGTTGTGGGCTCGCTTTCAAAATAAAGATAACTGTCCCACATTTTTTTTGTGGGATTTTCACACATTATAGTATGGACAACTTGGTACATTCCTTTCACCTTTTCTGTCTAATTATTCGTAAAAATGGAATATTAAGTGCTTAAAATTGCTATTTCTCATTTATTATTAACGGAAAAGCCGAACAATATTACAGAATTCTTGACATCAAAATAAGCTGTTTGTTACACTTTCGATAATATATAGAACACGACAAACAAACTGAGGAAAAGGAAGGTATTACTTGTGTGGGAAAATAAATTTGGTAAAGAAGGATTAACATTTGACGATGTTTTGCTTATCCCGGGAAAATCGGAAATTTTGCCGCGTGACGTTGATGTTTCCACACAGTTGAGCGAAAACGTAAAGCTTAATATTCCGCTTATCAGTGCAGGAATGGATACGGTAACGGAATCGGCTTTAGCGATTGCAATTGCCCGTCAGGGTGGTATGGGAATTATTCATAAAAATATGTCTATCGAACAGCAAGCGGAAGAAGTCGATCGCGTGAAACGTTCAGAGAGCGGCGTTATTACCAATCCTTTTTCACTTCAGCCACATCATTCGGTAGTGGAAGCGGAAAAGCTAATGGCAAAGTACCGCATCTCTGGTGTGCCGATTGTCGATGAAAGCAATAAACTGGTCGGCATTATCACTAACCGCGACCTACGCTTTGTACATGACTATTCAGTGAAAATTAGCGAAGTCATGACCAAAGAAGAACTCGTGACCGCTCCGGTTGGCACGACGCTGAAAGAGGCGGAAGAAATCTTGCAGCGCCACAAAATCGAGAAACTGCCACTTGTTGACGAGAACAATGAATTAAAAGGTCTTATTACGATTAAAGATATCGAAAAAGCGATTCAATTCCCACACGCCGCCAAGGATAGACAGGGACGATTGCTTTGTGGTGCCGCTGTCGGTGTATCCAAAGACACATTTGACCGCGCAGAAGCGCTTGTTAAAGCCGGTGTAGATTGTTTGGTTATTGATACAGCTCATGGTCATTCCAAGGGTGTGATTGACACTGTAAAAGAAATGCGGGCCAAGTATCCTGACTTAACAATTGTTGCAGGGAATGTGGCAACAGGTGAAGCAACGCGAGAGCTTATCGAGGCGGGTGCTTCCGCGGTTAAAGTTGGTATCGGACCAGGTTCCATTTGTACGACACGTGTCGTTGCAGGTATTGGGGTACCGCAGATTACAGCCATTTATGATTGCGCAACGGTGGCCAGAGAATATAATATCCCGATTATTGCAGATGGCGGTATCAAATATTCCGGCGACATTACGAAAGCGATTGGCGCCGGCGCGTCTGTTGTCATGATCGGAAGCCTGTTTGCTGGTTGTGAAGAAAGCCCGGGCGAATCTGAAATCTATCAAGGCCGCCGCTTTAAAGTGTACCGCGGTATGGGCTCTCTCGGTGCGATGAAGGACGGAAGTAAAGACCGTTACTTCCAAGAAAAAGAAGATGATAAAAAGCTTGTGCCGGAAGGGATTGAAGGCCGTGTCCCGTACAAAGGACCGCTGGCGGATACAGTGTACCAACTGGTTGGGGGCTTGCGGGCAGGCATGGGCTACTGCGGCACAAGAACGATCGAAGAACTGAAGAACAACTCGCGCTTTATTCGTATTACTAATGCTGGGTTGAGAGAAAGCCATCCGCATGATGTGCAAATTACGAAAGAGGCGCCGAACTATTCGCTGTAAAGGTTGTTGTTAAAAAATAGTTAGCAAGACAGGGCATAAACTCCCTGTCTTTTTTTATGTTGTATGGTAGAATCATATTGTTGTTTAAATAAAGTGGAGGTGCGAAAGTTGTCAATGTATATGAAACAGATAAAGAAACCGCTGGCTTTAGCATTGGCGTTGCTGATGTTCTTTTTGCCTATTTTTATGATAAATCCCGGACAGGCTCAGGCGGCTTCTCCAGCGTTGAATCTGGATGTCAAATCCGCCATTATGGTTGAGGCCACTACAGGGAAAATTCTTTATAAATACAATGAGAACCAAGCGCTTCCTCCGGCCAGTATGACTAAGATGATGACCGAATATTTAGTGTTGGATGCGATTAAAAAGAAAAAAATTACTTGGGACCAGAAAGTAACGGTTGACGATTACGGCGCGTTCTTAGGTAAATCGGGTAGTTCGGGTGTGTATCTTGCCAAGGGAGACGTACATACTGTAAAAGAGCTGTATGAAGCGATGGCGATTTACTCCGCCAATGATGCTACCGTTATGCTGGCCGAAACGGTGGCCGGTTCGGAAAACGAGTTTGTAAAGCTGATGAACCAAAAAGCGAAAGAATTTGGCATGACGCAGACATACTTCGCGAATTCAACCGGATTACCGCTTGCGGATTTGAAGGCATTCGCACCAGAATCCGCTGACAGGGATACTGTAATGTCCGCTCGTGACGCTGCTATTTTGGCAAAAGAGCTTATTACCCAGCATCCAGAAGTGTTGGAGACGACAAAAATTCCGCGGAAAATATTTCGTGAAGGTACGCCACAGGCTTTGAAAATGGATAACTGGAACTGGATGCTTCCGGGACTTGTAAAACAATACAAAGGTGTAGACGGTTTGAAAACGGGTCATACGAATGCGGCCGGTTTCTGCTTTACAGGTACGGCGGAACGGAACGGAGTGCGCCTGATTACAGTTGTTATGGGTACCAAATCATTTGTAAGTCGTTTTACAGAAACGAGCAAGCTGTTGGATTATGGGTTTAGTAACTATAAAATGCAGCCGTTGCTTGCCCAGGGCGCTCAAATTTCAGGTGGAGAGAATGCAAAAGTCAACAAAGGAACGGCAAAAGAAGTGGCCGCTGTGACCAGTAAGCAGGTGTTGTATCCGGTCAAAAAGGGAGAAGAAGGGGCTTATAAACCGAAGGCTGTATTGCAGGAAGTAACGGCGCCGGTAAAACAAGGACAAGCTGTAGGTTACGTAAAAGTTGTTGGGCCGAACGGCAAGTCGGATGAATTCCTGCGTCCGATCGACGAACAAAAGGCTGGCGGCACGTTGGTTGCCAAAGAAGAAGTGGAAGAAGCAGGCTGGCTTCGTCTTGCATTCCGTGCATTTTTCGGTTTCATTGGCGACATTTTTTCAAGCCTTGGGAACATGATTAAAGGCTGGTTCTCCTGATCATTGAACGTTTTTTCTTGATATTTATTTGCGAGATACATTTTGCATCTTGTTTCCGGATATAGTAGAGTATAGTTATATAGTTTTTTTCTAAACAAATAAGGAAAGGCTATGACGGGAACAAGTAAGCGGAAGCTGTGCGTCCAGAGAGTCGGTGGAAGGTGCGAACCGAACGGACAGGCCGCTGAAATCCATCTCTGAGCTAGCGGTGAAGAGCCGGATCATATTACATCCGTTATCATGTGTAAGAGGGCATACAGGCGCCATGCGAGCGCTGTATGCTGAATTAGGGTGGCAACACGGATCATCCCGTCCCTGAGTAGGGAGGGGATTTTTTATTTTCCAAGTAAGGATTCAGGAGGAGATATGCATGTTAGATGTTAAACGCCTTCGCAATGATTTTGCCGCTATTAAAAAAGCGCTGGAAACACGCGGCGAGAAATTGAATGAAATCGATAAATTCGAGGATCTGGATGTAAAGCGTCGCAGGCTGCTGGCGGAGAGCGAACAGTTGAAAAATAAACGTAATGTTGTATCGGATGAAATCGCGCGTTTGAAAAAAGAAAAGCAAAATGCGGATGATTTAATCGTGGAGATGAAAGAAGTATCCGCAAAAATCAAAGAATATGATGAACAGATCCGTGTGCTGGAAGAAGAAATTTCTCAGATTATGCTTGGGATTCCGAACGTGCCGCATGAAAGTGTGCCGGTCGGTTTGACGGAAGATGACAATGTGCCGGTGCGCCATTGGGGCGAGCTTCCGAAATTTACATTCGAGCCGAAGCCGCATTGGGATATTGCAGCTAGCCTTGGCATTCTTGATTTTGAAGCGGCGGCCAAAGTTACCGGAAGCCGTTTCGTGTTCTACAAAGGGCTTGGCGCGCGACTGGAGCGTGCATTGATTAACTTTATGCTCGATTTGCATACAACTGAACACGGCTATGAAGAGATTATGCCACCTTACATTGTGAATCGTGACAGTATGATTGGCACCGGTCAATTGCCAAAATTTGAAGAAGATGCCTTCAAAGTAGCGGATACTGATTATTTCCTCATACCGACAGCGGAAGTTCCGGTGACAAATTATCATCGTGAAGAAATTATTCCAGGAGATACGCTCCCGATCCGCTATGTGGCATACAGTGCTTGTTTCCGTTCTGAGGCTGGGTCTGCGGGGCGCGATACGCGTGGTCTTATTCGTCAACACCAATTCAATAAGGTCGAACTTGTCAAGTTCGTTAAACCAGAAACATCGTATGATGAGCTGGAAAGCCTCGTAAATAATGCGGAGAAGGTGCTACAGATTCTTGGGCTTCCGTATCGTGTAATGAGCATGTGCACAGGTGATTTGGGCTTTACAGCGGCGAAGAAATACGATATCGAGGTATGGTTGCCGAGCTATGATACGTATCGCGAGATTTCGAGCTGCAGTAACTTTGAAGACTTCCAGGCTCGCCGTGCGGGAATCCGTTTCCGGCGTGAAGCTAAATCGAAACCGGAATTCGTGCATACATTGAATGGTTCAGGCCTAGCAATTGGCCGTACGATGGCTGCGATCTTAGAGAATTATCAGCAGGAAGACGGTAGCGTTCTGATTCCAGAACCGCTTCGTCCGTATATGGGCGGTCTGGAAAAGCTTGTACCGAAAGCAAAGTAAGCATAGAGCAGAAAAGACGTACACAATAAGAACTGTGGTACGTCTTTTTGCTTTATATAACTTTTGAAGCACTGGCTAATTGTGAACAATTTGTAGAAAAAATGGTATTATTGTAGATATTTGTTCGTTTAATATTATAATTTAGGATAGATTAATTTCATTGATAGGAGAGAGAGAATGGGAAAGCTCAATAACAAAATTGCGGTTGTTACAGGAGCAGCAATGGGAAATGGGGAAGGTATTGCCAGAACTTTTGCAAAATACGGTGCTCATGTTGTACTGCTTGATATGTCTGAACGGGTATTTGAGGTTAAGCAACAACTCGAATCGCAAGGATATGCGGCTACAGCTTATCAGGTTGATGTGACAAACTTTACAGAAATTAAGCAATGCATCGATCAAGCCATTCAGGATTTTGGGAAAATTGATGTTCTTGTGAACAATGCAGGCGTTATTAGGCTTGCAAGCTTTTTGGATATGAGTGATGATACAAGAGATTTTCAATTTGATGTAAACATTAAGGGTGTATGGAACGTAACAAAAGCTGTTCTGCCAAACATGGTGGAAAATAAATACGGAAAGATTGTAAATATGTCCTCTGTGACCGGAACGATGGTAGCTGATGAAGGGGAAACGGCTTATGCGACGACAAAAGCGGCTATTTTAGGCTTTACTAAGGCATTAGCACGGGAAGTCGCGCGTTATAATATAACAGTGAATGCGATTTGTCCTGGATACATTCTGACACCGATGGCAGAGCAAATTGCGAAGGAATCGAATGCAACGAATCCTAATGCCGTCGTTGATGGAATTGCAAGCGGAGTACCGTTAGGAAGACTGGGACGCATTGAGGAAGTCGGAGAGCTGGCGGCTTTTTTGGCTTCTGATGAGTCAAGCTACATTACTGGAACGCATGTGGTGATTGATGGTGGAAGCACATTGCCGGAAACTGTTTCTGTAGGCGTGACATCGTAAGCAAAGGGGAGTAAGAGAGGGGCTTTTCATAAGAAAGTCCCTTTTTCTTTTTTGCGAAAAATGGTCGTTTAGTTTTGTTGTTTTGGAAGTGTTACCGGGCAATTTCCGGGAAAATCGGCGATATAATGGCGAGTGTGCAGTTGTGATTTGTATTAGATAGTAAGGTGAGAGTTTGAAAAAAGAAAGGCATATGTGTATAATAAATTAGGTATCGATTTTTACAAGGCTCCGTAGCTCAGCTGGATAGAGCGTCGGTTTCCTAAACCGTGCGTCGGAGGTTCGAGTCCTCTCGGGGCCGCCATACATAAAGTCAGGAATGACGCGGGTTTGCGCGATTTTGTGCATCCGCGTCTTTTTGTTTTTTTGGGTAAATTGCAACCCAATTGCAACCCTTTTGTTCGCTAAAGCGATTTTTCGACCTCTTTTTTGCCCCGGAAAAGGGTGTCAGCGAACTGTTTAGCAGCTGCCTCTTGCAGCCCTGGGAGGACGTGCGAATACGTATCCAACGTGATGTTGATATTTGAGTGACCTAACCGTTCGCTTACGATTTTTGGATGCACTCCTTGCTTCAACATAAGAGTAGCGTGTGTATGACGTAAATCTGGAAGCGAATCTTTGGAAGCCCCGATTTTTTCAGCAGGGAGTACCAGGCGCGGTCGAGATTTCGAGCAAGCAGCGGAGTGCCAATCGTGCTGCATACAACAAGGCCGTGGTCTTGGTAAAGTTCACCGGCACGCAGCGCCTCTATAGTTTCATCGGTAAGTGAAACCATGCGGAAGCCACTGCGGGACTTCGGCTCTTGAAGGGAGTAGCCTGTCTCTGCCTAATGCCTGCCGGATAGACAACCGCCCCATGTCTAAATCAATGTCTTCCCAACGTAGTCCAAGGATTCCTCCCTTCCACATACCGGTTGTGAGTACAAGCATAAACACGATGTAGTACCGGGTTTTTTTAGCCAGCTCTAGGAACTTTACTGCGCTTTCTGCATCCTATACTTTGATTTCTGCTTTTGTCGGCTGTGGTGGGTCTACCATATCCGCTACGTTTCGCTGTACCAATCCCCATTTCAAAGCCCTGTCCAAGGCTTCTTTAATGACAAGGTGAGCTTTAAGGACGGAGCGGGAGGATAGCGGTTTGTTCTCTGTTTGCAGGGACACATACATTTTCTGTAGCTGTTGTGGCTTTAGATTGGCAATAGGAACATGGCCCAGGTGCGGGAGAATGCGGCGGACAAGCCAGCGGTATGATTTCCATGTACTAGGCCGGACTGTGTTTTTTTATCCTCTAGCCAATTCTCCAGGTAGATACCAAATGTTTCGTTAGACGGTTCTACGAACATACCGGTATTTAGTTCGTTAAAAAACTAAAGGAAGCATAAATTTGCCAAAACGGCAATTTATGCTTCCTTTCACATACGGGTTTTTCGGTTATTTCGGATTTGCCAATTTTACTAGTACGGCATTGCTGATTTGCCTTCCTATGGACATAGTGTTTCCGTAATAAATATAAGCATAAGGAAATGTCTGAACATACAGTAGAACCGTCCCTCTGTGTCCGGCATGGTCGTGACAAATAAGGACCGTCTTTATGCGTATGCGTACTGTTTTTTAACCGCTAAGCCAAGCGTCTGCGCTGTTGAAGTATGAATTTCTTGGAAAAGCTCTGGGTTTTCCGCTAGTGACACGCCATAAGAAGGAATCATTTCTTTTATTTTCGGTTCCCACTCTTTCATATGTTGTGGGAAGCATTTTTCTAATACCTCAAGCATAACGTGAACGGCAGTAGAAGCACCCGGAGAAGCGCCGAGCAATGCAGCTATCGAGCCATCAGCGGCACTAACAACTTCCGTACCAAATTGAAGTGTTCCTTTACCGCCGGCCTCAGTATCTTTGATAACTTGCACACGTTGGCCCGCTACCACTATATCCCAATCCTCGCTTTTGGCGTTCGGAATAAACTCGCGTAATTCTTCCATGCGTTTTTCTTTCGATAACATAACTTGCTGGATCAGGTATTTTGTCAATGGAATGTTTTTTGCGCCTGCTGCCAACATAGTTAAGACATTATTCGGTTTTATGGAACCTAACAAATCAAACATTGAACCGTTTTTTAAAAACTTTGGTGAGAAGCCGGCAAACGGTCCAAAGAGCAACAATTTTTTATTGTCGATAAATCTTGTGTCAAGATGCGGAACAGACATTGGAGGAGCACCAACCTTAGCTTTACCGTATACTTTTGCATGATGCTGCGCTACAACATCTGGATTATTACACACCATAAATAGTCCGCTTACCGGGAATCCTCCAATACGTTTTCCTTCAGGAATACCGGATTTTTGCAGTAAAGGCAGGCTTCCTCCACCGGCGCCGATAAAGACGAATTTTGCAGTATGGCGTTCGACGGTACCGCTATCGACATTCCGCACTTTCAATTCCCACGAGCCGTCGCTAGTACGTTTAATATCATCAACATTATGTTTGAATTTTATATCAACGTTTTTACTCTTTAAGTGGTCAAATAACATGCGTGTTAAAGCGCCAAAGTTGACATCAGTTCCAGAGTCGATTTTTGTTGCCGCTATAGGTTCATTCGATTTACGGTCTTTCATAATAAGCGGAATCCATTCCATCAGTTTTCGAGGATCATCGGAAAATTCCATCCCTTGAAACAGGGGATTTTTAGACAGCGCTTCAAAACGTTTTTTTAAAAACGTTACATTTTTTTCCCCTTGTACTAAACTTAAATGAGGCAATGGCATGATAAAGTCCTTCGGATTACGTATCAGATTGCTGTTTACAAGATAAGACCAAAACTGTCTTGAAAGCTGAAACTGTTCATTAATTTTTATAGCTTTGCTAATATCTATGGATCCGTCCGGTTTTTCGACGGTGTAGTTAAGCTCGCATAGTGCCGAATGCCCCGTTCCCGCATTATTCCATTCGTTAGAACTTTCCTCTCCTGCGTTTGCGAGCCTCTCAAACACTGTAATTTTCCAGTCCGGCACTAATTCTTTCAGCAGTGTTCCCAAAGTCGCACTCATAATTCCGGCACCAATTAAGATAACGTCTGTTCTAGTTTGTCTGTTACTCATTTTTACCGTCCCTTATACCCTAAGATTTGCAGAAAGGATGTAGGCGCTCCTGCTTAGGCGCTATAGCAAGCCAGGCGCGACCTAGTCACACACCTTTTCTGGATCAATTATAATCCTATCCTATCATAGTGTATCACTATTATTTATAGATTAAAAATATTTTTTACTATTATATCATAGAGGGCGTTGCAAACACACTCTATGAATAATTGGCAATAAAAAAACCACCTGTTTGGGAAGAATGGTGAGTACCACACAAACCATTAACCAACGAGATGGATACTCTTATGATGCCCAAATTTTTAACAGATAATGCAAGGACCCTGTTTTACAACATGTTCTGACGTTTATAGACTGCTAGATATTCCTTAAACGAAATATGTAACAGGAAGACTTGGCATTTCAAGAAAAGTTATGTTGACCCTTTAAATAAAAGAAAATGTGGGAGGAGAAAAGATGCATTTGCCCGTGTTATGCTTACTTTCCTAAAGACGACCTTTGGTCGTGCTTTATTCCAGCGTCGTTCAGAAATTGAACGTGTCTTCTCCTTTTTGAAAAATAAACAGGGAATGGAGCAACCACGCTGGCACGGTAAAAATCGCTATCACTTTCATTGTCAGCCGTGTGTTTTTATTCATAATATTGGATTTTTATGCTGGTTTTGCAACATCATCTGTAATAAATATAGAAATTATAGAATGAGAGGTAAATTCTATATTTGCATTATAGATGTTTATTTCGGAGGCGATCCTTTTTTTATGAAATGGAACAAAAAGGAAGTGTACAAATGAACAAACGTTGCCTCTCCCGCATAGACAAAACAGGGGCTATCCTCTTACCCGAAGACCTTCAGAAGCTTGTCCATGCAGGCAAACGGGAAGTCCATACAGAAAACGGCTAGCTTGTCCTAAAGAACTCTAAACCTGATTACGCATTTACATGGATGCCAGAACAAAAATAGCTCGGTGCAAAGTCCGAGATTTTTTATTATGGAAACTGCAAACCAAATTGCAAACGAACTGTTTACAAAAGGGTAAAATCAAATAAAATGCAACGGGATAACAATCCAGAAGAATTGTTTTGTGCATCCGCGTCCTTTTATGTTTTTGGGTAAATTGCAGCCCAATTGCAACCCTTTTTTTCGCTAAAGCGATTTTTTGGCATCTTTTTTGCCCCGGAAAAGGGTGTCAGCGAACTGTTTAGGGCTGCCTCTTGCAGTCTTGGGAGGACGTGCGAATACGTATCCAACGTGATGTTGATATTTGAGCGACCTAACCGTTCGCTTACGATTTTTGGATGCACTCCTTGCTTCAACATAAGAGTAGCATGTGTATAGCGTAGGTAGGTCATGGAATCAAATACGAGGTACATTGGCCTTTTTCATAAGTCGAAACCAAGTGCGATCTAAGTTGCGCGAGAGTACTGTTGTTCCTATAAATGTTGCCACAATCCTGATATAAGCTCCCGGCTTTTAATTTTTCCTTGAGGAAGGAAATATAAAGTACCAATGCGAGAGTTGCAAAAAATAGCAAACGAGTTAACACACCGTTACTAGGGAAAGTAGCTTTTCTTATACTTTCATTCTATACAGTTTTGGCGAACCGAGACTTTCCAAAGTAAAAAAGCATCCCTAAGGATGCCTAGCAAGTCTTGCGTTTCCAAAAGATATATACTGCACCAACGATATTGAGGGAAACGTAGAAAAATAGAAGCAAATTCAGCATCTGCTCTGACGTGAAAACATTCTTGCTAGAAAGAAAGAACGAGATGACAACGGCCCAAGACAGAAACGAATACAAGAAAGACGAGGTTTTGACTTGGATATATTTACCACGCTCGTCATTTCCTTCAGGACTGACCTGAAACTTCATAATAAAGAGTTGGGCTACGATTGCTGTAATTATAAAAAAAATGCCAAGAATCTTCATAATTCATTTTCCTCCTGGTAACCAAATATTTCAGTCAAGGATTTTTCAAAAGACAAAGCAATCTTAAATGCAAGAATCAACGAGGGGTTATACTTGTTCTTTTCAATCGACGCAATCGTTTGTCGACTCACGCCTACGCGCTTAGCAAGTTCTTGTTGTGTCCATCCCTTTTCAGCACGGCATACTGCGATGCGATTCCACAGCAATAATGTCACCTCCTGTTTTTATTGTAAAATATATAAGACAAAATGTAAATAATATACGACAAAATGTTAAAAATTAACTTTAGTTTTAGCTACTTACAGTTAACATTACTTGTGAGAAGGAGCGAACGGGATGCAGAAGATAACAATTGTTTTCAGCAGTAGCGCAATTCAAGAATTTGTGGTTGAAAGCTTATCGCTTATCAGGAACGGATTTGGGCATTAGATAACGTGGACGGCATTTTCACAGAAGAACTGCCGAAAGAGCAAGTTTAACACAATATTTTGGAAGTAAAAAACAAAAGTCCCCTCCCGGCCACCAACCGGAGAGGGGTTCCCTGCTCTTACTCGACAAGAATATTTTACCATGAGCAGGGGGAGTCGAAAATGGTTGCTGAGCAATTATCCTCTTTATCAGCAGTTAATTGAGAAAGAAGTACGCAAGGTTGTTGTTAAAGAACTGAAAAAGTACAAGGCTCTCCGGGTAGCTGTGCAGAACCGGAAAGAGCAAGAAGAACAAGGTGTGAGAGGGCTGTTTCCTGCGTTGTACGAATCAGATAAGCAGAAAGAAATGAAAGTGCGTCAGATTGAACGCGCCTTACAATACACATTGGACGAAATAGAACGTCGTATTATCGAAGAAAAGTACTTGGGGACGACGCGAGTAAAGGATATTACGCTTTATCTGGATATGGGACTGACAAAGGAGCAGTACTATATGAAAAAGAAGGAGGCGATCTTCCAAATCGCCACGGCGCTCGGAATCATATGAGCGCTTTTTATTTTATTCTTAACGAGTTGGTAATTAGCTCTCTTTCAGCCTTTTTCAACCCTTTAAAAACTAACTGATAGGAACGGTCAATCATACCGAAAATCTCCTCGATTGGAATACTGCCGTCGGCTTCGATAGTGTTCCAGTGTCGTTTATTTAGATGATAACCAGGCTTAATTGCAGGGTACTGTTCGCGTAAAATCTCACAGATTTCTGGTTCACATTTTAGACTGATGTGTAGGCTCCCATTTCGATTCGAAAGAAGAGCAAACATTTTTCCGCATATCTTGAACACATGTATATCCTTACCAAACGGAAAATCTTCGATGGCTCCTTTTTTCTCCAAGCAATAGGTACGAACAGTATGTAAATCCATAATTCGATTCCTGCCTCTCTCATTAGTTTATTATCCTGATATTTACTATTGAGTATTTCAGATTTCATTGCAACTATATTTTGTCGACAAAACACCGAGCATAAAAGACCGCATCAAGGCTGCTGAACAGCTTGGTAAGCGCATCGCACGGGATGCGAAAAGTAAAGTGATTTATGTACCGTCTGACATGACGTATGAGCAATGGAGAAAAGTAATATCTATAACAAAAATTATAAATAAGTCTAAATACATGTATAATTAGTCCTGGTTAATAACGATATATCAGTAAGAATGTTATAAATGTTTATAATTGAATTATTGACTAGGAGGAAAGTTCTGTGAGCAAGGCGAAAAACATCAAGCTTCTTTCTGCTGGTTTCTTAGCAGGAACAATTTTCTGCTCAGGAGTAGTCTATGCTGCTAGTTCTATCAAGGTAGACTTTTTACCATTAAAGTATTATTTCGATGGAGAACAAAAAACAACATCTAAACCTGGTTTTATTTATAACGGAACCGTATATGTACCTTTAAGATTTTTCTCTGAATCACTTGGTAAAGAAGTCGAATGGGATCAAAAGACGCTATCTATTTATGTGGGAAAAAAACCTGCTTTAACCAAAAAAGTGGATGAAGATGGGGATGGACTTAATAGCCAAGATGAGATAGAAAAATATCATACTGATCCTACACTAAAAGATACAGATGGCGATGGGATAGATGATGGTATAGAAATAGAAATGAATTTAAATCCCAACAACAAAGACAGTGATAATAATGGTATAGAGGATGGCGAAGAAATAGGTGTTCATGAGTTAAAATTGAGTAACTCCTCTAATGTTAAAGGGAGTTTTTATATTAAAAATAAATATATAAATCATTCAGTAGTGTTAAGGGAAGATATGCAGTACTTAAATGATGTCAAATCTTTAGGTGCGATATCTAATCCTATAACCGTAGAAATCAGAGGACCTTATGAAAAATTTCAACTAGAATTTAAAGGATATTCAGATGCAAAAGTATATCAATTCGATACGATAAATAAAACGAAAGAATTAGTTCCTAACCAACAATATGATAGTAATGGGGATAAAATCGTGTTTGAGATAGAGAATCCATCGGATAAATATACTTTCTTTCTTGTTAAATAATGAAAAGCCAGCCTTTTTTGGTAAAGGTCCAAAACTGTAGACAATAAGAAAAAACTAGCTGCATTTTAAGGTAGCCTTTTTATTGCCCCATACCATACGGCATAAAACCGGGCGAATATGACTTGTAGGCTCGTACTGCAAGGCAAGGAGGAATGAACAATGAACCTTGAAAAAATCAAAAAGTTTTTAGAAGAAAACAAAGAAAATGCAGATGTACAAGCGTTTCTAAAGGGACTTGTGACGGCTGATGCTAGGTTACTGTCGAGTATCAAGGTTCAATTTCTCAGTTTGTAGCTTACCTATGAGGGATAGAAACAATCGTATAAATTGGCTTGACAAATCATCGCTGCAACCATCTCACTAAAAAAGCTGAAGTTTTGTAACCAGAATTCAAGAAAGGGGTAAAAGATACCCCGCTATCCGGTCGTCCGGATGGCGGGGTGTTTTTATTTGTTGCGAACCGTGCTGACCAAATCAAAGTCGATATTCCTTTGTGCCAGCGGCTGCTTCTTCATACGTCTTTAAAATATTCTGGAGATATTAAAGGCTGTCAACGCGTACTTGCTGGTTCTGTAAGACTTTGACCGTAATATCGAGCACCATCTTCTCTACAATGTTTCTGAACGTTCCTTCTTCGAATGGACCATTTACCAGTGGCTCCCGATCGGTCGCTTCATCCCATTCGGTAATATCAGCGCGAACCAGTTCGCAGAAGACCTGTTCGTTGAAAAATTCAACGCTTTGTTGATGAAACTGGGATAAATCTGTGGACATGAGGCGGTCTTTGGACGGAAAGCCAGCGGGTAGCGGCTGCTCTACAAGAAAATCGAATTCGTTGCGCACATTAAAGAAAGGACCCACCGGGGGCGTAAGGAACGTCGTAATTTCCGCCACACAATCGAACGGGACATCAACCGTTAGCGAATGAATCACAGAGCGTACCTCATCCTCATCACTATGGCATGTAGGTGTTGCATACTGAATATTTTTGCGCACAAAACCACTTAGGAACAGTTTACTGCGGGGTGTTTCACCCGGCAAGGTACGCGGTTGGATAAGACGGCATTGCGTTAATTTTACGCGCTTTTTAATTTTCTTGATTTCAAGCACATCTTCTGGAAAAGTAATACGCGCTCTTAGCGGCAGCTGCACCGACACTTCCTGAAGTAGTACTGGAATTTTGATAATAGGGTTGCCTCCTGTTAGGGTAGGTTGGACCGCGCGCGCATCACATTCATTTACATTAGCTGTTTCATCAAAATTAATTGACATTTACAAATTTCCTCCTTCCAAATTTGACATACTACATACTATGAAGGAAAACGGATTGTGTATGGATGTATCACATAGGACAAATGTACATTGTTTGTATTTAAAAATGAAAAGCTGACTTGTGAGCCGTTTTTCAACACTATTTTGGTTGCCCAAAAACATTCCCCATATCTTCTTTTTGTTGTGATATAGAACAAAAAGGAAGTGTGCAAATGAACAAACGCTATTTCTCCCGTGTAGACAAAACAGGGGCTATCCTGTTACTTGAAGACCTTCAGAAGCTTGTCCACGCAGGCAAACGGGAAGTACATACAGAAAACGGCCAGCTTGCACTAAAGAACCCGAAACCTGACTACGCATTTACAGGATGTCAGAACAAAAATAACTCGGCACAAGGCCGGGGTTTTTAATGGTCATAGGTGGTCACCAAAATGGTCACGAAATTATGATAATAAACCACGATAAAGTCAGTAATTACGCGGGTTTGCGCGATTTTATGCACCCGCGTCTTTTTGTGTTTTGAGGCTATTTGCAAACATTTTGCAAACTTTTATTTTGCTAAAGTGCATTTTTACCTTTTTTTTGGCTCCGAAAAGCGATTTTCCAAACTCTTTTGCAGCCGCTTCTTGCAGTCCTGGGAAGACATGCGAATACGTATCTAACGTGATGTTGATATTTGAGTGACCTAACCGTTCGCTTACGATTTTTGGATGTACTCCTTGTTTCAACATAAGAGTAGCGTGTCTATGACGTAAATCGTGGAAGCGAATCTTTGGAAGACCCGATTTTTTCAGCAGGGAGTACTAGGCGCGGTCGAAATTCCGAGCAAGCAGCGGAGTGCCAATCGTGCTGCATACAACAAGGCCGTTCCATCTGGGTTTTTAATTCAATAATCTAGAATTTATTCTAGGGGCAATTCTGTGCCTTTGGTAATGTTTTGGTAGCGGGTAAATGCTAGAAAAGGGAACAAGGAAAGAAGACGATGTCTTTTTCACTGTGATTAGTTGGTAAAGGGAATCTAGTACATTGACATAGGTTAATGACCTTCTAGGAGTAGTTACATATTGATACTATTTTCAATAAGAACCATAGATATCTGAGAGGAGCTATGGTTCATGATTACGAGAGGGGAATTTTTTATGATTAAGGAGTTATACCGGAAAGGAATGTCTATCTTTGACATTGCCCGGCAGTTTGGGATTGATCGAAAAACAGTTCGTAAGTATCTTTGGGAAAACTCCCTGCCTTTGAAAAAGAAACGAACGAGCCGAGGAAGTAAACCAGACCGCTATAAAGACTATTTGCATAAACGTATGATAGAAGCAGGAGCTAACTCAACTCTCAGTTACGAAAAGCAGACCAAGAAGGAAAGTTGGAGAAAAAGCTTCGCACATTCGTAAAGCCAAGTTTACTTATTTAACAAGTCATTTGGTGAATGGGGAAAAGTATTGGGAGAGCCAGTTCTTGCGACAGCGATGTTGGATCGACTTCTGCATCATTCTCGTATCTTTAATATGAAAGATTAAAGTTACAGATTATAGGAAAAGAAGGTTGCATTTCAGCTTGTAGACCTGCCTGGAAGTTAGACTTTGTCTACAAGCTGAAAGATTAGCGTAAATTAGCTAATCTTTTTTGTTAGTAATAAAATATCCCAGTTTAGATAATAAATAAAAAGTAAAAATAAATATTAAGGTTCTGGATATTACATAACCATCAATGGCTAATTCATATCCGTTAGGTATTAAAGCTTTGGGGTTAATTAAAAAATAAATTGATATTGCGAGAGGTAAAAGAATTAGAGTATAAGCTAAAATAGATTTATTTTGCATAAGAATTCCACCTTATATTGTTTATGTAACAAATAGTATCACTTTTTCGGAAAGAAAAAAATAAAATCATCGTAATTAAAAATAGCGAAAGAATTTATATCCATTCCCCAAGTTTTTAAAATTTATTTCACAGAATTTCTAATATAAAGAACTGGTTGACTGAAGCGCAATCAGTTCTTTGTTGATTTAGAAAGAGGGGTACAACCAATATTTCGGAAAAATTGTACGCTAAGTCTAAAAATATTGGTATATAAGGATAGTTATGGAAATGAACAGTTAAAATCCATCGTCTACCGCCAGGATTCTCATTATGTATGTTTTCATGTAAAATGAGTTTGTAGCTTACCTATGAGGGATAGAAACAACCTTATAGCTGGCTTGCAAAATCATATTTGCAACTATCTCACTAAAAAAGCTGAAATTTTGCAATAAAAATTTAATGAAATGGTAAAAGATACCCCGCTATCCATATGGATGGCGGGGATTTTTTGCTGTTACTTTAATCTAAGTCAGCCTACTTAATGAACGTTATCAGACGTAAAATCTCAAGAAAGATATTTCTAGTAGGTACATGCCGCTTCAAGGACAACTTTCAGAAAATAGAATAATAAATACCTATACACAACGAATGAGAGATGAAAATAATGAGCAATTTTCACAGATGCATACAGGGTAATGCTGTGATTTCATGTCCCACTGGAGCAACGGGAACCAATACCGTAGGAAGAAAAATACAACGCAGATTAAATGCAAATGATAGACTATCCATTAGGCTCGAATTCACAACTGGAATTAATCCAATTGGAAATAATCTGACATCCTATACACTTCCTTCACTTATGGGAACAAAAATTGCACCATAAAAACGTGATGGAGAATAGTAAGTAAGTTACATTTGTTTGCTTACGTCCGATAATCTCTTTATGCATAACAGATTATGCATAACAGAGCTTATCGGACGTTGAGCATCAAGCTGTAGATTTACAATTCTTTTGTACATTAACGATTTAAGAACCCTAAATGAGGATTTTTCCTATATTAGGTTTTTTAAGGTCTTGGATTGATTAAAATCCACCTTCATAAGGAGTAAAAGGTATTTGCAGCCTATTCTCAACTACACGTAGACGTTGATTTAACCGATTTAGCCTTCTTGTATGACGTTCCACCGTATTTTGCAGCTGATTTACTTGCAAGGTTAGTTCATTTACACGCCTTTCAAGTTGATTAACTCTCCCAAATAGTTGTGGTTGTCTCTCAAGGTCAGGATAAACGTAGTAATCATATTGTTGTATGTCCGGACTATACTGCTGCACATAATTTGGATCATGATACCAGTACATCGAGTATACCTCCTTTATATTTCGAGTGTTAGCGCTCATCATAAATTATGTTTATATATAGGTTTATGACATAGACAAAAACCTATATTCAATGTGAATTACCCGTCACCTACGCTTCGCTTGGAGATGGGGGCTTCTAAGGTAATCATACCTAACAGTACGAAATTTACTTAGCTATTGAGCCTGTTCCATGCTCTATTTATAGTTATGTTAACAGTCGCAATCCTTCATTTTTGACATTGGTAGCAGCATTCTAGTCCCTGTTTGCCACAAAACCACATTCACAGCGAAAGGTGAGCTCAGACAGAGATAGAGATTCCTTTACTTGGCCGCAACAGGAAACGGCAATATCCCCTTACCCGAAGACCTTCAGAAGCTTATCGATACAGGCAAACGGGAAGTACATACAGAAAACGGTCAGCTTGTCCTAAAGAATTCGAAACCTGACTACGTATTCACATGGATGCCAGAACAAAAATAACTCGGTGTAGCCGGGTCTTATTTTTAATCATATGGTCTGTATTTCTTCCTTAACTCTTCAAGCTCTTACTTTTTTTTCTCTACATCGATTTTTAGGAACAGACTATCCCGTTGCAGTTTTTTGATGGGGATAAGTTTGCCGTTCTTAATTAACTGGCTTAGACGTGCACGACTAATCCCTAGGTATTCAATAGCTTCAGCCGAGCTCAAGACTTCCTTTGCGATAAACTGTTTTAACTCTTTTGTACTGTTAAAGGTATAGTTCATTTTTCAATCCTTTCTTTATATAAGTGTAATACGAAATTCCAGATGACAAGAGCTGATAAGATACATGCCAAAGTAATGGATATCTTATCAAGTGTAGAAGGATTTTTGTAATTAATGGTACTTAGCACATAGACCACTAAAGCAATTATCCATACTTGTGATTTCGAAAATTTCTTAAGCATATTTTTAACTTAGATAGGGAAGGGTCAGTTCCCTTTCTTCGTTTGAAAAATTTCAGGTGTTATTTACGTGAGCGGCGCCTTTTTCTAAGGCGTCTCAGACTAGTGACAAATGCCCAGTACTTCTGCAGCTTTTACCGTAGAAAAACCTTCAAGAATCAGTCGAACGGCCGTCACACGCTGCCGGAAAAAAGCATCAGAAATCGCACGCTCTTCCTTTCGTAATGCTTCATTCGTAAGTTTGTAATCAGTGATTTTTTCATAACATAATCCGCTCCTTATCATTGTGATGATAAGAGCCAGTATTGCCAAATAACCGTTTGTTAACCCCTTAATCGGTAGCTATATATTTGCCAAATGAGACGGCTTCGACCATGGAAATTTGAAAAAGAATTCCCTGCTTTAGAATCAAATAATGTGCAAAATTACCAATGTTGTGTTTGCAAAAAGATAAAATCAAATAAGTTCCATGTTCCGCTTCTTCTTGTTTCTACGATTGATTAAATAACGGATGAATATTTCCGTCTCGTATTAGGAAAAAATGGAATTGGTAAATCGACCCTTTTTCTCATCACAATACGAACGTTGAAAGAGCAAAAAAGATGGATATAGGAGGAATGGAGATGGCTATGTATGATAGGAAGCAACCCTATGTAATACAAGAGAAACCCGGAAAAAAAGCTTATTGTGCTTGTGGTTTGACTGGGAACCCTCCGTATTGTGATGGCTCTCACAAAGGGACAGGAAAACAGCCGTTCATTGTGAATATTGAAGAACCGAAAACAGTCGCGATTTGCGGGTGCGGAAAATCCGGGAATTTACCGTAATGTGATGGTACCCATACCAAACTTTAATCGCCTTAAATAGTTGAATTTCGCCCCTGTCTGCCAAAAGGCAGGGTTTCTTATTTCTTTTGATTCGATCTACATGAAAGTAATAGTAAGCCTGAGTCTTATAAATTAGGTTGGCGCTGTTACTAGTATTCTGATTTCTTTCCTGTACTAAAGTCTATAATTTTTCAAAAAATAAGTGTTTACCAGTAGAATTATTTTCAAATTCATGTTATCATGGGCTCACTTACAACTGTATATGTAAACTTTACGGTGTTCAAAGTTCCACCAGATGCTGGAATGGAGAACTTAAAAGGGAAGTTCGGTGCAAATCCGACGCGGTCCCGCCACTGTGAAGGGAAGAACACTGCTGATATTAAACCCACTATTTCTGCCTGTGAAATGGGAAGGGGGCGGTTGTTCGTCAGACCCGAAGCCAGGAGACCTGCCGTGAAGAGAAACACTGCAAAACCACGAGGATGGTGAGGTGTTCAAAGGGGCATATAACACAGGCACGTAGATTGATTTTGCGCTTTTGTTTACCGAAGCATCTTTTCTGTGGGAAAAGATGCTTTTTTATTTTCATTATTAAAGGATGAGAGCGCAACTTGCTAGATTTTCTTATTGCTGATAGAAATTGCATGTATGAAAGGGAGGAAGAAGTGAATGAAAAGAAAACGTATGCTCTCGTTTGCTGCAGTTGTTGCGGGGTTCGCGCTTTATTTTTCGCTTAACGAACCTAACACTGCTTATGCGATGCACATTATGGAAGGCTTTTTGCCAGTAGGTTGGGCCGTTTTTTGGTGGGTGCTGTTTTTACCTTTTTTCCTGATGGGACTTCGTTCTCTTAAGCGATTAACAAAAGAGCAACCGGAGACGAAATTGCTTCTCGGGTTGGCGGGCGCATTTGCATTCGTTTTGTCAGCGCTGAAAATTCCATCCGTGACAGGAAGCAGTTCTCATCCGACCGGGACGGGATTGGGGGCGGTATTGTTTGGCCCGCTGGCGATGACAGTGTTAGGAAGCTTTGTGCTTTTGTTTCAGGCCGTACTCTTGGCACATGGTGGACTAACCACATTGGGTGCAAATGCGTTTTCCATGGCCGTGGTTGGGCCGTTCGTAGCATATAGTGTGTACCGATTGACTGTTCGTTCAACGGGAAAGCAACGTTTGGCCGTTTTTCTGGCGGCGGCATTAGCCGATATGGCGACTTATGTTGTTACTTCTTTACAGTTGGCGCTGGCATTTCCGGCGGCAAGTGGCGGAGTGCTGGCTTCTTTCGCAAAGTTTGCTGGAATTTTCGCGGTTACTCAGATTCCGCTCGCGATTAGCGAAGGGTTGCTGACGGTGCTGGTATGGAACTGGCTTATGGTGTATAACAGACAAGAATTAAACACGCTGCAATCTATTAAACGGGGAGCGTAATTCTTTATGAAAAATTCGGTTTGGAAAATGAATGTATTGATTATTTTGGTAGTAGCTGCGTTGATGGTGATTCCGCTTGTCATGATTAAAGATTCGGATTTTGGCGGAGCGGACGGCGCGGCGGAACAGGCGGTGACAGAAATGGCACCAGAATACAAACCGTGGTTCGAGCCGCTTTTTGAACCGCCGGGAAGTGAGACGGAAAGCCTTCTATTCGCGCTTCAGGCGGCCTTTGGCGCCGGTATTATAGGGTATGGCATCGGTTATTATAAGGGTCGGGCTACAAAGCGGGAATGTTCGGATGAAGATTCAGCTTGATACGCTTGCTTATACGAATCGCCTGCGCCATGTATCTCCGATTCAGAAACTGGTAATTGGCATTATTATGCTTTGTTTTGTTATGGTGGCGCACGCGCCTACTCACATAGCAGTTTTTGTATGGATGAGTGTCTGGATTGTGGGCTATGCCGGCATTCCTTGGCGTATTTATTTGCGGCTATTGGGGGCAATTTCTTTATTTCTTGCGCTTAGCTTGCCGCCAATTATGCTGGAAATTACGGCGCGGTCAATAGCGGAGATAACAGAGCAGACGGTATTTATTTATTCTTTCGGAGTTTTTCATGTATATATTGGCGTGGCCGGTATGAAGAAAGCGAGCGCGTTATTGCTTCGTTCGCTTTCTTCCGTTTCTTGTTTGTATTTTATTTTGTTGACGGTTCCATTTACGGAAATTTTAGCCGTGCTGCGGCGGATTGGTGTCCCTTGTATGGTGACAGATTTGTTGCTTGTTATGTATCGGTTTGTTTTCGTGTTTTTAGAAACGGTGGAACAGCTTTGGATTGCCTATAAAGCAAGGGGAGCCCGACATGGATTCTCGCGCAAGATGCGGGATGCCGGCGGATTGGTTGCGCGATTATTTGCCCGGACAGTACAGCGTTATCAGCAGCTTTCGATTGGACTTGCGGCGCGCGGATTTGATGGAGACTTGAGGGTAGTAGCTTCTTCACATGCTTTTGTTTCGAGAAGATACGCGGCCGAGGCGGCAGCAGTTTTTTTGCTGTTGGTTGCGCTTGAATGGTGGACGGGAAGGTGAGAAGAATGGACTGGCTTTTGGAAATCGAGGATGTGTGCTACACATACCCGGGAAGTGAAACTCCTGCTTTGAATGGTCTGACAATGCGGGTGCCCAGAGGCAAGCGCTGCGTACTACTCGGACATAACGGCTGCGGAAAATCGACATTGTTTTTGCATATGAACGGAATTTATGCACCAGAACGCGGGGTCGTGAAGTGGAAAGGGGAAGCATTCTCTTATCGGCGTACGTTTCTCAGCCAAATCAGGCAGAAAGTCGGACTGGTCTTTCAAGATCCGGAACAGCAACTTATCGCCAGCACAGTGGCTGAAGATATTTCATACGGCTTATGCAGCGCAGGTCTTTCGGATGATGAAGCGAAGCGGAAGGTGGAACAGGCGCTCGTTCGTTTCGGCCTGGAACATTTCCGCGAGCGTCCGGTGCATCACTTAAGCCTTGGCCAGAAGAAAAGAGTAGCACTGGCCGGAGTAATGGTACTGGAACCGGAGCTTTTACTTCTAGATGAACCAACAGCATATCTCGATCGCCTGCATACGCGTCTTTTGATGAAAGAGTTAGAAAGAATTCACAGAGAAGAAGGGACAACCATTGTGATGGCGACGCACGATATCGATCTAGCTTATGAGTGGGCGGATTGGGTGTTTGTTATCGAAGATGGACGGCTTGCATTGGAAGGTGCACCGAATGAGGTGTTTGCGCGGCGCGATGTGCTGGAAGGGCTACAGTTGGGTGTTCCTCTTTTGTTTGATGTATGGGAAGCACTCGTACCTTCGTTTTTCCCTGAGACAGAAGCGAGGCCACGTAATGTTGCGGATTTGAAAGAACGGTTAGCGAGATGTTTGGTTGATTAATAAAACGGTAATGGGGTGAGATATATGGATGGAAAACGCGGAAAATTACTAATTATCGGATTTGGACCTGGAAGCTTTGAGCACATTACGCAGCGAGCCCGCGAAGCAATTGAAGAATGCGAAGTGATTCTTGGCTATACCACGTATGTGGAACTTGTTCGCGGGTTGTTGCGGGAAGACCAGATCGTGGTTCAGACCGGTATGACGGAGGAAGTAGGACGCGCTCAGGAGGCAGTGCGTCAGGCGGAACAAGGCAAAGTAGTCGGCGTTATTTCGAGTGGTGATGCTGGTGTATATGGCATGGCCGGATTGGTATATGAAGTGCTTATGGAAAAGGGATGGACGGAGAAAGAAGGGATTGCGGTCGAAGTTATACCTGGAATTTCAGCCATTAATTCGTGTGCTTCCTTGCTTGGTGCTCCGATTATGCACGATGCCTGCACCATTAGCCTGAGCGATCATTTGACTCCGTGGGAACTGATTGCAAAGCGGCTGGAGGCGGCCGGACAGGCTGATTTTGTTATTGCTTTATACAATCCGAAAAGCGGGCGCCGGACGCGCCAAATCGAAGAGGCTCAGCGTATATTGTTGAAATATCGTTCGCCGGACACGCCGGTTGGACTTGTCAAGAGCGCGTATCGGGAGCGACAGTCAATCGTCATTACGGATTTGGCCCATATGCTGGACCATGAAATCGGCATGTTGACCACTGTTATTATTGGAAACAATTCGACTCGGCTTTATGATGGAAAAATGATTACGCCGCGCGGTTATCAGCGCAAATATACGTTAAATGCGGACAAGCAGGCGCTGGCTCCACATCAGCGTTTACGTCCAGAAAACGAACCGTGGGCGCTTCACAGTGTGTTTGCGGGTGAGCAGGAACAACAGGCCGAAAAATCATACACCCGTGCGCTTGCAGAAGAAGCGCTTGGCAAGTTGTATGGTACGGCGCCTGAATCAAATCCCCTGGAGACAGCCGGATTTGTGCAGGAGTCTATCTTTGAATTTGCTGTATCTCCGGGTGTTGCTAACAAAAAAATTACGGCTCAGCAAATGCTGGTGCTGGCGGAGATTGTTGGCGAAAAAGGAACGATGGAATATACGCCACATCACCAGATTCGGGTCAGTGTTCCAACGGTAAAGCCAGAGGAGATTACCGCTAAATTGCGGGCGGCTGGTCTGCTTGTGCAGCCGGTCGGTGATGTAGTGACGCTGAAGGCGTGCGATTTCTGCGACGGGGAGAAAAGGGACGCAATTCCATATGCCGAGCAAATCGATGAATTGTTCGGCGGCATGCAGGTACCGAAGGAGCTTAAGATTGGCTTTAACGGCTGTGGAATGGCCTGCTATGGTGCGGTAACGGAAGATATTGGGCTTGTTTTCAGAAAAGGAAAGTTCGACTTATTCCTTGGTGCAAAGACGACGGGTCGTAACGCTCATGTGGGCCAGCCGGTAGCGGAAGGAATTGAACCGGAAGAGGTTGTCGGCCTGATTGAACGGATTTTGCGCAAGTACAAGGAAGAAGGACATCCAAATGAACGGTTCCACAAGTTCTTTAAGCGCGTAAAAGAGATCGAGGGCTTTAAACATGAAGACGCTCCAGTGCGGGTGCTGGTAGAAGCGGTCTGTGGGGATTAAACGGGGAAAGGAGGAATACCATGCAAGCGGTGTTATTTGTGGGACACGGGAGCCGAGATCCGCAGGGGAATGAAGAAATTCTACGGTTCGTCGATGGGATAAAACAGGAGATTCCCGTTCCAGTAGTGGAGACTTGTTTTCTTGAATTTGCTGAGCCGGATGTTATGCAGGGACTTGATGCGTGCGTGGTGCGGGGAGCGACCTATGTCGCTGTTGTTCCGATGATGTTATTTCCGGCAGGACATTCGAAAATTCATATTCCTGCTGCGCTGGATATAGCGCGTGAAAAATATCCGCATGTCCGGTTTATTTATGGGCGTCCAATTGGTATTCATAACGAAGTGCTGAACGTTTTGCAGTCGCGTCTTACAGAGGCGGGATTTGACGTGGAAGAAGAAGCGGAAGATACGGCAATTTTGATTATTGGGCGCGGCAGCAGCGATCCTGACGCCAATAGCGATGTATTTAAACTTTCGCGGCTTTTATGGGAACGTCTGCATGTGCGTTGGGTAGAAACATGTTTTATCGGCGTTACCCGCCCTTCGGTTGAAGAAGGAATTGACCGCTGTCTTAAACTCGGCGCGAAAAAAGTGGTACTCATTCCATACCTTTTATTTACCGGCATTCTCATGAAGCGGATGGAAGACAAACTGGAGCACTTCCGGTCTCAATATTCTGACCGTGAATTTTTAATGACGGAATACATTGGCTTTCATCCGGGCTTACGCTATATTTTCTGTGAGCGGGCTGAGGAAGCGTTGCAAGATGAGGTTAAGATGAACTGCGATACGTGCCAGTATCGCTTGTTTGCGTTAGAGCATATGGATTTGCATCATGACCACGATCATGATCATGGTAACCATCATCACCACCATCATCATGGGCATGCTCACCATGCTCATCATCATGAAGCTCACGAAAAGGAAAAGGAGAAGGCTTAATATGATTCTTATGCTTGCAGGAACGAGCGACGCGAGGGAGCTGGCGTTTCGCATTCAGGGAGAAGGGTATCCACTGTTGACAACGGTTGTCACGGAGAACGCTGCCAAAAGCATGACAGAAGCCGGACTCCCTGTGCGTGTTGGTAGAATGAACGCGGATGAAATTTGTGAGTTGATTCGTGCAGAAGGAGTTTTCGCGGTCGTTGACGCAAGCCATCCGTTTGCGGAAGAAGCTTCGCGCAACGCGCTTGAAGGCGCGAAACGGGCGGATGTGCCGTATATTCGCTACGAACGCGCATCCATTGAAAGGAAGTCGCACCCTTTGATTACAGTGGTGCGCGATTACGTAGAGGCAGCTGAACTGGCCGCACGTCACAAAGGCGTGATTATGCTGACTACCGGAAGCAAAACATTGCACATTTTCGCGGAAAAGCTGGTGGGGTTGCCTGATGTTACACTGGTGGCCCGCATGTTGCCGCGCAAAGACAACATGGAAAAGTGCGAACAGCTTGGCATTGAACAGAAAAATATTGTAGCTATGCAAGGCCCGTTTTCCAAAGAGCTAAATGCTGCACTTTATAAGCAGTACGATGTGACGCTTATGATTACGAAAGAGAGTGGAAAAGTCGGCTCTGTGGACGAAAAGCTGGAAGCGGCGCTGGAGATGGGGATTCCGACAATTATGATCGCTCGTCCGAAAATCGAGTATGGAACTGTGTTTTCTGAGTTTGATGAAGTGATTAAGACACTGAAAGAAAAATTGAAGGAGGCAGCAAACGATGGATTTTCATACCGAGTTTAAACCGTTAACCGTACAGCCGCAGGAGATTGAAGGGAAAAGTTTTGAAATCATTACAGAAGAGTTGGGAGAGCATCCATTTACTGAGGAGCAATATCCAATTGTGCAACGTGTGATTCACGCGTCGGCCGATTTTGAACTTGGAAGGAGTATGGTGTTTCACCCGGACGCTGTTGAAGCAGGGATTCGCGCAATCCGTGAAGGACGGAAGATTGTTGCTGATGTTCAGATGGTACAGGTAGGCATCAGCAAACCTCGCATTGAGAAGTTCGGGGGAAGTGTTCATGTATACATCTCTGATCCGGATGTGATTGAGGAAGCGAAACGCCTGAATACAACGCGGGCTATCGTGGCAACCCGGAAAGCGGTGAAGGAAGCAGACGGCGGTATTTTTGCTATCGGAAATGCGCCAACTGCGCTCTTAGAACTGATTCGACTCGTGAAGGAGGGCGTAGCCCGTCCGGGACTTATTATCGGCATGCCGGTCGGATTCGTGTCTGCAGCCGAATCGAAAGAGGAGTTAGCGAAGCTGGATATTCCTTTTATTACAAACGTCGGACGCAAAGGCGGAAGTACAATTGTGGTTGCAGCAGTCAACGCGTTATCCATCATGGCTGAAAAGCGGGGATAAAGATGGCGGACGAAGAAAAAACATTGCGTCATGGCTATACGACGGGATCAAATGCGACGGCGGCCACAAAAGCCGCCCTTTTGTCCCTTATCCGGCAGGAAGCTGTGACGGAAGCCGAAATTCTTCTTCCGATTGGCGAGCGGGTGACTTTTCATATGCAAAATGTAGAATTTGGGGAGGAAAACGCGACGGCAGGGGTTATTAAAGACGCTGGCGATGACCCTGACGCAACGCATAAGGCTCTTATTGTATCAACTGTAAGCTGGAAGGAAAATCCAGGTATTACATTGGACGGTGGCGTCGGCGTCGGAAGAGTGACCAAACCGGGCCTTCCTGTACCTGTAGGGGAAGCTGCGATTAATCCGGTACCACGCCGCATGATTATGGAGACAGCGCAGGAAGTATTGGATCAATATGGTATGGAACGGGGGATACATATTGTCATTTCCGTTCCGGATGGAGAGGAAATTGCGAAGAAGACGTTGAATGCCCGTCTGGGGATCATTGGTGGCATCTCCATCCTTGGAACGAGAGGGACAGTTGTTCCGTTTTCGACCGCCGCGTTTAAAGCAAGTATTGCCCAGGCCATTCAGGTTGCTGTGGAATGCGGGTGCGAACATGTAATTGCCACTACCGGGGGACGCAGCGAAAAATTCGCCATGCAGCTGTATGAAGACTATCCAGAAGAGGCGTTTATCGAAATGGGCGATTTCGTCGGTTTTACGCTAAAGATGTGCAAGAAGTACGGCGTGAAGCGCGTGACGCTTGTCGGCATGATGGGCAAGTTCTCCAAAGTTGCCCAAGGGGTTATGATGGTGCATTCCAAAAGCGCACCGGTCGATTTCGGCTTTCTGGCCCGGGTTGCGGAAGAAGCGGGCGTGCCGGAACCGCTTGTGAAGCAGATCCGGGAAGCGAATACTGCTTCCCAGGTAGGCGATCTGATGCGGGAGCAAGGCTGTGATGAATTTTTCCGGCTTTTGTGCCGCTATGTATGTGAATCTGGCTTGAAAGAAATGGACGGTGACGCAGAAATAGAAACGGTGATTATTACTATGAAAAACGAGATATTGGGAAGGGAGAGAGTCGATTGCAGAGCCCGGTCAAAGTGATAGGCATCGGAGATAACGGAGCGGAAAGCCTGCTGCCCGTATACCGGCAGTGGATTGAAGAAAGCGAACTTTTGGTTGGTGGCGAACGGCATTTGGGTTTTTTCCCGGAATACCATGGGGAGAAACTTACGGTAAAAGGCGGTCTTTCGGCTATCGTGTCCAAAATTGCGGAATCGGGCAAGAAGACGGTTGTACTTGCCTCTGGCGACCCGCTGTTTTATGGCATTGGTTCGTATTTGGCTAAGAAGCTACCGGTGGAAATTTACCCCGGCATAAGCTCCATTCAGCAGGCGTTTGCGAAAATGCAGGAAAGCTGGCAGGATTGTGAATTTTTGAGCGTACATGGTCGCAGCATGAAAGGGCTTGTCCAGAAAATTGACGGCTTGGACAAAGTATGTTTGCTGACTGATGAAGCGAATAATCCGGCCGCGATTGCACGTTATTTGCTTTCGTTCGGCGTCAACGAGTACCGGGCGTTTGTGGCTGAAAATCTTGGTGGAGTAGAGGAAAGAACGCGCTGGATGACCATGGAGGAAATGGCGGAGGCGGAATGTGCGCCATTGAATCTTGTAGTTTTGAAACGCGAGGCTCCGGCCCCGCATTGGCCGCTAGGGATCGCGGATGAAGAGTTTGCACAGCGTAAGCCGGATAAAGGACTGATTACGAAGCGGGAGGTTCGTGTGCTCAGTCTGGCCGCCCTGGAATTGAAACCGAACAGCATCGTCTGGGATATCGGCACATGCACAGGTTCGATGGCGATTGAAGCGGCCCGCATCTGTCGCAAGGGAGAAGTATTCGCTATTGAAAAGAATGAGGCCGATTTGGAAAACTGCAGGGAGAACATGCGGAAGTTCCGCACCGATTTTACCGTTGTACATGGGCGTGCTCCCGCAGGATTGGAAGAGTTTGCAGATCCGGATGCGGTATTTATTGGCGGTACGGGCGGTGAGATGAAGGAGTTGCTGCATGTTTGCTGTTCGCGTTTAAAACCGGGCGGACGCATTGTATTGAATGCGGCTACGATTGAAACATTGTACGAAGCAATGCAGGCGTTTGCAGCGGAAGGCTTCGAGACTTCGGTGACGCTTGCTCAAATTTCACGCAGCAAACCGATTTTACATATGAACCGATTCGAAGGACTGAATCCGATCTATATCGTCACGGCGAAACGAAAGGAGGAGAAATGATGGCGAAAGGAACATTATATGGAGTAGGCGTAGGTCCGGGAGATCCGGAGCTTTTGACTGTGAAAGCCTACCGGGTTATGAAAGAATCGCCAGTTATTGCCTATCCGCGCAAACGAAAAGGCAGCAAAAGTTACGCGTACGCGATTGCCGAGCAGTATATCGACCAGAGAGAGAAGGAAATGCTGGGCCTTGTGTTTCCTATGACGAAAGATAAGGACATTCTGGAGCGGGAATGGAACAACACAGTGGATGAGGTGTATGAGCGGCTATCTCAGGGGAAAGATGTGGCGTTTATTACGGAAGGGGACCCGATGTTGTATAGCACGTTCATCCATATGATGCGGTTGATGCAGGAGAAGTATCCGGAGGTTAAAGTTGTCTCAATACCAGGCATTTCTTCTATTAATGGGGTTGCTTCCCGGCTTGGTTTGCCGTTGGCGGATGGGGATGAACACGTGGCGGTAGTGCCTGCGACGGAAGATCGCGAAAAAATGAAACAGGCGCTGTTAACCCACGATTGCGTCGTGTTTTTGAAAGTGGCCAAGGTTATCGATATGATGGTTGATTTGTTAGCGGAATTGGATTTGCTCTCCAAAGCTTCTGTTGTCACGAAAGTAACCTCAGGTGAAGAAGTTATTTGGCCGAACGTGGCGGAGCTGAAAGGGTTGGAGCTTGAATATTTAACGCTGATGGTGGTGAGAAAGTGAAAGTTTACATTATCGGAGCAGGCCCGGGCGATCCGGATTTGATTACAGTTAAAGGTCTCAAGTTGCTGCAGCAGGCCGATGTTGTACTATGGACTGATTCGCTTGTGAATGAAGATCTTATCGCGCGGGCGAAACCGGAAGCGGAAGTGATAAAGACAGCGGGAATGACGCTTGAGGAGATGGTCAATATTATGGTGGACCGCGCGCGGCAGGGCAAACAGGTGGTTCGCGTTCACACGGGCGATCCGGCTGTATACGGTGCGATTCTTGAACAGATGGTGCTTTTGAAAAAGAACGGGATAGCGTACGAAATTGTGCCGGGTGTTAGCTCCGTCTTTGCCTCCGCCGCGGCGGTTGGCGCTGAACTGACGGTTCCAGATTTAACGCAAACGGTGATTTTGACGCGCGCTGAAGGACGGACGCCGGTTCCGGAGCGGGAGAAGTTGCGCGATCTGGCTTCTCACCACTGCACGGTCGCGCTGTTTTTAAGCGCTACTCTTGTAAAAAAAGTAGTCGAAGAGTTTTTGGCGGCGGGCTGGGCCAAAGAAACGCCGGTTGCTGTAGTGTACCGCGCAAGCTGGCCAGATCAAATCATTGTCCACTCTACGCTGGAGAATTTGGCTGAGGATATGCGTGCCAAGGGGATTCGCTCACATGCGATGATATTAGCCGGCTGGGCTCTTGATCCGGATATTACGAACCATGAAGAATTTCGTTCCAAACTATACGATAAAGAATTTACGCACCGTTACCGTAAGGGGGTTCCGTCATGAGCCGCACAGAAACGGCCATTATTGAACTTATGGAAGGTGTTGTGCCGAAAATTAAACAAACGGGAAAATACGCGATGGTCGCGATTACGAAGCACGGGGTTGAGATGGCGCGTTCGCTTAAGAAAAAGTTTCCCGAAGCTGACTTATACTACATGAGCAAATTTGCGCACGGCGATGAGGAAGCGGCGGGTATTCAGCTATTCAACGGCTCTGTGCGGCTGCTGTTTCCGGCGCTTTTCCCGGCATATGAAGGCCTTATTTTGTTTATTTCACTCGGTGCGGTTGTGCGGATGATTGCGCCGGTGCTGAAAGATAAAAAGACAGATCCTGGTGTCGTAGTGGTTGATGATAGAGGACAGCACGCTATCAGCGTATTGTCCGGGCATTTAGGTGGAGCAAACGAATTGACGCGGGAGGTGGCGGCTTTACTTGGCGCACAGCCGGTTATTACCACCGCTTCTGATGTGCAAAAGACGATTCCGGTCGACTTATTCGGGCGCCGTTTTGGCTGGCGTTGGGACCCGGATTCTGAGAAGAAGCTAACACCGGTTAGCGCTTCCGTAGTTAATGAGGAACATGTAGCGATTATTCAGGAGTCAGGCGAGACAGATTGGTGGATGCATGATACGCCGATGCCTCCGTCTCTTAAAATCTATGATTCGATTGAGGCGGCGATAGAGGCAAGTCCAGATGCGGCACTTGTGATTACACACCGCATGCTTCGTCCGGAGGAGATGCCGATTCTGGAAAATGGTGTTCTGTATCGTCCGAAAGTAATCGCACTTGGCATCGGATGTAACCGCGGGACTGCGGCGGAAGAAATAGAGAGCGTCATCAAAGATACGTTGAATGAACTTAGATTCTCCATTTGGAGTGTAAAAGCGATCTGCACTATTGATCTGAAAAAGGATGAGGCAGGATTGCTTTCCGTTTGTGATAAATACGGCTGGGAGTTTGTCTATTATACGCCGCAGGAATTGAATGAGATGAACATTGAAGAGCCCTCTGAGACAGTGTTTAAATTCACGGGCGCATACGGCGTAAGCGAGCCGGCTTGCAAGCGGTATAGCGGAAATGAAAAACTTGTGTTAACTAAGAAGAAATCCGGGAATGTAACGATTTCGGTCGGTATACTTGCGTAGCAGAGAGGAGGGAGAGTATGGGGAACAGGCGTATAATTATTGCCGGGACCGGAAGTGGGGCCGGAAAAACAACGGTTACGCTTGGCTTAATGGCTGCACTGAAACAGAGAGGTTTAACCGTACAGGGATTTAAGTGCGGACCGGATTATATCGATCCGGCATATCATACCGCGATTACAGGCCGTCCGTCACGCAATCTGGATAGCTGGATGCTCAAAGAGGACGTTATGCGCGGCGTGCTTGCCCGTGCCAGCAGAGACGCTGATATCTCTATCATTGAAGGTGTTATGGGTCTTTATGATGGGAAGAGTCCAACGGAAGATATCGGAAGCACGGCGGAGATCAGCATTCTTACACAAACCCCGGTTGTGCTTGTATTGAACGTTCAAAGCATGGCGCGTAGTGCGGCGGCGGTTGTCAAAGGATTTCAGATGCTTAACCCTAAGGTTTCCATTGTTGGCGTGATTGCCAACCACGCCGGAAGCGAAGGGCACGGTAAACTGATCCGGGAGGCGGTGGAAAAAGAATGCGGCATCCCATTGCTTGGAACACTTACGCGTACGCCAGAAGTGCGCATTCCGGAACGCCACCTTGGCCTGCTTCCGGCAGTAGAGCGCGGAGAACTGGAGCCGTTGTTTGTCCGCCTTGGGGAAATGATTGCGCAACATATCGATGTAGACCGTCTGCTTCAATTGGCTGATATTCCACCGCTTCCGCAGGCTAATGCTGAAGCTGATAGCATTGTTTTGGACAAAGCACCTATCGTGCGTATTGCTGTTGCAAAAGATGCGGCATTTAACTTTTACTATCAGGAAAACATCGAAATGTTGGAAGCTGCGGGAGCGGAGTGTGTATTTTTCAGTCCTCTGGCCGGAGAGACGGTGCCTGAAGATGTGAACGGCTTATATATCGGAGGAGGGTTTCCTGAAGAATTTGCACCAGAATTGGCCCGCGAAGCGAGCGTACGCACTTCAATACGGCGCGCCATCGAGAGAGGAGTGCCTACGTTCGCTGAGTGTGGTGGCTTTATGTATCTGACCGAGGAAATTGTGACAACTGATGGTGAAAGCTATCATATGGTCGGAGTGATTCCGGGCCGGACGAGAATGCATACAAAGCGTGCCGCGCTTGGGTACCGGGAAGTGACCGGGATGAAAGGAAATTTCCTGCTTTCTGAAGGGGAAATAGCGCGCGGACATGAGTTCCACTATTCGACGTTTGAACCAGGAGCGGATTTTCAGCCGGCGTATGAAACACGCAGCCGATTCGGCAGTAAGCGGGAAGGCGTCATTCTGAAAAATCTTGTGGCGGGATATACCCACCTTCATTTTGCTTCTCAGCCTTCTCTTGTCAAACGGTGGATTTCCGCCTGTTTGAAATATAAGGAGAACTGTTCGCAACAGGCCTTTGATAGGGAGATGAAGCCATGAGAACCGGGAAAGTTTATCTGGTGGGGGCAGGCCCCGGAGACGAAAAATTGATTACTGTCCGCGGACTTGAATGCCTTAAAAATGCTGATGTCATTGTGTATGACCGTTTGGCCAATCCGCGTTTTTTACGTTTTGCGAGGCCGGACGCGGAATTTATCTACTGCGGCAAGTTCCCGAAGCATCATACATTGCGCCAGGAAGCGATTAATGAGCTCCTTGTCCAAAAAGCGCAGGAAGGCAAACGAGTTGTACGCTTAAAAGGTGGCGACCCTTCCGTATTCGGCCGGGTAGGGGAAGAAGCGGAAGAGTTGGCCAAGCACGGTGTGGAATACGAGATTGTACCAGGAATTACTGCGGGGATTGCGGCACCTGCGTATGCAGGTATTCCCGTGACGCACCGGGACTACGGCACAAGCTTTGCCATTGTGACCGGGCATGCGAAAACGGCGGACGGAAAGCCGGTGGTCGATTGGGCATCGCTTTCTGGAATCCATACGATTGCTTTTTATATGGGTGTAAAGAACTTGCCACATATTTGTAAGAATTTGATGAAGCACGGGCGCAAGCCTCAAACGCCGGTCGTGCTTATTAGCTGGGGAACGCTGGGGCGGCAGAAAACTGTACAGGGCACGCTGGAAACGATTGTGCGCGAAGTTAACGCAGCCGATTTAAAAAACCCTGCTATTACGCTAGTGGGAGACATTGTAAGCATACGTGACAAGATTCAATGGTTCGAGCGCAAACCGCTGTTCGGAAGACGGATTCTTGTAGCGCGTACCGGCGGAGAAAAAGGAAACCTAGCGGAAGCGTTGACGGAACAGGGAGCCGATGTTATAGAATACCCCTATTTTGCTGTCTGTGAACGGGATGATGAGACGGTGCAGCAAACAATCGAGCGAAGCGGGGAATATGAACACATTTTGTTTACTTCCCCGGAGAGCGTTGATTTCTTTTTTGCGGCATATCGTCGTAGCAACCGGGATATCCGTTTGCTGAAAGCACGGTTTTATACGCTTTCTCAGCGCACAGAGCGCAAGCTTCGTGAAATGGGTTTACATTCTGAGCGACCGTCTTCACTGGCAGATAGGGAAAAAGTGCTTGTCGTAGGCGATGTTTCGGTGGTGGAGCGAACGGAAAGCTACGAAGCGGAATGGGGCGAATGTGACGTACTGGCTGTATATGAAAAAAAAGAGTGCATGGAATATAATGTGAATATGGTGCGTTTGTTGAAAGATGCAGGAGTGGATGCGATTGTATTTCCGAGTGCAGCTTCCGTGCCTATACTTATCGATGCACTGGAACGCGAGGAGATCGACCCGCTCCCTTTCCTCTCTTCCAAAATGCTTGTCTGTATGGGAGAAAAAACAGCAGATGCTGTCCGCTCGGTTGGTTGTGGCACGGTTCATGTTGCCGCCGCTCCTTCGATTGAGGACTTGATGGCTTGTCTTATGCAAGAAACGATCGTTAACTAAATGCGATAAAGAAACCCGGCATAAAACGCAGGCCTTGTCTTGTTTGTATGCCGGGTTTTCTTTATTTGTAGGCTTTTCCTTTCGTTAAAATGCAGGGTACTCCATAGCCGATGGCACCTGGCTGCGACATTTTTTCAATATATGTCAGACCACGTTCGCATTGTTGTTTACAGACGATGCATTTGTCTGAGGTGACAATTTTCATCGTAAATTTATAACGTTCTTCTGGCGGGATTTGTTCGTACTTATGTTTAGTGGCCGACTTTTTTCCTGCTTTCACCATATCATTTCCCCCCTTTTCCACAAGATTTTTTGATTTTATGGCAGTGTATGAAGAAAGAGCTTATCCTGACATTGCAAAGCAATCATTCGCTATCTTTGAATTCGAAAATATTATTGTCATTCTGCTTATTGGCAAGTATGATGATAGAAGAGCAGGAGAATGATATTGTCAGAGAATTGGAAGATTTGGGTATCAAGTACGCTAAAAACAGCAAAAAAATTGGCTTTATCTTCTAAATCATGTTTAAAATTGCTTGTATTTTGAAAGAATGAGTATATAATAAAAGATTCCATCAAAACTTTTATTATAAAGGAGGATATGTATGAACAAGACAGAGCTGATTGAGAAAGTGGCAGAATCTACAGAGATGACGAAAAAACAAGCATCTCAGGCGGTTGATGCGATCCTGACATCTATTGCGGAAGCACTGAAAGCTGGCGAAAAGGTGCAATTAATTGGTTTTGGAAACTTTGAAAGCCGCCATCGCGCAGCTCGTAAAGGCCGCAATCCGCAAACAGGGGAAGAAATCGAAATCCCGGCGACAAAAGTACCGGCATTCTCTCCTGGTAAAGCATTAAAAGACGCGGTTAACGGACGATAAAAATAAAGACTGCCACAGGGACATTCCCTCGGCAGTCTTTATATTGCATCTTCTTTCCATCCTATTAAACCCGATTATGCTTTACTTTGAAGAAGTTTGTTCAATTCTTCTTCCACTTTGGCGTTGAGGATAGCTTGGCGTTCCTGCTCTTCGAGCGAGAGGTGGGCAGCGCGTATGTGTTGTCCGGCTTCCGCTTCCACCTCCATCATCATGACACGCTCTTCGATTCTTTCAAATCCTTTGGTCACGTTTTCTGTGTCAATAGAGTAAAGGGCGGCGTTCATTCGCTTGGTTGTTCGCGCAGCGTTAGCTCGTGCAATAAGCGCAGCTTTCTTGTTGCGCATTTCATAGAATTTATCTTTCAATTCCTGTAGTTGTCCGCGCAGAACATTGGTTTGCCCACGGACGGTTTCGTATTGCTTGCGGTACTCTTCTGCTTTGCTTTCGCAGATTAATTTGTCTTCCAGCGCACGGCGGGCAATGGCTTCGTCTCCGGCTTCTACTGCCAGTTTAGCCTGACGACTGCGTTTTTCGATGCGTGCTTCCGTTTCATCGAGCATCATTTTCCATTTTTTCTCAATAGCTACTTGGCGGGCGATCGCGAGTTCTGCTTGCGAGATTTCACTTTCCATATCCCGTATGTATTGATTTAGCATCGCCACTGGATCTTCTACATGATCCAATACTTGATTCATAGTTGCCAGTGTAATATTACGCATACGTTTTAAAATACTCATGAATTTGTTCCTCCTTGGTTTATTTTTTGTTCCCATAAATCTAATTCATCGACCTGTTTGGTTTCATAGGGATGGCGTGGCATCATATCGTATAACGGATTGGTTGTAGTAACCGCTGCTTTTCCCCGGGCTTTTTTGATAAGATTCCAGCCGGTATAGATGAAAAATCCGGCGATGAATAGTGGAATTAGAAACCCGAGATTGAGGATGCCAAGTAGCATAATGGCACCAAATCCCATTAATCCCATCCCGAAAAGATAGGAGCCTTTCTTTTTCATTCCCTTTCCTCCTTCATTTTTTGTTTCATGTTCCGTTTCTTGAGTTTATCTTAACCTGACAAGCACTTTTACTATAACAGGCGTCCGTTTGATTTTTTCTACGTCCTGGGACGGAGGAGCGAGTCAGCCTTAAGCCGAAAATGGAAGAATGTGCTAGATCATTTTTTTACCTTATAAGCAATAGGATAGTGTGATATAATAATTATCGAACCACAAAATGTTGTTAAGGCATGACATGTAATGTATATGAGTGTGATTGGAGTTAGACATAAATCTGACTCCAATTAGGGGAGTAGCTACCGGATACAATCCGGTCGGCATATCGTCAATACAGCGATGCAATCGCTCGGTATGCCGAGCCCTTTTTGAACCATTGGGTATGCAAGACCTTCACACATTGCCCGGGCGTTTCTTGGCGGTGTGCGGAGGTCTTTTTTGTTACAGAAATACAAACAACAGCGAAGGAAAGGTTGTTGCGTATGATGTGGGAACCGATCGTTCCGTTGATCGAGCAAATTAAAATTGTCCCGGTTGATGGGAATGAACTTGTGCATATTGCGTATGTGCCGAAAGAGATGGAGTGCGTGGGACGCGGGACGGATGCGGCTGTGTTTGTGTACTGGAAACACAGAAGATATGCATTTAAAGTGTACGCGGCGGGCCGGGAAGAAAAATTGGCGAATGAGATAGAAGCGTACCGCCGCTTGGGAGAAACCTCATATTTTCCTCGCTTTTACGGCAGAGGCGATAACTTTATTGTGATAAGCTACGAACAAGGTTTCAATTTGTATGACTGTCTCTTAAGAGGAATTTATATTGCCCCTTGGGTTATTGAAGAAGTGGACGCAGCGATACGCTATGCGCGCAGTGTAGGGTTAAATCCACGGGACATTCATCTAAAAAATATTATTTTGCAGAAGTCGGGTGTGAAATTAATTGACGTTTCCGAGTATGTAAAAGAGGACAGCGACCAACGCTGGGAGCATTTGAAAGAAGGATATCGTTTATTTTACCGTTTTATTGCCCGGCAGAGAATTCCAAAGTCGGTCATCGAGTTTGTAAAAAAAAGATATGAAAGTCAGAAAGACACAGATTTTTCAGTCAAATCATTTGGAGCTTCGTTGTTCCGCCTGTTTTTTTATGATAAAGAAAAAACGCTCCGTTTTAAGAACGGAGAGGAAACGATAGGGTGAAGGATATGGAAGGAATAAGAAATAAGGTGGCCTCTTTTGGAGAGAACCACCTTATTTTGTATAATGTAAGCAAGGAAAGTTAAATGTATGAAATGCCAAGACAAATAAGAACATATACTGAAACAATAAGTGACATGGTCATGAATAGTGTAAGCGCCGACTTTAATCGTTCCATCTGAATTCCCTGCCTTATTTAATCATTACACTATATCTCATTATAATTTAATCAAACAAGATGTCCATAAGGAACTTTCAAGAAATTCATAGTTTTTTTATTTGGAATTTTCATTATTTGTTACTTTCTCCCTGTATGTGTATATAAATAATGATCATCTTCATCTACCAGCGTACAAATGCTGAAAAATTCAAGATGATATATCATAGAAAAAAAGGGGGGATGAGGACAGTGAAGCTGGAGAATCATCTGCTTTCCATACTTGAGTCAATGCATGACGCAGTACTAGTTATCAGTAAAGATAGCACCATCGTATACGTTAATACCGCTTATTCGGTACAGTTCGGTGTACCTGTGCACAAAATTATCGGCAAAAAACTTAGCAAAGTCGAACCGAAAGCGCGGATTCTGGAAGTTCTTAAAACGGGACAGCCGTTGATTAATGATTATAGCTATCTGGATTCGCTTAATATTCATATTTTTGCTAATATGACTCCGCTAATTGAAAAAGGGGAGTTGATCGGAGCGGTCGCGATCATGAAGGATATTAGCGAATTCTACGCTTTGCAGGAGGAATTGCAGCGGTATAAAACATATTCTACACAGCTTGAGAAACAGCTAAACCAAAAAATTTTTTCGTTGCTAGAAAGTCATGCGCCCGGCATGCGGCAGGCAGTTGAAATGGCGAAAAAGGTGGCTGATTCGGAAGCGACAGTACTGTTGTTCGGGGAAACCGGTGTAGGGAAAGAAGTGTTTGCCCGTGCGATTCATGAGGCGAGCCCGCGCGGTGATAAACCGTTTATCGCAATTAATATGGCCTCGCTTCCGGAATCATTATTTGAAAGCGAACTGTTCGGATTTGAGGAGGGCGCGTTTACTGGGTCCCGCAAAGGTGGAAAGCGCGGGTTATTTGAGCTGGCGAACGGCGGAACTTTGTTTCTTGACGAAATCGGCGAGCTTTCGCTTTTTCTTCAGGCCAAGCTCCTTCGAGTATTGCAAGAAAGAGCGTTTATCAAAGTAGGTGGCACGACGATATATCCGCTTGACATACGCATCATTGCAGCCACGAACCGCGATTTGCAGAAATTAATGCGGGAAGGGAAATTCCGTCAAGATTTGTATTATAGATTGAATATTGTGCCGATCCATATTCCCCCGGTACGGGAGAGAAAACAGGATTTGCCTATTTTGATGAATAATATTTTAAGTGAATTAAAATCGAAGTATCGCAAGCAAGTTACCGTAACCCAAGAAGTATACGAAATTTTTGAACGATATGATTGGCCGGGAAATGTCCGTGAGCTAAGTAACGTGCTGGAGCGTATGATTGCTGTATGCTCCAAGTCTTACTTTGTGCCGGAAGATGTCCCGCCATTTGTGCGGGAAGGAAGCGTATTGAGCGAATCTCCCATAGAGCCATCGAGACAGTATGCGTCCGGCACCAATGCTTTAAATCTTCCAGCTCTGATTGAAAAAACAGAGAAAGAAATGCTGGAAGAAGTGCTTAGGACAAGCCGGACTCGCACGGAGGCAATTCGAAGGCTAGGTATTAGTCGCAAAACTTTCTATCAAAGGTTAAAAAAGTACAACATACAATAAGCAATGGCTTTAAATCTGTATCTTTAAGGAATTGATAATCCAAAAAGGAAACAAATTCGTTTCTTAATGAAACAAATTTTTTGTTTCCTTTTTATATAAATTACTATTTTTCTAGGGGCGATAAATTTTTAAAATTGGCACCATTATTGCTTTTGAATCATAAATGCTGAACCAAGATAAGTAATAGACGTTATGGAGGTGCGGAAAATTGAAAGTAACTTGGGAAGTAGATAACCGGCTTGGTCTAATTACGATTGATGCTCCCCCGGTAAACGCATTAAACAAAGCCTTTTTCAAACAGATGGACGAAATTTTACATACTATCGGCGATAGCTGCGATGTGGTGGTGATTTGTGGTGCGGGCGACAAAGCATTTGTAGCCGGTGCGGATATTAAAGAGTTTCCGGAATTGAAGAAGGAAGATGGCATCGAACTTTGCCGGCGAGGACAGCGAATTTTTCAGCGCATTGCGGAATTGAAGCAGCCGGTAATTGCAGCGATTGATGGTTTTGCGCTGGGCGGTGGTCTTGAACTGGCGCTGGCCTGCGACTTTCGCGTGGCGAGCCGCAAGTCCCAGCTTGGTCTTCCTGAAGTAAAGCTTGGCATCATTCCCGGCTATGGCGGAACGCAGCGTCTTGCACGCTTAGTTGGGCCAGGCAAAGCAAAACAGTTGATTTTCTCCGGTGAATTTATCTCTGCTGAAGAAGCGTATCGTATAGGTCTAGTAGAGATCCTAGTGGAAGAAAACGCGCTTGAAGAAGCGAAGCGCTGGGCGGGTATCATTATGAAGCGCGGACCGCTTGCCGTTCGTGCGGCAAAGCGGGTGATTGATGACGGACTGAGAGCATCGTTAAGTGAAGGATTGGAGATGGAAGCGCAGGCATTCGGTGAGATTTGTCTAACGGAAGACAAGAACGAAGGGGTCGCTGCTTTCTTTGAACGCAGGGAGCCTAGGTTCCAGAATAAATAATAAAAACAGGGGGAGAAACAATATGGCAAAAAAAATCGGGATTATCGGTTTCGGCACAATGGGCTCAGGTATTGCGCAGGCGGCAGTGGAAGCCGGCTTTACGGTAGTGGCTGTAGAACAGAAAGAAGAGTTTTTTGACCGTGGACTATCGGGCATTCAGAAAAACTGGAACCGTAGCATTGAAAAGGGACGCCTCACGGAAGAGCGGAAAAAAGAACTGGAAAGCGTGTTGACAACGACAGTAGATTGGAACAGCCTTAAAGACGCTGATTTCATTATTGAAGCTGTCAGCGAAAATATGGAATTGAAAAAAGAAGTGTTCAAGAAATTGGATGAGATTGTACGCGAAGATGTTATTCTCGCGACGAACACTTCAGGTTTGAGCGTAACGGAAATCGCCAGCGTAACGAATCGGCCGGAAAAAGTCATCGGCGTTCATTTCTTCAATCCGGTGCCAGTCATGAAGCTGGTAGAGCTTATTCGTGGCCAGAGCACAACAGAGCAGACATACCAGGAAGCTAAGGCTCTTGTGGAAGAGATGGGCAAAGAAACAATCGATGTTAAAGAAGCGCCGCTGTTTGCGGTAAATCGTATTCTCGTTCCAATGATTAACGAAGCGATTTTCGTGTTGATGGAAGGGACGGCAAGCGCCGAGGACATCGACAAGGGCATGAAGCTTGGCGCGAACCATCCGATCGGGCCGCTGGCGCTGGCTGATCTTATCGGTCTCGATACGCTGCTGTATGTGCAAGACTCTCTGTATGAAGAAACACAAGACTCGAAGTATCGCAGCGCGCCACTGCTGCGCAAACTGGTACGCGCGGGTCACCTTGGACGCAAGACCGGAAAAGGATTCTATGATTACACGAGGGGAACGAAGTAAGATGATGAATTTCGCATTAACGGAAGAGCAGAAGGAAATTCAGCGGGAAATTCATAAGCTGGCACAAGAAAAAATCAAGCCGCGTGCGGCGGAAATCGACGAGCAAGGCGAATATCCGTTTGATATTAAGGATTTGCTGAGCGAGTATGGATACATCGGTGCTAATCTGCCGGAAGAATATGGCGGAGCCGGGCTTGATTTGTTGAGTTATTGCTTGATTGTCGAGGAAGTGGCGCGTGTGTGCGCCTCTTCTTCCCAGATCATCACTGTGCAGGAACTGGGTTCCCTTCCAGTATTGCTGAGCGGAAACGAGGAACAGAAGCGGAGGGTTCTTCCTGATTTGGCGACCGGGAAGAAGCTTGCCTGCTTCGGACTGACCGAGCCGAGCGCTGGTTCTGACGTAAAAAGTATGAAAACGAGGGCAGAAAAAGACGGGAAATACTACCGGCTAAACGGTCAAAAATGCTTTATCACAAACGGCAACATCGCCGATATATATACGGTTTTTGCGAAGACGGATAAAGGTATTACTGCTTTTTTGATCGAAAAAGGAACACCTGGATTAAGCATAGGAAAGATCGAAAAGAAGATGGGAATTAAAGGATCGCCGACAGCGGAATTATTCTTCGAAGATTGTCGTGTACCGGAGGAAAATGTTATTGGAGAGGAAGGCCAGGGATTTCTTGTGGCGATGAAAACGCTGGATAAGACCCGGCCAGGTATCGGTGCGCAAGCGCTCGGCATCGCACAGGGGGCGCTGGACGTCTGCCTTGAATATGTCAAAGAGCGCGAACAATTTGGACGCCCGATCGGCTCATTCCAGGGGATTCAGTTTATGTTGGCGGACATGGCGACACAGATAGAAGCGGCGCGGGGGCTTGTCTACCGGGCAGCCAGCGCGCTTGATAATCTCGAAAGCACGGGGAAAGAACCGGCGTTGATGCGCCTGGCTTCTATGGCGAAAGTATTTGCTTCCGATGTCGCGATGAAGGTTACGACAGATGCGGTGCAAATTCTGGGCGGATACGGCTATATTCAGGATTTTCCGGTAGAGCGCATGATGCGTGATGCGAAGATTACCCAGATTTACGAAGGCACGAACCAGATTCAGCGCGTAGTTATTTCAAAATCATTGTTATAGGGGGAAAACGATGAGCCAATCCGGAAAGCTTCCTTTTGTATTGATTCACGGTGCGGGCGGAACGAAAGCAAAATTTCGCGGACTCGTAGAAAGAATGGACGGAGTTTCCTGCATTGCGCTTGATTTGCCCGGTCATGGTGAAAATACGAACATGCGCTGCAAAAGCATTGAAGAGTACGCCGATTGGGTAAGCGGGCAGATTGGCGGACAGGATGTGATTGTAGTCGGCCATTCGATGGGTGGTATGATCGGAATTGAAATGGCATCCCGCAATCCAAATGTGAAAGGGCTTGTGCTTGACGCAAGTCATTATGAGATGCCGGTTCATCCGAAAATCCTTGAAGAACTTGTGGCCGGTAGTTTCCCAGAATTTTTATTTAAAGCTTCTTATGGAAAAGAGACGCCCATTGAATTGTGGGAAGAAGAGCGAGAGCAGCTCAGCTGGGTAGAAACCTCTATTGTGCATGATGATTTTTTTGCTTGCAATCAATACAAAGGGGAAGACACGTTTAAACAACTGAACATTCCGATTTTAGCGGTATATGGATCTGAAGATAAATTGCTGCCGAAAGGCGCGTTGGAAAAAGCGGTCGCAGCAAATACGAATGTACAGACTAGAGTCATTGAAGGAGCAGGGCATTATATCATGCTGGAGAAGATAGAGCCATTCGCACAGGCACTACTTGAGTTTCGTCGGTTTGTATTGGCGGGCATATGAAGGCGAACAGGAAACATACAAGGAAGCGGAGAAAAACGAGACATCCCAATAAGCTTGGGGTCTCGTTTTTTTATTGTATACTTTCTCTCCATCAATTATCTCCCTTCTTGAGGTACACAGATGTTTCGCTGGTTCGACCAATAGGGTGAATGGCTGAAATAAGTTCAACATGGTAAAATAATTGTAATTCTCGTAATAAGAAAACAGGATATAATATACGATGAATATTTTTGAGGAAAAATTTCCGAAGTGAGGAGTGCGGTCGTTGTCTACGCAACAGGAAACAATCCCTTCCTTTATTTTCACCATTTTTGGTGCTACAGGAGACCTGGCAAAGCGTAAATTGTTTCCAGCTTTATATAGCTTATACCGTGAGAAACAACTGCGGTGCAATTTTGCGGTAATTGGTGTTGGACGTAAAAATATAGATAGCTTTGAATTCCGTACTTGGGTAAAGAATTCGATTGCAGAATTCAGCAGACTTTCATTGTGTGCAGGCGAAGAATGGGAACAGTTTGCCGCTCGATTTTCTTACATATCGTTCGATGTCAAAGATACTGCAAAATATGCTGCTTTACAATCGTTGGTAGAAGCGAAAGAGCAAGAGAACAAATTGTCGGGCAATCGCATGTTTTATCTGGCGATCGCGCCACAGCTATTTGGTACGGTGGCAACTAATTTGAAAGAAAGTGGTCTGACGAACACAAAAGGCTGGAAGCGTTTGATCATTGAGAAACCGTTCGGTCACGACTATACGTCCGCCGAAGCATTAAATGAAGAAATTAAACGATCGTTTGCGGAAGAAGAAATATACCGCATTGATCATTATTTAGGGAAAGAAATGGTGCAAAACATTCAGGTTATCCGTTTTGCCAATTCCATGTTTGAACCGCTCTGGAATAACCGTCACATTGATAATATTCAAATTACGGCCAGCGAAACGGTGGGAGTAGAAGATCGCGCATCATACTACGATCGTGCGGGTGCGCTCCGCGATATGGTGCAGAATCATATGCTGCAAATGGTCATGATGGTTTGCATGGAACCGCCGAGCCGCTTGAAAACAGAGGCGATCCGGGATGAGAAAGTAAAGGTTATGCGTGCGCTGCGTAGATTTTCGGAGGAAGAGGTAGACAGGCACATTGTACGGGGACAGTATATTGCCGGAACAATAGGTGGAAAGTCATTTTTGGGTTACAGGGAAGAGCCGGATGTGAATCCGGCCTCCACAACCGAAACGTTCGTAGCGGCTAAACTTTATATTGATAATTTCAGGTGGGCGGATGTTCCGATTTATATCCGCACAGGCAAACGAATGCCGGAGAAATTAACGGAAATTGTGATTCAGTTTAAAGAGTTGCCGAAACGGTTGTACTTTAATAAAAATAACGATTTAATGCCGAATCTGCTTATTTTTCGTATTCAACCGAACGAAGGGATTACTTTGTTGTTAAATGCGAAAAAGCAGGGCACAGACAGTCAAATTATTCCGATTGGGATGGAGTATTGCAACGATTGCGAAGCCGCTTCACCAGAAGCTTATGAAAGTCTTCTTCATGATGCGATTTTGGGAGATTCTACATTTTTCACGCGCTGGGACGAAGTAGCGCTCGCCTGGAAGTTTATCGATCCGATCCGTTGCGCCTGGGATAAAGACCCGTGTTCGCTTGCGGAATACGAAGTGGGTACATGGGGACCAGTGGAAGCACATGAGTTGTTGCAGAAAGACGGGAAACGCTGGTGGACAGGAAGCGATCATCGCGAACGTAAAACAATCAGAGCGGTGGAACGACCGAAATATCAAAGAGAAGAGGAATAATGGCGATGTACAAAATATATGACATATCAATGCCGATTTATCATGGTATGCCAGTGTATAAGAATAAAGAAGAAAAGCAGCCCCATATCCGGGTAGTTCAGGATTTTAATAGGTCTTCTGCCCGGGAATCACGGATTGACATGGACATGCATACAGGAACGCATGTCGATTCTCCGCTGCATATGTTGCCTGATGGCGGTACGATGGCGGATATTCCGGTAGAGCGTCTGTCGGGTTTTTGCCGCGTGCTTGACGTGACGGAAGTAAATGGCGGCATTACGCGCGCAGATCTTGAGAAATTTCAATTGCAAAAAGACGAGTTTGTTTTGTTGAAAACATACAACTCATTAACAGATAATTTTACGGTCGATTTTGTTTATCTCGCGGAAGATGGAGCCCGTTACCTGGCGGATATTGGGGTGCGTGGCGTAGGAATTGACGCGCTTGGTATCGAGCGCGATCAGCCAGGCCATCCCACACATAAAACATTGTTCGAAGCCGGTGTTATTATTCTTGAAGGATTGCGTCTTGGCGAGGTGCTGGAGGGAGAATATTTTATGGTAGCGGCACCGCTGAAAGTGCTTGAGACGGAAGCAGCTCCGGCGCGTGTTTTACTTTTTGCAGGATTGACAATCAAAAAATAGTGATATGCGCTAGGCCTCTCATTTAGTTGGGAGGTCGTTTTTCGTGGTAGGGGTAACCCCCCTTATGTTGCTTTAAAGCTTAATAGCAGTATAAAAATTGACAGGAGACTAGAGAAATTGCGAAAATAAAGCGGAATGAAAAGAAAATACGATGGTGAGATAGATGAGTGACGAATACTATATGGGTCTTGCGATTGAAGAGGCGAAAAAAGCGGAAGCGCTTGGCGAGGTACCGATTGGTGCCGTCATTGTGCGAGACGGTAAAGTGGTGGGCCGGGGATACAATCTGCGGGAAACTGCAAAAGACCCGATTGCGCACGCCGAACTTATCGCCATAAAGGAAGCGAGCGAAACGCTAGGCGGCTGGCGTTTGCTTGGAACAACGCTGTATGTCACATTGGAGCCATGTCCAATGTGTGCGGGTGCGATTGTGCAGGCGCGTATCCCCCGCGTTGTGTACGGTGCGATGGACCCGAAAGCAGGTTGCGCCGGCAGTTTGATGAATTTGCTTCAGGAAGAACGTTTTAATCACCAGGTAGAAGTGGTGCAGGGAATTTGTGAAGCGGAGTGTAGCGCATTGCTGAAAGATTTTTTTCGCGCTTTGCGGGAAAAACGAAAAAAGAAAACAGAATAAGCTGATCAAAAAAGCGCGAAAGCCTTATTGCTGGCCTTTCGCGCTTTTCAGTATTAGGCAACGTCTTTACCGTAATCAAGCAGGGAAAAAGGGCTGGCGCACTTCTTCTTGCTTTTCAGCTTGATTTTCCGCCTTCACAAAAAGCGGAGTAATCACGAAAGCGATAAAGTACGTAACGGCCCCCATAAGTCCGAGCGTCACGCAATCCCGCCATATCGCTTCGAAACCATGTCCTTTGATAAATATTTCGCGTACCCCATCCAGAAAATATGTGAGCGGAAGCAGGTGCCCCAATACGTTCAAGGAGTGCGGCATTGCTTCAAACGGCCATGTAAAGCCGGATAAAAGGAAGGATGGTACCGCGATAAGCATCGTAATCTGGGTCGATCCTACTTGATTCCCGGAGAAGAGGCTCGCCAAATATCCGATGCCGAGCAGAGCGAACACAAAGCTGATTGCTAATGCAAATGCAGGCAGGAATAAACCCCGGAAAGGCAGGTGGAACACGTACAGCGCAAGTGCAAATGCACTGACGTTGTTCACAAGTCCGATAAGGAAGTACGGAGCGGTCTTCGCGTACGCGATTCTCCAGGGTAAGCCGCGCCATACTGCGAAACGGTTCCAGATGCCTTTTTCTTTATCCCGTGTCACAGTCAGTGCTACGCCAAGCAGAAGCACCTGCTGAAGGATAGCACCAATAAGGCCGTATACAAGAAACTCGTTATAATTAAACAGCGGGTTATACAGAACGCGGGAACGGAACGGAATCTGCGCGAAAGTCGCCGCAATTTGTTCGTCCTGCAATCCTTGTTGTTTAAGTTTAACAGAAGACACCCCGTAGCTGAACGTCGTAACTACCTGGTTGGCCGCACGGGTAGCCGAGTTGGAGAAGAGCATATTGCTGCCGTCCACCAAGGTTAATACCGGTACGTTTTCTCCGTGCTTTAAGCGCGTGGAGAAATCATTTGGAATGATAATTCCAACGCGTGCTTGCCCGCTTTCTATCGTTTGTTGCACTTCGTTTTCCGATAACGTGTGCTTGATAATATGAAATGCCTCGGTTTGCTCGAAAGCTTGAACGATTTGCCGGCTCAACTGACTATTGTCGCCATCGAAGACGACCGTTGGAATGTCAACGAGACGCTGGGTGCTGTACAAGTAGCCGAATAGCGCTGTATAAAGCAGTGGTACCAGAAATAGAATGGCAAAGAGACGGCGGTCGCGAAGAATGTTGAGCCACTCTTCGCGGATAATGTCTCCCACTTTGAGCGGAGATTGCATTGTTACTTCGCCCCTTTACCTTGCCATTGCAGCGTCATACCCGTGGCTACGGTATCCGGCAAATTGATTAACGTAACTTTTACGCCGAACGAGCGTATATCCGTATCCCCCATTTTTTGGCTTGGTTTTTGAATCGCAAAATCGGCGGCTGGTTCGATGACGGTAACTTTCCCTTTAACCATTTTTCCAGTTGAAATCAGTTTCATATTCACAATATCGCCGACTTTAAGGGTGCTGAGCTCGGTTTCTGGGAAGTAGAATTTGGCCCAGCGATCTTGTGTTGTTTCGATTGTAAATACCGGGAAACCGGCTCCTACCAGTTCACCGATTTGTGCTGATTGAGAGGTAATGATCCCATCACTCGGCGCACGGAGTTCCGTATAGCTAAGGTATGTTTTCGCTTCCGCCAGCGCCGCTCGTGCCTGTTCAACGCTGGCATTTGCCTCGTTCACAGTCGCTTGCGCCTTGGTAACGTTGGCTTGAGCTGAAGAAACGGAAGACGACGCCTGAGAAATACCTGCTTCTGCCGCTTGCACATCACTTTCGCGTAGTTTAACTTCTCCTTTGCTTGCTTCCGCCAGTGCCGCTGCGGCTTTCGCCTGTTCAAGCTGCGCTTCAGCGGCTTTGATTTCTTCTGGACGCGGACCGTTTTGTACCATTTCCAATTGCTTTTGCGCTGCTTCGTATTCCGCTTTTGCTTTCTCATAGTTCAATTTTGCTTCATCCACTTTCGCTTGCGGTACGGCGCCTTGTTGAAATAGAGTTTTCATACGGTTATAGTTATCTTCTGCGATACGGAACGCTTCTTTCGCAGCACTAGCTTTAATTTTTGCCTGTTCGCGTTCTTCTTTACGGGCCCCATTTTTTAGTGCGTCCAGTTGCGCTTGCGCAGCTTTTACGGCCGCCTGTGCTTGCGCGACTTTGCGTTCGGCTGTCTGGGCGGTTACGTTAACCGCGTTTTGGCCCTGCGTCTTTTTCGCCTCAGCTGCCGATACACCTGCTTGCGCTTGTTTAACGCCGGCGTTTGCTGCCTCTAGAGCGGCTTGTGCCTGTTCAACGCCGGCGTTTGCCTTGTTTAGAGTCGCTTGCGCCTGCGCCGCCTTATCCTGTAGCTCTTTGCTTTCTAGACGGGCCAGAAGCTGCCCTTTTTTTACGTGGTCGCCCTCTTTAACATAAATTTCGCTGATGCGTCCGCTCATCTTAAAGCTTACATTCATGTTGGTCGCTTCCACATATGAGATTGGCTGGCTGACAGAAGCCGCTTTGATGCGGCCTGTTTCCCCGTAAGAAGACAGAGCATACGCACCGCTTCCGATCAGCAGTACCATGATGCTGAACATAATGATACGGATAGCTTTCATTTCTCTCCCACCTCTGTTTATTTATCTTTACAATTAATCTTCTTCGAAAATGCCCAACATATGGAGGGCCAAGTTTTGTAGGCTATAGCGCAGTCCCGGATTGTCGAGCGTTCCTTCGTGAATGATGGTGCGCATAGCCGTAAAACCAATCATGCCGAAGAAACTGCTGGCGACGGCGTTCACTTCAATATTTGACGGCAACTTACCTTTTTCTTTCGCCGTTTGCAGTTCTTGTTCCAGAAGCACGAAGTATTCCTGCAGCACGTAGCGGATGGTATGGTGGCGTTCCTGTGTGCCCCAACTTCGGCTGAGCAGCAAACGACAGAAGTCCTGTTCGTTCTGAAAAAAGTCCAAATGAGCCTCGATTAACCGAATGACACGTTGTCGGAAGTCGTTTTTGTTCACTACGTCCACATAATCATGAATCATGCCTATAAAATTCTGGACGCCGGATTCCATAACGAATATATACAGGTCTTCTTTCGTCTTAAAGTTGTAGTAGAGCGTGCCTTTGGCCACGCCGCAAATTTCGGCGATTTGTTCCATTGTCGTTTCGTTAAAGCCTTTTTCTGCGAACGCTTTAAGCGCTCCTTGGAAAATTAGCTCTTTCGTTTTTGCGCGCATTATTTTTTTGTCCACCTCATTTTATACTGACTAGTCAGTTCAAATTCATTTTTTATTATAAAAGGGAAGAAGAGGAAAATCAATACTTATAGATTTAGGTATAAAAAGTACTTTCTTTATGCAAGAGGGCATAAATTTATATTTTTTATACTTCTTTGGAAGTTTGGAACGGGATCACTATTGCTGGATGAATATGATAGCCAGTACGCCGAAAGCCAAACAGGTCGGTCTGTAATCTCTGAATAATTAAGGTAATCGTTCGTATCAGACTTGGAAATGTCGTTGTTTATTGTAACGACAATGTTACAAATTATGTATATGTATCGTTATTTTGTGGCAAAGGAAAGTGGAGGGTTGATTCTTCCGAAGAGATTATGCTAGCATAATTTCTAGACTCCATGTTTTAGTTTTTGCGGAGATGTACCCAAGTCCGGCTGAAGGGGACTGACTCGAAATCAGTTAGGCGTCGCAAGGCGCGCGGGGGTTCAAATCCCTCCATCTCCGCCATACATATCATATGCAAAGCTTGATAAATCAACATTTTTGAACGCTAGTGTATTCAGGAAGCGATACGTTGATATAGTTGAAATCGAGGCGACTGATTCATCCGAAAATTAGCAAGGTGAATGAGCGAGAACTATTTTTCTACAGTTACATATATGTTATGAATATGCCTCCTAACATGGATAAACATGGAAGGAGGTTTTTTGTTGAAAAAATGAATGTACGTGACAACCGTATTGGGCGTAAGAAGCATACGTGGTTTGTTAGTTGAACCAATATGTTATTTTTGACTTCTACGGATTGGAAGGGACGAGAATGATTCTTACTATTGACAAGAGTCCTGTCCTTTAGTAGTATGAAACTGAGAATCAATATCAACAAAAGCGCTTACGAGTAATAGAGGGGGACAGCAATGGGGTATCAAGTAAAAGGTTTGATGGATATCCACACTGTTTTGTCTAATGAGAGAAAACTGGGCGGAGTTATTGAGGTAGAATACCTTCGCTTGCGCAGTGGAGAACAATTCCCGAATGCCGTGATCACGAGTATTGAAATGGCTGGTAACGCCATTTATTCTGTAGGTTTTATTACAGAGCAAGGAAAGCAATTTATTGCTCATGTCGATGAAATCAGCATTATTTTAGAACCGGTTCATAAGCGCATTTGTGAAATGTCAAATGAATCTTATAGACAGATCAAAACGGTTGAAAAGCTAAAATACTTAAAAAAGTTACTTCAAGCAAATGCAGGAAGCTGTACCCCAACGTTCAGAAAAGAAGTGGAACAATTGGTAGATGATATTGGAGTGAATGTAGCTGCCAATGAGGTTGATCTCTCCTTTATGGAACCAAGGAGAGAAGACAAAAAAAGGGGAAATCGGATAAGAATAGCATAAAAAAAGATAAGAGGCACCTGTGAAGGTGCCTCTTTTGATTTTGTTTTAACTGTCAGAATCCTCCAGAGTGCAAATTGCACTGGGGCGTTTGATACGGAGAACAATTGCTTCGTGTACCCGGAACAAATGATTCATATTCTCGGTATCAAGGTAAGCGGTGTGAAAGTCTTCGGCAATGGCCAGATCTAAATTATGTTGGCCCGTATTTACAATCACGCCAGCCTTTCCTTTAATTTCTGGTGATTGGAATACACCGTCCGTTACGAGTTCGCGCACGTGTTCAATTTCTAAGACATTGGTTCCAGGGTGAACGCGGTGAAGAAGGGAGTAGAGTTCAGGAGATAAGACCATAGCATAAGGGCCGGTGTATCCCATTTGCTGTAGTTTGCTAATCGCTTCAACCACATCTTCGAAAGCCTGTCCTGACTTCATCCACTCACCACGGATGTGGGTAAGACGACCCGGGACGTTCATGAGTCCAGAAAGTTCAAATTGAGGAGAACCGTTAAAAATAAGATTATCCTCCAAACGGGCGCATTGGACGGCGGCGTTCGCAGCAGGGCTCATATCAATAGGGATTCCTAACGTTTTTGCTTGTTCTAGGTCACGCCAGTAAAGAATAAAGTCTTTATATAACATAGGGATAGACAAATTGACCCGACGAGTAGGCTGGGACAGCTCTAAAGATTCTCCGCGTAGGCTGATTCCTCCATCTTGAGGCTCCTCAAAGATATCGTTATTTACAGTTTGAATTCCCTCTCCCAATGGCCCGTAAATATCAATGAAACGGCGACCAATAAGCTGTCTTCTGGCTGCCTCTATTACGATTTCTTCCATTCTATTCCAATTCTGTTCGGTCAGAGGAGAATCAGGGAACTTTCTTAGTTTGTCCATAATGTTGAAACCTCCTGGTTTGATGTTAACGTAACGTTTTAAGACTTCCTACGGTTAATCCTTTCTTGTGGCGTACAGAAAGGCTTGGTTTAGGAAATGCTGAATTTACCGCAGGGACTGAAAGATGAGCCTCTTTTTTTTCTTTCGCTTCATGTTCATGATCATGGGCTGCTGTTAATACATTATGCTTTTCTGATTCCTTGACGGATACGGAATTATTAGAAGGAAAATTCTCGTTCATGAGAGAAAGAATTTTTTTTACCCATAAATAATCCGCTTTTGTTTGCTCTAACATGGAATGTAGCATTTGGTTATGTTCCTCGTCTTTAAAGTGGTACATCGCTAAATCCAGATGCTCCAAAAAGTTGTGCAGACCCAATTTTTCCAGGTTTATATCTTGGAGAAGATGAATGAACTCTTGATTTGTGATGCGAATCGTCTGCTCGTTATTTAAAAAGCGGGACAATTTAGGCATAAGTTCATCAAGCCGTTCTAGCCGTTGTTCTTCTTCTTCGTAAATGTGATGAAAATAAAGGCGCTCATGTTCGTCTTGAGCTTGAGCAATCACGGGAGAGAGCATGTCCATAAAGATACGGATTCTATCCCGATTGCGATTGAATACATGGGAAAGTTCTAATAAATGTTCAATCATGATCACATTTCGCCTCTTTACAGGGTTTTATAAAATACAATTGATGATAACTACAATTCCATTAGGTAGGATTTCCAATTGCTAAAACATTATAGCTAGGAAAAGTAATGTAAACATGACGTCCTTTTAAGTTTCACTGAGGAAGGAATTCCATATAAATTTCAGTATATCAACGACTTTATTCAGTTTATGGATCAAAGGCAATATGCTGACATATGAACAAATCTGCCGAAAAATTTGTTGGATCGGCTTAGCGGAAGGCATGGCTTATTAGAAGACATACAGAATGGTTAGGAGAGCCTCCAAGAAATTTGCCTCGTCGGGAACTTTATTGACTTATTTTTATTGACTTATTAAAGAGAAAAAATTTCTGGACTAAAATGCGGAAACATGTAAGAATTTCTTTAGAGGAAGAATGGCTTTTCCTTTTTGAGAAAGGGGAAAGAGGAGAATCTACATGAGAAAGAGAAGCATTGTTTTATCCTTGATTGTTGCAACATCCGTTATTAGTGTCGGAATTTTTATCGTGTCGTCTATTATGCAGAATGTGCAGGCGGACGATGAAAACATTACAGATATTGGGTCTATAAACGAGCCGCCTTATCAAGTCAACATCGACGAGAATGCTACACCTTCCGAATTTGAAGCAGAAATGCGCAAAAGCCTTGTGTATCAAAAAGTGGAAAAGCCCAAAATTCCGGTTTCGGATCCTCGTTTGGAAAAAATACAAGATACCTTTTCCATTATCGAACAGCCTTTTGAAAAACCTGCGGAACAGCCGCGCAAAGGACGCCCTGATAAAATGTCCATTGATCCATTTACCGGAGATGCGAAATATACGAACGGAATTGTAATTAACCGTGAAGGGCGTGCTACCAAAATACCTGAGGGCGCCTCTCCTTTTCGTGGGCAAATTGCTCCTATTGTGCGTGTCATGACCGAAGAAATTGCGGAGATGACAAAACGGCCGTATTCAACAGAATTGGCGTTTGATATTATGAAACGGACAACTGAACTGCAAAAATATATGGATATGCTCGAACTTCCGGAAGTCACCGGGCTGCTTATCGAGATAAATACATATATTACGAATGGGAAAGGGTCATTTGATAAAGCTGCGGCGATGATTCAGGAAATTAATAAATTGGTTAACTTCGACAAACTTGAACAAGAAAAGTAAACAAGACAAGATATTTTTGCTGTGCCATAACTTACAGGAGCAAGTCGCTTGGGTATGGCTTGCGCGGTCTTTTCTTTTTTGATAAGATAATTAGGCAGCGATGCTGCAACTAAACATTGTGTATAAGTTTGCCGTACTAGACGGGGAGGTAGCGGTGCCCTGCACCCGCAATCCGCTATAGCGGGGTTGAATTCCTGCCCGAGGTGCGTTTCATGTGGGGTCAGGTCTGTGAAAGTGGTGTTGAGAACCGGGTCCTGCGCAACGGAAACCCATGAACCTGGTCAGGTCCGGAAGGAAGCAGCCATAAGTGGATCATTTCGTGTGCCGTAGGGGAGCCTGGTTTGAGCTAACTACATGGATTCGCCCGGATGAGCGTATCGACGGCAGGTGTGCGGCTTTAGTTTTATAAAAACTCCTAGCGTATAAAAGCGCTAGGAGTTTTTCTCATAAATAAAGCCAAGCCCCAAAAAAGGAGTTTGTAGAAATAAACAGAATATATGAATATGGTAAATATCTCCGGAGATGGGGTGAGAGATAAGATGCCGGGAAACATTTTGCAGTTAAGAATGGGTATGGATGAGTTAATGTGTCACTTACATAGTATTCCTTACGCCGCCTTTTTTTTCGACAAGGAGGGGCGGGTGATAGAAGCGAATTCGATATTGCTTCAGGCAACTGGTCATACGTATAAACAAATAAAGAAGAAGACCCACTATGATTTGTTTGTGACGAAAGATTCTTTTGGTGCATGGCTTGAGCATTTTCGGATTATGAGCGAAAAGTCAAACCGTGTGCCGCGCGGCTTATTGAAGTTACGCTCCGGGAAAACGTGTGCATGTGATATACTGATTTACAGCTATAGTTTCAGAGGAGAAGAGGCGCATTATATTACTCTACCCACTATCCAGGAGAACACCAATCATTCGCTGTTATCTTGTTTTTACCAGCAAATTATCAAAAACATTAATCTGGGAATTATTATATTAGATGAGGATGCTTGTATCGCCGAAATTAGTGAGGAAGCCTGCAAGATACTTGGCGTAGAGAAGTGTCATGTAATTAACCGCACCATTGAGGATGCGTTTCCAGGAATGAAGGAAGAGCAGGGGGTTATTTCTTCAGCTTTGCTAAAAGGAGTTACCGTTTCCGATAAAGCCTATTCCTGGTTTAATGGCAATCAACGCTTCGAATTGATTGTGGACTCTAATGTGTTAAGAGATGCAGCAGGGGAGATTACGGGCGGATATTATATTTTTAAAAATGTGACAAATATGAGCTCTCTAGAAGATAAAATCGAGCGGAGCGATAAGTTGGCCATGATTGGTCAGATTGCTGCTGGAACGGCCCACGAAATACGCAATCCGTTAACTTCCATCAACGGATTTCTGCAAATGATCCGCAAATCGCTTGTAGAAGCAGGAATGGAAAGAGAGAAGGGTTATACAGACATTATGTTGACTGAAATCAAGCGTATCAATGAATTGGTAAGCGAATTTTTGCTTTTAAGCAAGCAGAAAGAAATTCAGTACAAGCTGGTTGATGTAGAGCAGGTATTTATGGAAATTCTTCCTATTGTTGAGAATGAGGCTCTTTTGCACGGAGTGGAAGTATTGGTGGAAAAAGAAAGTCCACTTCCGCTTGTTATGGGCGATAGCGAGATGCTGAAGCAAGTTTTTTTGAATATTGCGAAGAACGGAATCGAAGCGATGGGAGGACAGGGGACGCTTACCATCCGGCTTTTCCATACGGATAGTTATGTAGAGATCACCATCCATGACACTGGGCCTGGTATTCCTCCATATTTAGCTGATAAAATTTTCGAGCCTTTTTTTACAACGAAGGAAGAAGGAACAGGTCTTGGCTTGCCTGTATGTCAGAAGATTGTTCATGACATGGGTGGTAGCATTCGAGTGTCGAACAAAGGCTACGGAACCATTTTTCATGTTCTCCTTCCTTCTTGCTAGCCGCTTTCTCTTTCCCTTTTCCGACGAGTAAAGAAAGTGGTATAATGAAAGTCGCATAAAATTTTAATTGGCTGTGCATTTTTTTGCATTTGTATAGAGTAATGGAAGTTTGCAGACTGTAATAGATGCACACAGGAAAGATGGAGATGCAAAATGGCTTACCAAGCATTGTATCGAATTTGGCGTCCGCAGACGTTTGCGGACATTGTAGGCCAGGAGCATGTAACGCGGACTTTGCAGAATGCGCTTAAAGAACAGCGTTTTTCCCATGCTTATCTATTCAATGGACCAAGGGGAACAGGGAAAACGAGCGCGGCCAAAGTGATGGCCAAGGCGGTGAATTGCGAGAAAGGACCCGCACCTGAGCCGTGTAACGAATGCGCTGCCTGCCGTGGGATTACGGAAGGCTCAGTTGTTGATGTCATGGAAATAGACGCCGCTTCCAACCGCCGTATTGAAGAGATTCGCGATATCCGCGACAAAGTGAAGTATGCGCCAACGCAAGTTCGGTATAAAGTATATATTGTTGATGAAGTTCATATGCTGACGCCGGAAGCGTTTAACGCGTTATTAAAAACGTTAGAAGAGCCACCGGCTCATGTTATTTTTATTTTGGCTACAACCGACCCACATAAACTTCCAGCCACGATTATTTCGCGTTGCCAGCGCTTTGATTTTCGGCGTATTAGCAGCGCGTTAATTGTGAAACGGATGAAGCAGGCGATTTCCGGGGAGAATGTGCAGGTTTCTGACCAGGCGCTTACGTTTATCGCGCGTATGGCGGAGGGCGGTATGCGTGATGCACTCAGTCTTCTTGATCAGACGCTTTCATTCGGCGGCGAGAGAATTGAACTTGAAGATGTGATGGCGATTACCGGCGCTGCCCCGCATACGATGCTGGCGGAGGCAGCCAAAAGTATTGAGGAAGGTTCCGCTTCCGACGTGCTGGATATTGTACAGCGCCTTGTTCAGAACGGTAAGAGTCCGGATCAGTTCTTGGATGATTTATTGTTTTATTTTCGTGATCTTCTACTTTATAAGACGGCGCCTCAATTGGAAGAGATTCAGGATCGTATGATACTTGATCCCGAATTTAAGGGGCTTGGGGATACGTTTGATCGTTCCCGCTTGTTTTTTATCATTGAAAGGCTGAATCAAGCGAAACATGACATGAAACGGGCGAGTCAGCCTCGAATCATGCTGGAACTCATTCTGATTCAGCTTTGTCAGAGCAAAGGTGAAAGCCAGGTTTCCGCTGCTGAGACGGAAGGTTTATCTGAAGATGTAGAGCAACTAAAGCGGCGTATTCATATGTTAGAGAAACAGGTTAAACAGTTGGAACAAGGAGGCGCTACAGGACAGGCAAGCTTTTTGGCTTCTACGTCTCGCAGGGAAACAAGACGTTCTAGCATGCAGCCGACTGTGAAAATTCCGACCGCGCGAATCCGGGAAGTAGCAGCCAATTCCATTGAACCTCAACTTAAACGGCTATGCGCCATTTGGCCGGATATTCTCCAGCAGGTGAAAGCGAGAAGTTTTCGTCTACATGCATGGCTTCTGGACGGCCGTCCTGTAGCGTTATCTCAGACGGGATTGGTCGTTTGTTTTAAAAGCGTGATTCATTGCGAAACAACGGCCCGTGAACTGAATAAGCAGCTCATTGAAGAAGTTGTAAAAGGATTTATCAACCGTCCCATTGAATTGTTTACGTTAATGGAGAATCAATGGAAAGAAATCAGTGAATCTTTGGCTGTTTCTACCGAAGGGGGAGCGAAGCAAGATACAGAAGCGGAATCGCAACCTGATCCTATCGTGGAGGAAGCGGTAAGGTTGTTTGGTGAAGACTTGGTAGATATAAAAGATTAGGAGGAAACAATATGTTTGGTGGCGGAAATATGCAAAACATGATGAAACAAATGAAAAAAATGCAGCAGCAAATGCAAAAAGCGCAAGAAGAGTTGAAGGAACAGACGGTGGAAGGCACATCCGGCGGCGGTATGGTGACCGTGACGGTCAATGGTCATAAAGAAGTACTGGGGGTAAAAATTAAGCCGGAAGCTGTAGATCCCGATGATGTAGAAATGTTGGAAGATTTGGTGCTGGCTGCGGTTACAGAAGCGATGAACAAGGCTGATGAACTGGTGGCAAAAAGTATGGGTAAATTTACCGGAGGCATGAAGCTACCAGGATTATTCTAATCTGAGATATAGGGGAGACCTACGTGTATTATCCCGAACCGATAGCGAAACTGATTGACGGATTTATGAAATTGCCAGGCATTGGGCCAAAGACGGCAGCACGTCTGGCTTTTTTTGTGTTGGGTATGAAAGAAGATGATGTCTTAGAGATCGCGAAGGCATTGGTAAATGTTAAGCGAAATTTGGTGTACTGCTCTGTGTGCCAGAATATTACCGACGTGGATCCTTGTCGGATTTGTTCCGATACATCTCGCGATCAGTCCGTAATTTGTGTTGTACAAGAACCGAAAGATTTGGTTGCGATGGAGAGAACGCGGGAATATAATGGATATTATCATGTATTGCACGGCGCGATTTCCCCTATGGAGGGGATAGGGCCGGAAGATATCCGAATTCCAGAGTTGTTACGCCGCCTAGAAAATGAGGAAGTAAAAGAACTGATTTTGGCTACCAACCCCAATATCGAGGGAGAAGCGACGGCTATGTATATTTCACGATTGGTGAAACCGTTTGGCATTCGTGTCACTCGAATTGCTCATGGCCTCCCGGTTGGCGGAGATTTGGAGTATGCAGATGAAGTGACCATTTCGAAAGCGCTGGAAGGAAGACGAGAGCTATAGAAGTGCTATCCTTTTCAAAAGAAAGCGGTATGTTCAACATTGTGGTCATCCTCTTTGAGGATCAGGGACCAGTATTTGTTGAAACGCCGCTTTTTATTTTATGTTTGTTCTTTTTGTTGGACAAAGTGAATAAATATGCTGATACAGGGTATAGAGAGGTGAGTATGTGAACAGAAATGAACGGTGGGAAAAAATAGCGTTTTTTTCTGCTTTGCTATTGCTGGCGGGTTATGCGTCCAGCATAGGGCTTGAGTTTTCATTTTTGCAGTGGGTGCCCACCGAGCAAGGGAAATGGCGTGTAGAATCGTCTGAAGAAGTAACCTTATTTAGTTTTTTTCTTTTTGTCAGTACTTTATTTTTAAGTATTATTCCTGCTTTCTTTTTTATTCCCGCCCTGTTAAAAATGAGGAAAAATGAATTTCTTGGTTGGGAAACAGGAGTTTCCGGAAGATATGCTATGTATTATTTCGCTTTATATCAGATCTTTCACGGAATTATCTCCCTTCTTTATCTGTTTTTTCAATACCCTTGGTTCTCCGAACATTCTATCTGGGGATTTTTTGAAGCATTTTTGTCGCAGTTCATAATGCTGTTGTTGGCGCTTTTACTTTTTAAGGACAGAATGCGTGACTTAGGATTTGTTCGCCCTGCTAAAGGTAAACAATTACTTTGGGTCATCATTATTTTTTATTTATTTTCTACGTTTTTGCTTGATTTGGTGGTTACAGTACCGATAGCTGATTATTTTAATTTTGAATTGGATTCTTGGCGGGAAGAACAAATTTCCGGTGAGGTATTGCAGGCCAAAAATGTTAGCTGGTTTGCAAGTATGATTGAAATTATTCTTGTTGGTTTGTTTGTGCCGGTGGCCGAAGAGACGATGTTTCGCGGTGTGTTGCAAACGGCGTTGGTAGAGCGATTTGGTGCTTTGGCTGGTATATTGGGTTCCAGTTTATTATTTAGCGTGATTCATGTAGATCCTGTTTTGTTTCCACCGCTATTTACAATGGGACTGATTTTAGGTTTTTTACGCCATTATTACCAAAGCATTTGGGTTCCCATTATGTTTCATGCGCTAAATAATACGATTACTGTGCTCATTTATTTTTTTCAATAAAATGTAAGTAGATCTTCAGTCCATGGTCATGATCCCCATAGAATTAAAGAAAGGAGCGGAAGAATGGATAATTTAACAATTGGACTTGTCGTGGCGGTGGCTGTGTTGGTTTTTCTTTTAATGAACCAGTCAGCATGGGGGTGGGTAAAATGGATTGGATGGGGATTAGGGAACGTTGTGATTGGAAGTATCATTCTTTTTCTTTTTAACCTTGTTGCCGAGTCTTTTTCTTTTGAAATCCCTGTAAACCCTGTTACTGTTACGATTACGGGTTTTTTAGGCTTTCCGGGACTGGTCGCACTTGTTATTATAAAGCAATTTATTCTATAAAATTTGTTGCCGATGGATTGTTAACTATGATAAATTATCAAAAGTCCGCCGTTACGGGCTTTTATTTTTGTTAATGTAAACTTTGTTCAAGAAAATGAACAAAAGATATTGACACCTAAAATTGTTTATGATAATTTTATAAAGTCGCCACTAAAAAGAGGCGAAATAAAAGAAGTTCCTTGAAAACTGAACAGTGACACTCGTTTGTGTGCGAGGTAAATATCCCATGAAAGTGAAGGTCAGCTTCAAAGTTGAT
>NZ_FNDE01000080.1 GCF_900099925.1 Aneurinibacillus thermoaerophilus | reverse complement strand
AGTTACATATAATGCATGCATCGCCCAATATATACATATATTAACAATTTAAAATATTTTCCATCTAATTCATAGACCTATTTTTACAAATTATTTGCCTTATGCAATAAACGAAACCCTTCACATTACCTATTGTTTATCGCCACGAGATTGTACGACCTCGTTAGTTTGTTAACTATTCCATGCCATAACTACTCCTGCCATGTAAAATGTCATCTCGCCTAATTCTCGTTACTGTCACTTAATCCAAGTATTTAAACAAAACTCCATGATGGTACAACCTTCATGAGCTCTCGATTCTCTAACAAATCATTTTCATTTTGTCTCACTCAAAAATCCTTACTTCCTTTTTGTTCACTAGCTTTATGTACCTGTTTGTTACCACCTTTAACAATACAAGCTTTGTCATTCTTGTATTTAACTATAAATCGAGTAGTTTTTGTGTAGTTTTTAATTTAAAAGTCACTGTAACCAATCTCGTAAGTCTGCTTACTATTATGGAATCTGGTCAATTCCGAGGATACCCTACTTTTTTGTTGCCTAAAAGACACTAAAAATTGGCTAAAGACCTTACACAAAATAATTTACGTCATCTGCTTCTTCTAAGTAGCGCATTACACGCTTTCTGGCGCCAGAAGAATTGAATCCAGCGTATCGGTATACCCTTGGTAATTTGTTATCATCCAAGATGACATTACGCTCTGTCCAGAAATTAAAAGAGGTACGTGTGTCAAATGCATCGGAAATACCTTCTCGAATCACTAAGCTTGGGGTAATAACAAGAACCCTTCCATCGCTAATTTCAAAAGGAGCGATGGCTATGAGTCCTGTTTTACCAACTCCGGTTGGCAATGTAATAATTTTGTGGGTGGAGAGGTTATCTATAAAAGATTGTTTTAACCTTTCATGAGCTTTTCGTTGAGGGGCGCGTAGAGATGTGTTCCCTTGTATAAATGCATTTGTCTCCTTAAAGTAATTATCCATTTACTTCCTCTCCTTCTTTTATGTCTACATTCATTTTTTCTGAATATAAAATAAGCCCCCTGGATAGGGAGCAGGGGCATATAAAGATAATTACTTATGATTTTTATTTGTAGGATACTCCATCGCCATCACGGTCGAGTTTTGAACGATAGCTAGGGTCACCTTCATAAAGTAGCGCTGCACCAGTTGTTTTTTGCTACTGTACAGTTTTTTGATGTTAGTGATTCGATTATGATTTTAGCATTTTCACTTTATTAATGATTTCTGCTTCGATTTGTTCGTTTAATTGGTCAATACGTTTGCCAATAAGAAATAAATCGATAATGGCCCAAATAATTGTAGGAATGAAGAAGATAAACCATCCAAGAACCCAAACAATAATCATCCCTATACCTAATCCGATATCTCCTGCATAAAATCGATGTCCACCAAGACTACCCAGAAATAACCATAAGATATAAGCAATACCTTTTGACTTTTTTCTCTTCTCGAATTCTGCATTTATCATTAGTTGTTGTTCTGTGTTTAATTCTTGTCTAGCAATAAGATTATCCATAGTTACCTCCATTACTTCTTATTTCGTTTGAAGTATAGCTTGTTACTTTGAGCATGTCTTTTTGTCTTTTATCATTATCCTTCTCATAATTAATCCCCCTCTTAATAAGATTTATATATTTTGAAGTTAATAACTCCCTAAAATGTAACGAATTTTGCATTGAAAGCATTGTACTTTCAGTCGTATCCTTTATCGGAATAAAATAACAGAAAAAGGACGTGCCTTTGTGAGACGACAGCTCGAAACTTACTTCAAAGAATGTCGAATCGAGCTTGGTCTAACCCAAGAAGAGGTTGCATAAAAAGACGGAATAAGTGAGAAATGGTATCGAAAAATTGAGAAAAACGAACGGAAACCTGGAGTCGCTACCATTCACACCATTTGTCGCGCATTACGTATAAGCAGCGCTGAATCGAGATCGATATACCTCCACTCAATAAAAAGCGAAAAGCGATTATTGAAAATCGCCGATATGTACTTTCGCAAAGAAGGATACATACTGGCTAAACGTGTTATGTCGGGTTTCTTTGCTATTTCAAAAAAGAAAGGTAAACAGTACATGATTTTGACTGGTTTATCGATCATGATTAAATGAGATTTTTATCATGACAATGTAAAAAAACGTATGCTTATATACCTTATTGAACAGGATAAAAGTATGAGTAAAAAGCAGCTTCTATTACTCATTAAAACGGTTTTTATGCCTAAAAAGGACAGAAATCGTTCGACAAATCGATTCTAATTTTGACTTATTTTGTAGAAATAGATACCTGGACGGGGCATTTTTGGAATATAAGGTGCCTTTTTATATAGCTACCGATTAAGGGTTTAACAAACGGTTATTTGGCAATACTGGCTCCTATCATCACAATGATAAGGAGCGGATTATGTTATGAAAA
>NZ_FNDE01000069.1 GCF_900099925.1 Aneurinibacillus thermoaerophilus | reverse complement strand
GTCCGTCGGTCTTGTGAATGGCAGCTTTCACGATGGATATCGGTTAACGTTCCAGAAAAACCTCTGGTCATCACACCATCGAGAAAATGAACCATATGGTTCATTACCGGCTTAGAAAAATAAAGTGGGAAACGCCAGGTACGTAAAATATTGTTGATTTCCTGTTGATGTGCTACCCTATACGTAAGAGGCATATAGTCTTCTCCTTTGCGTAAAAGTGGTTGGTGGTACTTCTATTTTTACACAGGGTGAAGAGATATGTCTCTTTTCTATTCAATTGTAAATTTGTGTAAGTGTTTTTGGGCAACTACAGTTATCTATTGACAACTAGAGTAAGGAAATCTTAAGGAGGATTATTAAAAAATGACAAATTCTATGAGACTTCGTTTCCCAAATTTGAACAAGTAATTGAATATGTTCAAAGACTCTGCTTGTGAGACAGAGTAAACGGGATAAGTCTGTCCTTTTTTAATAATCTTCATTTTTGTATTATACTTGAATGAAAATGATAGAACCTCGCGTTAAACGAATCAAGGGCATGGCGAATACCGTTGAAAAGCTATCTACAAGTTTGAAATATAGTCGGTTAAGAATGGCTTTATGCCATACGGATATTCACAATTGGAATCTGATGCTGGTTGACTGGGAAGGGCTTAAATTGGCCCCTGTTGAAGCCGATCTGATGTTTTTGGTTGACAATCCGCATTTCAATACATTTTTAAGCATCTATCGGAAACTCCATAAAAACTATGCCATAACTGCAACGCCCTTCAGTTTTATCAGGATAGACGCAGGCTGGAAAATATTTAGGAATTTATTCAACAACTTTTATTCGATGAACAAGATGCGCGGGAAAAAACTGAAACGATAAGCTTCTTAACGAAAGAGTTAAAAGATATCGTTTAGATTTTCTTCGTTACTATGAAAACCAATTCGGTCGGAGAAGATGTGTCTATGAAAATAGACTAACATCATATATTGCAAACAGAAAGGATGATGGTTATATGAGTTAATAAAGTCGATCGTTCAATCTATATTCACCTGCCCCCCATTGTTTTGCTACCGAAAAGGAGAGATGTTTCATGAAAGCCGTAGCATTTTCGAAGTATGGTTCCCAAAATGTTTTGCGTGCGATGGAATTTGATAATCCTCAAGCTGCGGCAGGTGAAGTTGGAACCGTCGTCACATGTCGTCGGAGAAAAGAACAAGAAATAACTCATTTTTCCTTTCGCAATGCTTCGTTTGTAAATCCGTGGATATTTATAATTAGTAATTTTTTCATAACATAGTCCTCTCCTTATCCATAGTAATGATAAAAATTAGTATTGCCAAATGATTCTTTGTTAAACCAGTAATCATAACTATATAAGACACAAATCAAACCGCTCATAATTGTAGAAAAGGTATATTTACACATAAAATTTGACAATTCTCAATAGATCCTTTAAAGTGACAATAAGTAAAAAGAACGGAAGGGTGAACCAACTACATGAAGTACTAATCCTATTTATGAAAACCATTAACTGAAGGCATTTTTTAGCAGATGAATGTCTCTGCCTTATTTTTGATGTCTTCAATCGGAGTTTTCAGAATAGGATTGGATTTCTATAGTTGAAACCAAAAGGAGTAGTCTCTTTTTGATGTCCACCTATACCTATGCCTCCTATTCTGAATGTAGATAGGGGGCATTTTTTGTCCCTGAAAAAATGGAAAAAACGGGGATGATGATATGATTCTATTAGAAGCACTTAATATAAAGCACTATGTAAAGGATCGTTTATTGCTAGATGTTAACCAATTACAAATTCATAAAAATGATCGGATTGGATTAGTTGGCCGTAATGGCAGTGGAAAAACAACATTATTGAACATATTGGCTGGAAAATTACCCCCAGAAAATGGGACGGTAATTCGTCATGTTCACTGTGAACTTTTGCCACAGCTAAAAAGAACAGATACAACTAAAAGCGGTGGAGAAGTAACACAGGCATATATTAATGATGCCATCGTTAAGGCTCCAGAAATCTTATTTGCAGACGAACCAACCACAAATCTTGATACAGAGCATATTGAATGGCTGGAAAAGAAACTGATTCAATGGAAAGGAGCTTTCGTCATTGTATCTCATGATCGAGCATTTCTGGATGCCCTTTGCACAACCATATGGGAAATTAATGAAGGACAGGTAAACGAGTATAAAGGCAACTACAGCGATTATGCAGAGCAAAAAGAAGTGGAGTATCGTCAAAAGAAAATAGCTTATGAAAAATATGAGATGAAGAAAAAACAGTTAGAAGAAGCATTGAAATTAAAAGAAAAAAAAGCTGAAAGAGCAACAAAAGCTCCGAAAAAGGTAAGCAAATCAGAAGCAAAAATAACGGGTGCCAAACCATACTTTGCTAAAAAACAAAAAAAGTTGCAAAAAACAGCAAAAGCGATTGAAACACGGCTAGAAAAGTTAGAAAAAGTAGAAAAAGTTAAAGAGACTCCTCCACTTAAAATGAATATACCTAATGAAGACACGTTTAAAGATCGAATTATTCTTCGTGTACAAGGTGTTACAGGTGCCATTGGCGAACGTATTCTTTGGAACAAAGTAAGCTTTCATGTTCGTGGTGGCGATAAACTAGCGATTATCGGGCGGAATGGCAGTGGAAAAACGACTCTTGTGAAAAAAATCATCAATCAAGATAAAGGTATCACGATTTCTCCATCTGTGAAAATGGGCTACTTCAGTCAAAACTTAAATATAGTAGATGTTGAAAAGTCGATTTTAGAGAATGTCAGCTCCACTTCAAAACAGGATGAAACATTCATTCGAACGGTACTTGCAAGGCTGCATTTCTTTAGAGACGATGTTCATAAAGTTGTAGGGGTTTTGAGTGGAGGTGAGCGAGTAAAAGTAGCGCTTGCAAAATTATTTTTGAGCAATATTAATACGTTAATTTTGGATGAACCGACGAATTTTCTCGATATTGAAGCTGCTAGCGCATTGGAATCGCTCTTAAAAGAATATGAAGGAACCGTAATCTTTGTCTCTCATGACCGCCGACTAATCGAAAACATCGCTACACGAATTTTGGCTATTCATAATAGAGAGATTGAACTGTTTGAAGGAACTTATAAACAATATAAACATTATGAGCACCAAAAAAAGCGAAATATTGGGGAAGATAAACGGCTCATACTTGAAACAAAAATATCAGAAGTACTAAGTCGGCTAAGCACCGAACCATGTGAAGAACTGGAAATGGAGTTTCAACGCCTTTTAGAAGAAAAACGAAAATTGGATATGTTTGAATAGCTTAAAAAAGTGCCTTTTGTAAAAGTAGTAAATTTAAAATTGAGAAGATAACTTTATGGATAAATTCAAGCAAGATAAAATGCTAAAAAAGAATAAGTAATCCAGTGGGGAATTTGCTGATTCAGTTAACCGGTTTATGACCGGAACTTAAATAAGTGGTAAAAGGCGGCTGTATTATCAAAGTTTTCATAACAGGAATAATTATTATTGAATTCCTTACGCTATTTCGCATCGGATCGGTTAGCAAAAGTTTAACAGCAACGTTAATTATGCGGCTTGTGCAAGAGGGCATTTTGGATTTAAATGTACCCATTCATACGTATATACATGAGTTTACTTTACAGAATAAAGAGGATACTCGCAGTATTACACTCTGTATGTTGCTGAGCCATACCGCTGGTTTTCCTGATGGTGGAGACATCGTTGGAGAGACTATGCGGGAAATTATTTAGGTGCGGAAAGAGAATTTGTTAGTATAACAATTGAAGATACTGAGCTCATGATGGAGTGGAATGGAGAAAAGATGCCTGGCATTTTGGAATACGTAGATGACAAGAAACAAAGCGTAATTGAGAAGTAAGCATTAAGTAGCTATGGAAAATATAAAAAAGAAAAATTGTTAGGGCTGTCAGGCTGATGATGTTTAACTTTATCATCAGTCTTATTTTACGTATTAAGTTTTTTATTGATTTTTCCAAAATAAAGGGAGAGAGAAGAAATATAAAAAATGTGTTTACTATTTACGTTAGCAAATTGTGATGTTGTAATAATTTTCTCGAATTTATCAGAGCAGAACATTCAGCTCATTTGATATAGAGAGCGTTATATGGATGTAGCATATGAGTCAAGAGAGATAATAAAGTGGTTTTTCTTTTTTTAAGAAGCAAATTTATATAATTAGCCAAAGGGGTGTTTTTATGTCCGAAAGAAGAGCATCTGAAGTTGAAAAACGGATGGATGAAGGTCACAGCACTGGTATTGGAACGAATTATAAACGACTTTATTTTTTAATATGGCATAGTACATTTGAATACTCATCTGCTTTTTTTAGAAAGGAAAGTAAAAAACTGTAATAGTTCTAGTTACATGAACCTCCCCCACTTACCATAGGTTGAAGTGGGGGTTTTTGAACGATCCACCTCGATAGAACAGGCGATCAGCGGGTTGTCGCTGATCTCACAGACACGTGCCGTCTGCGAGGGGAATCATTCAGCAACACACCCTTACGGGCGTGGGGCGGAACAAACCATCTACTACTTCTCGCTTAGGCGATCCGTAGATACGTGGGTTTCTGAATTTCAAACGGCAAGGACTGAATCCGGTTTTCATACAACACTTTGGACAGTAGATTCGCCGCACCGTGAATGTCCCGATGTTGGGTATAGCCGCACCACGCACGTTCTTTTTCGCCCCGCAAACCGGACAGGTTTGCGATGTATAGCGTTCCTCGCGCTTGTGGAGCATGA
>NZ_FNDE01000078.1 GCF_900099925.1 Aneurinibacillus thermoaerophilus | reverse complement strand
ATAGCGCGCGGCTTTGTCGGATCGCGGCGAATCAGTCCTTTTTTCTCCAAGCGTGCCAAGTGTCCATGAACCGTAGAGCTGGAAGCGAGGCCCACCGCTTCTCCGATCTCACGAACAGACGGTGGATACCCTTTTTCTTTTACTTCCTTCTTGATAAAGTCCAGAATCGCCAACTGCCTGCTTGAAAGCTTCTTCATCCTCTGCATCCCACCTTATATATAAAAACATTCGTTCTTATATTTGTATTATATACGAATGTATGTTTGTGATTCAATGGGAGTGAGGGAAATTTTACAAATAAAAAGTCGCTACTATAAGCAGCGACCTTCTTCCCACAACGTTCAGATAATTACTACAAAATACAACTATTAAACTTTATATCCCATAACGTTCAGATAAAATAATTTTAATTAAACGATACAATTAATTTATTTAAAAGTCAAGTCGTCTCATGATAATTTGTACCTGCTTCTCCGTCCAGCGTGGGGAGCGCCCACCAACAAACATTTTCTTTTCTTCATCCCATTTGGGCAGCTCATCCGCAAAGGTTGTCGGGAATGGGAGAGAGCCGCGCCGCCAGTATGTTGACACTTTTCGTTTGTCCCATCCGATTCTGTCGGCTAGCCGTTGCGTGTCATACCAAACTTGTTGCTCTTCTGTATGATCTACTGTAGAAAACTTCTCTGCGAGAAAATTCATTGCAAACTTAGCTGGTCGGGGATCATGCCCGTAACTTTCAAACGTTTGTGTATTGAGATCGGTGACTATTGTACGTTCACGTTCAAATGTAAATATATATGTCTCTTCGCAACTCCGAAAATCCTCTCCAAACTCGGTGACGCTTTGCAAAACCCAACGCTTTCCTTCTTTCACACCAGCAACGAATGGAGAAAGAATGTACTGTGGTTTATACCGGATGTCTACCCCATATCGGGCCACCCATTCTAAAATCAGTTCTCTGATATCCGCAGCTTTCTCGCTTTCTTTTGCTTTTCCGCCGTGGATGATTTCATCTTCATCATCCATACACACTGTCCAGTTAATTGGACGACCATTTTCAATCTCATAATTCGCGAACATATCGGTATATTCGTTCGCTCCCTCGATATTTGCCAGACGAACAAATTTCCCATCTACTACCCATAGTGCAAAGCGAGTTTCGATATTCATTTATTACCCCTCCTGGCTAATTTACTTAAGAGAGGGGGGAGTAATCCCCCAACTCTCTCCTCCCCTTCTTCATTCGCAAGCTCGAGCTGTAAATTCTTTTCTGATAGCAGTGCAAACGCGCGAACTGATATCAAAATACTCTTGAGCGATGTAGCAAAAGAAAGATACAATTTCTTCTTCATCGTTTTTGTATCCAAACCGGTCAATCCATTCTTTCGCACTGTCGATAGCTTTTAGTGTTTCGAGCGCTTTTGTCCCCTCTTCTTTGCGACGCATACGAAACTCTTCCGAACGAGATTGGTAAAATTCTTTTGTTTCTACAGCTTCGTAGAAGTAATTGATTGCTTTTTCAACAACCGGGATTACGCGAGAACGGATATCCTCAGCCCAAGCAATTTGTTTTTGCGATCCCTTCATTTCCGGAAGAACCACATTCCTTACCTCCTTCCATGCCTGGCGCAAAGCGAGTGCCAGACGTGCTGCATAATCACCGACCATTTTCTTTGCTAACTCATGAGCTTTCTTCATTACCTTTTTGAGATTTACTTTCATCTTTTCCTCGCTCCTTCCAGTTATTTTTTTATGTATCGTTCTTGCTGTTGTCTTTATAATATCATGTTATTCCCATTTTGACAACAATTATTTATAAATTATTTTATATTTTGTTGTCTTTTTTATTCGGAAGGGGGAAAACAAAAAAATCCCCGCCATCCATACGGACAGCGGGGTATCTTTTACCACTTTTTTGAATTTTGGTTGCAAAATTTCAGCTTTTTTAGTGAGATGGTTGCAGGGATGATTCGTCAAGTGGTTTTTAAAGAATAAAATTTGGAATAATTTATGTTGATTTTGACAAGGGGTATGTAATAGAAATGCCCCGTCATCCATAAGGGCAACGAAGCGTTCGGCTTACTAGAACTTAGATTCAAGGAGCATCAAGATTACAAGCGAAACTACTAGGGCAAATCCCGCTCCTAACTTTTCGGTTCCGCATCCTATCGACCTTCTTAAACTTCGAAGGCGAAATACGGCCCAAATAGCGATTCCACCAAAAAGAAATTTTGCAATTCCAGCCAAGAAAGATAACACCAACATATTAACTACCTCCCTGTTTTTTTGAATAGACGCCTATCTATTTGCCGGTTGCACAAATAAATCGCATCTATCCTCTTTTGGTTTGTACGACATAATCGTTGTTATCGAGTATGCCGTTCGTCTATAAACAGGGTGTACGAACAAAAAAAGCCCCGCCATCCATATGGGTGGCGGGGTGTTTTCGTAAACAACTCAATATGGTCAACCATTCACCGCTCGTCTACCTGACGCCTTTCTCACTTCGTCAGCCAGCTCACCAAGCTCTTTCTTATCCTTACGCAACGCTTCGGCTGCTCTGTGATACTCG
>NZ_FNDE01000083.1 GCF_900099925.1 Aneurinibacillus thermoaerophilus | reverse complement strand
CCTTCTTTATCGGAGTAGAAAAGAGTGATATGTACACCTTCAGATTTAGCAATTTCAACTGCTGGGAGGAAGTCACTATCACCTGTAAGTATGGCAGCATGGGTGATTAATCGCTTGGTACTATGCATTACGAGGTCGGTTGCTAAATAAACATCTACACGTTTTTGTTCGTAAATAGCTCGTCCTTCATCATCAATTCCACGAAACGCAAGTTTTCCTTCGCGCACCGTAAAACAGTCTAAACGATTTAATTTTCTGAAGAACTTTTGTGCATTTGCAAATTGCGTTTTTTCTTCTTGCGTTGGATTCGCAGATTGGAATGGAAGGCAATGATAATAATAAGCGCGAATCAGTGGATGATCAGCTCGCATCGTTTCGTTTAACTTGCTGTAATCAATACGGGCTCTATTAAACTTCATCAGTATACTGTCTAGATAACCCCCATCAATAAAAAGAGCAATTCGATTTTGCACATGACTTCCCCCTCTTTCTATAACTATGCAAAAGGGAGGATGCCGTTATCTGAGCATCCTCCCTAAATCTCTTGTCCTGCCATCCCAGCGGAACAGCAGCGATTAATTCTAATGTCATTATACACCAACAGAGAAAAAAGTAAACAGTTCATTTGAGTTTATCTAAGTGCATATAGAAACTTATTTTCGTACTGTTATCGTTTAATTGATATTAGAGTTAATAGGGAGGATGTTTATGAAATTTTTCTCTTGTTCAGCTAAATAGTTGGCTTCGATTCGATTTTGTATATAAGTAAGACGATCACAAGCGTACTCATAAGAGACATCAAATTTAGCTGCCAGGCGCATGGGATGCCATTCATATAGCTCTAATTCTCTCAGCATGAAGAAAGGGCATCATTGCCAAGCTTGTGAATCGCTTAGCATCCATTTCCAAAAATTCGCGCCATGTGTGAGGCATCATGAACTGATCGCCTTCATGGCGCAACATGTGGCATAGCTCATGAAAAAAACGTTTCTTAAACTCAGATTTATTCAACCCTTCCGTCATTAAGATAACCCGAATTCCATCCTGTTCAGTAGAACGTGTCGGGCCGAAGGTAGGGAGTAGGAATACAGAGAAGATTCGTGTCAGGTTTTTAATGCTTAAATCTTGTGGAGTTAGAATACCATTTTGTTTATACAATTGCTCGATCCATGTTTCGGTTAGTCCTTGTCTATAGTATTTTAGCATGTCTCGTCCTCCCCCTGATAGCAACGCATGTTCTTATTTATCTGTAAAAAGAAGAGCCCTGTATGGGCTTTTTCTATTGTAATTTAACATTAAATTCAAAAGGTTTAATTTGCATATTAAAGTTATCGGAAGAGCCATCAGTGATTAATTTTATATCTCCGGCTTTAGGATCGATTGCCTTGAAAACAATAATGCCGTCAGAAGAAACACCAGGTAGAATATCACTTTGGATTTGTTTATAGTCACCTTCGAAATTCATTTCTGGCTCTAATTGAGTGCTGCCTTGAACTAACTTTGTAGCATGATTATAAAAATTAATTTTATCTTTTGATTCGTTTTTCACAGTTACATATACACGTGTTTCTTCTTTAGCGAATTCAATTTTTTCAACCTTCACTTTATATCCTTTCTGATTTTGTTCTTGGCCTACACTTATTGTTTTGAGAGCAGGAGCTACAGCAGTTATGTAATCTGTTTTTTCTACCAATTCAGCATCGATGATCGGAGCGCTAACTTCTGCACCAAAAGCATTCTTTCCTGTAAATTTATCTCGAACCACACCAACTACATGGATATAATCCCCGTCTTTAACTTGAAAGTTTGGATCGGCATAAGCAATCAATGTATTACCATTTGAACTTTTAGGGTCTGCCCAAGCTTGTATGTATGTTCCCTTTTCATCTTTTTCTGGCTCTCTAAAGACTTTAAGATAAAAGTCAACCTTACGCCCTTTGAATTTAGTAGGATCTGTGTACATCTGCGAGTATTCTTGTGTACTTAAAGGTGTTGCTTCCTTCTGGTTACTAGCAGTTGTTCCACTACCTCCGCCGCAACCAGACAAAGCAAGCGAGAGCGCAACTAAACTTGAAAACAATAAAGCTTTTTTCATAATAGTTTCCCCTCTTTCATATACCTTTACATTTATAGAAATATTTTCTC
>NZ_FNDE01000076.1 GCF_900099925.1 Aneurinibacillus thermoaerophilus | reverse complement strand
AAGCGAGAGCGCAACTAAACTTGAAAACAATAAAGCTTTTTTCATAATAGTTTCCCCTCTTTCATATACCTTTACATTTATAGAAATATTTTCTCCAAATCGTAAAATAATTCCCTGCTTGTCCAACTGGTCAGGCAGGGTTATTGCTTTTCAGGCTTCAATAGATGCAATTCTTCTTCGGTGCGGGCAATACGCATGAGCTGGTAATCAAGGCGTCGTTGAATGGTTTCCATCTCATTGTGTTCGTCTTGCGGAAAGGATGATTTAGACCGTAGCTTGTTTATATCAAGTAATATAGCGTCTAATTGCGATTTTATCTCTTCCTGACCTTCTTGAAGTGCTGCAAGTTCTTCAGAATATTTGTCTAGTCGAGTATACAACGGCTTGAGTTCGTCTTTTATGACAGACTTTAACAACTCTATGAATTTAAGTTCCTCCATGTCGCTAACCCTTTCTTATTCCTGTTTTTTAGCCTTGCAAAAAGTCAATTCTGCAATTTGTTCTGTATCATAGCGACGTCTGTTTCTAACTCGTCAATCCGTTCTGTAGTTCGTTTTATACGAAATTCCATCCGCTCTAGGCGTGTCACGCTATGAGACATTTCATCAAGCCTCGCCATAATCTCTTGATGGCGTTGTGCCGCTTGCGCTTCTGCTTTCGCTACCTGTTCTTCCAGTTTTGCTGTTTTTGCATTTGTAGCGCCAACCATTTGGATTAAATCGCTCATCAATTGTTCCAGGCGTTCTAATCGTTCATCGCTCATATCGTCCGCCCCTTTTACCTTGTTTCTTCAGCTTCTTAGCGAACTCAATAGCTCGTTTCGCTTCTTCGCGCATGTATTGACGGAAGGCTTCCTGAGCCTCAGGGTCTAAGTCGTCATAACCTTCAAGACCATCATAAAAGAAGAGGTTGAGCTTCGATTCTTTGTTAGGTGAAGGGTTATCAGAGTGACCAAGGAGATAGTCTGTAGTTACCTCAAATAAATCGGCTAATTTCTTTAAAGTTTCATAGTCCGGCTGTCTAAAGTCACGTTCGTAGTTGGATACATTTTGGTTTGGTATGTTTAATTTCTTGGCTAAAGCAACCTGCGTTAGTCCTTTTTTCTCCCTTAATAAGCGGAGTCTTTCTCCTAAAGTCACATATCTCACCTCTCTTCTTCAAATTGTACACAATTCCACAAAACGAATAAATAAAATATACAAAAAGTATAATTTTGTATTGACATATACGAAACGAAGAATTATTATAGGTTCATAAGGTTCTTCGATTAGTATAAATTGGAGGTGATAACAATGAAAGTTCATGAGATGATTCGTAAAATCAGGAAAAGCAAAGGAATCACCCAAATCCATGTAGCAGAAAAGCTTGATATGCCTGTACAAACATACAACAGTTATGAATTAGGAAGAAGACGTATAACTGTTGAGCTTCTCAGGGAAATTGCATCAGTATTGAATGAACCGATAGAAAATTTTTTTGAAGAAAAAATATACGAAACGAAGAAATTAAAAACTAACTCGGCCTAACACCTAAATTTTTTTACCCATCTCTAAAGGAGGTGAGCATATGGAAAAGCAAGTGTTGCAAAGTCTAAAAGAGCAATTTGATTTGTTGCAACAACAGTCACAGGTTGCGGCAGAAGCAATCACAAATGGGTATGGCGAGCCTGAACATTATCGTTTTTTAGTAGGTGCTTCGCTAGCTATGGTTCAGATAGCTAACGAGATGAATGGTTACTTACGCTTCACCAGAAAGGTTAATTTTTAACATCGATGCTGTTGTAAATGTGATTAAAAGTATTCGTGGCAATCTTTGAAAGATGCTCTTGATGTTCGGTCATAGTATTGCCGTCGTATTCGCTTACTTTGTAATCAAACTTTTCAAGAATAGCAAGTGTGAGCTGTAACGCAATTTCTTCTTTAGTCATCCGTATCACCTCCTTTCGTTTGGAGGTATGTTCAGGCTCTGACTTTCACGTCCTTTCTGATTAAGTCTATGGAAGAACGTTACTGACCAAAGCATCACTCTTCCGAATACCATAATTCGACAGGAGAGAGGAAAATCCTACAAAGGTAAATATCGCTAATTTTTTAACCACCCAGGTTGGAAAGGAGAACATTCCATGATAGACGACATCATCAAGCTCTATGTTCAGCAGCTCGTTCAGGAAGAAGTGAAGAAAGCTCTCTCTGAACATAGCGCTGGACAAGCCGAAAAACCGAACAACAACTATCCACCGTATCTTACCGTTCCAGAAGTGGCTTCCATTATGCGGTTGGGGAAAAACAAGGTCTATGATTTGGCGCACGATCCAACATTCCCCGCTTTTAAGGAGGGAAGGAAGATACGAATCCCAACAAACGCTTTCTTTAACTGGCTAGAATCTCGCCACGAAAGTGAATTAAAAGCGAAGGGAGAAACCGTATGAGCCATCAAACCGAAGCTCTCAAACGCGAGAGCGAAGAAATCAACCGCGGCATCGACCAGGCTTTATCTCAACCTTTACCTGAACAGAGGCAGCGTGAATTCGATGAAATGATTAAGGCTGCCCACCGACTTTGGTGGAAAATCGAGCAGGTGAAGGGAGGTGCGAAGTCCCCGTAATGTGTTTTCGTTTCCATTATCTCAATGAGAGGAGGTGAGAACCATGTATCGGGAGTGCAGAAATGCAGCTTGCATGACCGTCGAAAGGGCATCAGAAGAGGTTGGAGTGGCCCCACGCACGCTAGCAAAGTATGAGTCAGGCGAGATTGTGCCAGATGCTGAAAAAGTGTTTCGGATGAGCCAAATTTACAACGATCCTGAGCTGGCGCACTGGTACTGCCGAACGCATTGTGCGATTGGACGAGCTTTCAACTATGAAATTCTGAACGCTGTCAGCGATGACCCATTACATATGTTCGAAAAGTTGGAAGAAGAAACGGAAGAAATGTTGGCAAAAATCAAGAAGACTCGGCGCGTATTAATGAACACAGGTCAAAAGAAAAGTTGGTGCGAATCAACAGTGGAAACCGTGACGGATTGGCTTCGGGAAGCGTTCGATGTAGCTCATGTGATTCAAAAAATAAAAATTGAATTCGGTCGCTTCCTCGACATTCGCAAACTGGTGAATGAACACAACAAGAAATGCGAACAGAGAGGTTATTTCAAAAGGAAAGGGGCATGAGGATGAAACAACAACTGGAAAGAATCAAAGAACGAGCGGAATGGCATTTGAGGATGGCAGACGACTATGAAAATTCAGAGTTGCCATATGGAAAAGCGGCGGCACAACAACATAAAGAAATGGCACATGAATG
>NZ_FNDE01000074.1 GCF_900099925.1 Aneurinibacillus thermoaerophilus | reverse complement strand
GGTCTGATTCTGTACGGATTGCTACAGTGAGTAACCGCATAATCTCAGCCGAAAAATTTTGGCTGTTTTTTTTCTTTTCCTTTAATGCCCATACCACGTCCTGCGGAGTTTCCGCCGGTACACGGCATACGATTGCTTTTAAATTTACAGAGTCCTCCACATCGCTTCGGACATTTCTTGGCATTAAGCATTCACTCCTGCAAATTTAAATAAGTCCCAATAAGAAGAAACAATTAGCCATATTGCCGTTTCATTTTTTAGCCAACGCAGTGGAAATGAATCTTTACTTTCATTGATAGATTTCATATATGGTTCCAATAATGCAGCTCCCCCACCAATGATATAAGCAAAGCGAATTTGTGGCGATTCATTCCATACATCACTGATTGTTTTATAGATTGTTCGAGCGACTTCTGTTAAATGTGTATCAATGATTGGGTTCAAGTCGTAGCTTTTGCCACGATACCACGCAATCCCCCGCTCATCCCCTAGAATGCAGTCTACTAATTCCCTGCGCGAGCGGAAAGGACGAATACCGAGCTCTTGATCTATCTCTGCAATAATGGCATCCAATGCCGCAGACACCCCTGTACCAATACCTATGCTATGTTCATTATCAACCTTCCCCCCTTTTTCAATAACCGCGATATCTGTAGTCAATCCCCCGATATCAACAATAGCAATACTAGCCCCTGCTACTTCTGGTTTTTTCGCGGCTAATCCGATGTAGGCGGCTTGTCCTTCCGGAGAAACGATCGCATTCTTAATACGGATTGTAACGGTTTTTCCAGCATGTTTTGGTGTATCTAAGAAAGCAACAGTATGAACATGATCTATAAGCTTTTCTTTAAATGCTTTGCGCGCTCCTTTACGCTTAGATTCCGTCATCGGAAGACCAGTTGAGAGGAAATATTCCTTCTCAATCTTTTTTTCTTTGCTTTCTTCTGCCGCATGTAAAGCTAAAGCTGTCAGAAGGAGAATCATTGATTGATCATTCTCGCCTTTTTTCTGTTCGCTCGTTAACTCATCATTATGCTTCTGTCTGGCTGCTAATTCACCAACGTAGTAGATACCTTTTGCAACAGATAGAGCTGCACTTGTGACTTCTACATGAAGAGCGTCGAAAGGACTATTTTCTAATTGGGCAATTCCGCGATCTTTTGGTGCATTTGCTAATACATTAGGGATAGTAAATGCCTGTTCCCCTTCAAACATAGCTTTTAGAGTGTCGTTTCCGATATCTACCGCCGCTTTTTGTAATGTCATACATTACCCTCTCCTTTTCTTTAGTTTTTATATATGTATTACGTTGTTTTTCATATATCATCATACATTGATAAGTCCATAAAATCAAAGGTTTATATGACATTTTTCTTCTGTTTGTTATACATAAATGATTTTTATTGTATAACGTAATACGTTGTGATTTTATGTTTAAAAAATCCTCTCAATGGCCATAATGGCTAAAAAGGAGAGGTGTAATATATGAAATGTAGAGATTGTGGTGCGCGTATAACGAAAAAAACTGCACAAAAGAACATTGGAAAATGTAATAAGTGCAAAAAAATTGATATAAAAATCGCAAAAGAAATGAAAAAGGTACGTTCATGGTGAAAGCACATATGCGACTATACCATCTTTATGAACGGGTGTAACCCAATGATGGGAATGTACATTATACCGTTCTTGAAAAAACATAATCACTTCACTGGTGTCAAGTCCGTAATGCAGGATTAGAGCTGCCATTTCACCTTTTCGTAGATTGCATGAACGTGCAAGCATAGAAAGCTTCAAGTCGTGTTCATTTTGATAAGATAGTTTCAGTTGTCGATCGCGTGGGAAATTCAGATATTTTGATTTTGGACGCTTAACTTTTCTACTTATGTCTGCAGTTATTTCTTGCTTATAGATGATTTTTTTCTTTGCATCGTATTCTGCAGTAATCCAGTAGTGTTCAATGGTATTGAATGTTTTTTGTACTTTGTAAACAAAACTAGGACTATCGAGTAGTTTACAGACAATCAACGATCCAAGAGTTAAATAAGGAAGCTCGCAAGAGTTGGCCAACAATTTTAATTTTTGTTCATAAAATTCATTTGTGTATAGATTATTTCTTACACATCTCTTCCCGCCTAAACATTTATTTTTCCATAGCATTTTTTCCGCCCCCCATGCTTTTTGAAAGTGTCCTGCTGTCCTGTTGTCCTTTTGTCCTTTTATATGTGTATGGGGTAGGGGGAGTCATTTATGTCTGCTTGTATATTTTATCTTTCATTATTTTTTTGTTTTTTATACCAAAATGTGTGATAACAAGGTGTCTAAAAACAAGTGAAATGAACACAAAAAAACCTGTCTAAAAAACTATTTTTTTCAGTTGCCGAAATTAGACAGTTTTTTTTATGTTTTTGGACAGTCTAAAAATGTGGAGACGTTTGTTTTTATAAGGGATTTGGGAAGGTTGTTTTTCATTAAGTCAAATACAAAAAGTGGGATGGCTATGCCCGACAATAACGCATGGTTCTTAGTCCGAAAGGTATGCTCAGATGAATAAGGAGGAACTTGCTTTCTGGACGGCGGTTATCTCATTAGCGATAGCGCTAATAAATTTTCTTATCGTGTTTCTTTCTTTTCTGGACAAAATCCTCGAAAGAATAGAAAAACGTAAAAAGAAAAAAACCGCCAAACGCAAAAAGACCACAAAGCGATTGCGGCGCTAAGTGGTCACATGGCAAGGCAGGCCGGACGAGTGTCCGGTCTGTAATCCCCTATTTATCTTATGCTTATTTTACCTCCACTATACTTGTTTGTAAAGAAAGGCAGGAATCCTCTATGTCAATCTATTGGTTTGCTTTCATTGCTTCTGCAATGGCGCTTGTATCGTCCATCATTGTACTCTCAATTGTGTTACGACGATTTATTAGAAATAGAAGAAGAGGGCGATACTAATGGCTAAAAAAGCACGCATATTTAAATTTTCATAATATAATGTATATTTATTGAAAACGAGGGCATTTATTACCGAGAAAGAACAGCAGTAGATTTTAGAAGAGGCTCTTCAAGAGTATACGCAAACAAAAACGACCTGATATTTAGAAAAGGTGAAAAAATTATAAGCACGTTAAAATAAAACATCTCGGCCACGCCGGGTTATTTTTGTTCTGACATCCTGTAAATACGTAGTCAGGTTTCGGGTTCTTTAGTGCAAGCTAGCCGTTTTCTGTATGTACTTCCAGTTTGCCTGCGTGGACAAGCTTCTGAAGGTCTTCAAGTAACAGGATAGCCCCTGTTTTGTCTACACGGGAGAGATAGCGTTTGTTCATTTGCACACTCCCTTTTTGTTCCATATCACAACAAAAGGAAAATATAGGGAATGTTTTTGAGCAACCAAAATAGCGTTGAAAAACGGCTCACAAGTCAGCTTTTCTTTTTTAAATACAAACAATGTACGGTTGTCCTATGTGATATATCCATACACAATCCGTTTTCCTTCATAGTATGTAGTATGTCAAAATTGGAGGGAGAGAATTGGTAAATGCCAATTAATTTTGATGAAACAGCTAGTGTAAATGAATGTGACGCGCGCGCGGTCCGACCTACCCTAACAGGAGGCAACCCTATTGTCAAAGTTCCGGTACTACTTCAGGAAGTGTCGGTGCAGCTGCCGCTAAGAGCGCGTATTACTTTTCCAGAAGATGTGCTTGAAATCAAGAAAATTAAAAAGCGCGT
>NZ_FNDE01000072.1 GCF_900099925.1 Aneurinibacillus thermoaerophilus | reverse complement strand
CCGTTCGGTGGCTTCAATATGTCCGGTACGGATTCCAAGGCGGGCGGCCCGGACTACCTGTTGCAGTTCACGCAGCCGAAGCTTATTTCTGAAGTATTGTAATTTTTATTATAGAGGGGAGAATAACCATGAACGGTGCGACTTCTATGAGCAAAACACAAAGCATTATCGAAAAAACCGAGAAATACGGTGCTAATAACTATCATCCGCTACCGATCGTTATTTCTAAAGCGGAAGGCGTATGGGTAGAAGATCCGGAAGGCAACAAATATATGGATATGTTGAGCGCTTATTCGGCGCTCAACCAAGGCCATCGTCATCCGAAAATTATTCAGGCGCTCAAGGAACAGGCGGATAAAGTTACGCTTACTTCCCGTGCATTTCATAATGACAAACTGGGCGAGTTCTACGAAAAGCTTTCCAAGCTGACCGGAAAAGACATGATTCTGCCGATGAATACAGGCGCGGAAGCGGTAGAAACAGCAATTAAAGCAGTGCGCCGCTGGGCATACGATGTAAAGAAAATCCCGGAAAACAAGGCGGAAATTATTGTATGTGAAGGCAACTTCCATGGTCGTACGACGACCATTACGTCTTTCTCTTCCGATGAAAGCTATAAGCGTGGATTCGGGCCGTTTACGCCAGGCTTCAAAATCATTCCGTACGGTGACATCGAGGCATTAAAACAAGCGATTACGCCTAATACGGCCGCATTCCTTACGGAGCCGATTCAAGGCGAAGCGGGTATCGTGATGCCGCCAGAAGGTTTCCTAAAGCAAGCACGTGAAATTTGTAAGCAAAATAACGTACTTTTTGTAGCAGACGAAATTCAAACCGGATTTGGTCGTACAGGTAAACTGTTCGCTTGCGAATGGGAAGATGTAAAGCCGGACATGTATATTATGGGGAAAGCGCTTGGCGGCGGTGTGTTCCCGATTTCTGCTGTGGCTGCGGATAAAGAAATTCTCGGCGTCTTCGAACCGGGTTCTCACGGCTCCACGTTTGGCGGAAATCCGCTGGGCTGCGCCGTGGCCATCGCAGCGCTTGAAGTATTGGAAGAAGAAAACCTTGTGCAGCGTTCGCTGGAAATGGGCGAATACTTTAAAGAGAAATTATTGCAAATTGAAAATCCAATCATCAAAGAAGTACGCGGCCGTGGTCTGTTTATTGGCGTAGAGCTGACAGAGAAAGCCCGTCCATATTGCGAAGCGTTGAAAGATCTTGGTCTGCTGTGTAAAGAAACGCATGAAACAACGATTCGCTTTGCGCCTCCGCTCATTATTTCTAAAGAGGATTTGGATTGGGCAATCGCGAGAATCTATCAAGTATTGAAAAAATAAACAAACCGGTGTATGCTGTTTGTAAATGTGTATAGGACGCAATAGGTGCCCCATTTTCGGGGAGAATAGGGAAGAAAACACGCGGGCCCGCCACTGTAGCCGGGGAGCCGCTGACAGTCACTGGGCGATTCGTCTGGGAAGGCTGTTGGCACATGGTATTGATCCGGGAGCCAGGAGACCTGCCTATTGCAGCGGACTACTCGAGGAACAGGTAGCATTGAACCGGATGTGGCAAGTCCAGGTCTTCTTTGACCTGGGCTTTTTTATTCATCATGGTGACCAGCGCTTTGTTTTCCTGCGTCCTTACCATTTTCTTGAAACGGTAGAGAAAAGGATGGGGATGAGAAGGTGAAACAAACAACCAAGATTACGCTCGCGGACATATTGAGTCGTATCGTCCAGCCGGATGAAAAGATGATGGGAGCGGTGCAAAAAAAAGTGGATAACTTAACCAAACCGCCAGGAAGTTTGGGAGTCTTGGAGGAAATGGTGATCCGCTTGGCTGGCATTCAACGGACAGAAGCGCCGACGTTGCGTAAAAAAGCGGTGGTAGTCATGTGCGGCGATCATGGTGTGGTCGAAGAAGGAGTGAGCGCGTTTCCGCCGGAGGTAACCGGATTGATGATGGATAACTTTGCGCGGGGAGGTGCTGCGATTAATGTGTTCTCGCGCCGGATGGGAGCGGAGGTGATCGTCGTCGATGTTGGAAGCAAGGCGAAAACATCTCCGGGCGTGAGAGCAGAAAAAGTAAGGGCAGGCACGAACAACATGGCGCAGGGGGCAGCAATGAGCCGGGAGGAAGCCGTAGCCGCCATTGAAGTCGGCATCCGGATCGCTGTGGAACTGGCCAGAGAGGGGTATCAGGCGGTGGCCTTAGGCGATATGGGAATCGGAAATACAACCCCGAGCACTGCTTTGACAGCTGCCGTAACCGGCCGTTCTGTAACTGAGCTGACAGGCAAAGGGACAGGCATTGATGAAGAGAAGCGGAAGGTCAAGGAGGCTATTATTGAGCGGGCACTTCATATAAATGGAATTGAAAAGAATTGGCGTGCCAAACTGGAGCCGATTGATGTGCTGGCGCGGGTCGGCGGGCTGGAAATTGCCGGATTGGTGGGATTGACTTTAGGGGCTGCAGCCAATCGAATGGCTGTTCTTGTCGATGGGGTGATCGCGGGCGCAGCCGCACTGATTGCGTATGAAATATGCCCGGCTGTGCTCCCGTATCTATTCGCATCGCATCTATCAGAAGAACCAGCCCATCGGGCGGCGCTTGAATATTTGGAACTGACTCCAGCGTTATATTTGCGCATGCGTTTAGGCGAAGGCTCAGGTGCAGTGCTTTTGTTCCCATTGCTGGAAGCATCGCTTGCTATGTTGAATGAAATGGCAACGTTTGCTGATTTAGGCTTATAAGAATCAACAACCCCCGCTGTCCTCCACAGCGGGGGTTTTATCCAGGAGAATGAACGTATCAGTAAGTCGGACGATTGACTTTTATGCTGGAAGCTTTATACTACCTAGGCAGAATCCCTCGCCTTCAATAGCGGGGGTAAAAGCAAAGGTGAAGGAGAGAACATATGAAAACAAACAGAAGAAATGTAACAATCGCAATGTTGGTTGCAACATTTCTGGCCGCTATTGAAGTGACGATCGTCAGTACTGCGATACCTAGAATCGTAAGTGATTTAGGGGGGATTACGCTTACGAGTTGGGTGTTTGCGGTATATTTGCTGACAACGTCCGTTACAACTCCGATTTACGGCAAGCTGGCAGATTTATTCGGGCGCAAAGTTATTTTTACGATTGGTACCGCCTTCTTTTTACTTGGTTCGATGCTATGTGGATTGGCGCAGTCGATGGAGCAACTGATTTTATTCCGCGCTATTCAGGGGATTGGAGCCGGGGCGGTACTGCCGGTGACGTTCACGATTATCGGTGATATTTATTCATTTGAAGAGCGAGCCAAAATTCAGGGATGGTTTAGCTCAATTTGGGGAATTTCCGGCATTGTTGGGCCGCTGGTGGGCGGATTTTTCGTTGATGTTTTATCGTGGCACTGGATTTTCTTTATTAATGTGCCGTTTGGCATTGTGGCTGTTATTATGTTGTGGCTATATTTGCATGAATCGTTCGAGAAAAAGAAACAACATATCGACTATGCGGGCGCAGTTACGTTTACCATCGGGATGTCAGCGTTGTTGTACGCATTCTTGACCGGCGGGCAGCAGTATGCCTGGACGTCTTCGGTTATTTTTGTTCTATTTATGACCGCGGCCTTGTTCCTGGCTGTATTCGTGTGGATTGAGATCAGGTCGCCGGAACCGATGCTGCCGCTGCAACTGTTGACCATCCGCAGTATTTCCGTTTCCAATCTGGTCTCTTTCATTATTAGCGCCGTGTTGATTGCGATAAACGCCTATTTACCGATGTGGATTCAAGGTGTATATGGAGAAGGAGCAACCAGTTCAGGATTGGCATTAACTCCGATGTCCATCGGTTGGCCGCTGGGTGCGATCTTGAGCGGACGTTTGATGCTTCGTATCGGTACACGCAATACGTCATTGCTGGGACTTGCCATCCTTATCTTTGCTTCGCTCTGGCTTGCGTCCGTCGGGATGGATACGTCACAGTTTGCGCTTATCGCGATTATGTTTTTTGCAGGACTTGGATTTGGCCTTTCGGTTACCGTGTTTACCGTTGTTGTTCAATCTTCAGTGAATTGGAGTTTACGTGGTGCGGCCACTGCCTCCAATTCGTTCGTCCGCACGCTCGGACAAACGTTTGGCATCGCGGTGTTCGGCACATTGTTTAATGCGGCGCTGGATCGCTATACGAAAGGGCACGGGTTAGCGGCCGGGACGGATATGAACCAATTGTTTAATCCGGAAGCAGTGCAGATGATTCCGGCGCAGATGCTTGACATCATGCGGGAAGGGTTGGCGTATGGGCTGCACCATGTGTTTGTTGTGTTGTGTGTATTAGCGGTGGCTTCCTTGCTTGTCGGGTTCTGGTTGCCGCGCAAAAATCCTGAACCTGACTCTGTTCGTACGCAATCATAAGTCCTGCGGTAATATGTCAAGTTCCTCAAACTACGAAATTGGAAATTAAGATGCCTCATTTATCGAAAAAAGGCAGCACTTAAAAAACCC
>NZ_FNDE01000014.1 GCF_900099925.1 Aneurinibacillus thermoaerophilus | reverse complement strand
CTCCGGTTTCCCGGAGTTATCCCGGTCGTACAGGCAGGTTGCCTACGTGTTACTCACCCGTCCGCCGCTAACCTCAGGAATGCAAGCACTCCATCGGTTCGCTCGACTTGCATGTATTAGGCACGCCGCCAGCGTTCGTCCTGAGCCAGGATCAAACTCTCCAAAAAAGTTGAAGATTGATACGCAAGCTCGTAAGCTAGCTCATAAAGTAAAGAATGTTTTTCGGACCCCATAAAAGTGCCTGAAATCAACTTTGAAGCTGACCTTCACTTTCATGGGATATTTACCTCGCACACAAACGAGTGTCACTGTTCAGTTTTCAAGGAATTTCTTTTTCATTGCCACCGCGTTTCAGCGGCGACTTTTTAAATATATCACATTTAAATATAAAGAACAAGAGGTTTTTTATGCTAATTTCTCTTTGTTTTCAAAAAAGCTGATTGCTCTAAAACAACAAGTCATCACAAATAATATTGGAAAAAGAAATGTTTTTGAAATACAAGTGAATATTATTTTGTCACACACCTACATTAAAAGCAATACCCAAATCATAAAAAAATATAAGCGGCCCCTATATTGCAACGAGGCCGCACTTTTAGCCTGTATTTAATTTTCATGAAGGGGGGGTTCCGTTTTTCCTAACTTATGATTTACATAACGTGCCGCAACAAATAAAAAATCCGAAAGGCGATTTAGATAACGGATAACAATAGGATTAACTTCTAACTGTTCTCGAACCAAAATCGCTTTACGTTCCGCCCGGCGCACAACGGTTCGTGCCAAGTGAAGGGAAGCCCCAGCCTGTGAGCCGCCGGGCAAAACAAAATTTTTTAGTACAGGGAGCTCAGCATCCCATTTGTCAATCATCTTCTCGAGTAATTCTACATCCTCTTCTTCAATTTTCCAGCTTACCTCTTTTCCTGCTGGAGTCGCAAGCTCTGCCCCAATATGAAACAACTTTGTCTGAACAACATGAAAAACCGAAAAAAACTCTTCCCATTCTTTTCCTTGCGGCATGTATGACAATGCCACCCCAATTGCCGAGTTCGCTTCGTCACATGTTCCGTAGGCTTCCACACGTGCATCATATTTTGGCACGCGAACCCCATATAGCAAACTAGTGTCGCCTTTATCTCCGGATTTGGTATAAATTTTCATACCTTTCCCTCCCACCATTCTATCCGCTTCAAAAAGTAAGGCAAAACGAGCTAATAGCCGCGCCGGCAATCAACTACATTAATCATCTCTTCCTTTGCTTTTTTGTCATAAGCAGCAAGGTTATGATGAAAAATTTCCAGAGCACGTTCCATATATAGAGGCGAGCGTCCAGAAATATGAGGAGTTACCAGACAATTTTCTAGTTGCCAAAAAAGTGAAGCTTCTGGGAGCGGCTCCTCGGAAAATACATCAAGCACCGCCATTTTCAGCTTACCTGCACGCAAGTGTGCGCTCAGTGCTTCTTCATCGATAACCGCTCCGCGCGCAATATTAATCAACACCGCACTCTCTTTCATCATTTCCAGTTCTTCTTTACCAATAAGGTGGCGCGTCTCCTCTGTTAACGGTACGATGACCACGATATAATCACAGCGCGGGAGTACTTTATCCAATTCCTTTTGAGTATACATTTCGTCACAAGCATGTTTGGGCGTACCACTCTTTGTAACCCCGATTACCTTCATACCGAATACTTGGGCCCGGCGTGCAATTTCCTCCCCTATTGCTCCCACGCCAAGAATCCCGAGCGTCTTTCCGTATAGTTCTTCCACACGTATGCTGCGATCCCAATTGTTATCTCGTTGATTTTTATACAACTCATTCGTTCTACGCGCCACCTGTAGCATTACACCAAATGTATATTCCGCCATCGGAATTTTGTGAATTCCCCTTGCATTTGTAACCAGAATACCTCTCTCCCCAATAACAGACAAAGGCATCAAATCCATCCCTGCGCTCAATACTTGAATCCATTTTAAGCTCCGCATCTCGCATATGTTATCCGGCGTTACATCTTCTCCGTACGTAACCAGTACGTCCGTATTCTTGACTTCCTGTTCCGCTTCTTTTATAGAAGCGAAAAAGAAGAAATTGTGATGGGGAAACATAGACTTTAGCTTCTCCTGATGGCGTTGGCTCATCTTTGCCGTAGATACCACCTTCATCCGCATCCCTCCTCCAGGCTATATTTTTTTTGCAACAAGAATTAGCTCTGTGCTCTTCGACTCAAATGGTTCTTTATAAAAGTTTCCATACCGACCTATTACACTGAATCCTGCCAGCCGAAGCAAATGATGGAGCTCAGCCGGAAAAATATAGCGAATATGAAAAGGGGTGACCACACGCTGTACTACAATCCCATTTCGATCCGTTCGTTCATATTGCCGTATAACTTCAGCAATTTGCTGAAAATGGTCATAACGGGTATAATCCCAGACGACCAAACGATCTTCACTTCCTGGAATACTATAGATACCGCGCGTCGAGCTTTTCTCATCTTCTTCATATAAATGCTTAATCTGAGGTACAAACACGTTCAGTGCTAATATTCCGCCTTCAACAAGATGTTTTCTCACCTGCCGCAGCGCTGCCATCTGGTCTTTTATGGACAACAAATGCAAGAACGAGCGATAAGGAATCATAATTAAAGAAAAAGTCCGCCCTAATTCAAATGTTCGCATATCGCTATGTACAAATTTGATTTTATCGCTTACCCGGGCCATTTTCGCTTTCGCCCGTGCTTTTTCAAGCATTCTTTCACATGCATCGATACCTACGACTTCCACGTCTTTCAGCGCCATCGGAATGGAAATGCGCCCGGTGCCACATGCTAAATCGACAACCGGTCCTTTCACCTCAAGAGCAAGCTCCGTATAAAACTCTACATCATGTTCCAGACCGGTGGAGATAATATCGTAATAATCCGTCCACTCGTAAGCCAAGCTCATATTCTGCGTTTCACCTTTCTTTATGATCTCCGACGCTGATTACTGCAAATTTTCCGAGATAAACGCAAGAGCTTCATCCACATGGCCGTCTACTTTTACTTTCCGGTATTCCTTCACCAGTCGGCCTTCTTTATCGATAATAAATGTGGAACGTTCAATTCCCATGTATTCTTTACCAAAATTTTTCTTAAGCTTATATACGCCATACAGCTTAGACACTTCCGCTTCCGTATCGCTCAGCAGCAGGAATGGAAGGTTGTACTTTTTGATAAACTTCTCATGGGAAGTCAAATCATCCGTGCTTACCCCGAGAATGACTGTATCTTTTGCGGTAAACTCATCCGCTTTATCGCGAAAATCACACGATTCCCTAGTGCAGCCTGGTGTATTGTCTTTCGGATAAAAATAAAGCACTACATTTTTGCCGCGAAAATCGTGCAGTGAAACATTTTTCCCGTTGCTTGCCGGCAGCGTAAAATCCGGTGCTGCTTGTCCAATTGCTACGTTTGCCATACTATATACTCCTCCATTCTGTAATAATAAATCCTTTTCTCATCTTACCAACTTTTCAGTCATAACACAAAGAAAAGAGCCGGCTCCTTATTTCAGGAACCAGCTCCCCGATAATGCTTCACACCGAAATTCCATACCATAACCCCCATGCAAAAAAATCCCCAACCTATTACAGGAGTAAGCAAAGTGTACATATAATATTCTTCTCGTTTCAAAAAGTACGCGGCTGGATAAATACCAACAAACGCAAATGGCAAAATCCATGTCAGCAGAAAGCGGATCACTTTATTGTATATATTAATTGGATAGCGGCCATAGTTTTGGATATTCCAAATCATTGGCGAAATGCCCGTTTTTGAATCAGAGAAAAAGCCGATAGCAGCAATAGCCGTATATACGCCGCCATACACAAGAACGGCGGAAATAACAAGTAAAATAAAGACGAACGGGTCATACCATGCGATATCGAGCTTCATATTCATACCGGCGTAAAGCATAATCACAATTCCCGTTACCGCTCCTGCCAGCGACTGCGGATCCATCGTCTCCAGCATAACCTGGAACAGGTTATGCGCCGGGCGAGTCAACACCCTGTCCATCTCTCCCTTAATAATGTACTTCTCCTGAAAATCCCATAAATTAAAAAAAGTAGAGAAGACCGCATACGGCACTAGAAAAAAACCATAAATAAAAATAATCTCGTCGCGCGTCCAACCTTTCAAAAGCGTCGTATGTTGAAATACAACAAGAATAAAAATAAGATTGGTCGCCTGAAACACAAAATCCGAAACAATCCCGTTTATAAAATCCATCCGATATGTCAAACGTGTCTTAAAATACTGTTTAAGATAATCCCAAAACATCGAAAGATAAAACATCCTCCGTCCTCCTTGCCTACGACACTGTACCAAGGTGACTGTCCTCAGTCTCTTTTCCACATTCCATGGTATGCTTTTTACCCTAAAAGTCAATACGAATAAGGCGCTAAAGCAAAGCAGACAAACGAACAGCAAAAAACGAAGCGCCTGAGTTGCCCTGTTTTATCGTATGGTCTCTGAATTTATGATTGTGTCTCCAGCACGGATAACATTTTTTTCGTTACCAAAAGAGGTACATCGGAAGTATATACTCTCCATTCATTCATCATCGGTCCTTTCTTAAGCATGACCATTCCCTTCACATGTTGCACACTTTGCAACTCTTCTCCATCTTTCACTGCTTTCAAGCGATATGTTAAGCCATTCACTTCCACGACAGCAATACGGTTCCATTTCCCGATAACCTGGGCCTCCAATTTGCCTTCACAGGTAATTTGTACCGTATACCCCTCTTCTTTGAGTTTTTGTAGTACAGCAACTGTTAAATCGTGCGTTGCTTTTCGGTAGCCTGTGTAATGCTTCGCTCCAATCTCTTTTAGGCTCGCAATATCTAAAGCCTGGAACGCGCGTTCTTCCTTCTCATTTGCCGTCCGTACCACCTCAAGCAACGTTTTATCAGAAGCTACCGCATTTTCCTCAAGGTATAGAGCATGGGAGAGCATAACCATCGCTTCGGCGCGTGTCGCATATTCAAACGGTTTAAAATATCCGCCCGGATATCCATTGATAATTTTTACTGAACTTGCTTTGGCTACTTCCCGGCTAGCCCAATATCCTTGTCCGACATCTTTAAAATGTTTTGCTTTCGTTTCATCAAACGCAACAGTGTAAGCAAAAGCTCGTGTGATAAGCGCAGCAATTTCACCTCGCGTAATATACCGGTTCGGACCGAATACCGTCCGGCCTACCCCCTTTACAATTCCGAGCGAACTTGCAATATTCACCGGCTCATAATACCATTCGTTCGGTTCAATATCTGAAAAGCTTATTGGGTCTTGTTCTTTATTTTTCTGCAACCCCAGTGTATTCACAAGTAAAGCAACAAACTCGGCACGGGTCACTCTTTTATCAGGTTGGATGGTTACTTGCCCCTCTCGATCCACATATCCTTTTACAATGTCCGCATGAATTAAATCATATAATGTATCAGCCGCCCAATGCTTATTAATATCCTCGGGTAGATAACTATTTACCGCTTTTATTTCCTCAATTTGATGATCGGTTGCCGCCAGTATTAGTTGACCTGGAGTAATCGCAAACGCTCCAATGAGCGTAGCAAGAGCAAGCATAAGCTTCAATCCGAAGTTTCCGACCTGTCGTTTCAACGCTTTTCTCCATTCCTTTCTTTGACATTCTATGAAAAACTGTATAATAAAGCGAATCATTTCCTTACTACCAATTTACATAATAAGCTGGAACAAGCCTTGACATTGTACTCTGGTACTCCAGAAATTATTTTAAGATATCCTTTGACCTGGAACCATAGTCATATTTTAGTAATCAATCTGAAATGATGTTCTTATAAATTCAATTTTAATCGCATTATTCATTGTGCAGCAATAACTAAAGGATGTTAAATAAATATTTTCGTAATTACTCTCCATAATTAACGTTAAATTTGCAAGTATCAAGACCTCTTGGAACTGTTAAACAAGGGGAATTTGCATTTCAACATCTGAATTTTCCTGTATCTGTTCATTCCGATGAGATTGAAATTGGTATATATTGGAAGGATGAAAGTAAAATAGCTAAAGTAGGCGGTTTATTGTATCACGAAGTTATTTCATGGGTAGTGGTACAGAGGCTCCGACGATTACTACAGGAATCGTTCCAGTAAATATTGATGCTTTACGGCAGTTGATCGGCAAACAAGAAAAGTATTTCCTAATAAGCAATAAATACAAATTCCCCCCAGTTGATAGTGATGAACCTCTCCCTTCTACGCTAAAACTTAGAAGATAGGAGACGGTATGCTGCAACTAGGGGAAATCTGATTATTTATAAATCTTATTTAAACGCTTGATTTCTTGATCGAACGCATACGCTTTTTGCTTAAATATTTTATGTTTCTGTTCCATTTTTTATAGGTTGAAGTGGGGGTTTCTGAACGATCCACCTCAGCAGAACAGGCGATCAGCGGGTTAAAGAAATACAAAAAACAAAAAGCCATAAGTTAAATTGACTGCTAACGAACAGCAAGTGTTAAACATTATCAAACATTAGCTTAAATGGATATTATAGAGTAGAGCTGCTAGTAGTAATAGTCAGTTCCCAGCCGCTAGCGATACTGCCTGTTGCTCTAACAACATCATCAATAACAAAAAGTCTCCATATGCCGTTTGGATTCGTAAAGTCATAAAGAAAACTTTTTTTATATTTTCTACATAGTATCAATAAATATAAAAACCTCTTCCTTAGAGTAAAGAAGAGGATAAAGGAAATGATTTAATTGACTAGACTATATGTTATTCCCTTAATAGGGAAAGGCACTAACAAAAAGAAAGAATCTTGAGATTGAACGAGAAAACTAATTTAACAGCAAATACAGCCAGATACGTCTAAGTTTCCACTAAAACTACATTCGCCACCACCCGTACTACATTGAACAGATATACTCGTTACTAAATCAACCGTCAATGAAGTCTCTATATCTGGTGCAATCACTTGTGTAATCGGAGTTGGATTATTTTGACGCGCTACAATCAACGTCACAGGACACGTACCAAAGTTTCCAATATCGATTGTTACAGTAGGAAGGCTTGCTGTAAATGCTTCATATACTGTTATCGTAGATCCATCACATATTCCGGTATGAAAGAAACTACTAAAGTGAGTGAAAACATCGCATCGTTTCTCTATGTTTGATGTGGGACATGAGATTACAGGAGTACCTGGTCTGCACATCTTTTTCATACTATTCACCTACTTTCTTATAATCATTACGTTTGTCTGTTTATAATTGTCAGCTTCATTCATATATTTTTTATTAGATGATATATATTGCCGAAGTGCTAATTAGCCCCTTTTGCAGAACAGTTAATCTAGCAACAAATGCAGCCGGATACATCTAAACCTACGAAAAATTCACATGTGCCGCCAGGTGTATTACTACATTGAACAGATATGTTGGTTACCAAATTAACCGTCAATGAAATTTGTCTATCGGGCGGAACAACTCGTATAATTGGATCTGGACTATTTTGATGTTGTACGATCAATGTCACGGGACAACTCCCAAAGTTATCAATATCAAGTGTCACAGTAGGAAAACGCTCTGTAAATACTTGATATATTGGAATTATTGCACCGTCACAACCCCTAGAAATAAACACGCTAGGAAAGTGAGTAAAAACAGTACATCTATTTGCCATAATCGCTCACCTGCTTTCATATATCATTTCATTTAGTTATCTACTGATAGTTTATTCACATATTTTAAAAATGATATGTCCTATCTTACTTATAAGAAACCCAATTTTAAGCTTAATGTCTAATAACATTGATTCAGCAACTGATTTTATCTATCAATAGTAATAAAAGTCCCGCCATCCAGATAATCGAACAGCGGGGTTCCTTGTCATTTACGCTTTGTCGTTTGTTTCCATGCTTGATGAGCAAAAATTGCCGCACCAGCAGCGGCGATTCTTCCTGTTGGCAAAATTAAAAACCCCCCGAACTTTCCCGGAAGGTTTCTAACCGATCCCCACGCCCCTCATATTAAACATAACATATATAAAGTTTTTATTTTCCTGTTTGACGACGTCTAGCAGCAATACCAATGTTTCCATTATTTATAATAAGAGATGGATCGAGGCAGTTAACTTGGCAAAAGCAATTCAAATCGACATTAACGCAAATTCCTGTTCTCGTTAATTCAGTAACATTACAGACAGCATTTATTGGAAGACAACAAATAGCGCCAGCGCCAGCTAATAAATCTACATTTGGTTGCAGCAATTCAAGTACCGCACAGCAATTATTATCAACACTTACGACTGTAAAGAAAGGTGTAACAAAGCAGTCTCCTGGCGCTGTTCCTGAACCTCCACCGATATTACCAAATGCAAAATGAAGGGTACCAGCTGTATTAGTCAGAACAAATGGAATCACACCATCATCACCATTATTAGGAAAACAACCTGATGTACACGCTGCTTTTTGCTTAGGTATAAGTTGACGTAATACCTTGCAAACGCAATTTACAGTGAACTTAACTTGTCCAAGAGTCCCAACATTTCCACAACATCCATTTATCATTCCCACAAACATCATCTCCTTTTCTATAGTTTATGAATAAGATGTAAGCGAGGAATGGACAAGTTTACATGGAATAATGTGGATTTTCTTATTTGTTTTATGAATATATAATTTAATTTCAATCCGGTCTTCTGAAAGTCTTTCACCCAGCATGCAATACCGGCCCCGAATTCCATGCAAAATGGAAACAGAATAGCCTCTTTCCCTTCCGTGGCTACAATGTTCTGTTATCCTTCATCCTATGCTGTCGCTTGCTTACGAAAACATAAAGCTGTACAGTCAAAAAGAATGTAAAATCCGCTTTAACAGACTAAAGGTGGTCAAAATGTGGTCATTTACCTATTTTTAAGAAAAAAAAGAAGAGAGAACCCCTTATATATCAAGCATCTTCTCTCTTCAACGCAAAACATTTTATTATCCGCCTTGAATAATCACATTCTTGCGGGCACGCCACCACATAAACCAGATCGGCAGCAGCAACCCGAACATCCAAGCTATCTGTATGAGCAAGGCCGAATAAATCTTCTCTCCTTGCATCGCTTCGGTAAATATCATCCCCGGCAAATAACTGATCGCCTGAAACGGCATAAACTTTAAAATCTCCTGCGCCCATCCCGGATAAAAACTGATGGGCAAAATTAATCCGGAAAACAAGTCGACAATTACGCGCTTGGCACGCATAATTCCTTCGTTATTATAGAAAAAGAAAGTCATAAGTCCGGTAATTAAATTGATTTGTGTGTTAATAACGAAACTTATCAGCAAGCTTAGCGTATACCAGCCCCATATCTCTGGATTATCTGGATAATCAATAGGAAAAATAAGGCTAATCACCAGCATGCCGGGCACCGAGAAGAAGAGAAGGCGGAATATTCCCTCTCCAAATCCTTGCATTAATTTAACTGTTAAATAATTATACGGACGAATCATTTCAATAGCTACTTTTCCCTCTTTAATATCGAGCGCCATTTCCCGGTCAATATTGTTAAAATAAAATGCGCGTGCCATCCAACTGATGGCCACGTACGTCACCATTTGCTGTGCGCTAAATCCACCCATTGTTGACTGACCGCCATAAATGGCATTCCAAAGAAAATAATACGCGCCAATGTTTATGCTATAGACAATAATCCCGCTATAATAATTTACGCGATACGCCAGCATCGTCAAAAATCGGATGCGGATAATCTCCGCGTACATACTAAGCATGGATAATACCCTCTTGATAAATTTTGCGGACAATTTCCTCCGTGCTTACCGCCTCGACGGAAATATCCTTTACTTCATAGCGGGAAATAATACGCGCAAGCAAATCAGACACAGCCAAATCCTCTTCCTCAAACACGGCCCGGAAACGCAAATCGTTTTCTTTTTGCCACGTTACAGGAAGCGAGCCCATCAACCTTTTCAATTCATTCAAATCGGCAGGCTTGGTAAATTCAATCATGACTTTCTTCTCGTTTCCCCATGTTGTACGCAATTCATTCAATCCGCCATCATAAATAATCTTTCCATTATCCAGCATAATCACCCTGGAAGACAATGCTTCAATATCAGATAAGTCATGCGTTGTAAGCAAAATGGTCGTACCATACTTCTGGTTAATTTCTTTTAAAAACTCCCGTATTTTCAGCTTTACGAGCACATCAAGCCCGATGGTCGGCTCATCCAAGAACAGAAGCGGCGGATTGTGGATCAATGCGGCCGCCAATTCGCAACGCATGCGCTGGCCGAGGCTCAACTTACGCACAGGCTTAGTGAGAAGCTCCTCTATCTCTAACACTTCAATCACATGTCCCATATGGCGCTTATATTCTTCATCTGATAATCGATACACTTTTTTCAGGAGCGTAAACGATTCTTGTACCGCGATGTCCCACCACAATTGGCTGCGCTGGCCAAACACTACACCAATAGTACGGACAAACTTCTCCCTGTCCCGGTGCGGATCCATGCCATTTACCCGCAAATAACCAGATGTCGGCATCAGAATTCCGGTCAGCATCTTAATTGTGGTCGATTTGCCCGCACCATTCTCTCCAATGTATCCCACAATCTCACCGGGTGCAATTTCAAGGTCGATATGATCAACCGCACGCAGTGTTTTGTACTGGCGGTTGAACAAATCACGGAATGCTCCAGCCAAACCGGGACGACTTATATACGATTTAAACTCTTTGGTAAGTCCTTTGGCTTCAATTCGCAACATGTATCTTCCCTCCGTTTTTGTTCCACTAGCTATCATACATCTTTCACAACAAGTTTTCATCATATGATAAAGTAATAGAGACGTAAAGTATTTTTATGACCAGTCATATTTACAAATCAGGGGGAATGAACAGTGGATTTTACGCGTTCTGAACAATTATACCAGGAAGCGCTTGATGTGATTGTTGGGGGCGTAAACAGCCCGTCCCGTGCATTTAAAGCGGTGGGCGGCGGCGCTCCGATCACGATGGCAAAAGCCCAGGGAGCTTATTTCTGGGATGTGGACGGAAATAGATACATAGACTTCCTGGCCGCATACGGCCCTATCATTACCGGACATGCCCATCCACACATTACAGAAGCGATCATTTCCGCTGCCAAAAACGGAGTACTTTATGGCACGCCCACTCCATGGGAAACGATGTTTGCCCGGAAAATTCGCGAAGCAATCCCGTCCATGGAAAAAATCCGCTTTAACAATTCCGGGACAGAAGCGGTAATGACATGCATCCGTGTGGCACGCGCGTATACGGGGCGAAGCAAAATCATGAAATTCGCCGGCTGCTACCACGGCCATTCGGACTTGGTGCTCGTCGCCGCGGGTTCCGGCCCTTCCACACTCGGTATTCCTGACAGCGCGGGTATCCCGCAATCAATTGCTGACGAGGTCATCACCGTTCCGTATAACAACATCGACGCCTTTACCCAAGCAATGGAGAAATGGGGTGATCAGGTCGCTGGTGTACTGGTAGAACCAATCGTTGGCAACTTCGGCATTGTAGCGCCGGAAAAAGGGTTTCTTGAAGAAATAAATCGAATTGCGCACGAAGCGGGAGCGCTCGTTATTTACGACGAGGTGATTACAGGATTTCGCTTTACATATGGCGGAGCGCAAAACCTGCTCGGTGTCGAGCCAGATCTGACCGCGCTCGGAAAAATTATTGGCGGCGGTCTTCCCATTGGCGCATATGGCGGCCGTAAAGAAATTATGGAGCAGGTCGCTCCGCTCGGACCGGCGTACCAAGCGGGTACGCATGCCGGCAACCCTGCTTCCATGCAGGCGGGCATCGCATGCCTCGAAGTCTTGGAGCAACCAGGTGTTTACGAAGAATTGCACCGCTTGGGCAAACTGCTAGGTGACGGGCTAAAAGAAGCGGCTAATGAAGCCGGCATCCCTGTAACGATTAACCGTGTAGTGGGGGCGCTTGCTATGTATTTTACAGACAAGCCAGTAAAAAATTACGATGACGCCAAAGCGTCTGACGATAAAATGTTTGCCCGTTTCTTCCGCGCTATTCTTGAAGAAGGGATCTGCATCGCTCCTTCTAAATATGAAGCATGGTTTATTACAACAGCGCATACAGAAGACGACATTCGTTATACGATCGAAGCGGCCAAAAAATCTTTCATAAAAATACTTAAATAAGAATAAATATTCAATTCATTTTCACATAAGGGGTGCAATTAAATTTTGCACCCCTTATATTTACACAAATATTATTACGAACCCACATCCCTGTCAAATAATATAACATTCATGAAATATATCATCATCAATTTGATATTTTTAGAAAAATGCACACCTGCATCCGAATAATAATATAATTTTAATCATATAAAATTCGTTATTAAACTATTATCATTTATATTCTAAATTATTAAAATTGTTATAGAAACAAAAATAAAAACGCTTTCAAATGAATATTTAACCATTTTATTATTGTCGTTAAACAAAATTCATGATATTCTATACTTACTTTTCCGACATTTCTGTTTTATTTTTGATTTATTTAACTGTTCATTCAAGATTTTATTTTTTTGGAAGGCTCAATAAATATATAAAGAAAAACCGCCTTTCCAATGTGAGAGAATTTTGTTTATTAGGAGGTGAAGGTCAGTTTAGCTGACCGAAACGATGAAGAGAGCAGATTTCGGTAATTTCCGCAATCATCTGGCAGAAGAGCACGACAGCTGTGGCATCATTGCTATCATTGAAAAGAACGGAAAACCTAACCGCGATAATATTTCCAAAATTATCGACGGTCTTATAAAAATGGAACATCGTTCGGGCTTCATTGACGGTGAAGGCGACGGATGCGGTATTTTAAGCGACATCCCGCGTGACCTCTGGGCGAAAAAGCTGGCTGATGCTGGAAAGCCTGCTGAACTGGCCTACTCTCCCTCTTTTGCTGTCGGCCACATTTTTATTCCGACAAAAGGGCATAACGTTCATAGCGTAATGGAAAATATCCGTAGCATGTTTACAAAAGCGAACCTTGTCATTGAACTCGAACAAATAAACAATGTCAACAGTGAAGTGCTGGGTAAGAACGGTCGGGCTGATGAACCCGTCTTCTGGCAGCTTGCCTGCAAATACACAGGCAATTATGTAATTGAAAAAGAGTTGTTCGAGCTTTTAATCGCGATCGAGAAAAAACATAACGTTCATGTCGCTTCTCTAAGCAACCACTCAGCTTCTTATAAAGTAATGGGAGCAGCCAACATTCTGCCCCAATACTTTCAAGATATTCAACAACCGGAATTCGCTTCGTCCGTCACTGTGGGACACAATCGTTATTCAACCAATACGCTATCTAATTTCTTCCGCGTGCAGCCGTTCACCATCATCGGCCACAACGGGGAAATTAATACGATTCGTAAACTGGAAGACGAAGGAGAAATGCTCGGTGTCGATCTGGTTGAAGGCGGCAGTGACTCGCAAAACATGAACCGCGCTATCGAAACATTAATACATCGCTACGATTTGTCACTGTTCGAAGCAATGGAAATGGTTTTTCCACCGATTATTAATGAAATGAAAAGCTTGCGTCCAGAACTGCAAGACTTGTATGTATATTACCGTCAAACATGGGGTCATTATGCACAGGGGCCGGCGGGCATCGTATCTCGTTATGCAAACGAATGTGTATTCAGCGTAGATGCGCTCGGTCTGCGCCCGCTCTGGATGGTGGAAAGCGAAGCATCGCTTTACTTCTCCTCCGAGCAAGGTGTTATACCGGTATATGAAATGGTAAGCGAACCAAAAGCGCTGGCTCCTGGAGAAAAAGTCGGCGTTCAGCTTAATCCGGGTCAACCAATTACAGTCGTTCCACACCATGAACTGCAAAACATCGTGTTGGAGCGCTCCAGTAAACGCATGGACTTCACCGGATTCCGCAACCAGCTTTCCTTCTCACAAGTGAAAGCTGCTAAAACGCCTTACGAAGATATTGAGACGGTTACCAATCAACAATACGCTGCTTATGGCTGGGAAAGAGAACACATTCAACTGGCGGAGCAAATGGCGTCTAGCGGCGCAGAACCAATCCGCTCTCTCGGCCACGATGCCCCGCTTGCAGCCATTGCCGAAGCACGACAAAATATTACCGACTTTATTAAAGAAAGTGTGGCCGTCGTAACCAATCCGGCCATCGATCGCGAACGAGAAATGGAACATTTTTCTACACGCATTGTGCTTGGCGGACGCCCGGGATTGTTCCCACAGGAAGGCAAAGCAACCGCTGCGCTAGAACTTCCATCACCTTTACTTTTTGAAGGTAAAGCGTTACAGGAATTAGCCGGTAAACTAAATACTGTGTCGCTTGAGCAGCTTCTCGAACACTTTGGTACGGACGCACATGTGCTTCCTGTTTATTTCACACGAGAAGAAAGCATTCCCCAAGCGCTGGAACGCATTGCAAAAAGTGCAGTAGACGCCGTGAAAAATGGAGCCCGTATCCTGCTATTCGATGACAGCATGGCGCACCGGGACGGACGTTACTGGATCGATCCGCATCTCGTTATCTCTAAAGCAGATCGCGCACTTAAAGAGGCTGGCGCAAAAGGAAACGGCAACTTGCGCCGCCAAGCAAGCATCATTATGCGCTCAGGAGCCCTGCGCAACCTTCATGATTTGGCGGTAGCATTCGGATTGGGTGCAGATGCCGTAGCGCCATATCTTCTATTCACAACGGTATTCTTAAAAGACAGAGAACATTCCGTTGAAAATCTATATCATGCGTTAAACAAAGGTTTGGAGAAAGTGATCTCCACCATCGGCATTCATGAGCTCCGCGGCTACGCTCGTCTCTTCTCTTCCATCGGGCTTAACAGCGAAGTCGCCGAAGTTCTCGGTATCGTAAACTTCTGCGGCAGCGATAAAGCTGGCACCTCGTTCGCAGAACTCGAAGCTGATAGTAAAGCTCGCTATGAAGATTGGAACAACGAGCAAGCAAAGCCGGCGAAAATTTTCCATATGTGGCCACGCATCTGGAAATCAATCGGCGAAGTGGCATCTGGAAGCCTGCCTTATACTGAGTTTGCCAACAAACTATTGGAGCAGGAGCGTGAAAATCCGCTGTCTATCCGCCATCTGGCTGACTTCGATACATCCAAGGCAAACAAAGAAATATCGCCGGAACAAGTTGATATCTCTATCGGGGATCACAGCCTGCCATTTCTGATTTCATCAATGTCGTTCGGTTCACAGAACGAAGTCGCATTCCGCGCTTATGCAGAAGCGGCCGAGCAATTAAATATGATTAGCCTGAACGGCGAAGGCGGGGAAATCAAAGATATGCTCGGAAAATATCGGAAAACCCGCGGCATGCAGGTGGCATCTGGACGCTTCGGCGTTAATGTAGAACTGGCCAATTCGTCCAACCTGCTTGAAATTAAAATCGGTCAAGGCGCAAAGCCAGGCGAAGGTGGTCATTTACCGGGCAAAAAAGTAACGGCAAAAGTTGCTGCCGCGCGTAACGCGACACTGGGTTCTGACCTTATCTCTCCTTCGAATAACCACGATATTTATTCGATTGAGGATCTAGCGCAAATCATTACTGAATTGAAAACCGCCAACAGCGAAGCAAAAGTGTGCGTAAAAGTTCCCGTTGTACCGAACATCGGAACGATCTCTGTTGGTATTGCCAAAGCCGGTGCGGACTACATTACATTGAGCGGATTTGATGGTGGCACCGGCGCGGCTCGTGTGCATGCATTACAACACGTAGGGCTTCCAGTGGAGATTGGGGTCAAAGCTGCCCATACGGCATTAATCGAAGCAGGACTGCGTGATAAAGTCGAATTATGGGCCGATGGCGGAATAAAAAGCGGTCACGATGTGGTAAAAATGATCCTTCTGGGTGCAAACCGAATCGGTTTTGGCACGCTGGCCATGCTGGCAGTCGGATGTACGACATGTCGCGGTTGCCATCTTGATACGTGCCATGTAGGTATCGCTACGCAAATCGAATCGGTGGAAGAAGCAAAAGAACACGGACTGCGCCGCTTCGTACCACGCATATTCGACGTAGCAGTCGATAACTTGAAGCGTCTCTTCACCGCACTCGGCGAAGAAGTAAAACGCATCACCGCTGAGCTAGGCTTTGAACGTTTACAAGATATGGTTGGACGCGCGGATTTACTTGTGCAAACGCGCGGATTAAACAAAATGGATCTATCCGCTCTTCTTACGAGCGCTCCGTTCCCACTTCTAAAATCCGAACGCGTGGAGTCGAAAGTATTGGTGGCCGTTGGTGCGGAGACGTATGAAGCATCGGATCAATACGCGTCTCCATATGCACCGATTAACGAAACATTTACGAACGTGCTCAGCGATCAACGCGTGCTCGGCAGTCGTTATTCCGGTGCCCGCGTAAAACCGTATCTTGACGGCAGCTATGTGAATTTGCCTGAAGTTTCGCTTACTTTCGATAGAGGAAGCGTGCCGGGCAACGGTCTTGCCGCCTTTAATGCGGAAGGCGTCTTCATCCGCGTGCATGGTGGAGCACAAGACGGCGTCGGTAAGACTGGATTTGGCGGACGCGTCGCAATTATGAAATCGCCGAACGCGAATCGTCAATTTATTAACGGTTCCGTAGGCAAAAGCTTCTGTTACGGAGCACAAAAAGGCCTATATATTGTGCAAGGCAATGCGGACGCACGCGCCTGCATCCGCCTCTCTGGAGCCGACGTAGTCATCGGCGGCGAATTGCAAGAGCCAATTAACGATCGCTTGGGTGGCATTGGCGCGCGAGCTAATATTAAAGGATTCGCCTTTGAATATATGACAAACGGACGTGCGATCGTACTGGGCGATCCAGGACCGTGGATTTGCTCCGGTATGACCGGTGGTGTCGTATACCTGCGCGTTCAGCCAGAAATGGGGCTTGATCAGGCTGCGCTTGAACGCCGTATTGCTAAAGCGGCTAAAGTCTCCTTGAAACCGCTTGATGCAAAAGGCAAAGAAGATGTCGCCTACCTGCTTGGTGAATATATAACCGAACTTAAAGCAAGCGGCCAACAGGATAAAGCCGCCAGCATCCAGAATTTAATTGATAACGCTGAACAGCACTTTATCATGGTATCTCCTGTGAAAGAGCAGGCCGACCCATCTATCGCAACAGAATAACATGATTTGCACGCATAATTTTCACCTGCAACTCCCATTTGTGCAGCGTGATTACCACCTATACCGGCAACCGCCCTCCTCCCAGGGGCGGTTGCTTTTTCTTGTTGCTTTTTTAAAGAAGCATGGTAATATACAGTATTAGCATAAGATACTATCTGGAGGGACTATGCGCGTCGGAGCACGTATTTTAAAAACGGCAATCGCTCTTATTCTGGCGTTGCTTGTCTGTCAATGGTTCAACCTAGAACCTCCCATTTTTGCGGCCATCGCTGCTACATTAAGCATTCAACCAACCGTGTACCGCACGCTGAAACATCTAAAAGAACAGATGGAGGCCAACATCATCGGAGCGGCGCTCGGAGTAACGGCGACATATTTTCTTGGAGCGGAACCTTTGATCGTTGGAATCGTCGTCATGCTGGTCATCATGATTAACCTTCATCTGAAACTGGAAAGCAGCTTGGTTTTAAGCGTACTTACGGTTATCGCCGTAATGGAAACGTCAAGCGGAAATTATCTGTATTTCGCCAGCAACCGCTTTTTGCTTACTATTGTTGGCATTTTCTCCGCGGCGCTGGTCAATGCGCTCTTCATTCCGCCACACTATGAGCGAAAACTGTTTAAGGAAATTTCCGAAACCGGAGAAAAATTCTCCGTGCTCATGCGAACGCTCATTCATAACGAAATGGAAGAGAAAGCTTTTCGGGAGGAAAAAGAAAAAATTAAAAAAGGCTTTAAGAACATTGAACAGCTTTATGACTTGTACACGGAGGAAGTTACAAAGCTAAGAAAAGTCACATACTCCAGCCAAAAAAGACGGGTAATTCTCAAACAAATGATTACCGTGTTATATAAAGAAATGGATATGCTGCGTACATTCGAGCGTCATATCTATTCCTCTTTTAAGCCTGGTCACCATTTGTTCCCACTGATTCAAAACCAGCTGGAGGCGCTGACAGAATGCCATAAAAATATCCTGATGACATACGACGGGATTTTAAAACCGCGGGAAGATTGGCACTTGCCAATAGAAGTTATCGAGAAAAACAACCTGCTACTGCATGAATTTATGGCATTATATCCTGAAGTAAAAAGCACACCGCAAAAAGAAGACGACGGACAGTGGCGCCATCTTTTCCCGGTGGTAGCGGAAATACTGGAATACGCCAACCAACTTGAACATCTCAACAAGCTAGTGCACGCTTTTTGTCACCACCAGGGGGAAGAAGAATAAAACCTATTGACATACTGACAATTTACAATTATTATTAGACACAGACAATTGAATTGAGTCATCTTATCACGAGAAGGCTGAGGGACTGGCCCAATGAAGCCCGGCAACCTGCTTTTACGTTGAAAAAAGCAAGGTGCTAATTCCTGCAGGATGAACCGTTTCATTCTGAAAGATAAGATCGTGAGTTTGTAATTCGTATGAACGGATCGCTCTCTTTCTTTCAGAAAGAGAGCTTTTTGTTTTCCTTAGAAAGGATGAAGAAATGATGAGCGAGTATATTACTGTCAGTTATTTAATCGAAGCAAAAAATTTACATAAAAAAGCAGAAAGCATTGCTGTTGGCATGACTGTCGGCAGTTGGACCGACCTGCCGCTTGCCCGCCAGGAATTGTTAGCCCCATATCTTGGCACCACGGGCAACGTAACAATTATGGAAGAACGAAACGGACTACAAAAAGGCATCATTTCTATCCGGTATCCTGTCGGCAATATTACTCCGGATATTCCGGCACTGCTAACAACTGTCTTCGGCAAATTATCTATGGACGGAAAGATTAAACTGCTTGATATCGACTTTCCTCCTTCCCTATTGAAGCAATTCCCCGGACCGAAATTCGGAATCGCTGGTGTACGAGAATTGTTAGGTGTTCATGATCGTCCACTCTTAATGAGTATTTTCAAATCTTGTCTCGGCCTTCCGCTCGGCGAACTGGAAACGCAATTCGCCGCTCAAGTTGAGGGCGGTGTCGATTTAGTAAAAGACGATGAAATTTTCTTCGTGGATGACAAAGCGCCGCTTGCGAACCGTCTGACCGCTTACAACCGCATCATTGAAGCGTCCGGGCGTACCGTGCTGTACGCGGCCAACCTGACCGGGCCGGTTCACCAGCTGGTGGACAAAGCAAAATACGCGATTGAAAAAGGAGCCAACTGTTTACTCTTAAACGTATTGCCTTACGGCTTTGACATTCTACATCGCTTGGCGGCTGACCCGGATATTAATGTGCCGCTCATGGCACATCCGGCAATGGCGGGAGCATTCTACGCATCAGATGAATACGGAATCGCGTCTCCTCTTCTGCTTGGCAAACTGATGCGGCTCGCCGGAGCGGATATGATTTTGTATCCTTCGCCGTACGGTTCAGTGGCACTAAAGCAAAGCGAAGCGCTAGCAATCGCGGAACATGCTCGCATATCCAATGATGTTCATAAATCCTCCTTCCCAGTGCCATCCGCCGGCATCCATCCAGGACTGGTCGGCAAACTGTATGATGACTTCGGCATGGATGTAATTGTAAACGCGGGCGGGGGTATACATGGCCATCCAGGTGGCGCGGCCGATGGAGCACGTGCGTTCCGCGCTGCCATCAACACGGTGGTGCAAGGCAAAACGCTCGCCGAGGGAGCAAAAGTAAGCAAGCCGCTTGCCATAGCGCTCGAAAAATGGGGAGGGGCATAATATGGAGAAGCAAATTGTTATTTTTTGCGATTTTGACGGTACGATTACCGAAAAAGACAATATCATCAATATTATGCAACATTTCGTCCCTGAAGAGCAGTGGAAACCGATTGTAGACGACATTTTTGCGAAAAAACGGAGCTTGCGCAACGGAGTATACGCCCTATTTCAACTCGTTCCTAGCTCGCTCCGCCGCGAAATTACGGACTTTGTGCTAAGCCGCGCGCGTATCCGTGACGGCTTCGGCGAGTTCGTCGATTACTGCCATAAACAAAATATTAAGTTACTGGTAACAAGCAATGGTATTGATTTTTTTATCGAACCGCTTCTTTCACCTTATGCAAAAAAAATCGATACAATTTATTGCAACAAAAGCAATTTTTCCGGCGAAAACGTAGAGATTATCTACCCATATCCGTGTGACGAACACTGCAACGTCGACTGCGGAATGTGCAAGACAACGATCATCCGCAAATATAAAAGCGAAAAATATTTCAAGGTTGTCATCGGAGATAGCATTACCGACCTAGAAGGCGCGAAAATCACAGACACCGTAATCGCCCGCTCTTATCTCGCTGAAAAATGCCAAGAACTCGGCATTAAATATAAAACATTTTCCACATTCCACGACTGTATCGAGGCTTTAGATCATCTTATACGACGAACGGAGGTTACACAATGAGCGCGTACACTCATGAAATTCGCCAGCAAGTCTTTCAACAGTTGGATCAGGTAAAGCTCGCGTTTGCTGCCAGGGGCTGGTTCCCTGGCACAAGCGGCAACCTGTCTATCAAAATCAGTTCCGCCCCGTTATTGGTTGCGGTAACAGCAAGCGGAAAAGATAAAACGGTCTGCACCCCGCACGATTATCTGGTGGTGGACGAAAATAGCAAACCATATGAAGCAACAACTCTGAAGCCGTCTGCTGAAACTCAAATTCACACAGCAATCTATCGCAATATTCCGGAAATAGGTGCCGTATTCCATGTGCATACCGTTCCCAACAATATCGTATCCGAACTATACGGTAATCAAGGATACGTGACGCTGCGCAATCAAGAGCTCATTAAAGGATTGGGTATCTGGGAAGAAGGCGCAGAAATTCAAATTCCGATCGTAGAAAATTACGCCAATATTCCGCGTCTGGCCAAAGAAGTGGAACGCGTACTTAATCCGCAGGTACCAGGTGTGCTTATCCGCAATCACGGCATTTACGCATGGGGTAAAAATGATTTTGAAGCCAAACGTCATCTTGAAGCTTTTGAATTTCTGTTCGCTTATCATCTGCAATGGCTTCAAGTGCAGCATATTGCCGTACAACTTGCGGAACAACATGCTATTCAACCGCACAATCCGCTGACATACCGAACCGCCGGTCAGCTATAATTTACAAACAATAAAACGAATATTCGGAAGAGAGGGAAAAATAATGGCTTATATCACATTTTTAGACACAAAACAACAAATCGTAAAAGGCAACGAAGTGAAAGAATTTTTGAGTACACAGGATGTTATTTACGAAAAGTGGAGCGTTGACCGTCTGGATGAGAATTTGAAGAAAAACTACTCGCTTACCGCTGAAGAAAAACAGCAAATTATCGAAGCATTCCGCGCGGAAATTGATGATTTAAGCGCACGCCGCGGCTATAAAACGGAAGACATTGTTGTTCTGTCCGACGCGACACCAAATCTGGATGCGCTGCTCGACAAATTTAAAGAAGAACACCATCACACGGATGACGAAGTCCGCTTCTGCGTTGACGGACACGGCATTTTCACGCTGAAAGGCAAAGACGGACGTTACTTCGACATAGTTATGGAACCGGGCGATTTAATTTCCGTTCCCGCATACACCCGCCACTGGTTTACGCTTTGCGAGGACCGGAAAATCAAATGCATCCGTATTTTTGTGACTCCGGCCGGATGGGAAGCGATTTATGAAGAAAACGAAGTACCAGCAAATTAATTCTTTTATACTCGTATGCTAGCGTTTGTTGCCGCTCGTCCTTTTTCCACGTAGAGGGTGTTGCAAAACTTCATTATTAAATTTAACCTTTACCATTCAGCGATTATTAGTTTTACAACACCATCATTAACTTAATGGGTTTTTGGTTAAACCTTTTGTAAAGAAATTTTTTAACATAACACGCGAGAAGTCCCCTTCCTCCACGCCTCCGGCGTAGGTGGGGGAGGTTCATTATCTATTGGATAAGGGAGATGACCAAGATACTTGCATGGAAAAAAGGGGCATCCCCTTCTTCTTCCCTCAAACCACGGAAGAATGTCAATATATCAATTATGATTTATATAGAGTTTAGACACTGTTTCTTTAATACGGGCCAGCATTTGTTTACGTTCATCATCAGATACATGATGAATATTATCTAAGATCAGATGTTCCATTACTTGAATACCGCAATAATCAAGAATCCCGACATCTACAGCGGCTTTAAATGCACTATCCAAAGAGCGTTTTTGCAGCGATTCTTTTGTAGCGGATGCCGTTTCGATGACCAGGGCTTTTTTGGCGCCTAGCAATTTTTCATGCCCATTTTCTGTGTACTGGTAAGCAAATCCGCTCGTTAACACGCGGTCATAATATCCCTTCAATATAGCCGGAGGCCCTGCCCACCAAACCGGATAGATGATAACCAAGAGGTCAGCCCACTTAATATGCTTCTGTTCTTCAACAATGTCTTCAGGCACTTCCCCTCTCTCCCATAAAGCCATCTCATCAGTTGTCAAGACAGGCTGGAAATTCGCCGCGTATAAATCCCGGATGCGAGTTTCCACTCCTTTCGATTCCAGGGCTTTCTGAACTTCATCCCGAATCGCTGAGTTAAAGCTATCTTGATTGTTTGGATGCGCAAACAAAAGTAATGCTTTCATGAAAAATCTCCTTCCTTTTGATCATATTCAAAATAACTTTTCATAAGTTCATTTATCATTTTAATGGATACATGTAAAAGTATCTCCTTCACTCTTTCTGCCAGCCACACCGGGATGTCGATATATCAGATGGGGCAATTTCTACTTATTTTCCGCTTGCCGCTTCCACTCCGTCCAGGTTTTGAACAGTAAAAAGCTTATAATACGCCCCCTGTTTGTTCATCAACTCCTGATGTGTACCTTCTTCTTTAATCTGTCCATCTTCAATCAGAACAATTTTGTCTGCATGCGTAATGGTCGACAAACGATGCGCGACAATAAATGTTGTCCGATTATGCGCGAGCCGTTCCAGCGACTGCTGGATTAAATGCTCAGATTCCAAATCAAGCGCCGAAGTCGCCTCGTCAAAAATAAGAATCCGCGGATTTTTCAAAAACACGCGCGCGATAGCAATCCGTTGTTTCTGTCCGCCCGATAACTTCACGCCACGCTCGCCGATTTCTGTATCATATCCATTTGGTAATTCTATGATAAAATCATGGGCGTTGGCCGCCTTCGCCGCTTCGACCATTTCTTTTTCTGTCGCTTCCGGATTGCCCATCAAAATATTTTCTCGAATCGAATCGCTAAATAAAATATTATCCTGTAACACGACTCCTATCTGGCTGCGCAAACTTCTCATTGTCACATCGCGCACATCATAACCGTCAACGCGCACGCTCCCTTCCCTGACATCGTAAAAACGCGGAATGAGGCTAATTAATGATGACTTTCCGCCGCCACTTGCCCCGACAAACGCGACCGTTTCACCGGGCTCGACTGTAAGATTAATCCCCTTAAGCACATCCTCCCCGTCTTCTGCGTAGCGAAAGTACACATTTTCAAATGTAACCCTTCCCTCCACAGGCGGCAATTTGTGTGCGCCCGGGCTATCGGTCACATCATATTTTTCATCCATAAACTCAAATACCCGATCCATAGAAGCGAACGCTTGGGTAAGCGTTGTTGAAGAATTTACCAGACGGCGCAATGGCGCGTACAGACGATCAAGATACGCATAAAATGCGACCAGCGCTCCGACGGTCAGTTCGCCCTGGATCACCCGATAACCCGCTACCATAATGACAAGCAGCGGTGCAATATCCGTCACCGTATTAACTACGGCAAACGTTTTCGCATTCCAGCTAGTATGCTCTAAAGCTTTCGCCAGAAAATTTCTGTTTCGTTTATCAAATTGCTTCTGTTCATGATCTTCAAGAGTAAAACTTTTAATCACCGGAATGCCCTGCACACGTTCGTGCAAATGGGCCTGCAACGTCGCCAGCGCCTGTGAACGCACCCGGGTTAGATGGCGCAAACGAGAATAAAAATATTTGACCGAAAAGCCGTATAGCGGAAACATACAAATGGCGACAAGTGTAAGCCATCCATCCATGGAAAACATGATCCCCAAGGCAATAAGCAGTGTTACAAGATCAAGCCAAATATTCATCAAGCCGGTATCGATAAAGCTTTTAGTCTGCTCCACATCATTAATCACCCGGGAAATGACCTCACCGGCGCGATGATTGTGAAAATAGCGCAAAGATAGTTTCTGGATATGATCAAATGCCCGGTTTCGAATGTCGTACAATACGGTATTGGAAACCGACTGTGCCAAATATTGCCGCCAGTATTCGATCGGCCAGCGCAGCACCGTAAAAATAAAAAAGACAGTCACCATAACATAGAATAGGTTTTTCATTTTATCGTCGGGCGCTGCCTGCGAAAGCAAAATATCGTCCACTACATACTTTAGCAACAGCGGCATAATCAACGGAATGCCGAATTTCAAAATCCCTACAACGATCGTAATTACAATGCGCTTCCAGTAAGGCTTGACAAACCGAACATATCTTCTTATACTGCCCAACTCATCATCCCCTTTCTATAACTGCCGAATAAAAAACTCCCTTTCGGTGCGAAAAGGAGTTTCATTAATTTTTTAAATGTAGATACCGTTCATACCAGCGTTCTACAAAACCGGGATGAAAAGGGCCTCGGCGTTCTTGAATCCATGTTACAACCTCTTGGACGCCCTTATATACCATGTCAACCACATCCTGGGGATACTGCATACGTCGGCTATGAAGCGCGAACTCCTCTTTATCCAGAATTGTATATGTCATATCCGGATAAACTTTCACATCAAGATCATAGTCTATGTACGTCAGCAAATCATTGCGTAAAGAAAAAGGCGAACCAATATTACAGTAGTAATAAATGCCATCTGTCCGAATCATTGCGATTGTATTAAACCACTGTCCGCGACCAAACGTACATATCGCCGGTTCGCGCGTCCGCCATTCCCGCCCGTCCGACTCGGTGACTCGGACATTATCGTTTCCGCCGATTAAAACCGCATCGCTTAAGTGAAGCAGTAACGTTTTATCCCACGAACGGTGAAACGACCGGTCATGCTTATAGCTTTCGATGCGAATGGGGATTCCGGGTGACGTCATCACGCTCTCCTTCCTTTTCTTGTAATCTATACGAACGCTCCTTCACGTACATTTTTCCCATTTTCGGCGCGAAAGAAGCAAACGCCCTTATTCAGAATCTTTGTTGGGCGTCAATTTTTTCGATAAAGTAATGTATTCCTTCACTTCATACCCAAGCGAACTGTAAAAAGGAAGGACTTTCTTATTATCCTGATTTACCATAATAAATACTCGTGTTACGCCTCTTTCTTTAAATCTTTTTTCCAGCGCCTCGACCAGCTTGCGCCCAATACCGTGTCCTTGTAGCGCTGGATTGACAGCTAATCTGTAGAAATATCCTCTCGTTCCGTCAATGGTTCCTACAATTACCCCGGCTACTTCTCCTTCATATTCAGCAACCATTACTAATTCACTATCCCAAGCCAGCTGCTTTGCCAGTGCATCTAACGTTTCGGTTTCTGTTCGCTCCAATCCAGTTTCTTCCCAAATGCGAGTAATATGTGCGTAATCTCCTAAACGAAACGACCGTATTAGCACACCAACGTCCTCCCTGCTTTTCATCTTCTTTTATTTTACACCACCTATTGATAAATGTCGCTATTATCACTATAGAAAAAGCATACAAAAAAGAAAACCCGCCGTAGACAAGCGGGAAGCAGAGATTTTATTGCATATTTTGCAGTATATGCTGCCATTGCTGATACATGCGCTCGACAGCTTTTTCTTTCTCATCAATGATGATATATCGTTCCATAATTAATTCTTCGACATGGAGAAGTGCCTGATCTAGCTGGTCAAGGGCAATCCCATCGATCGTATTTTCCTGAAGAAGAGCGGCCCGGCGATCATTCAAATCCATTTTCATCCATTGATAAGCGGCAAGGATTTTTCTCTCTTGATAGAGACTGTCATTCATTTCTGCTTCCCATGCTAATACTTCTTCAAAAGGATACATACACATTGCCCCTTCCCCAATCATTTTATTTATACTAAAAATATATTCATTTTTTTTTTAAGAAAACCCTTTTATATTCCTTAATTCTTACAATTTTCGTTCAATATTCAGGCTGTGTTTAAAAAAAAGCCATTGCGGTAAAAGTAAGAGAGACCAAAAACTGCGGCTGTACGATACAAAATGCCGCCAGTCGGGGGGGAAGAAATGTATGTAGGACGCAAGCTGGATGAGCTAAGCGATATGTCTATTTCTAAATTGAACGTCGGGGCGATATATCAGGCGACCATGGCGCGTGGGATCATAGTTCACGCATTATTTATGACTAAACGCAAGGGCAAGAAAAACACAATCTTATATTTATTATACATTTTTATCTGTTTTGTATTGAATTATAATCTAAGTACGATATAATGAATTTTGGAAACATATCCGTATACAACCATAAAAGGAGGAGTTATATTATGGCAAAATTTGAATTACCAGCTCTACCTTACCCATTTGATGCACTTGAACCTCATATTGACGCGCAAACGATGGAAATTCACCACGATAGACACCATGCAACATACGTGAACAATCTGAATGCAGCACTCGAAGGACATACAGAATTAGCAAACAAAAGCATTGAAGATTTAATGCGCAACATTGGCAACGTACCAGAAAGCATCCGCACAGCCGTTCGCAACAATGGCGGCGGTCACTATAACCATAGCCTGTTCTGGGCAATCATGAGCCCGAACGGTGGCGGCGAACCGACTGGTGAACTGGCTAACGCTATCAACGAGGCTTTCGGAAGCTTCGAAAAAATGAAAGAAGAATTCGCAAAAGCGGCGGCTGGCCGTTTCGGAAGCGGTTGGGCTTGGTTAATTGTAGACAACGGGAAACTAGCTATCACGAGCACACCAAACCAAGACAATCCGCTGATGGAAGGCAAAACTCCAATCCTTGGCTTGGATGTATGGGAACACGCTTACTATCTGAAGTACCAAAACAAGCGTCCGGATTACATTTCCGCTTGGTGGAACGTTGTAAACTGGGACGAAGTAAGCAAACGCTACAACGACGCGAAATAATGATGCGTCATACACCAACAGACCGTCTTTCCTTTCCGGAATTCGGTCTGTTTTTTTTTTGCAACCGACAGCACAAAATTAACGTAAAATAAGGAAAGACTAAAAATAAAAAAACAAAGGAGGCAAAAACATTGAATCTTGCAACGGTTGCCGCGGAACAGCGGCGGTATATACAACGAGTATTTTCCTGGATGTTTGCCGGTTTGTTGATGACTGCGCTTGTCGCCTATCTGTTAAGCGGAAATGAAAACGTACTCGCTTATTTCAGCGCACATCCATACGCCTTTTTCATTATTCTTATTGCGGAGCTTATTCTTGTTTTTTACTTATCGGCGCGTGTGCAAAAATTGTCCGCCACCAGCGCTATGCTCCTATTCTTCATTTATGCCGCATTGAACGGCATCACGTTTTCGCTATTGTTCGCGCTTTATACGTCTACTTCCATCGTACTAACGTTTCTTGTAACAGCAGGCATGTTCGGCGCGCTTGCTCTATACGGATACGTAACCAAACGGGACTTGTCCCGTATGGGCTCTATTCTTTTCATGGCTCTTATCGGACTTATTCTCGCCACGCTGGTCAATTTCTTTCTCCAAAGCAGCAGCCTATACTGGATTACGACATACGCTGGAGTCGTTATTTTCTCTGGGCTAACAGCCTATGATATGCAAAAGATTAAAGAAACGAACATAATCGGAAACGAAGATACGGAAGAGGAAACAAAAGAGGCAATTATCGGCGCGCTGATACTATACCTTGACTTTCTTAATCTTTTCCTTTATCTTCTGCGCATTTTTGGAAACCGCGATTAAAACATAACATTCGCAATAAAAAATAAAGGATTAGGTGAAGTCAATGCTGTTAATCAAAACAAATCCTTGATTTAATTTATGTAATAGTGTAGTATCAAATTGATATTTAATGGAAGGGTGACTTTTAAACCAATGATCAACTAATCTTATCCTTAAAAACATTCATCATTTAAGCACAAAAACTTTTCTTGGATAGGATTAGTATGAATTTTTATATACAAAATACCCATTTAATAGCATCAGTCGAAAAGTACTGTACTGTATCTTTTTGTTACTGTTCTGCCTCCTATCCAGAAAAGTGGATAAGGAGGTTTTTTATGCTTATATTTGGAAATTAAAGTGATGAAATATGAAATAAAAATAAACGGAAGGAAGGAAACCATATTGTCTTCACCATCCATGGCCAACCTATTTCGCAATCGTTTTGTGCAAGCGATCCTATTATCTGAACTTTTTCTCCAAATTGGCATCTGGGTACGTAATTTCTCCGTGCTGCTGTATGTAGTGGAAATGACAGGAGGGGATGCATTCGCAGTTTCAATGGTTTCGGTCGCTGAATTTGCGCCGATTTTTATTTTCTCGTTTATCGGGGGAACCTTTGCCGACCGTTGGCCCCCCAAGCGAACAATGATCTGGTGCGATGTATTGAGCGCCATATCAGTATTCGCCGTTCTATTTACATTGATTTTTGGTTCGTGGAAGGCTGTGTTTTTTTCCATACTGTTCTCGGCGATCTTGTCTCAATTCTCACAGCCAGCCGGGTTAAAGCTATTTAAAATGCACGTTCCGGCCGAACAGGTGCAAGCTGGGATGTCGATTTATCAAACGATCTTCGCTGTATTCATGATTTTTGGCCCAGTTCTTGGAACGTTCGTTTATCAAACCTTTGGTATTCAAGTTGCGATTATGATAACGGGGATAGCTTTCCTCATGTCGGCCGTTGCATTGTTTTTTCTTCCGCCGGATCGCGATATGGGTAAAGAAGAGACTCATTCAACGCTCCTTCAAGAGATGGCTGCCGGGATTCGTTATGTGCTGTCGAAAAAAGTACTAACGCTGCTCGGAGCCTGTTTCTTCGCCGCCGGTTTGGCGATTGGCCTTATCCAGCCGCTCGGCGTTTTTCTAGTTACAGAACGACTCGGTCTAGAAAAAGAATATTTGCAATGGTTAATGACCGTCAGCGGGATCGGCATGGTTCTAGGCGGCGGATTGGCTATGGTTTTCGCTAAATCGGTCGCACCACAAAAACTGCTAGCATTCGGCATGTTTGTCGACGCGATCTGCATGGCCATATCCGGTATATCAACGACTCCGTGGTTAACATTAACTGCACAGTTTTTCAGCGGTTTAGTGCTCCCTTGCATTCAAATAGGAATCAACACGATGATCTTGCAAAATACGGAAAGTCAATATATAGGTCGGGTTAACGGTATTCTCAGTCCGTTGTTCACCGGGGCAATGGTCATTACGATGAGCATAGCGGGCCTGCTTAAAAATTTATTTTCCCTTGTTGCGATGTATGAAATGGCAGGAATTCTATTTATCGTCGGTCTGCTTTTTATCCTGCCGCTATACCGTTTGCCAGTTGCCACCCAAGAACCTGGAACCGATTCATAGCCCTTCACCGATAACAAACATATTTTTTACTAACATATTTCAGGAAATGCCTGCCGCTTCCGCCAAATATTCAACAAGATGTACAGCCCGCATCGAACCGGACAAATTTTCCCGCTCAATTCCGAGCTTCATTTGCAGAAGACAGCCCGGGTTTGTTGTAATGACGGCGGAAGCTCCTGTCGCTTTCGTATGTTTCATTTTTTCATCAAGAATATCCATCGCTTCATTATAATGGACAATGTTATAAATACCTGCCGAGCCACAGCACATCTGTGCTTCTTCCATCTCCACGAACTCAATGCCGGGTACGCTTTTCAAAAGCGCCAGCGGTTCATTCACAACCTTTTGGACGTTGGTCAAATGGCAAGAACGCTGGTACGTTACCCGCTCGCCAGAGCGTGGTTTCAAATTCTTCAGACCGCCGCAAGCCAAGAGCACCTGACTGATATCCCTTGACTTTGCGGCGAAAGACTCGGCTCTTTCTTTCCATTCCTCCTCTTTCCCTAGCAAATGGCCGTATTCGTGCAGTATCGCGCCACAGCCTCCGGCATTATTGACAACAAAATCGACGTCTTCTTTTTCAAACGCGGCAATATTTTGCTTGGCAAGGCGCCTGGCTTCTTCCACCTCTCCGGCATGCGCGTGCAGCGCTCCACAGCATGTCTGCCCTGGTACAACAATGACATCGCACCCTGCCTCCGCGAGCAGCAATACCGATAGTCGATTAATGCGCTGAAACACAGCGTCCATGACGCATCCGGTAAAAAATGCAACCGTGTACTTCTTTTCTCTTCTCGCTTTTATTCTTACAGGTATTCGCCCACGTTCCAAAGGAGGAATGGCCTCCGTAAAAACGCCAAGATGATACGGCAATTTCTCAAGAGCACCGGAAACGCGCGCTGCTTTTTGCAGCCCGCTTTTTTGATACAGCCAAAGCATACTGCCTGCAAATTTCATTATTCGCTTACTCGAAAACACTTTTTTAAACATTGTCCGGCGCAACAGACGAACCGGAACAGAAAATTTCTTACGCCGCGCCAGCGCAGCTCTGGATGCCTCAAGAATCGCACCATATTCGACACCAGTTGGACAGGCCGTCTCGCAGGCCCGGCATCCAAGACACAAATTCAGCGGTTCCTCTAGAACAGACAAATCGGTAATTCTTCCTTCACCCACCATCTTAACTAGGTTAATTCTTCCACGCGGCGAATGCGTTTCTTTTCTCATCGTAATGTATGTCGGACACACAGGAAGACAGTAACCGCACTGGACACAGCGATTCGTTTTTTCATATTGCAACTCTTTCCGCAACTGTTCTAAAGGTTCGTTCATTTTAGGTCAACTCCAGCTTTTGACCCGGCTCCGGAAAAATTTTGCCCGGGTTCATAATATTGTTCGGATCCCAAACTTGCTTAATACGTCGCATCATGTCAAGCCCGACCGCTCCTAATTCCATCTCCATAAACGGCGCTTTCATCGTCCCAATGCCATGTTCGCCTGATAACGTACCTCCCAGTTCTACCGCTGCTGCAAAAATCTCCGCAATTGCCTCCTCAACTCGCTTCATTTCTTCTTTGTCATTTTTATCGGCAATAATATTTGGATGTAGGTTTCCATCGCCCGCGTGGCCAAAGACGACCAGATGAATGTTATACTTTCTACGGATCTCTTGCAGTCTCGCACACATGTCGGGAATTTTGCTCCGCGGTACTGTAGCATCTTCGGAAATTTTCGTCGGTTTAATACGCACAATGGCCGGAGATACAAGCTTGCGCGCCCGCCATATTTCCGCCTTTTCCGCTTCATTTCCCGGAATGCGGATTTCTCTAGCACCAACCGCTTTACACAGTTCTGCAACTTGCTGAACTTCATCTTTAACCGCCACAGGATGTCCGTCCAGTTCGAGCAGAATGATCGCTTCAGCATCGACAGGCAAATTAGATGGCTCGTAATTTTCCACTGCTATAATGGACGCCTGATCCATCAATTCCATTTTGGCAGGTAAAATACCGGAAGAGAGAATTTTTGAAATAGCACCGCCCGCATCCACAAGGCTATCAAATACGGCCATCACCGTCTCCGAAGCAGGAGGCTTGGGCAAAAGTCGCAATATTGCTTTCGTAATAATGCCGAGCGTTCCCTCCGAGCCAACGATCAGCTTGGTCAAATCATAGCCTGTAACATTCTTCACCGTCCGGCCTCCGGTTCTAATAATTTCCCCTTCTGGAACAATAACTTCAAGGCCAATTACATAATCCTTCGTTACCCCGTATTTCAATCCCCGCGGCCCCCCTGAATTTTCCGCCAGATTACCGCCGATAGTCGAGACGTGGGAACTGCTGGGGTCTGGCGGATACATCAATCCTTTTTTTTCAGCCGCACGATGAATATCCGCGGTCAACACACCGGGCGATACGACGGCGATTAAATCTTCTTCATCAATTTCCAGCACATCATTCATCACTGACAAATCAAATACCATACCGCCTTTCACCGGCAAAGGCCCCCCGCTCAGACACGTCGATTGTCCGCGCGGGTATACGGGGATTCGTTTGCGGTTTGCCAACTTCACGAGCGCAGCAAGCTCTGTCACACTTTTTGTTTGAACAACCAAATCCGTCAAATATGTGCCGAAGGAAGCGTCAAACGAATAGCTGAAAAGGTCGCTTTCATCGGTCAGTACCCTTCCCATTTTTACGATTTTTTTGACTTCTTCTATATCTTCCGGCTTCATTGCCCTTTTTTCATTCTCCATGCTCCCCCCCCTTTTTTGTCATTCACCGTATCTATTCTAGCCGCCTAAAAATTAAGAGTTCAAAAGCAGGCGCAGCCAGATCCGTTGTCGCATTTCGTTCCTCGCCCTGACTTGATGCGCTTACAGCAAACTTTGCTGAAATCCTTCGTGTAACCCGTCCGCGATTTTTTTATGGGATACAGAAAATGGATAGTGCGGCATTTCTTCTATCAGTACCCAGCTTGCCCGCACTTTTGCCTCAGCGTCTCCTTCCACATCTTCTTGCCCTTTGTACGCGCATATATAAGTGCGTAAATTCCATTGCAAATGCGAAAATACGTGGCTATGCTCCATTACTAATTCCTGAGGTATGCATTTTACTCCGAACGTCTGATATACATACGTGCTCAACTGTTCTCTCGGGTCTGCGTCTCCCTTATATTCCGTGTTTGGAAACTCCCACAAATTCGCTAAAAGCCCTGTTCCAGGACGCTTATGAAGCAGCCATCTCCCATCATTCCGCTGTATCAATGCTACCGCTCGCTCTTCGATCCGCACCTGCTTCGCTTTCTTCTTCACAGGCAATGACTCTTGTATCCCTTTGTCCCGGGCACGACAGTGGTTCGCTACAGGACATATCCCACAACGTGGCGAACGCGGAATACAAATCAGCGCACCCAGTTCCATTAACGCCTGATTAAAAAACGAAGGATTCCGGTGTGCGATAATTCGGTGCACAACCGCTTCGAATAGCTTTCTCGTTTTCGCCTTCGTAATGTCTTCCTCAATTAAAAAAATACGGGACAGCACACGCATGACATTGCCGTCCACCGCAGGCTCCGGCAGCCCGTATGCGATGCTTAGAATAGCGCCTGCCGTATAGGGCCCGACTCCTTTTAGGGCATGCACTTCTTCCGGTGTATCGGGTACTACGCCCCCGTACTTTTCCTGCACCTCTTTTACAGCTGCATGCAAATTTCTAGCCCGCGAGTAATAGCCGAGCCCTTCCCAGTATTTGTATACTTCTTCTAAATCAGCTTCAGCCAGATCACGCACGGTCGGAAAACGTTCCATAAACCGTTCATAATACGGAATCACCGTCTCTACTCTCGTCTGCTGAAGCATAATCTCTGATACCCAGACACGATAGGCATCCCGATCTCGCCGCCAAGGCAAATCCCGCTGCTGCCTTTCAAACCAATACAATAAATCATCCTGAAATCCTTCGATATCAAACGAACCAATCAGATCTTGCTGCCGTTCCTGCTGCTTTGCCATGTATTATTCTCCACTCCCATCTATGTCAACCGGCGCAAACGCCCACATATTTAATCTGTTCGTTCCAGCTACAATACAATCGTTGATACTCTGCCAGAATCCCCCCGAAGTTCCCGTCTCTTCACAACGTTTTCGCTTGATTTTTCGATATGCCTCCACAGTAGGAACGTGAAACATTTCAACAAATAAACCAGGCTGATCTACACCTTCTTGCAATACGAAATTACGCGCGCCAATTTTCTCCATAGCAATCGCTATGTCTTTAATTTTTTGCAAATATTCTCCGCGTTTCTCCGGGATGATTTTATATTCCGCAAACACTTGAATCCAGTTCATCCACATTCTCCTCCCGCATCATCATTCGTTCTTATAATGGGTACATTAAGACTCTGAACAGCATATAAAAAATATATATTTTATGTTAAATTGCTAAACATTCATATCGTTTTCTTTTATAATAAAGCATAATGCTTTACGCTATCCACGAAAACTGGAAAACGAGAAAGAGTGTAGCGAAAACAGAAGCCGCTTAAGGCTAATACGGAAATTGGAGGAGTTTACTTGGATACAGGTACCCACATTGCAATGGGATTTGGTCTCGCAGGTCTTGCGTATTTGGATCCGGTCGTAGCCGGCCAACCTGAACTTGCCAATGCTGTACTTCTCGGAACGCTGATTGGCTCTCAGGCGCCCGATTTGGATACGGTATTAAAACTTCGCGGCAACGCATCATATATTCGCAATCATCGCGGACGCTCTCACTCCATTCCGGCGATTTTCATTTGGGCAGGACTTATCAGTGGCGGTATTTATACCTTCTTTTCAGGCGTTTCATACTTGCATCTGTTATTGTGGACGCTGCTCGCCGTAGTTGTTCATGTGTCTATCGACTTGTTTAACGCATACGGTACGCAAGCAGCCCGCCCTTTCTCCAAACGATGGATTTCTTTCAATGTTATCAACATATTCGACCCATTCATCATGGCCATTCACCTTATCGGTTTTCTCTTCTGGGCTGCCGGTTTCGACCCAGGACATGTGTTCAGCATCGTATATACGATTATGATTTCCTATATTATCCAAAGAACAATAACTTACCGCAGATTAGTGCGGTTCGTAAAAGCCGAGTTAGGCGAAGAAGGGCACTATATTCTGCTTCCGACGCTTCGCTGGACGCACTGGGGTGTGATCGTCCAGACCGCCTATGCTTCGTATGTCGGCGAATTGCACAACAAACGTATCATCTGGCACGACACTTTTTACCATAAAGAAGAAAATGAAGTTATCAAAAAAGCAAAGCAGGATAATAAGGTGCAAGCTTTTCTATCCTTCACGCGGTACCCGTACGTATATACAAAAAAACGAACGTTTGGTCACGAAGTGCGCTGGATCGATTTGCGCTATCGAACCAAAACGCACTATGCATTTGTTGCGATAGTTCACCTAGACGAACAGTTGAACATCATAGATTCCTACACAGGCTGGGAATACCGCGAACACAAAATGGAAAGCAAAGTTCTTGCGCCAGAATTGGCGTTGGAAAAGCCATAACATAAAAAACGCGCAATCCGTGCCGGATGCGCGTTTTTTCTTTTTTACGCGAATAGCAAAAAGCTGCGTCCAATCGGCCTCGTTCACAGCTTTTATGACAGGTTTCCCCGGTTATTTTTTCTTTTTCGCACCCGGTTTCAGACCAGGTTTCATGTTTTGCATTCTGCGCGTCATCTGGTTTAACTGCTTTTGATTCAAGTTCATTCCCATCGAGCGGGCGATTTGCTGGATTTGTTTCTCATCCATCTGCATATTCGCCATTTGGTTTCGCAAGTACCATACGCCAAGGGCGAACCCCGCAATCACTCCGACAAGCAGCGTAAGAATCGGAATAATATAATCCCACATAAATGCTCGTCCCTTCCACTCTTAATTTTCAGGCAATCACATGATATTTTACTTCTTCCAGCATGAACTTGTCAAAACATAATTGCCTGATTAGGGCGTGAAAAAATGCTGGGTATAGTATGTCCCGTACACGCCTACACCAAGCTTTTTAAAAGCGGGATTCAATAAGTTTTTTCTGTGGCCGGAGCTATTCATCCACCCAAATACAGCTTCAATAGCGTCTGGATATCCCATAGAAATATTCTCAGCGGCCAAAGTGTATTTAATTCCTTGCTCAGCCATTAAATCAAACGGTGACTTTCCAGCGCGCGTTGTATGCGAAAAGTAATTGTACACGCTCATATCTTTACTATGTTTATAGGCGGAGGCGGCCGCCTGATCGCTCCACGCAAGAGCAGGCACTTTCTTCTTTGCTCTTTCTATATTGGTCAGCCATAATACTTGCCTAGCAGCATCTCGATTGACAGTAGCCGTATCCGTCGGATAAGAAGGAATGTTCGGTTTTTTTATATATTGATACGTATAGCCAAAGTATTTCTTATGAACAAGCTCAGTTGGATTGACAACACGTAAACCAAGTAACTTTTTTTTGTCCAGATTGTCATAGTAAGCAATGATCGCTAAGGAACCGGATTTGTACAGCACTTTTTCCGAACTGTCATTTTTAAAAGTAAAGGTAGCCCCGTATAAAGCCCATTCCGGCTTAGCGCTATATTTCAATTTCTTCTCGACTTCGCTGCGCGTGCTCCCCACTTTTACGCCATTATACTGTGTGTCCAGGGTGTTAGAAAACATTTCAATCACATGGCCGTCGCGGAAACCGATCCAATACCTGTCATATACCCACCACTTCGTCTTGTTCGCTCCCGTATAGGCAGCTTTATAAGATCCCAGTTTGGATTTGACAGTATCCCAGCGGTCTCCAATCTCAACTTTAAAGCTCGATGTTACGCTTGCTGTCCGCTGAACAGAATTTGCCTGCACAGCTTCTAGCTTAGGTTTTTGCCCTATCCAAACAGAATGTGTCTTCCCATCATATCCTACTTCTTTGCCAAGCTTTTCTCCGACATATCGCAATGGAACATAGGTGGTCCCTTGGTATGTAATCGTCTTCGGAACTTGATTGCCATTATTTTTATATACTTTCGGATCGCTTGTATCTTTTTTACCATCAAAATAATAAGTTACAGGATAAAAATAGGCGGTAATTTTTTCTTTAAAACCGTCCGCTTCACCTGCGCTCGTCCAGATCCCGGCCGCGAACGCAGCCGCCAGCGCCAGCACAGAAACCATCAATTTGCCTGCTGTTCTCACATGGCAACAACTCCTCGCGAAACATGATAAAAAAGCGTTCCCAACCTATGTTCTTTTGGTTAGTGAACGCTTCTTCAAATTAAATGGTAGCACCTGTTTTTTCTATTGTCTATACCCCATTCAGCGCAAATAGTACAACTTATGTACGCTGATAATTCTTCGCAAACTCGACCGCCGCTTCGCGTGCTTTGTGCTCCGCCTTAGCAAAGATCTCTTCCGCTTTATCCGGCGTGGCCGCCATTCCCTCCACGAAAATGTGGGTATAATCAGTAATCCCAATAAAGCCCATAATGCCGCGCAGATATTTATCTGTGAACTCAAAATCTACGGCTGGCCCTTCAGAATACACGCCTCCGCGCGCCTGGATATGCATCACGCGCTTGCCGGCCATTAAGCCCTGCGGGCCTTGTTCCGTATATTTAAATGTCTTGCCCGCAATTACAACGTTATCAATATACGCTTTCAGTAGCGGAGGATAACTTAAATTCCAAAGCGGTGTTACGAAAATTACTTTGTCCGCCGCGATAAACTGGTCAAGCAGTTCTGTCATGCGGCCAAGCACACGCTTTTCTTCGTCGTTCAGCGCTTCATTCTTTGCGACTTTATCCCATGCGTTCAAGACAAGCGCATCAATGAATGGAATTTCTTCTTTGTAAAGGTCAAGGCGCTCGATCGTATCTGTGGGATTGTGCTGCTGATATGCTTTCAAGAACGTTTCACCCAGTCTCAGGCCATAAGACGCCTCAACCGGCTTCGGATTCGCGGTAATATAAAGAACTTTTGCCATCGTACTCTCTCCTTTTACTCATATTCTATTCATTTTCTAAGCATTACAACTACAAACTAATTATAATTTATTATCTTTAATAAGTAAAGTGTTTTTCTATCAAGAAAATAAGATTCTTAACCTTTATCATTACCTGCTTCTTGCTTTTTCAAATAGTAAATTTCCGGAAATCCTTATTTACCCTGCAATAAACGAATTTCGCGCCAGCGCCCGAATCGGTAATACGCACTTGCACAAACCGCGCTAATCACAAAGCTTGTACCCATGCCATAGGCAATCCCCTGCTCGCCCAGCCACTTGGAAAATACTGCAGTCAGCGGATAACGCAATACCCAGAAAGAGATAAAATTCAGCACCAGAATCTGTACCATGCCGCCTGCACCGCGGATAATACCGTTCAGCACAAAGTTAATCCCAAGGAACGGGTAGAAAAAACAAATCGTGCGAAGGTACAGCGTGCCAAATGCTATCGACTCCGGATTGTCCACGAACCATTCAAGCAGTTTTGCTGCCGTTGCATACACTAATACCCCAATAGCAAACGACACGCTGACAATTAACAATATGCCACTGCGCGCGATACCGCTGACACGTTCCCACTTTCCAGCTCCGATATTCTGGCCGGACATACTGTTCACCGCCGAGCCAAGTGTAACAATAGGCAACATAATCAAATTATCCATACGCTGTGAAGCGCCAAACCCAGCGACCACATTCTCGCCAAACATATTCACTACGCTCATAATCGCCATCATTCCGCCAGAAATCACCATCATTTGCAAACCGGCAGGAATGCCTAATTTAAAAATCGCCAATGCATATGTACGATCGGGGATATGAGGCTTTATGAATGGAATTTTTCCCGATTTCCTCGTGTATATAAGCGCATATACAAACGAAAAACCTTGTGCCACGATGGTCGCAAGCGCCGCTCCTACCACTCCAAGATCAAAGTACATAATGAACAGAGGATCAAGCACCGTATTCAAAATTACGGCCATCAGCACAAACCGTATGGGCGTGCGACTGTCTCCAAGCGCCCTAAGCACTGTGCCGATAAAATTATAGCCGAACAAAAATACAATTCCGATAAAATTCACCTGCAAATACTGAGTGGCCAGCTCATGAATAGCTGACGGTGTTTGAATCAGCGTTAGAATGTGAGGCGAAAAAATATAGCCGATAATTCCAATACCAATGGATAGTAGAGTAAATACAACGACAAACGCATTCAGCGATTCTTTTAACCCTTCTTCATCACCTGCGCCCCTACGCTGGGCAAGAATCGTCAATGTTGCTCCGTTCATCCCGATAATAAATGACAGCATCGTAAACACAACCGTCGCTGATACAGACACAGAAGCGAGCGCGTCTGACCCAAGCAGGTTGCCGACCCATAAACTGTCAATAAACTGATATGACGTCTGTAACACATTCGTGAAAAATATTGGGAGGGAAAAGGCGATCATCTGTCGCATAATATTCCCTTTCGTAAAATCGAAACTTCGCGCAGCCACAAGCTCTCCCTCTTTCTCTTTGTCCCTGTACTACATGATATCATTTGTTTTCAAAATAAGAAGGAAGACAATGTGCGATGAGCGTATAGAAAATTATGTAATAAAATAAAAAAAGAGCAGGAATTCTATCCCGCTCTCGCTCTGTGTAAGCGCACAAAAGATAGTGCTTATTTGCCATGTATGTCATTCACGATCTCAAATCGAATTTTTTTGTCGGTACATGGCATTTTCACTAGGGTGGTCGGATACGTAATCACCTGCGTATACATTTTGCCCGGCTCCGGATTCTTATGCCTTACCTTTACCACAATCTCATCGACGTATTCGGTCACGCCTACAATTTCAATTCCGTATCCCCCATTTGGCTGCTCGCCTCTTGCCACCATCGCGTACATTCCATCCTCATCACACATCGTACCCATAAATTCCTGCTTCTTATGGTCGTCAAACCACCGCTGAATCCTGGAAGATAATTGTGGTTGTTCGCCGCCCGAAGGATAAATCGTTTTAAATTTCAATTCTTTTCCATCTCCTTTTTCTTTCCCTAGATAAATCGTATGGGTCGCCGGGTCATATCCAACTTTGTGTCCAAGCTTTTCCGAAACCAAGCGAAGCGGCACATACGTAGTATCTTTATATACAAAAGAAACAGGAATATAACTTTTACCATTAAAGTATTGCTGTTCTTTATCGCTGGGCTGTATTTTCTGTCCTTCCATCACAAAGCTGACAGGCGTCACTCTTACATCGATTTTTGTCAAGGCGGCATATGAAAAACCGGCTGCACACATCAGCGCTGCCCCGGCAATCACACCGGCCATAAATGTTCTTACCGTGCGTTTTTTCATAAAGCTTCACCCCTTCCTTATATTTGTTTTCTCATCTTTTCAGACGAGCCAAATAGGTGAAACATATGCAAAATGATAACGGAAAACTTATCTTACCCCATTTGTCCTTATTTCACAACGGTAAGTCATGCTATCTAATATAGAAAACTCCAGATTTGAGCAAGTTTATGCAAAAGTAAAAAGGCGCGGCCAGAAAAAGGCCGTGCCCTTTATACTAAATAATGCCTTTCTTCCGCAAAAATGCGATCACTTGCTCTGCGGATTCATCCAGCGTTTTTTTATCCGTCTTCACGATTAATTCCGGTGCTTCCGGCTCCTCATACGGCGAGGAAATGCCGGTAAACTCTGGAATCTCTCCCATCCGCGCTTTTTTGTACAGCCCTTTCGGATCACGCTTCTCACACTCTTCCAGCGCGCAATTCACATAAATCTCAATAAACTCACCATCTTCTACCAATCCGCGAGCGAGAGCACGATCGGCGCGATACGGCGAGATAAACGCGGTTAATACAAGCACACCCGCATCCACGAACAGCTTCGCTACCTCGCCGATACGGCGAATATTTTCCGCACGGTCTTCCGGGCTGAATCCCAGGTCTTTATTAATGCCGTGTCGGATGTTATCTCCATCCAGCAAATACGTATGCATCCCTCTCTCATGCAATCTGCGTTCCACTTCGTTAGCGAGCGTCGACTTGCCCGCACCGGACAGACCGGTAAACCAAAGAACCGCGCTTTTATGCCCCTTCGTTTTCTGCCGATCCTGCTTCGTTACCGTTGTCCTGTGCCAAACAATATTGGCGTTGTGTCCTGCCATACTTCTGCCTCCTCCCGGTCCTAATTGCCGATCGCGACCTTCATGCCACGAATCAGCACTTCTACTACTTCAGGACGGCTGAACTCCGGCGGCGGTGCCTCACCGCGGCTCAACATCTCCCTCACTTTCGTGCCCGATAAATGAAGGTGATCTTCCGCACTATGCGGACATGTTTTCGTTGAAGCCATGTTGCCGCACTTTTTGCAATAAAAACTATGTTCAAAGAAAAGCGGTGTAATACCCAGCTCTTCCGGCGAAAAATTCAAGAAAATCCGCTGCGCATCGTACGTGCCGTAATAATTGCCAACGCCGGCGTGGTCGCGTCCGACAATGAAATGCGTACAACCGTAATTTTTTCGCACGATCGCGTGGAAAATGGCTTCGCGCGGTCCCGCATAACGCATGGCCGCCGGGAACACGGCCAAGAACACACGATCAAGCGGATAATAGTTTTGAAGAAGTACCTGATAACTTTCCATCCGGATGTCAGCCGGAATATCGTCCGCTTTCGTCTCGCCAACCAGCGGGTTTAAAAACAGGCCGTCCACAATTTCCAGCGCCGTTTTCTGGATGTACTCGTGGGCGCGGTGAACCGGATTGCGCGTCTGAAATCCCACAACCGTATACCAACCGCGCTCAGCAAACACGGCTCTCGTCTCAGCCGGGTCAAGATAGAACTCTTTAAACCTGTTCTTTTTCGGACGCTTTATCAGCGTAATCGGGCCTGCAACATACACTCCCGGTCGCTCCCATAGCTTTTTAACGCCCGGGTGCTTGATTTCTGTCGTACCATATACGTTTTCCGCCTCTATTTCCTTGTTCGGTGTGTACAGTTCCTGTACTTCGATAACACCATACACCGTTCCTTCGTACACAAGCTGTGCCATATCCCCTGGTGCAAGCTGCGCGGCTACGGCTTCCGTTACCGGCAAAGTAATCGGAAGACTCCATACGGTTCCGTCAGCAAGGCGCATGTTATACACGACGCTTTCATAGTCAGCTTTACCCAAGAAACCGGTGAGTGGACTGTAGGCGCCGATCGCCAACAGTTCCAAATCGGAAAGGGCGAACGCGTCCAGTTCGATTTTTTTGCTTACTTTTGTAATGTCATAAGAAAAGTTAATGCGGTTGATTAATACACCGCCATGAGGCTGATTTGTACTCATGCTTTCTACTCCTTTTCCTCAACTCTTTCATTCTTATTGATGCAAACCGCATTCCGTCTTGCCCGTACCGCTCCAACGTCCGGCACGTGAGTCGCTCCCGTCTTCCACCGGTAACGTGCAATGTTTACAGCCAATGCTCGGATAACCTTTGTCATGCAATTCATTATATGGAAGTTGATAAAGCTTGATATAACTCCATACTTCTTCCCATTTCCAATAAATTAACGGGCAGATTTTAATGGATCGGAACCTGCGATCAATATTGACAAACTGTGTGTTCACCCGCGTCGGCGACTGCTCCCGTCTTAAACCAGATAACCAAGCCACCGTGCCCGCCATCACTTCTTCTAAAGGCTGAATTTTCCGTAATTTACAGCATAAATCCGGATCTATCTTCCATAATTCTGAACCATACTGCTCTGCCTGCTCTTGTACGGACAGCGCCGGCTCCTTCATCTGAATGCGCAATTTCGGATATTTGACTTTCACGCGCTCAATAACTTCATACGTTTCTTTAAAGTGTAAATGTGTATCCAGGAAAACGATACGGGCATCCGGACGCACCCGGCTAATTAAGTCGGTTAAAACCATACCTTCAGCACCAAAGCTGCAAGCATAGATTAGATTGTCACCGAATAGGCCATATGCCCACTTTAATACATCCAGCGCATCCTTATTTTCCAATGTTTTATTTATTTCTTCGCAGCGTTCAGATGTCAGCGTTTCATATGAAAATGTCATATCCGGCACCTAGATTCCTCCTCTCTGATCATGAATGGCGCTTTTTTCTTTACGGATCGTCTGGGAAAGGTTCATTAATCCTAGCGTAGTGATAAATACGCTTATAATAACGATTAACACATACGGATTCGGCTGCAACCAGAGATGAACCATCGCGTAAGCCACGACAAGTGAAGATACCGGAGAAACAATCCACACCTTTGCGATTTGGTGAATAACTCTTTTCTGCCAAAGCTTAAAACCGTTGTCCGCAGTACCAACGCCCATAATAGCACAGGTAGTCGCCTGTACAAGCGGAACAGGGATGCCCAACAAAGAGGCGATAATGACCAATCCTCCGCTGGTGAAAGAAACCGCGCTGCCCTGCAAAAGCGAAAGACGGGTAATTTTTTTCCCGTTTGTCTCCAACACTTTACCGCCCAACAAAACCGCACCAAGCGCCACGAATATTCCACCCATCCAAACGCCAGCGGAAACAGACATTAACCCGGCGCCAACAAGCGGCCCAACCGCGTTCGCCACATTGTTCATACCGGCCGAAAATGCCTCAAGCGCACCGCCGATCACAAGCAATCTTCCCAGCCAGCGCTGCCATTTTCCCTGTCTGCTAAGATGCGGCCACTTCACTTCCGCTATCTTAATTAGTCGCCCCAGCACATACGCCACACTAAACGAGACCAGAGGAACCGCGATCCAGAAGGAAATAATGACTGCAAGTTTGCTGACGAATAAGGATTTGTACGCGAGCCCGATGCCGACAATCGAACCAACCGTCACTTCACTCGTTGACAGGGGAACCCCCATCAGATTTGCTATAAACAGCGTGAGTGTCGCTGAGGCCAGAATAATTATTACAATCTCCACAGTGAGAATAGAGGAAGAGATGATACCTCCCCCGATTGTTTTCACTACTTCGCCTCCACCTAACACAGCACCGAGCAAAGCAGCTGCACCTACAATCAGCATTGCGAGCTTCTTATTTTGAATAGCTCCCCCGCCATACGCCGCGCCCATCGCAGCGGCTGTACCGCTGGCGCCGATATTCATCGCGAAAAACAGGGCAATGGCAATGGCCGCGCACGTCAGAATCATGGCTCGATCACATACCCCCGGCCCGTTCCAGCCGGCTTTTTTTCTACAATGGCTATCTCCGCAACCGGCCTCGGCGGCAAAAAATAGCGTTCAATTTGATTCTGGGCGCTGCGGAACGCTTTTTCTTCATTTTCATGTATGACTACAACGGCAGCTGTTCCCCCATCCCTAAACAATATCTCAAATCTATAGATAAACATCGCCTCACCTCTCCTATGCCCAGGCATCCTTTATACCAACTGTTTCAGAGCCGCATCCAGCCTCTCTTGGAACGGTGTAATTCCAACACGCTGTACGAAATCAAAGAAGCTTTCCTTGTTCCGCTTTTCTTCCTTATAATAGGCAAGCAACGGCAACACGACCCGGTGCAGTTGCTCGCCAAGCACGCGTCCTTTCAGCTTTTCGTTAAATTTCGCGTTCGGGCCCAGCGTACCGCCAAGGAAAATATCGAACGCATCTTTCATGCCGTCTTCCGTTTTAACAAGCGCTCCCTGAAAGCCAATGTCAGCAATTTGCCGCTGACCGCATGAGTTCGGACAACCGACCATATGCATGCGAATTGGTTCATCCAACTCCACATGTTCATCTAGATATTCCGCCAATTGGCGCATTCTTTCTTTCGTTTCAACGATCGCAAGATTACAGAATTCATTGCCGGTGCAAGAAACGGCGAAAGCAGTAAAATTCTTCGGATACGGTGTCAAACGTTCCAACACTTTTTCTTGCAACAGTTCTTCCACTCTTTCATCCGGTATGCCGGTAATTATGATATTTTGCGAATTGCATGTACGCAGTGAGCCATTACCATATTCATCGGCGAGATGCGCCAGTTCTTCCAATTCCTGTGCCGACATACGTCCTACCGGAACGGACAGACCAACATAACTCAACCCTTCCTGGCGCTGTTTATGAATACCGGTAAAATATCCTGCATTCCATCCCTTAATCTTATCTTCGCCCCGCGTCTCCAGCTCGCCGACAAGCTCTTTTAACTTGGCAAGAAACTTCTCCGCTCCCCAATCAGCGACAAGAAATTTCAAGCGTGCGTGATGACGCTTCTCCCGGTATCCATAGTCACGGAAAATCGTTGTAACGCCGACCGCTACCTTCACGACTTCTTCCGGTCGCACAAATACATCGAGCTGTTGAGCCAAATACGGACGGGACGATAGTCCGCCGCCAACCCAGACATGAAAACCGATGATTTCCTTGCCAGCGATTACTTTCGTGGCCGGGGTAAACGCCAGATCGTTAATTTCGGCATGACCGGCATTATAAATATTGCTAGAAATCGAAATTTTATATTTGCGCGGCAGGTTGGAAAAATCCCGGTTCATTAAAAACGTATCGGACAACTGTTTCACAAGCGGGGTCGTATCTATTAATTCGTACGGATCGAGCCCCGCAAGCGGATTGCCAACAATCGTACGCGGGCAATCGCCGCACGCCTCAAATGAGGACAATCCGACGGCAGCCAACCGTTCAAAAATGTCCGGTAAATTTTCGATCCGCAACCAGTGAAACTGAATCGCCTGACGTGTCGTAATATCGATTAAATCCCTGCCATAATCATGCGCGATACTCGCAAGCGTGCGCGCCTGCTCGGACGTAAGATTTCCGGACGGAACCCGGACACGCATCATAAAGCACCCGTCTTTCGGGCGCTGCTGATATACACCTGCCCACTTAAAACGATCCATATCATCCGGCGTAATGGATTCAAAACCAGTTTTCGCATAACGATAAATGTCCTCAATAACATCCAGTCCATCTTTCTCCAGTTTTATTAATTCTGTTTTATTCAATTTCTCCTTATTTTGTGCCCATATTGGTGTATAACTCATTCATACTCTCTCCTCTCATCTCAGCGAATATTATGCAATAATGACTTGACGCAGCTGTTGTTCATACCAAGCTAACTGCTCCCGCAGGCGGACAACCTCGCCTACGACAATCACTGCCGGAGAACGAAAGCGTGCCTGTTGTACCTGCTCTACAATCGTCTCCAATGTACCTATAAGCGTCTCCTGATTTTCGCATGTACCCCAGCGGATAAGTGCCACAGGTGTCTCTTTGGCCCGGCCGTACTTATGAAGATTTTTCACAATTTCCGGCAAATTGCCGACCCCCATGTAAAATACCAGCGTATCTACCGCAGTGGCCAACTTCTCCCACTGAATACCACTTTGCTCCTTCTCTACAGCTTTGTGGCCAGTCACAAACGCGACGGAGGATGAATAACCACGGTGCGTGATAGGTATTCCTGCATAAGCCGGAGCAGCGATACCCGATGTAATGCCCGGCACAACTTCATAGTCGATGCCGGCCGCGATACAGGCTTCCGCTTCTTCCCCACCGCGCCCGAAAACAAATGGATCACCCCCTTTTAAACGAACAACCTCTTTCCCTTGCACAGCCTTCGCCACAATGATCTCGTTAATTTCCGTCTGGGATAACGAATGGTGATTTGTCTCTTTTCCGCAATAAATGCATTCAGCCTCCTTTTTTGCATAATCAAGCAGCTTTGGACTGGCCAGACGGTCATATACAATCACATCCGCCCGTTGTAGAAGCTCAAGCCCACGCACTGTAATCAACTTTGGATCGCCTGGCCCGGCACCCACAAGATACACTTTACCTGCCACCATATAACCATCCCCTTTTTTTCCAAAAATAATATTAATCAAATTTGTTTTATATGTTTAATTTAATTAAAAAAGCCCTACTTCATTAAAGAAGAAGGGCTTATATTCTACGATCCCCTCTTCCTCATCTTCAAGCGTGTGCTTTCTGGAATTGGCACCTAACCGAATTAGGTTGCCGAGATTTCATTGGGCCAGTCCCTCCATCTCTCTGGATAAGAAAGAGAATTCATATTATATTGATCGGATTTATTAAATTTGATTATACTCGGCTTTTTCTAAAAAGACAATACTTTTCAAAAAAATCCTCTCATTCATTATGCAAAGAGGCTTCAGAGTTAAAGAGCAGCCCGCTTCTTATTCATAACGCAACGCCTCAATCGGATTTAGCTTTGCCGCTTTGTTAGCAGGATACAATCCGAAGAAAATCCCGATGGAACTGGACACGGAAAATGCAAGCAAAACGGTCTCCCATGAAATCAAAAGCGGTATATTAGCATAGGAAAAGCCGATAGCTGATATACCAATACCAAGCAATGCTCCGATTAAGCCGCCGATTAACGACAAAATCATCGACTCCAGTAGGAACTGAAGCAAAATATCTTTCCGCTGCGCTCCAAGCGCTTTGCGGATTCCGATTTCTCTTGTCCGTTCCGTCACGGACACAAGCATAATATTCATCACGCCAATGCCGCCCACCACGAGGGAAATGCCAGCTACAATGCTAAAAATCAGGGTAATCATTCCAGTCATTTGCGAAAACTCTTTAATATTGTCTTCCATACTTAAAACTTCATAGTAATCTTTATGGTTATGCTTGCGGTTCAAATAATCCTTGACCTGCTTCATCGCAGGCCGCAATGCTTCTTTGGAAATGGCGGTCATTTCAATGTTGCTTACCGTTTGGTTTTCAGACAGCTCATTCGCAAAACGAAACGGAACAAACGCGCTCTTTGCTTTGGAAAAATCAAAGCTTACTTTCTCCTGCTTAAATACGCCGATCACCACTACGCTCCGATCGTTAAAACGCACGCGCTGACCGATCGGGTTTTCCGTCCCGAACAATTCCTGAGCTGCTCCGTCTTCCAATACGATAACCGGTCGGCGGTTTTTATCATCCTCGTCGGTAAAAAAGCGGCCTTGCACCATGTGGAGCGTGGGTTGTACAGCCGGAAGCTGGGCCGTCGTCGCCCTTACTTCGACGGTTTTCTTCTTATTGAGCCAGTAAAGCTCCGTATTGCCTACGTAAGAGTTGGCTACGGCAGCGGAAATGTACGGACTCACCTGCGGCAAATATTCCGCATCTTCCAAAGTAAGCGCGTTCGGATCTTCAGGCTCCTCCGTATCGTAGCGGGTATATACCATAAATTTATTTTGGCCGAACTTGCTTACCTGCTGCACGACCGCACTTTCGCCCCCTTTCCCAAGCGTCATAACCGCAATGACAGACGCGATACCAATAATAATCCCCAGCATCGTTAGAAAAGAACGCAGCTTATTGGCGCGCAAACCGTCCAAAGCCATGCTTAAGCTTTCCAGCAAACGCATAGATTACACCTCCTGTTGGCGCTCCGACGCCAGTTGTTGCGACGCGAATAATCGATCCCTCACGGGGTCATCGGCGACTACCTGGCCGTCGCGGAAGCGGATTAACCGCTTCGCATAGCATGCGATATCCGGTTCATGCGTAACAAGAATAATAGTCGTTCCTTGTTCATTTAACTGTTGGAAAATGTCCATAATTTCAATGCTTGTCCGCGAATCAAGCGCCCCGGTTGGCTCATCAGCCAGCACAATCGCCGGCTCATTTACGAGCGCGCGCGCAATCGCTACCCGCTGCCGCTGTCCGCCTGATAACTGATTCGGAATATGATTCATACGTTCGTCGAGCCCGACACGCGCAAGAGCCGCACGCGCCCGTTCCGTCCGTTCCTTTCTTCCGACCCCGGCATAAATCAGCGGCAATTCAACATTGCGCAGTGCGGTTGAACGCGGCAAAAGATGAAAGGTTTGAAAAACAAAACCGATTTTTTGGTTACGTACATGGGCAAGCTGCTTATCCGACAAATTCGTTACTTCCATTCCGTCTAAATGATACAGCCCGCTCGTCGGTCGATCCAGGCAGCCAATCATGTTCATAAATGTCGATTTTCCCGAACCGGATGGTCCCATAATAGCGACAAATTCCCCTTTTTCAACCGTTACGAAAACATTCTTCATCGCATAAATATCGCCACCGCCTGTGCGGTACACTTTGGACATATTCTCTACTTTTACCATGCTGTACCGCCCCTTTTATCTCGCTTCTCCGGGAACATTCGCTTCCATAACCGGCTCATTTTCCTTTAATTGCGGCCCCGGATTGGTGATAACTTTCGTGCCCGCTTTCAAACCTTGTTTAACTTCGGCAAACAATTCGTTTTCCATTCCGGTGACAACCGCCTTCTTCTTCGCCAGACCGTTCTCATTTATCCAGACGAACGCTTTCCCGCCGTTCTTCTGCACCGCTTCGATCGGTACTTGCAGCGCCTGTTTCGCGCTTTGGTGCACAATCGTTACATCTATCCGAAAGCCGGGGCGCAAAAGCTCATTTGGTTTGTCCAATGCCAGCTTCACCGCCACTTTGGCCCGTTCGCTCTGCTGTCCGCTTTTCTGTGTGGCGGCTTCTATCGCTACCGGTGAGATGCTTACCACATGAGCTTCGGCCACCTGTTTGCCTAACGCGCCTCCTTCCAGCTTAGCTTTCTGACCGACGCGCACTTTGCCGATATCAGCTTCCGCAATTTCCGCTTCCACGTATATATTTTGTGTCGTTCCCACTTTCAATAGTTCATTGCCTTTTGTCGTATATTCGCCCGCCTTCGCTTTTTGCGTCAATACGGTTCCGTCGATAGGAGCCACGATAAGCGCGTCATTTCTCTGGGCAAGCAACTGCTGCCTTTTCTCTTCGATTTTTTGTTTTTTGCTCGCAATGCTCTCTTTTTTCGTCGCCGTCCGCTTCTTCTTCTCTTCAAGCTGTGCAATCGATACCAGCAAAGCGGTGACCTCTTCCCGCTTCGGCCCTTTTTTCTTCTCTGCCAGTTCATATTGCGACGTTTTCAGCTTAAATTCAGCCTGTTTTATCTGGTCGCTCGCTTTATCCAATTCCTGCTTCTTTTCAGCTCCGCTCTCCACAAGCGTTTTGATGCGGGCGTATTCTCGCTTCGCTTGTTCAAGCTCTTGCTCGGCTTGACGAATCCCGTTTTCCGCTTTCGCAATTTCAATGGCATCATTCGCAGCTTGCAATTTCGCTAACTCCGCCTTTTTTTCGGCGATTTGCGCTGAAGTATCGGCAACCTGGTTATCGACATCCCTCGCCTGCTCATCCATATCTATCAATTGACTGTCTATATCAATTAATTGGTTTTTTATATCCTCCGTATAAATCTCACCTAATATCTGACCTTTTTTCACCGGCGCTCCCTCCGCTGCATGCAAAGCAACAATTTTTCCGCTCGCCCCTGCGTATACCGTCATTTCTTGTTCCATCTTTACTTTACCGGTAGTCATGATACGACTTTCCATATCTTTTTGCACAACGGTAGCAAGCGACACCGGCGTTCCTTCCACGCTGCGTGGTACGTACGCCGAATAGACGATATATCCCCCTATTGCTATGACCCCTGTAATAACACCAATCCATATTTTCTTTCGCACTTCTCCTTCTCCCTTTCTATGCTATCATCTTCGATGCTTCGACATTTATATTGAAATATGAAAGTCGAAATATCAAAGACTACGTACAATTTATAGAACCCATGGCACGCAATTTTGTGACACATTCCATAATCTATCGACCATATAACGACTAATACTTGCAAAAAATTTCCATCCCTGCAAAACCAACACAAACTTTTTAGCAATAAAACCATTCGCTTTCATATCGATACATGATAAACTCAGATTTAAGTCAAAAAAGACTTATATAAAAGTCAAAAATGACTCAACTTTACTGCCGACTTCCTTCGTTTCCCAATAATTATATCTTTTTTTAGCTTGGCACGCCTCTTGCTTTAATGAAATATACAGAACGTACATGAATCATTTTTCATATATTCTATCTGCCAGGGAGGTACACAAATGGGATACAAATTCGCTCATGTAAAAACAGAACTGCCAGGTCCGAAGGCTAAAGAAATTCTGGAACGCCGGAAACAATACGTTCCTAAAGGTATCAGTAACGGCATCCCTACTTTTGTAGAAAAAGCGCAGGGAGCGATCCTGACAGATGTTGATGGCAACACATACATTGACTTTGCAGGTGCCATCGGTACGATTAACGTCGGTCACTGCACGCCGGAAGTTGTAGAAGCGCTCCACGATCAAGTTGATAAGTATATCCATACCGGCTTTAATGTCATGATGTATGAACCGTATATTGAACTTGCGGAGCGTCTTGCGAAGTTAGCGCCAGGAGATCATGAAAAGCAAGTGATGTTTTTGAACAGCGGCGCAGAAGCGGTGGAAAACGCGGTGAAAATCGCGCGCAAATACACAAAACGTCAGGGCGTTGTCGTCTTCTCTCGTGGTTTTCATGGACGCACACTGTTGACGATGTCCATGACAAGCAAAGTAAAACCGTACAAATTTGAGTTCGGTCCGTTCGCGCCCGAAATCTACAAGGCGCCGTATCATTACGCATACCGTCGTCCAGAAGGCATGAGCGTCGAACAATATGATGAACACGTGCTAAACGAATTTAAAAACTTCCTGCTTGGTGACGTAGCTCCGGAAACGATCGCCGCAGTCGTCATGGAACCAGTGCAGGGCGAAGGCGGATTCATCGTTCCATCCAAAAAATTCGTGCAAGGTGTGGCGGAACTTTGTAAACAGTACGGTATCGTATTCGTTGCGGATGAAATTCAAACCGGCTTCAGCCGTACAGGTAAATATTTCGCAGTTGAACATTTTGATGTCGTTCCAGACTTAATAACCATTTCTAAATCTATGGGTGCAGGTCTGCCAATTAGCGGCGTAATCGGACGCAAAGAAATTATGGAAATGTCCAATCCGGGAGAATTAGGCGGCACATATTCGGGAAGCCCGCTCGGATGCCGTGCGGCGCTTGCAGTGCTTGATGTGATCGAGAAATACAACCTGAACGAACGCGGGCGCGTTATCGGCGAAAAAGTGATGGAGCGGTTTGCCAAGCTTGCGGAAAAATACGATATAATTGGAGATGTACGGGGCTTAGGTGCAATGTGCGCTATGGAGTTTGTCAAAGACAAACAAACGAAAGAACCAAATAAAGAAGTTGTAGGTACAATTGTAAATGAAGCCAATAAACGTGGTTTAATCACTCTCAGCGCCGGCTTATACGGCAACGTACTTCGCGTATTGATGCCGCTTGTCATTACAGACGAACAGCTTGAGGAAGGTCTCGATATTCTCGAGGAATCCATCGCAGCCGCTACATCCGCTCTGCAAGTTCACTAATTTTAGTGTTTACGTTGAAAGGGGTTTTCGAAAATGAATCAAACCATACCGAAGAAACCGCTTTATATTGCCGGAGGGGCAAAAGAAGCTTCTTCTTATAAACAGCTTCGATCCCCGCATACCGGAGAAGTAATTGCAGAAGTAGCTATCGGAACGCGGGAAGATATGAAAGCGGCGATTGACCATGCGGAAGAAGCGGCAAAAGTGATGGCCAAAATGCCGGCCCATAAGCGTGCCGCTATTCTGCAAAACGTCTCCTTGCTTCTAAAAGAACGCAAAGAAGAAGCGGCCCGTATTTTAGCGTTGGAGGCAGCAAAACCGATTGCGGTCGCACGTGGGGAAATCGCACGTACAATTGAGACATACCAATTTTCCGCTGATGAGGCGCGCCGCATCCACGGTGAAACGATTCCTATGGACGCGTCAGCTATGGGTGAAAACCGCATTGCTTACACGGTACGCCAACCGCTTGGCATCGTCGGAGCAATTACGCCGTTCAACTTCCCGTTCAACCTTGTGGCGCATAAACTCGGCCCGGCATTTGCCGCAGGGAATGCTGTTATCTTAAAGCCTGCGGATCAAACGCCGCTTTCCGCTTACTTTATTGCCGATTTATTCGCGGAAGCAGGACTACCTGCGGGCGCCCTGCAAGTCATTCCAGGGCCGGGCAGCGAAGTCGGGGACGAGCTTGTATGCGATGACCGCGTAAAAATCATTACTTTCACCGGAAGTCCAGAAGTAGGCAAGACGATCCGCGCCAAAGCGGGCCTGAAGCGAGTTGTGCTTGAACTCGGCTCCAACTCCGGCCTAATTATCGACGAAGGGTTCGATATTGAGCCCATTATCAAGCGTACCGTAACCGGGGCATTTACGTTCATGGGCCAAGTATGCATTTCACTTCAGCGCATCTATGTGCACCGCTCTCTGTATGATAGCTTCGTGGAGAAATTTGTAGCGGAAACGAAGAAACTCCGCATTGGCGATCCGCTGGATGAGACAACCGACATCGCCGCGCTTATTTCACAAAAGGATGTAGAACGAATCGCTTCCTGGATCGAAGAAGCAGAAACGCTCGGCGCGAAAGTGCTAACCGGAGGCACGGAAGGCAATATTGTCAAGCCGACAGTTATCGTCGATGTGCCACCGCACGCGAAAGTAAGCTGTCAGGAGACGTTCGCACCGGTCGTCGTTATCAGCCCATTCGATACGTTTGATGAAGCGATTGAAGCGGTGAATGACTCCCGCTATGGTTTGCAGGCTGGCATATACACGAACAACATGGAACACGCCTTTGAAGCGGCGGAACGCTTGGAAGTAGGCGGTGTGATGATTAACGATTTCCCGACATTCCGCGTCGACCATATGCCGTATGGCGGCGTAAAGGAAAGCGGCGTAGGACGCGAAGGCATCAAGTATGCAACCGAAGAAATGACAGAAATGAAGCTCGTTTGCTTCAACCGAAACAAATAAGAACGCCGTATATTCCGGCGCCCTATAATAAGGAGGCGCCCTTATGGATTCGAATATCCACATCGCACCGTTTCTTGATACGTTTTCAATCGGCTTCTGTTATGTACGTGAAGAATATTTCGAATACAACAAGCTGATTGAAAAATGGTTTTTCCAAAAAGATTGGACTCCCGTCCGCCTGTCCGAGTGTTTGCGTAAGTGGGCAGCGGACGGTGAATTTTTCCAACGCACAGATAGGTTTCTTTGGAAAGGAAAAATACTTGCCGAAACCGGCGGCTTCACCTGGCTCGTCTTTCCGTGGGAAAACGCGGAAAGCCATATTGCCACCGAATACGAGAATCTATACGCTGAACTGAAAAGCGTCTTCGCCGCAGCATATGACGAAATTTTCGTCACGGACGGGGAAGGATATACCGTCCGGGTGAACGGTGCCTGTGAACGTAACTACGGGCTTAAAGCTGAGCAAATGGTAGGAAAACACGTGACGGAGCTAGTCGCGGGAGGCATTTTCTCCCCTTCTGCGACACTCGATGTGATCGCGCAGCGCAAACAAATCAATCTCGTGCAACAAACACTGAACGGACGCAAGCTGCTCGTGACAGCTACCCCTGTTTTTACGCAAGATGGAAAGCTCATCCGCGTAGTAAGCAACTCGCGCGATATTACCGAACTTTTGCACCTGCGTGAACAGCTTGACCAGCTGCAAGAACGTGTGGAAACATACGAAGAAACGCTAAAACAGCATGAAGAAGCATCAGGTATGATATTGTCCGTGCGCAGCCCGGCGATGCTTAAGGTACTGTCCAAAATCGAAAAAGTGGCAAAAGTGGACAGCACCGTGCTTTTTCTCGGGGAGTCTGGAGTCGGTAAGACGCACCTTGCCCGTTATTTGCACAATATGAGCCCGCGCAAACACGCTCCTTTTCTTTCTGTGAACTGTAGCGCATTTCCCGAAGCACTGATTGAATCAGAACTATTCGGCTATGAGCGTGGCGCATTTTCCGGCGCACATGAAAAAGGGAAAAAAGGGCTGTTCGAAGCGGCGAACGGCGGGACGCTATTTCTGGATGAAATCGGGGAACTTCCACTGCCAATGCAAGCCAAACTGCTCAATGTCCTGCAAGAAAAGCAATTTTTCCGCATCGGTGGCACCACCCCAATTCAAGTGGACGTACGTATTATCGCAGCCACGAACCAGGACTTGAAAAAGAAGGTGGAAGAAAAAACGTTTCGCAACGATTTATACTATCGGCTTAATGTCATTCCCATCACGATCCCTCCTCTCAGGGAGCGAAAAGAAGACATCGTGCCGCTAGCCATACAGTTTCTCGAAGAATTTAAAGATATGTACGGCATTGAAAAAAAACTCAGCCATGCAGCCGCAGAAGAGTTACGGCGCGCCAATTGGCCGGGTAATATCCGGGAATTGCACAATTTTCTCGAACGGCTCGTAGTCACGATCGACGAAGATACCATTACAACCAAACATATTGCAACTGCGCTTCGAGATGAAGATGAAACAATGACAGAGCAAGAACATGAAAACCTCTCGCTCAAAAAAAGGCTGGAATTGTACGAAGGGCAAATTATCCGACGTATGTACGAAGAGTGCGGCAGCACTTACAAGCTGGCGGAAAAACTCGGCATCAGCCAATCGAGCGCCATGCGCAAAGTCAACAAATATGTAAAGGAACTGTGACATGCTGGTAACGTTATACGGGACGCAAACTTCGGAGACAATGGATATTCATCTCGATCACCCGCATACCGTCGGCGCCATCCTTGAAATCTTGCTTACGATTCATCCCTGGTTCTTCCAAGCGCTACCGCCTGGAAGAGACAAATCAACGCTGGCAGAAGCATTGTTAATTAGGGATGCGGACAATACCGCTCTTACCGTCGACGATATCGTTACAAATGATACCAAACTTGAAATCCAGTTTCATAATACGATATAATGCTGAGGGACCCCTGTTTTGCGTAAAACAGGGGTTTTTAGATATAGAAATTCACCGAATCAATCCAACCGACGCAAAGAATGCACGGTATGTTCAACGATATTATATATATCGCCAATGTTATCTTCGTTAATTTTGCGTCCAAAATCAAGCGTAACGGTGTTGCGGTACAAGGCAGGTTCATCGAGCTCTAAAGGCTCGTACCGAAAAGCTAGTTCCTGCATGATAAGCGGACGATGCGACCATATAGCGTTGAGTTCTTCCTCAATTCTTCTGCACCGCGCTATATCTGTTATTTCCATAACGAATTGGACGCGCAGCGTACAGCCAAACTTCCGGCCTTCGCTTTCGGGAAGCTCAAGAATCTCCCCCACCAGATCCGCCGCATCAGCAGACAAGATCAGAAGCGCTGTCGTTCCTTTTTCTGCCTTCTTATGTCGCTCACTGAAGCCAATTGTGTACGTGCGGGACATGGAGGCCAACTCCACGGTATCGCTGCGGGAAGTAACCAGAATTTCGCCCGCAAAATCGAAATCGTATATCGCGCCCTCAAGCGCTACTTTTATGTTTTCGTATATAGTCGGATCAAACACCTCATTCTCCCCTATACTTGCTTCTGTCTAAGCTTTCTCGCTTTGCGCCGCGCTTCGTCTTCCACAGCATTTTTGGCGGCGAGAGCATCGTAATCCACCTTCCACTTCCCGCGCGCTGTTTGGACAATGGCAGTAATAATCGCCCCAAAGAAAACAACCAGAATGATGACACCTGTAATAAACATCATAATCATACTGGGGCTAGAGAACATAGCCAAAAGTAACCACTCCTCTCCTAATGACGAAAAACTATATCAACGCCTAAGGCGCGTACGTTCGCCTTATTTATTATACCTTATCCCCTGCTTTATATAGAGTATTTTTGCTTCGAAACAAAAATCAGTGACCGCTAAACAACGCGGACGGAGCTAGGATGCCATCAGTGGTATAAACTCCAATTCGCAACCCCTTCACACATTGAGAATCTCTCGTCTAAATTGGAGCCCTCTTCAATGACTCTGGTGTGGAAATCACTTGCATCGCCAACATCAAGTCTTCCACACGACGTGCCATCGCATTACTGCAAACAAAATCTTACTCTGCCAGCGTAGCGAATAGAGGTCATAATTATATATGCACTATACTGGTAGCTTAAGGTAATAAGAAAACACACGAATTTTTCGCTGACTTAGCTTCGCGTCCCCATCCACATAGATGAGATCAGCATGAGTTTCATTGTCAAAACGTTAGCGCTACCCTTTGTATTGTTCATCATGTATTCGTTAATAATAAAAAAAATCCTAAAAAAAATGATAAAGGGGGAAGATTCATAACGATGAAAATGAGTCAGCTCTGGCGGAAGAAAGCCCGTAAATCAAAGCAATGGCTTTCACAGGAGAAGGCAGCGATATCCTCTATCCCCTTGCAACCCTTGCACACTTCGCTAGAAAAAAACGTTCAGGACATTACGGAACAATTGGGCCAAAATACGGATTTCACTTCGCACCACCTGATTTGCGCAGGAAGGCGCGTCGCTTTATTTTTCTTTCAAAGTCTTGTAGATATCCAACATCTAAGTGAATACGTCATCCTTCCCTTACAGGAGCGTTGGGACAAAGATGCAAGCGAAAAGGGACTGCTTTTATCCGAAGAAAAAGCGAAACATGAGCTTCTGCAAATAATCCAGCGACAAATCGTGGCCACCACAGAAACACAACGGATCATGGACTGGCAAGCTGCTATTCAACAAATGCTGGATGGAAAAGCACTGTTAATTGTTGACGGGGAAGCCACGGGGCTCGCGGTTGGAGTAGAAAGGGTAGAAAAGCGGAATATTGCAAATCCCGATACAGAACAAAGCGTGATCGGACCGAAAGAAAGCTTTATAGAGGATTTGGATACCAATATTACGCTAATCCGCCAACGTCTGCGTGATCCCAAATTAACTATCGAAGTCATTAATATAACAAAGCGGGGAAAACACAAGGTTTGTATATTCTATCTAGAAGATGTGGCTAATCCGAGTATCATAGAAGAAGTGAAAAGGCGCCTGTTTGCTATCGACACAGATATCATACAAGGACAAATGCATCTACAGGAATTAATCGAAGACAATTCGTTTTCTTTATTTCCCGAGCTGCGTCCGACAGAACGGCCAGACGTCGTCTGCTCCTACTTGTTGGAAGGGAACGTGGTGGTCATGACGGGGAACTCGTCTCACGCACTCATTCTTCCTATCACATTTTTCCAGCTGCTGGACACGGTTGATGATTACTACAGCAGTTGGCAGTACGCGACCCTAATCCGCTTTGTTCGAATGCTTGCCCTCCTGTTCAGTATCGTAATTCCAGGATTGTACCTTTCGTTAACCGCCTTTAACCCTGAGCTGATTCCCACACGACTGGTTATCTCTATGGACGCTGCTCGAACAAAGGTAGCTCTACCGATTTTAATGGAAATATTTGTAATGGAAATCATGATTGAAATTCTTCGGGAAGCCGGAGTAAAACTGCCCAAACCAATTGGACAGGCCGTCAGTATCATCGGGGGCTTGGTCATCGGAGAAGCGGTCGTCAGCGCCAATCTGGTGAGCCCCGTTACCATCGTGATTATCGCGCTCACCACGATCTCGTCCTTTGCAGCCCCTGTCTACTTACTGGGCATCACATATCGAATTTTACGCTTCTTCGTGCTTTTTTGTAGCAGCATTCTAGGACTCTACGGCTTGATATTGGGGTTGTTTTTCATTCACGCTCATACGGCCCGACTTGTCTCGTTTGGAGTGCCCTATCTGGCCCCTCTCTCTCCTCTTCGCATAGCGGATTGGAAAGATACACTGGTACGTTTTCCGTTTAAAAAGCTTACAAAACGCCCCTCATTTCTTAACCCGTTGCAAAGAAGTAAAAGTAAGCCTTTGCCAATGATATCTAGAAAACAACACAAAAAGGAGAACAAACGATAATCAAGCAGCGTCTTGAAGAATCACCGCTGTCAATGAACCATGTTTACTTTTCCAAGGAATTATCACTCATTCGAGAAGGAAGGAAAATGTACGCAAAAGCTGAGTAAAAGAAGCAATTTCCATAAAGAAGGGTGATATTAATTATGATGAGTGGAAATGAAGTTCGTCCAAGCTTAACCCCTGTTCAACTTGTGTTCCTCATATTCGGCGTCATTATCGGTACCGGTTTTATCACGCTACCTCGAGGGGTGATGGAAAAAGCGCGAGAAGACGCATGGCTGACTATCATATTAGCGATAGGCTTCTGCTTTTTCTCGCTATGGTTAATTTTACGGATCGCTCGCGTCTTTCCAGGGGACACGGTAATTGAATACAATGTAAAACTTTTCGGCCGTACGGTCGGACTGTTGTTTAACCTATCGCTTGCAGGGTACTACTTATTTTTCACTATTACCGGAATCCGAGTCATGGCGGAAGTAGTGAGATCAGAAATGCTGCCATTTACCCCCATTGAAGTCATCATTGGCAGCATGCTACTCATCCTTCTTTATTCCTCATGGGACGGCCTCATGCCAATCGTCCGGATACATGAATCAGGAATCCCCAGTTCTATCTTTATGTTGGTGTTCTTTTTGATGTTAGCTTATTTGGAAGCTGATTGGTATGAACTACGGGTACCTTTTTTGGACGGAATGACCTCTGTCATTCAATCGTTACCGAATACGGTGTACTCCTTTCTGGGCTATGAAATTTTATTTCTGTATTACCCGTTTATTGCCAAGAAAGAGAAAGCGTATCTGCACACCGCTATCGGCATTGGAGTGTCCGGCATCTTTTATATCTTCGTCGTGTTGGGTGCATTAGTTACGCTTGGACCGGATGTGACCATAGCTCAAACATACCCTGTCATTACGATGGCAAAAACGATTGAAATTGTCAGACAATTTATAGAACGAGCCGAACTATTGCTGATTATCTTATGGCTCCCTTTAGCGTATACCACCCATCTAGTCACTTTTTTCTCAACAGCTTTTGCATTGAACCGCACGTTTCCGCGTATTTCGTTGCGATGGTGGATGGTGTTATCGCTTCCGTTAATCTTCGTCTTGTCCCTCGTTCCGGAAAATTTGATCGAAATGGAGGGTTGGCTGAATGTGGTAGGGGCTATCGGTTTGTTCCTTCTCATCGGCTATCCACTACTTCTCCTCACCTGTGTATTTGTACGACGAAAACTGGGGCTCCTTCCCTCTCCCGAACAAAAAGGTGATAGCGTATGAAAAAATGGAAGAGAAGTTTTATATCAGCAATTACACTCATAAGTTTTGCTGTCATTCTTCTAACAGGATGTTGGGATTATAGGGAATTGGAAAGGCGAGCGATCATCGTAGGACTTGGTATTGAGGAACTCCCCCCGGAACGCTTTGCAGGAAAGGAAATGCGTATGTATCAAGTTATCGTGCAGGTAGTAGAAGCGGCCAGTGCAAGTGGTCAGATGGGAATGGGGACGCAGACAGGACAACAACCAAAAGGCTATACCAACTTTATCTTTAAAACTCCGTCCATTGCGAACGGAATTGAGCAAATCACCACGCAAAGCGATCGCTTCCCCATTTTATCTCATCTGCAAATGATTGCTGTAGGAGAAAAAGTATCCGAGAAAGGGCTCAATGAACTATTTGACTTTTTCTCCCGCTTTCCCCAAATGCGTCGTCACACCGAGATAATTATGACAACAGGCCCGATTACTGAGTACTTCACAATACCGAGCGTGTCGGAACCAACTCCCTCTCTGCATATTGCAGAGATCACAGACAGCGTTCAAAAAACATTGATCATGCCTGAATCCAATTTGGGTACCGTGAGCAAGAGCGTTCGGAGCAACACACCTTTCTTTTTACTTACAGCCTCTATAAACAAAAGAAAGCAAATTGTCATTAATCAAGCGACTGTCTTTCAGAACTTCAAGAAGATGGGCATATTGTCCAAAAACGACATCCAAAACCTTTCCATACTACACGGCGAGATCGAAAGAGGGGTATTGAACTTTCCTTGCTACGCTGGAAAAAAAGTAGGATTGCAAATTCTCAAGGGAAAAAATAACATCCGTCCTACCATGAAAAACAATAGACCCCACATTACGTTTCAGATTGAGTTGGACACCGAGCTAATGGAATATCAATGTCTTGGCGCCTCCTTCGATAAACCGAACCAGCTTGAACGGGCTGAGCGTATTTATTCAGATATTCTGGAAAAACGATTGCACAAGACTATAGAAACACTCAAAAAGAAGTACAAAGCCGATGTGTTTCGGTTGACTACAAGGCTCAAAAACCACCCTGATATGTATAAACAGATACGTAAACAGCCGAAAACATTTTTTGAGCAATTGACTATCGACGTAAATGTAGACTTAAAAATCCGCAACATTGGAGATTCACTCAAGACTCCTCATTATAAGTTGAAGAAATGAACGTACATGGCTTTTCAGCCGCAACCCTGACACAAAAATCAGGAGATCAGTCTTTCTCAACAGGAGTATACCTGAAATATAAAGTATTTTGTCATTTCTTGAAGATAAAAAGTGGAATTTGACGAACGATTTTTGTTTCATTGCTAATTTTAAACAGGTAAAATTAATAGTAAGAACCTCGCAACATACCTCTGGCTAGTCTTCAGTTGACTCCCTTTGTTGGTGCGTCCTTGCGCACCATCTTTTTTATGCGTAAAAAAGAAAAACTCGCGGGTATTGCCTACGAGCCAGCCTGTAGACAAAGTTCCGCAAGGAACAGGAGCTACAGGCTGAGACGTTTTTTACATGCCTTTCGCTTTTACAAATACACGTACAATTTGCTCTGTTTGTTTTTCAAGCAATACCGTGGCCCGCCCCATCGCTTCTTCCACGGAAAGCGGGCCATCAACCAAACTGAAAGCGGCGGTAAGCCCGCGTCCGTAAAGGGGCGAAATATCCCCGTCGATGCCGCCAACAACAGCAATCACCGGAATGCCGCGCCCGGCGCAAACCGCACATACGCCCGCCACTACTTTTCCGCCCGCTGTCTGGGCATCCAGGCGCCCCTCACCAGTCAGAACGGCAGTTATTGAATGCTCGTCCAGCAAGCGTTCCAGTCCAAGCATCTCGCTAACAATAGCAAATCCCGGACGAATTTCCGCGCCAAGCAAACCGCACAGCCCGGCCGCCGTTCCGCCCGCCGCCCCAGCTCCCGGCATATCGTGTACAGCGACACCCGTCTTGTGCCTTATCTGATCCGCCCAGACAGTCAGCGCTTCCCCCAGTTCACGTATCGCTTCTTTGTCCGCTCCTTTTTGCGGGCCAAATACATAGGCCGCTCCCTGCGGTCCAAGCAGTGGGTTCGTCACATCGCACGCGAGACGGAATTTTGCCTGCTTTATGCCCTCATCGACCCGTGAATCGTCAATGTGCGCTAATTCCCGCAAATAGACGCCTCCGCGCGGCAACTCCTCTCCGCAATGGTCAAGCAACCGAAACCCCAATGCTTGGAGAATTCCAGCCCCTCCATCTACAGTAGCGCTTCCACCAAGGCAAATAATAAATGAAGCGATCCCTCGTTCCATTGCTCGCATGATTAATTGTCCGGTGCCAAACGTAGACGCAAGCCTCGGATTTAATTCTTCCTTTTTGAGGAGCGTGAGGCCAGATGCGGTCGCCAATTCTACAATCGCCGTTTTTCCATCTCCCGTTACACCATAATATCCGCATATTGGCCTACCTAACGGATCTTCGATCATCGTCTCGTATATTGTCCCTTTGGTTGCTTTCACCAAATGTTCGAGCGTGCCTTCTCCACCATCCGATAGCGGAAGTGTAAAAGTGCGAGCCGAAGGCCTTGCTTTAAGTACGCCCCTTCTCATCGCTTCAGCCGCTTCTTTTGCTGAAACACTTCCTTTAAATGAATCCGGTGCCAGCAAAAATTTCATTGTACTTTCCTCTCCCTATTTTTTCTCCGTCTATTCCTTCGCGTCCCACTTGTTCTTTTCCTCTATGATGGCTTCCTATTTAAAAAGTTTTTGAAACCTTTTTTCCTGTTTTCCGTATGTAAGTACTTGTTCAAAACATTTCAGTATAGGGGGGTTCAAAGAAGCACAATGGAGCAACAAGCACTCATAGCTATCGGGATTTTCCTTGTTACATATGGTCTTATTATTTCTGAAAAAATCCATCGGACGATCGTAGCCATGCTGGGCGGTGCTCTCATGGTCGCCCTAGGCATTGTCAATCAGGAAACCGCCATTCACCACATTGATTTCAATACGCTTGGTCTGTTGACCGGAATGATGATTATCGTCGCCATTACAGCGCAAACCGGACTGTTTAAATTTATCGCGATCTGGGCGGCGAAAAAAGTAAACGGCGACCCGATAAAAATTCTTATCGCATTAAGTATTATTACGGCCGTTGGTTCGGCGTTTCTTGATAATGTGACGACGGTATTGCTTATGGTACCTGTTACATTCAGTATTACTCGACAGCTTAGAATCTCGCCTATTCCTTACTTAATCGCGGAAATTTTTACCGCCAATATCGGTGGAACGGCGACAATGATCGGCGATCCGCCAAACATTATGATCGGAAGCGCGGTAAAAGAATTGACATTTGTCGCATTTATCAATAATTTGGCTCTTATTTCCGCATTCATTCTTATTGTAACTGTTGCGATTCTCGCTTTGCTGTACCGCAAACAAATCCAGACAACCGAAGAATTAAAAGCCGGCCTGATGGATATGCGAGAACAGGACGAGATCACAGATCCGGCCCTTTTAAAAAAATGTCTGGCTATTCTCACTTTGACAATCGCAGGATTTTTCGTGCATCAGATTGTTCATATCGAATCCGCTACTATTGCGCTGCTTGGTGCATTTATTCTGTTACTGCTGACAGGCGAACATTATCTCGAAGACGCATTAACAAAGGTCGAATGGACAACCATCTTCTTCTTTGTTGGCCTGTTTGTGCTCGTTTCTGGACTGGTAGAGACGGGAGTTATTGCCCAATTAGCAAATAAAGCGATCGAACTTACAAAAGGAGATCTGGTAGCAACGTCCTTACTCATTCTCTGGATGAGCGCGATCGCTTCCGCATTCGTGGATAACATTCCGTTCGTTGCCACCATGATTCCGATGATTCAGGAGATGGGAAGAATGGGTGTTAGCGATCTGGAGCCGCTCTGGTGGAGTCTCGCCCTCGGTGCGTGCCTAGGTGGGAACGGTTCACTTATCGGTGCCAGTGCCAATTTGATTGTAGCGGGGATGGCTTCTAAAGAGGGATACCACATTTCTTTCCTTAAATTCCTGTGGATTGGCTTTCCGCTGATGATTTTATCCATCATTATTTCAACTGTATATATTTACGTACGCTATCTTATGTAAAAAGGAGAAAGCGCTATGATCAGTTACCAGTATGATACAAATGCCCTGACAATTGAAGAGCAGAAGAATGAACTTGACACCGAATTTATTCTTAAGGTAAAGGACGTAGATGGAATTATCCCTTCGTTACGCAAAGTGCGCGCATTTTTTGACCAAGACAAAGTGTACACGGATGTTATTTTCTACCCGCATCCTAACCATGAGTACCAGATCATTGTCCGACAAGACTACTACATTGATTTCCTGCTTGCCCTATTCAAAAACAAGATTATCCATACTTTGGAATGGAGCTAAGCCCACTTCGCCATATTCTCAGGCCGAAAAGGAAATTCGGCCTGTTTTTATTTCCTCTTGTATCACGCTTCTTTGCTTATCATAATAGAATATGAATAAATTTCTATCCCCTTTGCAAAAAAATTGTCATTCATATATATAATTATAATTAAGGGGAAAACGATTCGTATCCTCTTCTAAACCTTTTTCTGTAATTTTCCATAAAATCCACCATTTTTATCGTTTAAATTTTCTAACAAATAGGGTATAATAAAAAACATACTAATTTAAGAAGGAGGACAAAGCATGAGGATGTATGTTTGTTTATCGTGCCTGCAGGTCAAACATGGCGACTCACATCGTGTAGACATGAACATTTGTGAAACCTGCTCCTCTGATCTTTCAACCATCGAGGAAGACCCACAGCTTTGTTCCAGTCCCCCTTCCCTTTGCATCATAAATGAAATGACCGTACAAAATGAAGATTATTCTGATAACGATGAAAGCCCTTCAGCGTTTTGCTGATGGGCTATTTTTCTTTATCTCTTCATATGATAAAATGCAAACAAACAATACATACTGAGGTGTATAATGAGTTCTATTCGTCGATCGATCCCAAACAGTTTTACGTTAAGTAATCTTGTATGTGGAATTTTTTCGCTTACTTTTTCTATGAATGGATATTATAAAATGGCTGCCCTCTTAATTTTATTGGCTGCACTATGCGACGTATTTGACGGCAAACTGGCGCGTATGCTGAAAGTGGACAGCCCTATGGGAGTCGAACTGGATTCCCTAGCTGATATTGTTAGCTTCGGAGTAGCGCCCGCAATTTTGATTCATACCATGCATACACCTTCTCCCCTGCTAACCATCGCTTTTATCGCATTTCCGATTGCTGGCGCCTGGCGGCTCGGTCGTTTCAACATTAAACCTACTGTCGGCTATTATATGGGTGTACCCATTACATTGGCCGGACTCATTCTTGCTGTATTGGCGCTTTTTTCTTTTTCCAGTCCCCTGCTTATGCTTATCCTCGCCGTTTTAATGGTGAGCCCCATCCGTATTCCAAAACTATAACCTCCCCCCGTTCACGGGGTTTTTTTATTTTTCTATAAATTAAAATTATATAATAAATTTTATCGAAAAATAATCAGAAAATAATTACTTCGTATAAAAACCTGTCAATTTGAGAAAATATACTATATAATCGAATTATGAAAGCGTTTCCTTAATATGATTTTTATTATATATAAAATTTTCTGGGAGGTTCTATGAAGCAAAAACAACATCATGAACTCCATCGTGGCCTTGAAGAACGTCATATTGCGTTAATGTCCTTGGGCGCAGCCATCGGGGTTGGCCTATTTCTCGGTTCTTCTTCTGCCATTAAATTGGCAGGCCCTGCAATTCTGCTCGCGTACGCTTTGGCCGGAGCCGGAATGTTTATCATTATGCGGGCGCTTGGTGAGATGGCTATCCAAAACCCGGTAGCCGGTTCGTTCAGCCGCTACGCGCGCGATTATCTCGGGCCCATAGCAGGGTATCTAACCGGTTGGAACTATTGGTTCCTCTGGGTCGTAACTTGTATGGCTGAGATTACGGCTGTCGGCGTATACATGCAGTTTTGGTTCCCGAATACTGATCAATGGGTATGGGCGCTTGCTGCGCTTGTCATTATGGCCGCAGTCAACCTGATCGCCGTAAAAGCTTACGGTGAGCTTGAATTTTGGTTTGCGCTTATTAAGATCGTCACCATTATTCTCATGATTATTGTCGGCCTCGGTATGGTTATCTTTGGAATCGGGAATGGCGGTGTTGCAACCGGCATTAGCAATCTCTGGTCACACGGCGGCTTCCTGCCAAACGGGATCAATGGTGTGCTCATGTCCATGCAAATGGTGCTGTTCGCATTCCTTGGAATTGAAATGATCGGTGTAACTGCGGGAGAGGTCAAAAACCCGGAAAAGTCGCTCGCCCGTGCTATTGATTCTGTGTTCTGGCGCATTTTGCTCTTCTATGTCGGAGCATTGTTTGTCATCTTGTCCATTTATCCATGGGATGAAATTGGCACAAAAGGTAGCCCGTTCGTCATGACATTTGACAAGCTCGGTATCCCTTACGCAGCGGGCATTATCAACTTTGTTGTATTAACTGCTGCGCTCTCATCCTGCAACAGCGGGATTTTCAGCACGGGCCGCATGCTTTTCAACTTAGCACAGCAAGGTGAAGCGCCACAGAAATTCAAGAACATCAGCCGCAGCGGTGTGCCGAACATCGCGATTCTCGCTTCCGCGGGAGCGTTGCTCATTGGCGTCACACTAAACTATATCGTACCAGAAAAAGTATTCCAGTGGGTGACAAGCATCGGCACATTCGGGGCAATTTGGACGTGGGCTATCATTCTGCTGGCGCAAATCCGCTACCGCAAAAGCCTAAGCGTGGAACAAGTGCAAAATCTGAAGTACAAAATGCCCCTGTTCCCGTTCAGTTCCTATGTAACGCTAGCGTTTCTTATCAGTGTTGTCGGATTGATGGCCTATTTCCCTGATACTCGCATTGCTCTAATCGTGGGACCTGCCTGGTACTTGATTCTTATTATTTTCTATTTCGCAAAAGGTCTGCACAAGCGGAAAATAACCAAACAAGCAAAAGAAGAAGAAAATCATAAACAAAGCGTGAAACCGTCTTATCAACGATAAAAATATGCGCGGCTTGCCTGTACAACGGACAAGCCGCTTTTTTACTCTCGCTTTTAGCGATTATACTTCTACCGCTTCTTCCGTAAACGGCCACGCTGGCAGCATTTTACGCAGCGGTTTATCCTGACGGTAGCCAAGCGCATATTCCGCTTGCATAATCGTATGAATCTCGCGCGTCCCCTCATAGATCACCGGCGCTTTCGCGTTACGCATAAAACGCTCGACCGGATATTCGTTTGAATAGCCATATGCGCCATGAATTTGCACTGCGTCGCACGCCGCCTCAAACGCCGCATCACATGCATGCCACTTGGCAAGCGACGTCTCCCGCGTATTGCGCTTGCCCTGATTTTTCAGCCACCCGGCACGGTACACAAGCAAACGCGACGTCTCAAGACCATCTACCATTTTTGCAATCATCTGCTGCACCAGTTGGTGTTTTCCGATTTCTTTGCCAAACGTGCCACGTTCATGGCAATATTTCAAGCTTTCTTCAAGGCACGCCTGAATCAGGCCGCACGCACCCGCAGCCACTGTAAAACGTCCGTTGTCCAGCGCAGACATGGCAATCTTGAATCCTTCCCCTTCTTCTCCCAGCAAATTCTCCGCCGGGACGCGCATATTATCGAAGAAAATCTCGCCCGTATTCCCTGCACGAATGCCAAGTTTTCCTTTGATCGCTTTCGATGCAAAACCCTCAAACGTACGCTCAACAATAAAGCAGCTAATGCCTCTATGCTTTTTCGACTTATCCGTGTATGCAAATACGAGAAAATGATCAGCGATATCGCATAGGGAAATCCATGTCTTCTGCCCGTTCAGAATATAATAATCGCCGTCACGCACTGCTGTTGTCTGCATTGCCGCCACATCGGAGCCTGCATTCGGCTCTGTCAATCCAAAGGCCCCGATCTTTTCACCTTTCGCCTGTGGAACCAAATATTTTTGTTTCTGTTCCTCGCTTCCCCACTGCAATAAGGTCATGCTATTCAGCCCCGTATGAACGGATACGGCCGTCCGAAACGCAGTATCGCCCCGTTCCAGCTCCTCGCATACGATTGCCAGTGTATTGTAATCCATCCCGCTTCCACCATATTCTTCCGGAATGCAAACTCCCATCAGGTCGAGATCAGCCAGCCGCGTCATAATGCTACGCTCGAAATGGCCTTTCGCATCCCATTCTTGAATATAGGGCTTAATTTCCTTATCCACGAAGCTACGTACCATTTTACGTACAGCTTCTTGTTCTTCTGTTAAGGCAAAATTCATCATCTTCTTATTCGCTCCTTTATTTACATTTTAAATAATTTTGTCCTGAAACCACTCATCAATTTGTTCTTCCGTAAATCCGTGCGCAAGTAAAATTTCCTTTGTATGCTCACCCACAAGAGGCGGATGGCGCCGAATAGACACAGGAGTCCGCGACAATTTCAACGGACTTCCCACCATCGAAACTTTTCCTGCTGTTGGATGCGATATTTCCACTTTCATCTTCCTTGCCTGTACCTGTGGATCTTCAAACAGCTGCGCCAGATTATAAATTGGGGCATTCGGTACACCAACATCTGTCAAACGTACCAGCCATTCCGAAGCAGGACGTTTTTTAAACTCTTCCTGCAACAGTTCACAGATTTCCTCTCGGTGTACAAGCCGAGCGGAATTGGTCGCAAACTTGGGATCACGGCTCCATTCTTCTTTGCCAAGTAGCACGCACAGTCTGCGAAATTGCTGATCATTACCTACCGCCACTACCATCTCCATATCGGATGCTGCAAAAGTCTGGTACGGTACAATATTCGGATGCTGGTTTCCATATCTTTTTGGAATCTGTCCCGATACAAGGTAATTGCTCGCCACATTAACAAGTAGGGAAATCTGCGAATCAAATAGCGCAAGATCAATCATCTGTCCCATACCAGAATGATCGCGTTCACGCAGTGCAGCGAGAATACCGATAGCCGCATACAACCCTGTAGCGACATCCGCGATAGCGACACCAACCTTCATCGGCCCGGTTTCTTCGCTCCCAGTAATGCTCATCATACCGCCCATCGCCTGCACAATGTAATCATATCCCGGCACATGTTTGTACGGACCGGTTTGTCCAAACCCGCTGATAGACACATAAATCAGGCGCGGATTAAGTTCTGCCATCGTCTCGTAGCCAAGTCCCCATTTTTCCATCGTGCCTGTCTTGAAATTATTGATGACTACGTCCGCATCTTTAAGTAGTTCACGCAGAATGTCGCGCGCTTTCAAATTCTTCAGGTCTAGCGTCAGCGCCCGCTTATTGCGGTTAGTACACAAATAATAAGCGCTTTCTCCCCCGATATTTGGTGGACCCCACCCGCGCGTCTCATCGCTTCCACCGGGCGCTTCAATTTTAATGACATCAGCTCCCAAGTCGCCAAGAATCATTGTGCAATAAGGCCCTGCCAGAACACGGGTTAAATCAATCACTTTAATACCATCTAGTGCTCCTCGGCTGTAAGGCTCAAAAGAATCGGCCACATCTTCCCGATTTGACGACGATGTAATCATGCTTTCCCTCCTTTTTATGTCATGGATGAGCAAAAAAAGCCAGTGCAATCCCCATGGCAAAAAGCATTCACGTAAGGGGCGCGACTGGCTGGTTTGCCTGTGAACTCATTTCTGGTAGGAAAGAGGACAGACATAAACAGTCTAATATTTTAAATATTCATTATAATACAATTATACTATATATTTTATATTTTCAGCTAACAAATTCTGTGTAAAAAACATGTCTTTTTTGTTTATTCTTCTTCAAACGGTAGCTTTTCCGGAGCAAGGCACAACAGTCCGCTGTTCCTAGTAAGTTCCTACTTTGGCGGCTGACATATCCCCCTTATAACCATTGACTGATTTCTTCGGCTATGCATTCCGCATAAAGCGCATGTCCAGCTGGCGTAGGATGGACACCATCATCATCTCCGCTATTCTCAATAGTACGCAACACCTCTGCGAGACTTCCGCCATTGTGTACATATTTTTTCCAATACATAGCAATATCAGCTAAAGAAATCTTCATGCTTTTCGCTATCTGGCGGATTATCTCATTATATTCCTCAATCCAGGCCATTACTCCTTTCGGATGCAAGTACCATTCCTCTGGATGGCGACGATAATAATAAGCATGTTTATCTCCGGCAATAACAGGATTAATGGTACAAAGAACCGGTTTGCATCCAATTTCTTGGAGCTTTGTAATCATAATTCTAAGATTTTTTCGATATACCGGCTTCTCTACATTTCGAACGTCTGAGGCTACCGCATAGTGATCATTCATACCAAACGCTACAATACAAATATCCGGTCGAAAACGCAAAACATCTTCTTCCATACGCGCCAATCCCTGGGTAGATGTATTTCCTGGTACACCGGCATTTTTCGTTTTAAAACCGAACATTTCTCCCAGTTTAACAAGATATGTATCTTCTGGTTGTACAAAAGCTCCAGCCATGATACTGTCGCCAAAACCGATAAGCAATTTGTCTGTCATCCCGTATTCCTCCTTGTCACGCACTCTATCCATACCAAGCGCAATTTTCCATTTTATTTATGATAACTATATTGAGTATACACAGCACCGGGATATTCATAATAATATTATCGCTCTACTGCTTATGCAAACGCCATCACACTTACCAGGCTTTTTTCTACAGATACAAAAAAGAAGGCTGTGTCGTTGATACAACCTTCTTTCCCCTCTTTCGCTTAACAGAATTTCAAATGGTGCACTCGTCCTGTATTTCCGCAAGAGCGATCCAATTGTTTATAGATAATCCACCTAAGTCAAATGAAAAATCCACACGCCATTCAATACGTGTTCTTTTTAGAAAAATACGTACGTTGACATATTCTGTCCATTCTCTGATAATGACGTCTCATGCGCCATTGCGTCATCCTCCTACGTATTTTTTTCAGCATCGATAACACCATAATTTATAACTTTCTTGTTGTTTTATGTACATCTAACCTGGTGACAGAAACCAGAGGCCCTAATTAATATTTATTGTATATCTGTCTGCTCCAGATGGTATTTGCTGAATAAAACTAACGTTCTGTCCAAAAGAATTAAGGGAAAGGCCACTAGCCGAACCTATTACTTTTCCTTCTTCATTATAAAAGGTAATGTCTATTTTTAATACCTTATCATCATTTTTAACTTCCTCTTTATTTCTAACGTCTTCTTTTTTAACAACTTGATTATCTAACAATTTGATATAACTTCCCAAAACATAGCCCGTTATATCTTTGTATTTAATCTGGTACCATCCGTTAACTTTGCTTAGAACCGACACAGCCGTTCCATTCTTCAACACTCCGATGATCTTATAGTTCGTCCCTGCGCCAGCCCTTATATTGAGGCCTGTTTTTACATTAACAACTACTCCCACTTTCTGTGTTGTGGCAGCTTCTGCTTTCCAAGCAACAGGAGTTGTAGCAAATGTAACGGTTAGCATCATGAATAATAACCATTTCATTTTTTTCATCTCATTACTCCTCCTTCTATATCCATCTGTATTTTTCTAAATTATCTGGTCTTTTTATTATTAACTTTATAATTCCAAATCTTCGCAAAAATCTTCAAATCCCCTCCTGCTAAAATTGAATTTTTTCATAGTTTTACTACTCTTGGTGTCTTAACAGCACGTATACTAGCATACTAAAACCCTGAAGATATAAAAATACAACCAAATTCATGAAATCTAACCAATTTTAGCAATACTAAGTGACTATATAACTTTTAGTAAAAATTTATATAGTATAGGTATTTAGCATGGTAGAAGCCAACTTTTTTCTTACAATCTCTCTTGGCTGATTACGTACTATAAAAAAATACTTTACGCATCATACAAAATGTTACTTTCTGATTTGATAGCAACGATCGATGCTAAATCCGCTTCTTCATCATCTATGAAACCTCTTCTCGCAAAATGCATCGCACAATTCCAATCAGCAATATGCTTACAATAATATCTAAAAGTAAGGTTCCTGTATGAAGACCTCTATGACGTAAAGTGAATTTTGTTGTTATGGGAATTAGGTACGATATGTCTCATAAATTGAACAAGTAAGGATAATAAAAATTATGTAGTATGGTTGTCTATACAATAATAGGCCGAATACCTATGTAGTATCGATAAATTGGATGGTATGTCCTATGACTAAAAACATTGGTATGAAATGTTTATAAACAAAGGAAAGGGAAGCCAACTTTTTCTCATTCTAATTGCAACGATTCACAATGTCTTTTTGTAACTTCTTGCAATCACTCTCGTATAAAAGAATGTAAGCTCCTTTATCCCTTATTTCCCTCCCGAATAATCGGGAGGGACTTTTTTATATTATCGTCTCCGGTTTTTACAAAGTTATATCACTTTTTCCGCTTCTTGTGTTTTTTCTATAACCGGAAGTTGAATGATAAAAGTTGTACCCGCTATCGGCGTACTTGCCAAGGATATTTCCCCCTTATGACTTTTAACTAGCTGTTTCACAATAGCCAAGCCGATTCCGGAATGCCCAGGTTTTGTTGAAAATCCATACTCAAAAATTTTCTTCTGCAAATCAGCTGGAATAATAGGACGAAAATTTGTGACACTAATATACACCATATTTGCATGGACAGCTGTATGTAAATGAATTTCCGGGCTCTTGTACCCATCTTCACGAATAGCGTCGGCGGCATTATCAATCAAATTCCCGATCAGCTGGTTCATTTCAATACTTGTCATTGTCGTATTAATTAAGTTTGTTTGCAAATCTAACACAAGTTGTATACCTTCACGGGCCAATTCAGATGTTTTGGCTTGGAGTAAAGCGGAAAGCCCAGCATTATCTTTAATTAAAATTTTGCTGATTGTTACAGTTTGCTTAGCCAGTTCGCGTAAGTATTCTTCGGCTTTTTCGTATTGTTTTTGATACAGTAAGAGAGAAAGGACTTGAATATGATTTGCAAAGTCATGTCGCTGCGCGCGAATAGAGGTAAACAGTGAAGTTACATTCTCTGTATACTCTTGCTGAATTTTTAATTTGAACTCGTTTCGGTCCGCCCGCATGATTTCTCGCATTAGGAATAGAAAAATCACTTGAAAGATTAGCATGATTAAAATATCCTTGCTTTTTGTGATGGTTCCGGTGCTATTTAATTCAGCCCCAACCATCCCTATTACATAAAAAAGAACAGCTAAAAAATAATAAATCATCGTTTGAGAGCGGGGCGGCTTTTGGAGTGATTCCTTTGCGAATAATGAAAATTTTATTTTCTCTAAAAAGAATAAGAGCGCTAATAACAAGACGAGATTACCCCAGATCACGAACAGAAAAGCCGTATGTTCTCTCAGGGTTTGATAGTCCATTCCGGTAATGAGCATACCGAATTGGAACGATACTAATTCAATGGCTTGTAATACCAGCAAGGAAAAACATAACGAAATAAAAACTCTAAAAAAAGGCAAACCAAAAAACATCATCATGATAACCAGGGCGAAAATCAACTGTAAAAATGCCCGTAATACCATATCCGTGTCCGCTAACTGAATCAACTCATTTGTACATGCGATCAAAACAGAAGCGACAATGTAACGGGTAGTAGGCGGCCTCTGTCCGCACAAGGTAAGAACCAAGGCGATTAATAATAACATTTCAGGAATGGAATAAAAAATAAAAATAATAAAGTCCATTTGTTACAACCCTTATTTTCATTTAGTGTCTTTTTATTATTATTTTATAAGTATACCATGTGTCTTCGTCTCGCTATATACGTTTCAAAAAAGTAACCCGACAAAAATGATTATTGGACGAATCGGTTGCCTTATACGTTAAAATTTCTGACCAAGATTTCTAGAAAATAGAGACATGTCATTGCCCTTGGTATAATCGCTGAATAAAATTGAACCGTTTTTTCAACTTTCGCCAGGTAAGACTGAACCCTTTTCTATCAAAAGTAGTGATATATATTATAATAATTGGTATAATTATAAAGAGGAGGTATCCTATATTATGGAAATCATTTATAAATACAACGAGCCAGTTAAAGCCGAAGATGTTGTACAGGTCTTTAAAAAGAGCGGGATAACACGTCCAATCGAACAAAAAGAGCGGATTCAGAAAATGTTAGACCACGCAAATATTATTTTGACCGCCTGGGATAACAATAAGTTGGTTGGGATTGCTCGTGCCTTAACAGATTTCAGTTATTGTTGTTATCTTTCTGATTTGGCTGTCGATAAAGATTATCAAAAGAATGGAATCGGTAAGGAACTGATAAAGAGGATAAGAAAAGTCATCGGTGAAGAGGTGGCTCTTATCCTACTATCTGCACCCAATGCAATGGATTATTACCCAAAGGTTGGATTCGAGAAGGTCGATAACGGGTTTATTATTCGACGTAAACGTTAGGCGTGCTGTTAAACGGTTAATTGAAGCTGAACAGTATATTGATAAAAACAATCAAAAATAGGTCTTTCCATACGTTACGTATACCCTTGTTTTATAGCCATTATCTTTTAACTGTTTCATAAAACCTTGTCTAATACCATACGGCATTTCTACTTCAACATTAGGGCTATTAAGGTAACCCAATTTTCTTATTTGACTCATCCATTTTTCATCAGATGTTGCCCTTTTATTCTTTTATTTTATATTTATGATACTATAGAATTAAAAAAAACAAATTTTTCCTATTCAAACTCAAAAGGAAGATTCGTTTTTATGAACATAATGAAAATCAAAGAGATAGCTAATAAACTAAACATTTCCCCAAGAGCTATTCGCTTTTATGAAGAAAAAGGGTTAATCTCTCCTGTTAAGCAGGAGCACAATCAATATCGTACTTTTACCGAGAAAGAGATATGGCGACTGCAAACCATCCTATCATTACGGGAAGCAGGAATGACCATTGAAGACATAAAAAAAGCCTTAGCAGAGGTAGATAAAGAAGATAAGGAGGAACTCCTGTATTATCTTGAACTCCAACGTTCAGTCATGTTTTCACAATGGTTAGAATTAAAGCAAATTCTCGAAACAACAGACCAGATGATTGGATTGATGAAACAACAACAATCTCTTGACTTACATAATATTTTCGAGCTTGCAGAAGGGTCAAAAAGACTTAGGGAATCAAGAAAGAATTGGTATGATAAATGGAATTTTGACCATAAAGCAAGTAGCCACGATGAATATGTACGGAACAATAATGACGAATATCAAAATTATGAAGAAGCCCTTGATATGATCGTTCAATGGGTCTCGCCACAACAAAACGAATGGGGGTTAGACATTGGAAATGGAACGGGAAACTTAGCAGGTAAATTCTTAACCAGGAACATTAAGATGGCAGCAATAGACCAATCAAAAGAAATGTTGAAGCAATGTCGGCGGAAATTCCCGAATATGGAAACGAAACTTGGAAATTTCCTTGCCATCCCTTACCTTGATGAAGATTTTGATTTTGTAGTAACCAGCTTTGCCTTCCACCATCTTACCCACGAACAAAAAAAATTAGCTTTAACTGAAATGCGTAGAGTATTAAAACCACATGGGAGAATTTGTATTGCGGATTTGATGTTTGAAAACAGGAAAAAACAAGTCGAGTATCTGCAAGATTTGTCCGAAAAAGGTATGAATAATACTGTTAAAGCCATTCAGGATGAATACTACTCCATTCTAACTGATTTACTTGAATGGTTCGACAAAAATAGATACATTACCAAATACCATCAAATTAATGACTTCCTTTATATTGTTTATGCGGTACCCATCTAACAATCATTGTTCTTGACCTTCTCGTTACGTAAACCTTTATGATTCAAAGTGTACGAACATAAAGGGTTGGAGGAATTTACAATGGACAAAGAACAATTACAGGAAATGTATTCACAAGAGGAATACTACTGGGGAAAAGAGCCGAATACATTAGCGCAGCGCATTTTGGGTTACATACCTAAAGACCAAATCCATGGCAAAAAGGTGATTGATATCGGTGCAGGAGAAGGCAGGGATAGTGTGTTCCTAGCTAAGCATGGTTTTGATGTTTTAGCTATGGATGTTGCACCTGCTGGATTAGCAAAGGCGAAGAAATTAGCGAGTGAAATGAATACAACGATTCGGACAGTTGAGGGAGATGTAAATCATTTTATTCTTCCTCACAGTGTTGATATCATTTATTCCATTGGAACATTACAATACATCCATCCAAGGAATAGGATGCAACAATTTAACCATTTTAAAGAAAACACGTTACCTGATGGACTGAATGTATTATTTGCCTTCATTGAACATCCTGACATTGAAATTGCACCCGACTGGGGAAAAAATGAATACCTCTATCAAAGAAACGAATTACAAAATTATTATGTGGATTGGGAAACACTTTTTACTGAAGAAATGATTTTTGATTGTAATTCCAGTGGCATTCCCCATCGCCATGCTGCAAGGATTTTGATTACCAGAAAACCTTCTTAAAGGAATGCATTTGCTCTAACAATAAAGTCCCTCCTTAGAGAAGGAGGGCTTTATTTTTCAATAAATCAATGTAATCTTGATATGCCTCTGATGATATGTTATGCAAATTTATTTTGTCAGAAAAAGGTTTAAGTGTTAATAAAATATCATCAAATGTTATCTGCTCTGTCGCCCTATACAAATCAATTCGCATCAATAAATCTTTGGTGTAAGGACGTTTTTCATCAAGAAAAACTACTCCTGAAAGGAAGTCCTTTACAACTTCGCTATTCAATACTGCGAAGGTAAAGACCGCAGTATTGTAATCGTTAAAAGAAAGGAAATAACATGTATCATCTAGCATGACAGGTTTATTATTAATTGGCTGTATAAAGGTAAAATGAGAGTTTTTATACATCCCAGAGATAGCAACCTTATAAGGTAAAAACGAGTAATCACCTATACCAAAAATTGAAAAACTGGGTTTTCCCTTATAGATACTTGACTTTCTTGCGTCAAGTTTATCTTTGTGGGATTGTAAATAAGACCATAGTTTTGGATATTGTTTCTCTATATAATCGGTACTTTCTCCAATATTCTTTTGAGTTATAATCACCTTTTTTCTAACGGAATCAGAGAAAATCCCTGCTTTAAGGTCAGAACTTTTAAGTAAGTCATAGACTAAGTCGCGTTCGATATCCACAATCTCTTTTAATTTGTTAGTCAACTTATTTCCCTTCGTGTCTAATTCCATAACGCTAGAACAATCGTGCTTTATACCAGACCGCCATTCAAATTGGCATTGATTATCGACAAGGTAGGAACGCTTATACTTATCAATGTTGGATACAAATTTATGATTATACCACCCAAAAGTAGAGATAAGTTTTTCAGGCTCGTCTAACTTATAAGTTTTACAAACTTGGTCTGTTAATGGCTTTCCAAGTCTAACAACAAACAATGAGGCTTCAGTTGCAGCGTTAAAATCTTTTTTGGCATCTATATTTAGTAGCTTAATATCAGTTATGTTAAATCTTCTTTTCGGAAGATCATGAACGATTTTTTTGGCTACCGAGTTTTTACAAAGCATCGCAAGTGTGCCATTAACATTGGAAAACGTCTCTAACATCCGCAGGATAATATACTCGCAAATATCGAAGTTACTTTTTCCTGTTAATGCATCTAATCCCTTATGTTTTTTAAAGTTGTTTTTATTTGGTAAGTTTTTTGCATCAAGAGTACCAAGTTCAGAGTTAGTCACCCATGGAGGGTTACCAATAATTAAAACCTCTTCATTAGAGTTAAAAATACTCTTATCAAAGTCATGACTAAAAATGTCATCGTGGTATAAATAAATATCTGGTTTTTGGTTTGAAAATTTTTGTTTCTCCAGTAAGGTTTTCTTACAATACCAAACATATCCTTTTTGTATTTCAACACCATATATCTTTTTTATGTTAGAAAAAAAATCTAAAACAGAATTTATAAAGTTACCTTTCCCGAAAGTAGGTTCAATAACAATAGTAGGATTACAGTTGTAATTTCTAACCAAGTATTCACAGATTTGATGAGTCAGATGTGGAGGAGTTTGATAATCACCAAACTCCCTCCCACCCTGTAGCAGTTCTTCATTTGCAAACTTATCATGCTCAATAAAATCGTCAACAGAGGTAAAGCAATCAACTATACCCGTTTCTTTATAGATTGTATCGTTATAAGCCTTAATGTCTGTAATAGTCATGTTAGTTTGAGTAGAAGACTCCAGTAAGATACGCTTGTTTTGAATCATATAATCTTCACTATTCCTTCTACTTTATTCTTAGGTATGTCAACTATTCGTTTATACTGCAATCGCCATTGAAGAGCATTTGATATAGTTAAATATCCTTGTACGGGAGGATTACTTAGAATTTCTTCGGCAAGCCCTTGATAAATAATTTCATCACCTGGCAATGCTCTATCATAAAAATATGCTATCAAATCATCCACGTTACCATCGTTTTCGAGAATTTGCCGAATACCTCTAGTAGTTTGATAATCACCCGTTCTAGTTTTATCGATGAAAGCACAGCTTACAAAATCTAATGTAGTTGTTTGAGTTGAAGGATTGTCTTTTTTATCATAAACGAAAAGTAATAAATTATATCCAAGCCCGTAGATTTTTTCTCTTGGAGACTTAAATGGGCAAGAAGATTGAGGTTGTTTAATCGAAGTAACCTTTATATCAGTATTTATAGACTCTGAAGGGAGGTCGATTCCCTTGGCAGAATTTCCAATTTCTATAGTAAAAGAATCTTGTAAAAACTGTTGGAAAGAGTGTTCGACATATGTACCAACTGCTTTTCCGTCGGTAATTCCAAATAATGAAGAATTCTGCTTTTGCGACTCAAGTTTACAGAACTCTTCTGCCTTGGCTATTAAATCTGAAATGGTTAATATTGGCTTCATCTAAAGTTTGCTCTCTTTCTTCCAGGATTTCTAGTTCATAATACCATATTGCTCTTAGTTACGCCAAAATGTTATGTGGTTTTATTCCGTGAAATAATATGCAATACCCCGACCCAGTGCCTAGTGATTCGTTTTTCTTTGTTTAAGACAGCGTAAGGCTCGTTTCCCCCACACCAAATTCCCCCAAATCCTTTTCTGGACTGTACAATTTTATAACCTTTTTCCTCAGTCATGCTGAGTTCTTTTACCCTCATGATGTTAAACTAAAAAGTGGACACACATTTATGATAGAAATAAGAGTCTACGCAAGCAGAAATTCCGAAGCGAAAATCACCAGTTCTCCGAGCTTCAAAAGCGAATTCGTGATCTAGAAGAAGAGAATGCCATCTTAAAAACATCTTCGCCAAAGACCAGCGATAATTTTTGCCTTTATTCATCAACATCGCTACACGTTTCGGGTGAAGAAGATGTGCCGGGTGTTTCAGGTTTCCCGAAGCGGATATTACAAGTGGCTGAACCGTTCTCAGACTTTTATTTCGCAATTGATTCCTGTTAGTTGAATAATCATTTGGATGTTAACCAATGATTTTAATGGTAAATAAAAAACAACTAATTAAATTGGTTAGAAATAGGTTGTCGATTAATTATGTTAACTATGGTCTTCTTTCTAGAGCAAGCTTGATTCCAAAAGCCACAAGAACCAATCCTGAGATTCCTTGAATGACACGCTGTGTAGATGTTTTTTTCATCCATACACTAATAGAATCAATTAAATTCACATACAGTAAAAACCAAATAATGGTTAAAACAGTATAAGTGATTCCCATAATAAGAAATTGCAAAAAGGGGTTACTCCCAGAAGTTAAAAATTGTGGAAGAAAAGTAAGAAAAAAGATAGCTATTTTCGGATTCAGGAGGTTCGTTAGAAACCCTTGGCGAAATGGAGATTTATTCTGATATTTTGCTTGAATATCATCATTCGATGAAACTTCTCTTTTCTTCTTTAAAGACCACAATGATGTTATACCTAGATAAATGAGATAGATTGCACCAACATATTTAAAAATAGAAAACAATAGTGCGGATTTAACGATAATGGCGGAAAGACCAAAAACTGCTGCTAAGGTATGAATGATAAGCCCTGTAGAAATGCCTAAAACCGTCTTGATTCCTCCTTTTTTTCCGTAAGCAATAGTGTTTTGCGTGGCTAATCCAGTATCGGGACCGGGAAGAATAATAAGTAAGATCGATGTGATGACAAAGAGATAAAAATTTCCCATACCAACCTCCAAATTTAATAAAAATTTTGTCTCTTAACATAGCATAAATGGGTAGTTTTGAAAATACCTTTATCTGAATAATACTGCCCGTTAGCTCAGTAAAAAATTTTACGTTACAAACAACAATCTTTGTGAAAAAAGCCTTTAGCCTTTATTAATAACTATCCATTCAATAATCATATTTCCCTTATCCCTATGAAAAAAAGAGAAACAGAAAACCATTCCATTTCTCTAAAAAATGTTTTCGTTTTTTTCTCTTTTTTTCATCCTAACTATGTCCAGAATAAATAAACTCTTGCTACAAATCCCGCTTTTTTCGATTTTTTTATCCCGTTTTTTATGTCAGGACTTTATTTTTCTCGAAATATTGAGAGAATGAAAGGAAAAATAAGAATCTGTTACTCATTAAAGCTAACCATAAAGACATTCTCTCCATAAGTTACTTACTTCTCCACTCATTCGGTATTTTGCAGAGAATATAATTTCCTGTCCACATTTGTGTCGTTACAATGATAGTCCGGTCCTTCTTCATAAAGAAGAATCCGTTTCCATCTCTATTCTTCAATGTCCAACCATTTTTACTTACCATTCGCGTCACATTCTTATATCCTCTCCCTTGCTCCATTCTTGTAATGTACCATTCATAACCGTCTTCCTCCGCTATTTTTACGATGGTTTCAGATGAATGTTCAAGCCGTGAAACAGCCTCCCTTTTATTTATAGAAGAGATGGGCAATGGTGGATAATATTCTCTATTTAACACAAACCTTGTGAGAAATACAGAAAGTAAAAGGAAAAGAACGATAAGTAGATACTTTCTCAAAGAAAACTCCTCCCAGGTCTCCATATCTTCCGTTATATCTACTACTAACTCTCCCTTTTTTATCCTTTTATTCTATATTCACGATACTATAGAATCAAAAACAAAAACATATTTTTCCTGTCGATACAGGGAAGAAGTGCTGTATGGAAAGGCACGAGGAATAGGCGACTATCTCGTTTGGCGAGATTGCTGACGAAGCAATAGATATGGGAATGAGTTTTGAGCGGTGTCTGGACCTTATATTCTTGATAGAACGGAGTAGCAAACATGTTATTTCCTACGACGATTGTCAAGGCCGGCTATAACTTCCCCAAAATCGCCGTTTTAAAATTCCCCAGAAGGGCTCCTCACGAACCCTTCTGTTTTCGTGATGCAGCCTTCTTTTCCCGTAATCTGTAGCTTTCACCTTTCATGTTAAAGATACGAGAATGATGCAGAAGTCGATCCAACATCGCTGTCGCAATAACTGGATCTCCCAATACTTCTCCCCATTCACCAAATGACTTGTTGGAGGTCATGATGATAGAACCACGTTCATAGCGGCGAGAGATGACTTGAAAAAGATAGTGGGCACTTCCGTGCTCTAGAT
>NZ_FNDE01000071.1 GCF_900099925.1 Aneurinibacillus thermoaerophilus | reverse complement strand
GCCCAAAGATATTTGTGGCACACAGCTTGTATGCTCTGGCTGTGCATTGGGAAACGACGCTTCAAGCGTTTTTGCAGTTCGGTTTTAATGTAGAGACACATTGAAGTAGTCAGCTAAAAAACTAGCTAATCCTTTATTTTGTATGAAATTGTTTTTCCATTAATCTTCTGTTCTTCTTCCCGTAAATACTGAGCAAATTGTATATCAAATCTTGCCTGAAATATTCTTCTCCCGATCTGGTTCAAGCGATCTGCTGCTAGCTTATAAGGAACCTTAAATTCTTCAGCTAAAAATCCAATAGCTTCCCTTTTATGATTGGGCATGTTTAATTCCTTTACCATGAAAAATGGGATAGAAGCATATAACTGAAATATCCTTGCTTGCCGTTCCTGTAGATCTTTAAATGGCTTTGGGAGCCGTTCTTGAATTCCTACATGTTGAAGTGGATGACATAGCTCATGATGGAATTCTGAACGTCTAGAAAGCTCGTCTAAAGCTCGATTTAAGAATATAACGAAATATCCGTCTCCATCATCTTCCCAACGTGCATGGCTTTTTATGGGTGTTTCCATGATATCTCCACCAAATATTTCAGCAATATGATAAATGTCCATATCTCTTGGTGTGAGTATGTTATTTGCTTTGTAAATCTTTTCGATCCATTTTTCTAAAGCCGTTGGTTTGTATAATGACAAATCCAGCAAGTCTAATCCTCTCCCATTCTCTTTATTTCAGGGGAATATATGTTCTGTTTTATTTGTATAGAAAAAGCCCGAATCGCCTGAGATTCAGGGCTTTTGTTGTTCTCGTTTCGCTTTCATTCTCCGGAATAGTTCCAGGCTTTCTTTTAGGTACTCTTTTTCTTCCTCTGTGAGTGGTGTTTCACCATCTATAAAAGCTAGTCCGTCTTTATCATCAACATTTTTTATGACTGGTGACGGGTTGTCAGAAAGTCCAAGTAGATAATCAGCCGAAATATCGAAGATTTCTGCAAGACGATGAATAGTTGGGGTATCAGGAACCCTATCCCCAGTTTCCCACATAGCTACCGTACTCCGGCCTACGTTCATTCTTTTGGCAAATTCAACCTGTGACCAAGCACGTTTCTTTCTTTGCTCAATAATTCTGCTTCTTAATATATCTTTATCCATTTTCCATCACCATCTTTAGGATATCACGCTTAGTGACAATATAAAACAAATGTCTCCTAAAGTGAGAAAAAATTGTTTACATTGTCACTTAAAGCGAGTATTATAATAAATAGATGTGTCACTTAAAGTGAGCGTGAAAGGAGGTAAAGAAATGAATAATAACAAAAATGAAAAATTGATTTCTCTTCGTGTTGTAAAAGGGCTATCCCAAGATGAAGCTGCTAATCTTATAGGAATTTCTCGCAGTATGCTAGCTATGATGGAGCTTGGGAAAAGACTTGGGAGATATCCAACCCTCAAAAAAGTAGCTGATTTTTATGGATCTACTGTTGAAGAAATTTTTTATGCTCAAAACGCTCACGTAAAGCGACATAAAACCAAGTCTGCTTAAAGGAGAGATGTAATTGAAAAGCTTCGAGTTTATTCGCCAGCGTCGTAAGGAGATGGGAATGACACAGAAAGAAGTAGCTGAGAAAGCCGGACTTTCTTTATCAGTCATAAGAAGATTCGAAGCAAATCGTCCATACAACCCTTTAGCTAACAAAATATTTAAGTTGGCCAGAGCGATTCGGGTAGACGGTAATTATCTTTTGATGGATTGCGATTGGCCAGAATAAAAACTCTCTATCCCTTAGAAAATAAAGCGTACTATGTTAATTCAGGAAAACTAAGTGTGGTAGAGAATATAAGAACAAAAGTTCGATGTATAAAAATACTGCGTTGATTTTGATTGCAAAAAACACGCGCTCCACCCATACGCACCACTTGTTCAAACTATTCTGAATCAACTTTGTATCAAACGGGATTATTGCTCTTAACAACTGAATAGACAAAACGCCTAAGAGTGAGCAGATATCCTTTGTCTTAATTACATTCTAGCCTTATTTCAGGGATAAAGGAGGCACGAACAGATGGCGAACGGGTTATACAACAAACAGAATTTAGGGTTATATCTTAGATTCTTTCGTGAAAATAGCTTTGTGCCAGGGTGTGAAAAGCAAATTGTTCTCGCAAAAATCCTGGGCATCTCACAAAAGAGAGTAAGCGAGATCGAGAATGGCTTTGTAAAAGATATACGGCTGGAACTGGCCTTAAATTGGTGTACAGCAACCGGCTGGCATGAAGGAAGAGAAGTGGTTATGTGCATGTACGGTGTTGATCCACTGGCGCTCCCACCGATCACGCCGGAGTTTAATCAAAGATACGGAGACGCACTGCTAAATCTGAGAAAACAGCTAAAAGATGCGCTGGCAGCTGTTGATGATCTGATGGAGATTTGGAACTCACGTCGGCCAAACAGGATACCACAAACAAAAGATATGCTTTCCGAGAAAAAGCAAATTATCGATGTAAAGTCAGCTATCAATACAACGCTTTATGCAGCAGAAAGGGAATTTAGCTTTGAGATTCCGGAAGTTGTAAGGGTATGGACACAAAATACACTCTCTGACGGCATGATAATGCCACTCCCGGAAGAGTTACAGAAAAGAATGGGGGTAACGGCATGAATGTTATAATCGCCAACTGGCTTGAATTAACTATGGCCGAGCGTGTGATGGTGCTCATTGAAGTTTCTGAAGAACAACACAGAAAGAGAGGGCTGAAATATGAAGACTACTCATGATTGGAATATGAGATTGCAGGAAGTACTGGAACGCACAGCTCCTTATGATATGTCGCTTATGGATGATGAACAGAACAAGGCGTATCAACAACGTCTGGAACTGAATCGAATCAAACTAGAGATGAAAGAGGCAAAGCAAGAAGCTGATGAATTCTTGAAGCTGGCTGAGGCATACAAAGCAGCAGGCGAAGAAAAAGGCTACCAAGCAGCATGGGCCTATCACAAATTGAGTATGAAACATTATCATGATCTGTCTCACTACTACACAAAAATAGCCGCCATGTGCGCGAACACGATGACGGCATAACTCCAACTATAAATTAATCATATGTGAAAACTTATGTCTTTGCAAGTCCTATTCGGACTTGCTGCCGGGACCGGGAATTTGAACTCCACCTCTTGACCATATTTTTTCTCCTTGCCCGGTTCCGGCAGCACTTCCGAGCCAGGTGCTAAAAAATGAAAAGGAGGAAATCGTCCTTTAAGTATTTTACGACTGCCGGAATTGGCTCTCCGGACTTTTTGGCCCGAGGGTATCGCCGGTTCGACTCCGGCACGGGTCGCCAAATACATATGAAGGTGAGGTGAGAAGAGTGGAAAAGGAATTGACCGAAGCGATTGAAAAGGCTATGAGGACATCGGCAAAAAAGCGTGATGAACATTACAAAAACCAGGAAGTTTGAGCGCGATGTTTGAGGCTGGATATGCAGCGGCTATGAATGCGGTGTTAAACATGGCGCAAGTGTATGAAACAAAATAAGCCCTGCGGTAACAGGGCCAATTGGAAAACAAAACTTACGATCATTATAGCACAAAACAAATAAGAAGCGGAGGAATCTGTTCATGGCAATCCCTGTAGAACGCTTAGACGACATGTTGGCAGAAAAGAACGAGGTAACAGAGGGCTGGGCTGTCACAGACCTTAAATCAGCAGTGTGGGCTGACGAACGCATCCACGATGCACAGGTGAAGATTCATGAAATCGAAAAGCTGGCAGAGGAACGGATTGAATCGCTACAGCGCAAAATCGAAGTTGTGGAAGCCTGGAGGGAAGAAGCGAAAAAGCCATATCTCGAAACGGTTTCCTTCTTCGGAGGAAAACTCATGCTGTATCTCCAGCAAACCATTCAAGAGCAAATTGCAGCTGGCAAAAAGAAAATCACGAAATCACTCAAGCTTCCGTTCAACAAGCCAGCATTCAAAGCCAAGCAACCGGAAATCAAGCGTGATGATGCGCAACTCCTTATTTGGCTAGAAGCAAACCATCCGGAGTACATCGAGCACAAGCCCACAGTGAAGTGGGCGGAGCTGAAAAAGACACTGACGCAGGCAAAGGTAGACGGGAAGCTGGTCTACATTGATTCGAATGGACAAGTTGTGCCGCATGTTGAACTGACGGAACGGCCAGATGAATTTACCTTGGGGTGATATGAGATGAACCGGGAGAGTGAAGCTTGCGTGATGTGCAGCGATCCGATTGAGCCGGGGGAGAAAATCACTCCGGTGTATCACGCAAGAGAAGAGGAGCCATACGGAGTCATATGCTCATGTTGCTGGAAGGAATTTATTAACTAGAGGTGATTGAAAAATGGCATTTACAAAAGCGACAAAGACAAAGTCACGCGCCAGAATCGCGCTGTGCGGGCCGTCCGGAGCCGGAAAGACATACACATCTCTCCGGCTTGCCAGCGGACTTGGCGAGAAGGTTGCGGTGATTGATACGGAGCGCGGCTCTGCTTCCAAATATGCGGA
>NZ_FNDE01000055.1 GCF_900099925.1 Aneurinibacillus thermoaerophilus | reverse complement strand
TGAATCAATTTCATAATTGCTTTCTAAAAACTTCAATACCTGCAGAATTTCCGTATTTAATTTTTTTTAACGACCGGAGGTCGTGTCCTACTAAGCAGCTTTATCGTTTAATTTGGTATTGATACGATCTACAGCTAATTTAGAAGCATTAAACAATAGACACAGCAAATCGACATGAACTTTTGCCAACTCTCCAGAACGGTATCGGACATTATTAAGCTGAAAATATTCTTTTAAGTAGGCATTGACTCGCTCCACAGAAGTACGTTCCTTATAAAGCTTTTTCCATGCTCTACTTCCGCGTGCAGGGGCAGGATAACGGCGTAAGTCTATTGTCTTTTTGATTTTAATGACCTTTTGGCACAGCGTGTCGTCAGCTAACGGACAACCTTTGCATTCCTTTGGTCTTGTATACTTGAGTGTTTCATATTTTGCATCATAACTGTCATATCGATAGGAGTGTTCACGAACACATGTCGGTGCAAAATACTTGTCGACACCGATAGGTGGCGCTTCATTCCGCTTATTATAAGCAATGATACCGTCCGCTTTCATGCGATAAATCTGCTCATAAATCGGATTGTAGTCATATCCAGCATCCGCCATCACTTTCGTGATGTTGAGAAAAGGAAAACGCTCAGCCACTCCTTTTAACAGGGGAATAGCAGCTTTAGCATCATTCATGTTTCCTGACGAAAGCAAGTGAGCTAAAAGATACTGGCTTTTGGTTTCTACAGCTAGATGGAGTTTGTAGCCATACCAGAAAACATTTTTATTTTCGGAGTTCTTCTTAATTCTCCACCGAGGAGCGTTTGGCATTTCTTTTTGGAGTTCACCGAAGGTGTAGTCCAATTATTTTTCGATTTTCTGTTCAAAAAGAGGAAGATGATTTTCGATTTCTTCTTGTTCTTTTTTCCATGCTTCATAGGCTTCTTTTTTCTTACGCCCCCGTTTTTTCGGCTCTTTGACGGGTTGTTGTTCAACTTCTTCTTTTTGTGGAGCTTGGTCTCGCGCTTCTACATGGGTAGCGTCAATTGCAATGTGGTTGCCATCAATGAAGCCTTCTTCAACAGCTTGTAAAACAAGGGCATGATTTATTTCATCGAGCACATTGGAGGATTTAATTCTTCGAATCAAACGGGAAAAAGAAGCTTCAGATGGTACTCGATCAGAAAAAGAAAATCCGCAATCCAAACGAAAAAGAACATCGGTTTTCAAGCGACGAACAAGAAGTTTAATGGTTGGAATACCTTCTAGAATACGAGCAAACAGGGAATAAATCATCGCTGGATAATATTAAGCGATTGAGGCGCACCTTCACATACTTTTTTAGACACAATTTTAAGCAGAGGCATAATATTGATGCCTTCAAAAATTGCTGTGTAGCGCTCAGTAGGTTCTAAATCTAATAAGTCTTGCAGGGAAAATAAATGTCCTTGGCGAATAGAGTACATGAGGAGACCAACCTTTCTCATTGAGTTGTCTGAGCAACTACTCTATTCGAGATTTTGGGAGGTACTCCTTTTTTTCATGTCTATTGAACCTTACGGTTCAAGGGCTTTGAGTTATGAAATTGATTCAATTATGTTGAAATTACATTTCGTTTACTTTTGCCTTAACGGTAGCTTCACTGGTATTACTCGTAGTAGTTGCGTTCTCCTGTCTCGAGTAATAAAACAAAGAGATAAAAGCAATTAGAACTACGAAAGTACCTAGTAAATAGAAAACTAAATTATAACCAACGTTTTTCGCTATCCCTCCAACCACTAATCCGGAGACAAGAAGCATTACTGAAGTTAGGAAACCAATCGTGCTTTGAATCCTGCCCGCGTACTCATTATCAGTTATGCTCATAACTTTTGTATTTAACCAGGTTCGTGTAATTACAACACAAGATCCGATTATAAACGTTATAAGCATAGCAGTTGATAGATTCTGACTAGAACCGAATAAACCTTCGAATAATCCAAGAGCAAGTATAGAAACGAAAATAAAATATTTGTCGTTTACTCTTTTTTTAGTTAAAGAAGCTAGTATAAACCCTGAGAGCATTGCACCAATTGCGTAGCATAGGTTAATAAGTCCATAAGCGGATGCATCTAACTTCAGTAAATCCATTGTAAAAGCCCCAACTAGAACATTGTTAACTTGTACACAGAAGGTTGGCACTAATAATAACAAGATTGTAACAAATAGTATGAACTTAGTTTTAACATACTTTAGAACCTCGAACTGTGTTTTTAAAATGGCAAACTTCTGGGGCTTTACTGAAAAAGAAGCCTTAGTTTTATTCATCAAAATAATACAAATAGCAGACACTAGAAAGGTACATCCATCAATAAAAAGAGCAGTCATCGTACCAAAAGAACTAATAACGAGACCGGCTGTACCAGTTCCTATGAGCATTCCAGCCTGTGTTAATGATTCAGTCAAAGAATTGGCACGTAGTAGATTAGCTTTTCCCACGACTTCCTGAATATAGGCACGAATCCCTGGAAAGAAGAAAGTGTTGCCAATAGAAATAAGTAGCGCCATGCTATAAATATAAAACTGATTGAGAAGGCCATAATAGCCAAGACCCACTGTAACAAAAACTACAATGCCTTGTAAAAGATTCATCAGAAAACAATTGATACGTCGATCCATACAATCTGCGACATAGCCTGCATATGGGGCTAAGAATATGCCTGGTAATGCTCGGATACAGAGGAGTATCCCGATTGATAAGGGGCTCTTTGTCATCTCCAACAATAGCCATGGTAATGCAATACCATGCATACCTGTCCCCAAAAAATTGATAATGGTCGAAGCTAGATAGAGGGAGAATGTTCTGGTAAACAATTTCTCATTGTGTTCTTTAACCAATCCTACCCCCCCATTCCTCTTCCCATACTAGTTCGTTCATATACCATTCGTTCAATTGATTCAATCTGGACTCAACCATCTTTTCGGTCGTTCCCTTTACAATTAAGGTCGCAATACTATCAACACTTGAAGCTGCGTTCTGAAGAGTTTGGCCCGGTTGAACAGACGAAGTATAGTCGACTACCCATTCGAATGGTACCACTTTTGGCAAGTGTAACAATTTTCCGTTTTTTGGTGGGACAATTAGAAAACCTGCTAATTGATCTGCTTTCTGAGTTAATTGTGGAGTTTCATCAAGTCCACATTGGAGACGAATCCATAAACGATTTAAATCAATACCAAATACCTCCCTAATTGTATCGATTATCCGTCCTCCGCCCGTTCTACTGGCAATCTCACACAAGAGTAATCGATCATCATCAGTATGGAAAAACTCTGCATGAAATGCCAAAATTGGAGCTCCCGGTAATGAAGCAAGAACAGTACTCAAGGCTTGATGCAATCGATTGCTTATTCTGCTTTTTTTGTCAAGTATAACACTGCCTAAACTTGCTCCTTTAGTAAAGGCTAAACATCCATTTATATAACGGGAAGCGCATGAAAATAAAATTTCCCCGTTCCGCATTATACCGTCGACATGGTACATTTCGCCGGATACAAACTTCTCTACCATTAAATTTGTCGGTAGTCCTTGTTGAAGAATTAATTTCATCTCATCGAAATTATATAAAACTTGAGTATGACGAGAACCTCCACCATCAATTGGTTTGATAACAATAGGGAATCCGTTCTCTTCGATGAATTCAAAAAGGTCAATCGAGGAGTTAACTGATCGAAAAGTAGGTACTTCTACTCCTCCTTTAGCTGCCAACTGTTTCATTAGTACTTTGTTTCGAAAGGCAAGTGCACTTTCAACCCTTTGTCCTCTGATACAAAATTTTTCCCGTAACCGTGCTGCACGAATCAAATCATATTCGGAATGACCGATGATAGTATGAAAATTAAAGTTTTTATGGAGTTCAATAGCACGGATTTCTGTCCATCCGTTTTGATCAAAGGATTCAATCATTTCTACATGATTATAGTTATCCAAATCCGACCGACTTACTTGAGTAAACAATACAAGTTCCTCATTAAGATCACTCAACCACTCCTTAAAATGAAAAGATTTACTACGATTAAAAATCAAGATAGCCATTCCATTTCTCCCCCAAGATGTATTACTTATTAAGTAGCAAAGCAAAATTATTGTAATTGTGCCTTTCCCTAGCGTCCTTCATAGAAATCCCCTCTCTTAAGTCACGGATGATTTGTTGCTCCATTATTTCGACTGCTAGAGCCTTTTCAACAACTTCCGGTAGTACCTCTTGTGGAATAACAATTACTCCTGAATCATCTGCGCATATTACATCCCCTGGATGAACAATCGTATTACCAATACGAACCGGAATTTGTTTTCCGACTAGTTTTACTCGATTCTTTCCGGACTTCATATAGGTGCCCTTTGTAAATATCGGGTAGTTCATTTGAATAATACTTGTAGCATCTCTACAGCAGCCATCAATCACCGTTCCCTTTATTCCCTTTTGTTTTGCAGCAATAGTAAGAAGATCACCCCAGACCGTACAATAACGACCGCCATTGGCAATAACAACTACACTACCGGCTGGTACTTCATCGATAAATTCACCTGCCGGAGCCTTTTCACCTTCCTTTACCTGTTCATATTGTAATGTAAACGCTGGTCCGACTAGCGCCATACCTTGGGTGAGCGGGCGAATTAATTCACACCCACCATTGATCCCAAGCATATCTAGGGCATCTGAAATACAGGATGTAGGTAATTTTCTTAATTGTTCAAAAAAATCAACTTTATTTTCCATGTCAAATCTCCCCTTTGTTCTTCCTTTTTTGTTATACCTCTACTTTCCCAATTTGCGTCACAAATCCACCTAGCTTAATAACATCCCCTACTTCCACAAAAATTTTACTTTCCTGTCCCAAGTTATACCCCTGCTCTACAATAAGAGTTGAATGAAAATATCCCGCCTGGACTAGTACACCAGCCAAAGCACCCGCTGCTACCCCGGTAGCTGCGTCTTCCTTGACTCCAAACAAAGGATTAAAGCTTCGAGCGTGAAGCGATGAATCACTATGTTGTGTTTCAAAGGTATAAACATAAACCCCGTTCACTTTCATCTTTGAACTCCACTCACTTATCGCTTCGAAATCAGGGGTGATAGACTGGACGGTCACCAGTTTTTTTATAGGGACAAACAATTTAGGGCTCCCAATCGAAGCAATACAAAAAGGTAAGTCCTTGTGTATCAAATCTTCATTAATTCCTAAAAAACTTAATACCTCTTTTTGATCAAATGAGCAATCGATAATTGATACCCCTGTAGTTTCAAAGTGGATGGTCCCCTTTGAATTTCGCGAAATAGTAACCACCGAGGCTTGAGTTTCCACTTTTATCTGTTGGTGGCCTGTGACCTTCATGTAGTAATCAGCTGCTGCTAAAATCCCATGCCCACAAAAGGGTAATTCAGAAGAAATAGAAAAAAAACGGAACCTAGCATCAGCCAAGTGAGAGGGTAACACAAACACTGTTATTACTGTGTTTATTTGAGTCGCCAATGATTGCATTTCTTTTTCAGATAATTCTTCTGCCAAAATTACGGCTGCTGAATTCCCATGTTTAGGGTCTTGAGTAAATACCTTAAATAGTTGACTTTCCATTTCGATCCCCTTCGGCCAACGATAGAATTACCTGTTTGCTTCCATTTTGAAAAATATTCACTTTAAATTCATCACTAATTTTGGAGCCAAATCCTTGGAACTTTCCACCAAACATAAAAAGATCCGTACTAAATTTTTTCTTACTAAATGACCGACAATCGTCAACTGGCACCTCGATTTCCGGTGCCGGTATAAATTCCTGCAAAATGAATGGCTTGTTCCAACATTCCTCTAAAATTTCTTTCCAACGGTCTGAGGGTGTAGAGCAACCAATTAATACACCTTCACCCCGAATATCATAAGCTGTTTTGATAACAAATCTTTCTTGCTCTTCCAAGGCTAACTGTTTCAATTCAATTTGTTTACCCCTGTACTCTACAGATCCATCCTCCAATTTTCGGGCCCAAGGGATATGTTTCGAGATTACGTTCCGTTCTTCTTCCGTGAAGTAATGACTAAAGGAAGGAGTTGAAAGATAAGCCATACATAGTTTACTTTCAGTAATAAAACGTGCTTGAAATGAATTCACCTGACAAATTGCTTGATCCTTACATGCATTTAAATAATTCTTTATTCTTTCTGCTTCATCGAGCAGTGGAATAAAGTCGGCTGTATTAATCTTATTCCAGACAAGATCTACCGCTAAATCACCCGAGTATAGCTTACCCCTTCTATACTGTAGATCCCGCGGGTCTGCAATTATTGCCTCTATGCCTAATAAAGCAAACTGTTTTACCATTTCTCCAACTTCTTTACTTTCCTTCCCTCTTACTTGCAAGATTGCAACGGATGGCATTTCTGATCCGGGTCTAAACTCTTGGTAGGTATCGAGTAATTGCCGAATAAATGCATCCGTGGTATCAATTCCTTCTTTTCTTAACGGTGGAAGTTTCCGCAAATAAGCATCTAAGACAGAAATCCGCTTCATTACTTCTAATATTCGACCTGTAAAAATTACTCCGGCTGGGCAATCCGTGTTATTTTCTAAAATTTTAAACACATCTTTACCTGGAACTAAATAAGTATCAAAGCGCGAGATTTGAATTTTTCGTTTGTAACCCGGATCAATTTTAACAAGCTCTTGAGCCTGCTCACCTAGCATAAAAAATTCACGAGTGCGTTGATCATTAGCGTATAGTTCGATCACCTTTTCAAGAATATCAATCATTTTTTCTGCTTCTTTTTGAATTTCATTACGGACCTCGACAGGAAGAATACTAATTCGAGGGTACAAAGGAAATGGCTTATTCCGAAACACAAACCCCTCAGAATCACATCTATCTACAACGGATGCAATTTCTTGAGGCAAGTTATGACGATTATTTTCAATAGTTTGTTTATATTGTTCTTCAAAAAGTAAATCTATCATAGAAATCATCCTTTTGAGTTATAAATTGGGAATAATAAATGACTGTATTTTGGCTTTTTTCCATACACTACATCAAAGTAAAAGTCCTTTAATCGTTGAGTAATAATTCCATCTTTACCGTCTCCAATCAAATAATGGTCAATTGAGCGAATCGGCAATATTTCGGCACCTGTCCCGCAAAGAAAAGCCTCATCCGCTAAGTAACATTCAGAACGATCAATTTGGCGTTCTATAATTGGAATATTCAATTCACGGGCCACCTCAATCAAGAAACGACGAGTAATACTTTCAAGAATACCATCTGTAACAACAGGTGTAGTAAGTACTCCGTTCTTTACGAGAAAGACTGCAGCTGTTGGAGCTTCTGCTACTTTGCCATTTTGGTTTAATAATATAGTGTTGTCATATCCGTCGGTTTTAGCCAGGAGTAAAGCGATTCTTCCGTTTTGATAATTAGCCACACACTTGATACGTGGAGGCATCATGTTATCCGAAAGGCGAGTCCAAGAGCTAATTGAAACCTTAATTCCTGTTTGGATTGGTTTACGCCCCTGTGGGAAAGCCGCGATATTTAGTAGGACAGGACCTCGGGTGTCAAGAGGACCATCTGCCTCAATTGAAGCAGCGACCCGAATGTAACAATCTTGTTTTAATTGATTCGCTTTTACAATCTCTTCAACTTGAAAAATAAGTTTATCTACTGAATAATCATGCTCCATTCCCATTAAATTCATAGAATCAAGCAAACGTTTTAAATGTTGCTCTAAAGCAAATAAGTACAATTCCTTCTGTTCTTCATTCCAATAGCCACGAATTCCTTCAAATACTGAAGCCCCATATTTCATCGCTACAGAAGATACATGGATTTTCGCTTCTTCGTAGGGGGTAATTCGTCCATTCAACGATATATACGTTTCTTTCATATTATTTCATCTCCCAACGGTGGAAACTGTGAAAAATAGAACTCATTCTTCAAATAGCAAATAACGATAAAACTGGTTTTCACAAGGATAACCTTTCGCTGCATACATAACCCCTTTTTTAGGGTAAAGAATAACAGAGGCAACCGTTTCCCCTCGGCTATAATCCCCTTGACCATGAGCACAGATACTTCTGGGATAATTAGTATGGTCTTTTAGCAATTCTTGTATTTGTTGAAGGGAAGGCTTATTATCATAATGTGCTGCTAAACTATGCATGCGTTCAAGCCGTAGGAAAGTCGATGTGCTTGGTGAAATCTGATCAATTTGACGAAATTCATTATTGAGATAATGATTTGTATGAACAATTAGTTGTTGTTCAATGAACCGCTCATCTTCTACTGTCATTTCGATATCTAGAACACGATGACCATCTGAGAGTAACAAATTACGTGATGAGGTACGACGAATCCTGCGAATCTCTCTTAAACAATCTTTTAAATTACGTTGATGTAAGAGATGACGAATTAATAGATAAGGAGGGACACCTTCTCGCCAACCTGGTGCTAACACCATATTTAAGCCAATTCCTATCCCATAACTATTCACTCCAAGATAACCCAATAGTCCGATATGGGTATACATCATGATACTAGGTTCACCTGGTACCGAGCTTTTGATTTTTAGGATAATACCAAGTTCAGTCAGGTTTCCTGGTAAATCAACATTCTGAGCGATAATAGCACCCTCCTCTTGATCTACATATCCCAGAGCGCTACATTCTAAGCCCCGAGAGATTAATTCACGCCTTACCTGCAGTAACATTGCCTCTCGATATGTAATCTGGGCTCCCTCAGCTAACCCACGGATTTCCTCTGCTATATCTGGGACGTCACGTTCAATAAACGAAATATAACCATCAACCATTGATAGGGCCTGTTCTAATGAAATTTTATCCTTCCGGACAATGTTAATCCTTGCCACATTGTCTGCTAGAAAAGAACGGATTTGTTCCCCAAAAACTTGTCCATGTTGGTATCCTCTTTCATAAGGAGAACCTGAAACTGTCACTACCTGAAAATACTTACTCATAAGGATCGCTCCTCTAAAGTTGGAGCCAAAATTTTATCTAGAGACTTTATGTCAGCAACAACAGCTTTAATTTCCTCAAAAACCGGCTTTATGGGCTTTCTTTTACTTAGATTCAGTGTAAGCTGTTGCCAAGATACATCTTGAGTAGCAGCTTCATGCATTACCGGATTGATAAAATCATTTGAGAAGTTCGCCATACCAAACATCAGATCACGAGTAGTTAGATACATAGGACGATGCATCACATTATTTTCCAAATATTCTGCTGTTTTTAGGATACTTACCAAATCGTAATTATGTTTAATGTTCATCCGTTCTAAGTAAGAGACATAAACCTCTGTGGGTAAGTTACCGGCCCCTTTTCCCAGTCCGCGCAAAGAGGCATCAATAATATCGATACCACTTTCGATCGCCGCCAATGTGTTTGTTAATCCTAATGACAAGTTATGATGGGCATGGAATCCTACTGGGATCTGGAGAACTTTTTTAAAGATTTCAGCATACTCTTTAACTTGATCTGGAACCATATGGCCATTCGAATCAGCAAAATACACCCAATCAGCTCCTGCAGCTTCAGCTTGCAGCATCCATTCTCGAATCTGTAATGGGGATAAATAGGTCACCCTGACAAAATTTGCACTGACAAATAAACCTTGCTGTTTAGCCGATCTAATAACCGAAAGTCCGTTTTGCAAGTTATCCGAGCGAATACAAATCCGAACCACATTAATATTGAATTCCTTAAGTTCTAAAAGGTCTTGTTCTGAAATATTGTGTGGGTGGAGCATAACCACAATCTTTGCACCAGGCACATGGGTGCGTATCGCGTGTATATAATCACGGTTTACTCTTGCTGATAACCCCAATTTTGTTGGTCCTTCTTCCGGGCCATTTCTATATCCGATCTCTATATAGTCGATACCCGCTTGATGTAAAGAATCAACTATGTCAATTGCTACTTGCTGTTCGAATTGAAACGAATTTGTATACCCACCATCTCTCAATGTCACATCTAATAACTTAACCATTAATAATGTCCTCCACATTATTTATAGGCCCTAGCATCAACACTTTGAAAAATGCGGATTCCATTTCCGTGGAAGCCGAGTAAACAACCACAATTAATGAAAGAATCCGCATTGAGTGAATTTTTTCTTTTTTGTTTTCTAGATAGTTGCTATTCCCTTTTGAACAGCTTGTTCGTTCGTTACCCGAAGAATAGCGCTAAAGTGTTTCATACGTACGTCAATCGATTTATACAATGCATCAATTACCTTTTGTTGTAATTCCTCTGTTGTCGCATATTTACGTATTAGTTCGTATCCAATTTCAGCATGATCTTCCTCTATCTCCATTTGATCGCTGCTATGGATATTAAAGTAAGATCTACCCGCTTCGTTAACGTTATAGAAATAGTTCATCGCATGGTTCATTGTACGACCTTCCCATTCCACTGGTGGTTGACCCTCCATATAAATGATTAAGGCCGAAACAGCTTCCAAGAAATGATGATTAGGTCCACACACAGTGTTGTTCCAATCAATTACGGCTTGACTCTCTGGAAGGATTTCTAAATTATTAATCTCATCCCAGGTCAATCCAAACTGTTCACCAAATTTCACGAACAAGTCAAGATGGCGCTCGGTTCCAGAAATCTTACCTGTTTCTTCTTCATAAATGTTTTCTGCAAGATGAATACGAGCTTCAACATCTGGGCATTTGGAATGGATCGCGGAAATATTACGAGTCCAAAAACTCTTAATATGATAACGGTGTAAAACAAAATTTTTGAGCAAAAGAGGTGTCGCTTCACCTTTCATAATTGTTTGGTATAACGGATGAGTGATCTTACGGTTTTCATACACAATGTCTTTCAACTTTTGAATTAATGCTTCTGGTGACAACAACATTCTTATCAATCTCCTTTTTATGAAAAAAATTTTTTATGTGAATCAATTTCATAATTACGCATTAAAAACTGCGTTTTTACAGGGATTATCGAGCTTTTAACACATGTTTGTAAGTAAAACTTGGGGAGGTGCTACTTTTTTAAGCTCCTGAAACCCTTGGGGCTCTAAGGCTCCGAGTTATGAAATTGATTCATGTAACTCTTCAATAGTATTAAGTACTATCAGAAGAAGTAACATTTTTTTGTAGAACTCTCTCTATCAAATTTGCGACTAGTAAAACAGTTTCATCACGTGGATATGTAATCGCAGGCGTGGTATTTACTTCGATAACCAGATAGTTTCCTTGTTCATCTTCCACAATATCAACGCCTGCTACTGAAGCATTAAATACTCTACTGCACTTTTCAGCAAGTTCAGATAAGTCAGATTCTAATGGGCATTCTTCCCAATTGCCTCCCACCGACAAGTTTGTTAAGAATGTCCCCTTATCCGAGTATCGATAAAATGCATACTCTGCTTTGTAGTCAATAACACGAACTCGGATATCGCGACCTGGTTTATTTATATGAGCTTGTACATATAAAGGTTTATTTCCCTGCATATAAAAAGGAGCAATATTACGCAAGGCGTTCTCATCATCAACACGTATTACCATTTGTCCTTTAGCACCAATAATCGGCTTCAATACTAAAGGGAAATGTAGCTGATTGATTACTTCATCCAGTTGATCCATATTCCCCACTAGAAAAGTTGGGATATGTGGAATGTTGTGATGGTTTAGCAGTATTGAATTGAGAAACTTGTTTTGGCCTATAGTCAATACATCGGTGTCGTTAATCACAGGAATACCGGCTATTTCAAACGCTTTTAGTAACCACATACCATATTCCCGTTGCTGAAGAGATACCCAGCCCAAAACACAGGAGATTCGTAAAGGTTCATTTCGGTAAAGAAACTGATTCTCTCCGCCACAGGAACGAACTAAAATATCCTGAGGAGTAGATACGATAACTTCGTATCCACGTTTTTTCAGTTCCCGATTCAGTTCTATTACATCACTAGTTTCTTCTCGGCAAAGAATTAGAACTGCCATAGCTCAATCCTCCTTTCAAGGCAAAAACGAAAAAGTATCTTTTCCAATTCATCCGTGTATAAATATCGGCCCAATAGCGGCACCATTGTGTAAATTAATTACAGAACCTCCCCCTATTGGCTTCGCCCGCAGGATACCACCAGCAAATCTTTTGTCAAATAAATAGGCTCCCCAAAGAAGTTGTACTTCTTGAGAGATTATTTCTCCCTCAGGTGTTGAACAGTACACTTCACTAGTTGAGGGTGTCACTTTTTCCTGAATGATATATTTCTCTTTTCTTTTAAGTAGTGAATATAGAGTGTTCCTCCAATCCTCTTCTCGATGTTCCCATCCACAAAGAACCCCTATTCCACCATATCCATCTGCTGGCTTAATAACTAGAGATCTTTGATTGTGCAATGCAAAAGATATTAGCTTTTCTTCAAACAACCGCGTCCAAGGAATGTATCGATGTATTATGTATAGCTCTTCATTTGAAAAATAGGGTTCATACTGAGGGTCTGACATCATAGCAAAGAGAATTTTATTCCCTAGTATTTTGTATTCTAGCCCCATTGGCATTTGAACCCGCTTTGCCCTTAATGCCTCGAAAATGTGCCAATATTCCTCGGGCGCTGCTTCCACATCGCCCAAGTCAAATAATCGGTATACTACATCTATCTTCCGACCATTAAAATATAGACCATCAGTTCCTTCCTCTAAATCACGTTGCGAACAAACAAACGACTGAATACCGGTATGGTCCTGTAGTTCTTTTGCCATTAACTGCAATGTATGAGAATAACTACTTAAAACCTTTTCACTTTCAACCATAGCAAGAGTAAGTGAATTACTATTTATCTGCAACATGCCACGAATCGTATTAACCCAAAATATCAATGGATCAAAATATTTCAAATCATTTGATTTTATCAACTCATTATAAAACGGTGTTTCCTGCATCAAACGATTTAACCAAGCCATCGTCATGCCACCAACATTACTACCTAAATTCAATTCAAGTAGCTTCCAACCATCTGGCGTTTGATATAAATCTCCACGTGACAACACTTTATCTTCAAAGCGAATAGTACCATCCAGAATTTTTCGAATTTCTTTAGGCTGATAACCTAAAAATCTCCCCATCTGCTCCAGATCCCCACCAAAGATACGATCTGGAATTGTTAAGATAATCTCTAATAATTTTTTTAATACATATTCCAATTCAATTCGATTCTCTTCTTTAAGAACTGGAGGAGTAGTAATTATCCGAGTAGTCGATTTAACAACTTGCATATCTTTAGCTTTTCTTAGAAACGAACGTATATCAGAAATACTTTGTTCTTTATTTTTTTGAAATTCATTAGTGAATAAATTGGTCTCTGGCATTGTTTCACCAATCTTTCTCAGAGAATTCTAGATAGAAAATTCTATTAAAAATAGAAAAATATATAAATTTCAAAATTAGTATAATATTCCAAGGTAAAAAATGCAATAAATAATTTGTTAATAAATGACTAGACTTGCCCAAAATTTGATACAAAATTTACCATGTAGAAAGAACCGAAGGTTCTCCTAGGCAGCTTGTAACTGATTTTTTATCAAATCCAGCTGCGTTCCTGCCTTTGCTTCATAGTAAACAAATTCGATCCAACTCTCTGTCTTTTTGTTTTGCCAACTTCGTAGTCCTGTTAAGATATCACCGTGTCCTGTTGCACTGCAGAACATGGCTGTAAAAGAAAGCAATGTCCAAAACCGCTTAATTGCAACGGTACTACGTATTTGATAACCGTTAAAGGAAAAGTTGCTTTTCATGGTACGAAAATAAGTCTCAATCGCCCAACGTT
>NZ_FNDE01000017.1 GCF_900099925.1 Aneurinibacillus thermoaerophilus | reverse complement strand
CTCCATAAGCGCAAGGAACGCTATACATCGCAAACCTGTCCGGTTTGCGGGGCGAAAAAGAACGTGCGTGGGCGTATGTATCGCTGTTCGTGCGGCTATACCCAACATCGGGACATTCACGGTGCGGCGAATCTACTGTCCAAAGTGTTGTATGAAAATCGGATTCAGTCCTTGCCGTTTGAAATACAGAAACCCACGTATCTACGGATCGCCTAAGCGAGAAGTAGTAGATGGTTTGTTCCGCCCCACGCCCGTAAGGGTGTGTTGCTGAATGATTCCCCTCGCAGACGGCACGTGTCTGTGAGATCAGCGACAACCCGTTGATCGCCTGTTCTGCCGAGGTGGATCGTTCAGAAACCCCCACTTCAACCTATGGTAAGTGGGAGAGGTTCATTATTGAAAGAGGAGAGATATGTTTGAAAAGTATTAAAGGAAAATTGCTACTTTCTTTTACGATGATTTTTTTGTTATTTGCAGCCGTTTTAGCCTTTGTTCTGCTGCAAATCAGCCAAAATACGAAAAATATTCAGCACATGGAAACCAAAACATTGCCGATAGCTTTAAAAGCCGATGACATGAAATTATCCGTTGTGCAAGTTCAGCAATGGCTCACCGATATTAGCGTTACGAAAGCCGCAAAAGGTTTGGATGACGGTTTCGATAAAGCCGAAGAATATGCTAAACAATTTGAAAAAACGCTCGGAGAAATGCGCTCCTTTTATCCGGAACAGGAGCAAAGATTACAAGAAATTCAGATGTCGTTCAACGAATATTACAATATGGGAAAAAAAATGGCGCATGACTACATTCAAGGTGGCACAGCAAAAGGAAACGAAACAATGGGCGAGTTTGACGCATATGCCGAAAGCATTAACGAAAAGGTAGACAAGTTTCGTGCGGAAGCCCTGCAAAACATTCGCGCTGTCGTTAAACAACTGGATGATGAGATTTCATTTTTGAAAACGGTCTTGCTTATCTCTTCATCAATCGTGCTCCTTCTTTCCATCGTAATCGCTTTGAAAATAAGCCGTGCCATTACTTTGCCTCTATCCCAGCTTTTGACGGGAACACAGCAAATTGCACACGGAAACCTGACCGATAAAGTCATTGTGCATACTAAAGATGAAATCGGGCAACTTGGAGCCGCTTTTGAACAAATGAGGCTAAAGCTGTTGGCACTCGTCAAGGATATGCAAACCCTATCATCTGATTTAAACGCAAGCAGCCATGAATTATCAGCTTCCGCAAATCAAAGCGGTGAAGCTTCCCAACGGATTGCCACTATCATTAACGAAGTGGCGGATGGAACAAACCGTCAAGCCGACGCGGCTTCCATCATTCTTGAGAAAATGGAACAGGCAATGGAGGAAACAAAAGAAGGACATGAGCAAGTGAAAAAGACAATGGAACATGCCTTAGAAGCAACAAACGCCGCCCACGAAGGAAACCGTTCTATTCATGAAGCGATTCATCATCTTAACGTTGTATGCGATACGATTTCTTCAGCGACTGAATCCATTCAAAAGTTAGAACGTCGTTCGGAAGAAATCGGAGGAATTATTACAACGATTACCGACATCTCCAGCCAAACCAATCTTTTGGCGTTAAATGCGGCGGTTGAAGCAGCACGGGCAGGTGAACATGGCAAAGGATTCGCGGTAGTAGCGGATGAAGTACATAAACTTGCCGAGGAATCAAATATAGCTGCCAAAAAAATAACCGAAATGATTCGCGATATTCAGGCGGAAACAGCCATTACCATTCGTACAATGGAAAGTAATTTCAGTGCTATAGAAAAGCAAGTTGATATCATCAAATATGGTGGAAAATCATTGGACATCATTGTCTCCAAAGTTGGAGCGACAGAAAACAATATTAAAAAAATCGAGCAGATCTTTCACAGGTTAGAAAGCAATACACAAGAGATTTTGCAATCGTTGCAAGAAATCGCCACCATTGCTCAAGCGTCAGCAGCAGCCGCTCAAGAAGTAGCTTCTTCAGCGGAAGAGCAGTCGGCGACCGTTGAAGAAGTGGCGGCAAATTCTTCTTCGTTAGCTCATATGTCTGAAACACTGGAGAAAGAGATGAGCAAATTTATCATAACGAAAAAGTAAACAATAGAAATCCTCTGGTCATGAATAGATCCACCACGTTAACCAAACGGGTGGATCTATTCACTTTCTTATTCAAACGTCATATGTTCAGAGAAGGACGGGGTTGTTGGTACAACATTGACCCAGGTCGTACCGGGATACAGCGGTACTTCTACACCATTTTGATAGGCGCGAATCGCCCCATCTTTCCGCTCCCAGGTAATTTTTAGCGCCTTGCCGCGCTGAAACAGATAACCTTCTCCTGGCCCTTCCGTATCAATTTCCAGGCGACCTTCGCCGTCCAATACACGATGGTGCGCCGCAATGACCAGCACATTGGTCGCAAGCAATTGCTTGCCTGTCTCTTTATCCAGATGAGGTTTGCCTGCGGTAAACCGCTTGTACTGTTTTGTGGCCGGATCGTATTCGTACCCCGCTGTATTCCTTTTGGAATAGCGAATGCTGATTTTCGTTCCTGGCTCTCCCTCTACCGATTCATCTTCCTTTTTAAATAAGAAAACTGGAATATCTCCCCCGAGGTTGTAGCCTTTTTCTTCTGCTCCTTTACGCAGCTTTTCAATGTTTGTATATAAATTGTGCGGCGCTTTGCGTGATTTATCGCGCCAGTAAGCTTTTGGATATGTGTAAATTTCATCCATATCAGCATAATCGCCACTGCGAAGCATGCTGAGTGCGGCGACGCTGCCTCCGGCATGCGACATAATGGCGTCAAACCCTTGTCCGATTTCAATATTATACGGACGGATACTGCGCACAGGCCCAACTACTTTCGGTGACTTGCTTTGGTAAAACGCCATAAACCGGGTGATAAGCCCTTCTTCCAACATCTCATACACCATATCAGCCTGATCTAATCCGGACTGCGGCCGCGCCTTGGAATGGTTATTCACCATGACCATCACAACGCGATCCTTGTTTTCACTCTCGACGGGAAGACCGGTTAAGGGAGCTACGTACTTGGACACCGATTCAGGAACCGCTCCGGTAGCCGTTTCGATGTTCGGCATATTTTGCTGCCTCTTGTTTTCCAGCTTATCAAGCAGTCCGCAAGCGCTGGTAAAAGACAGGCTCAAAGCAAGCAACGATGCCGCCCATACTTTTTTTCTCATAATAATCCCTCTTCTTTTTATCATTTTCCTATATCTTACCATACTTCTTTAGTATAGCTTTCCTCTAAAATTTATGCCCAAGTACGTAGAATTACAAAAATATATAGAAAGAAAATATGCGGATTTCTTCCTCTATTTAAAAATTCGTGCAACTTTCATCATAAAGGAAGAATCCGCATGTTGTATTAATGTCCGCCTAAATACGCCATCTTCACCTCATCGCTGGCATTCAGTTCGGCTGCTGTGCCTGAAAGAACAACACGGCCCGTTTCGAGAACGTATGCCCGATTGGCTACGGAAAGGGCCATATGCGCATTCTGCTCTACCAGAAGAATGGTTGTGCCTGCTTCATTAATTTCCTGAATAATACGAAAAATGGTTTTTACAAGCAGAGGCGCAAGTCCCATAGATGGCTCATCAAGCAAGAGCAGCTTCGGACGCGCCATCAGCGCCCTGCCCATCGCCAACATTTGCTGTTCTCCGCCGGAAAGCGTGCCCGCCAATTGTTTGCGGCGTTCCAGCAGACGCGGAAACAAATCGTATACTTTCTCAAAATCCTTGCGCATACCATCTTTGTCGCGGCGCAAAAACGCGCCCAGTTCCAAGTTTTCTTCCACTGTCATATTGGCAAACACACGGCGCCCTTCCGGTACGTGGGATATTCCTTGCTTTACAATCGCCTGCGCCTGTTTGCCCGCAATGAATTGGTCAAGATATACAATATTGCCCTGCCTTGGCTTTAGAAGTCCGGAAATCGTTTTAAGCAACGTACTTTTTCCCGCTCCGTTCGCCCCGATAAGCGTCACAATTTCCCCCTGATTCACTTCCAATGACACACTTTTCAATGCTTGAATATTTCCATAATATACGTCAATATTGTCTACCTTTAACATTACAAAACCTCCTCGCCGAGATACGCTTCAATCACCTTCGGGTTATTTCGGATCTCCTCCGGCGAGCCATGCGCAATTAATTGTCCATGATCGAGAACATAAATCCGTTCGCACACGCCCATCACAAGCGGCATGTCGTGTTCAATCAACAAGATGGTAAGATTAAACTCTTTGCGGATAAACGCAATCAGCTCCATCAGCTCTTTCGTTTCTTGTGGATTCATCCCCGCCGCCGGTTCATCAAGCAAAAGCAGTTTCGGATGAGCCGCAAGCGCGCGGGCAATTTCCAGACGACGTTGCTGTCCGTACGGCAAATTTTTCGCCATCTCGTCTTTCAGTTTATCAAGCTTAAAAATTTTGAGAAACTCAATCGCTTTCTTCTCCATCTCCCGCTCCCCGGAAAAATGGGAAGGCAAACGGAGAATCGAACTGACAATCGAATGTTTCGCAAGCGAGTGGTAAGCGACCTTGACGTTGTCAAGCACCGACAGATCACCAAACAGACGAATATTCTGAAATGTCCGGCTAATTCCCTTACGGGTGATTTGATATGGTACAAGTCCGTTCAACTTTTCGTCATTCAGAAAAATGTGCCCTTCCGTCGGTACATATACGCCTGTTAAAAGGTTAAAAAATGTTGTTTTTCCAGCTCCATTCGGACCGATAAGTCCAACAAGCTCCCCGTGATACAGTTCCACATTTACACCAGAGACGGCCTTTAGCCCGCCAAATTGAATGCCGACGCTGTCTACTTTAAGCAGCGGTGTGTTTGCCACCTGGTTCTCCTCCTTCGATGCCTGTGCGTTTCTTCTTAAAGAGTTCCGTAATTTCCTTCGTACCCATCAATCCCTGCGGGCGATAAATCATCACAATAATTAAAACCAAACTGTAAATAATCATCCGCGTTTCTGGATAATCCTGCAAGAAGGTAGACACAATCGTTAATAAAATAGCGGAAATCACCGCGCCCGACATGCTTCCCAAGCCACCTAACACAACAAAAATCAAAATATCAAACGATTTTAAAAAGCCAAAGTTTGTGGGCTGAATGATATAGAAGTTATGTGCATACAATCCACCGGCAATTCCCGCAAAGAAAGAACCCAGGACAAAGGCAATGACCTTGTAGTATGTCGTATTCACTCCCATAGCATCGGCCGCAATTTCATCCTCTCTAACCGAAATGCACGCCCTCCCATGCGTAGAATTCGTAAAGTTGATAATTACGATAATCGTAATCAACAGGCAAACGAATAGCGTGGTCCAATCTGTCATATGGGATACTTGCATCCCACTGGCTCCGCCTACATAATCAATGTTCAAAAAAGTAATTCGAATAATTTCACCAAAGCCTAATGTTGCAATTGCCAAATAATCCCCTTTAAGCCGTAAGCTGGGGATGCCGACAACCAATCCGGCTATAGCCGCTACAATCCCCCCGGCAATTAACGCTACGCTAAATGGCAGCTCTAATTTCATTGTACAAATGGCCGAAATATAAGCACCAACAGCCAAAAAGCCAGCATGCCCGATGGAGAACTGGCCCGTGATACCGATAACCAAGTGAAGACTAACAGCGAGGATAATATTGATACATATAAAGTACAGCGTATTCTCATAAAACGTATTAAGCATAGAAAAAGATATAAGATATTGAATAACTGCATAAAAAGCAATGGCAAGGAGAATGGATAACCAGAAACCTTTCACTCTCTTCCGTTGCATTTTTCTCCCCCCCTCTACACTTTCTCCCTGACGTTTTTGCCAAACAATCCGTACGGCTTAAAAATCAGAATTAGAATCAAAACGACAAAAGCAACCCCATCTCTCCACAGCGAATATCCGACAGCGCTGACCAAAGATTCCACCACGCCAAGGACCAAGCCGCCCACCATCGCGCCTGGAATAATTCCGATACCGCCCAGCACCGCTGCAACAAACGCTTTAAGGCCTGGAATAATCCCCATTAGCGGGTCAATTTTGACATAATAAATTCCGAAAATAACGCCAGCCGCGCCGGCCAACGCCGATCCGATCGCAAACGTTGCCGAGATGGTATTGTCGACATTAATTCCCATCAAACGAGCAGCTTCTGCATCGTATGAAACCGCTCTCATTGCTTTTCCTATTTTTGTTTTGTGCACAATAAATTGCAGAATAACCATCAACGCAAGCGAAACGCCGAGAATGAATAACGACTGACTATTAACGGTCACTCCAAAAATTTCAAAGCTTTTATTCGGAATCACATCAGCCGGATACGCTTCCGGTTGTGCTCCCCTTATATAAACCGTGCTATATTCAATGAACAACGAGACGCCAATAGCTGTAATCAGAGCGGCGATTCTTGTCGCATTGCGCAGCGGCTTATATGCGATCCGCTCAATCAACACGCCGAAAATCGCGCAGACGACCATCGCGAACAACAGTGCAGGAAAAAAACTCAGCCCCATGACGGTAACCGCATAAAATCCAACAAAAGCACCCACCATGAAAACATCGCCATGTGCAAAATTAATGAGCTTAATAATTCCATAAACCATCGTATAACCAAGTGCAATTAAAGCATAAATACTTCCTAGTGAAATACCGTTTATAAGCTGCTGTACCAGTTCCATGTTCCCACTCCTTCCAGGCAATGCTTTCGCGCGACAACGCGACAATGTGCCCCTTACATTTCGAATGGGGGGCAAGCCCCCCATTCGTATACTTACGGATTAATTTTTGTTTTAAATACTTGCTTCCCATCTTTGTACTCTAAGATTGTAGCTGACTTAATCGGGTTATGCTGCTCATCCACGCTGAATTTTCCTGATACAAGCTGCAAATCTTTTGTTTGCGCCAGAGCGTCTTTAATCTTAATCGGGTCTAAATCACCAGCCCGCTTAAGCGCGTCAGCTAGAAAATAAACGGAATCATACCCTAAAGCGTTAAATCCATTAGGAGATTTTCCGTTGTACTTTTCCTTAAAAGCTTTGACGAAGTTTTGAATTTTCGGATCCGGATCATCGGATGAGTAGTGGACGATCGTGTACGCATTGTTCAGCGCATCTTTTCCAGCCAGTTCAACCAACGTCGGAGAATCCCAACCATCTCCACCCATCAATACTGCTTTAATTCCCAGTTCACGCGCCTGTTTCACAATTAGACCTACTTCTTCGTAGTATCCAGGAATAAAGATGAACTCAGGGTTTGCGGATTTAATGCGCGTGAGCGTAGCACGAAAGTCAGTATCCTTTGCCACATACGCTTCTTTCGCTACCACTTTCCCGCCATTTTCTGTAAACTTTTTCTCAAATGCGTCCGCTAAACCTTTCGCATAATCACTGGAGCTATCGGAAAAAATAGCGGCTGTCTTCACTTTCAACTCTTTCGTTGCAAAATTTGCTGCCACTTTTCCCTGAAACGGATCAATAAAGCAGGTGCGGAACATAAAATCATTTACTGACCCGTCATCATTTACCGTAATTTTTGTGCTTGTACCGGCAGTTGTAATCACTGGCGTTTTATTCTTGGTAGCCACCTCAACCTCAGCCAAAACAGCCCCGCTTGTAGCCGGCCCGATAATCGCCGCTACTTTCTCCTGACTGATCAGCTTAATTGCGGCATTGGTCGACTCAGCCGGGTCGGACTTATTGTCAACTTTCACCACTTCCAGCTTTTTGCCGTTGATCCCGCCATTCTTGTTAATTTCCTCCACAGCCAGTTCGATCCCCTGACCAGAAGATTGGCCATACGATGCAGTTCCCCCAGAAAGCTCAAGGTTCGCTCCGATTTTAATCGTATCCCCAGCTGCGCCCTGTCCGCCTGAAGCGGATGTATTCGCATCTTTCGTCCCGCCGCTGCAACCAACTGCTATTCCGGCAGATAGCATGAGAGATAAAAGAATACCTGTGACTTTTCTTTTCTTCATCATGTGCCCCCTATTTTTCAAATAAAATCTCCTTTTTCAAAAAAGCAAAAATATCTTATTTCTAAACAAATCCCCTCCCTCTATATTGTATTTTTGAATCAGAAAATAAAATTTGTTTTTATTAATAAAAAACCTATTATTCTGAAAATATTGTACATCATTATTGTGTCTTCGTCTAGTAATATAGTATTTTGTATCTAAAAAAAGTATAACTTTTCGCATAAGTATTTTTTTATTGTTACTATACTTCTAATAGTACTATTAAAATCTTACGCTTTTTCCAAGGAAAAGCCATACAGCCTATGCATATTCCCTTTTTCTTTCCACATGCTAAGAAAAGAATGTACAGTTTTCAGATATAGGGGGACTGCAAAATGAAACAAAATGTAGGTATATGTGACGCACTCATCCGGATTACGTTCGGACTCATGGGCCTTTCTTACGGCATAGCCCGTCTTGCCCGCTATCCTTACCGGACTTCTACATGTGTGTTGATTATGCTCAGCGCCCTGAAAGTAGCTGAAGGTATTACCCGCTTCTGCCCGCTGCTCGCGCTGCTTGACATCAGCACAATAAACGGCGAAAATAAACGTCCATATCGCATCCGCAGTTATCCACGCTGCCGGCGATAAGCGAATAAACACGCACAAAGGAGGAAGCACATATGGATCGACTTATGTGGGAGGTCGTAAGCGACAATTTATACGTCATTCTAACCATTGTCGCTTCTGTTATTGTCGTAGCTATAATGTGGGCTAAAAATGGGAAGTCGCGCGGTCGCTATAAATCATAGCAACCGCGTGGCTTCGCCTTTGCCGATTATTTTGTTTTTTCTTCCGCTCGGCGCAACGCTTTCGCCCCGATATCGGTGCGGTAATGCGCACCTACAAACGAAATTCGCTTTACTGTTTCATACGCTTTACGCTGGGCTTCAGACAAATCTTCTCCGATCGCGGTCACGCCAAGCACGCGACCGCCGCTTGTCACAATGCGACCGTCCTTCTCAGCCGTTCCGGCGTGAAACACGATCACGTCATCCGTATTTTCCGGCAGTCCGGTAATTTCGCGGCCTTTCAAATAAGAACCAGGATAACCTTCAGACGCCATAATGACGCAAACTGTTGCGTCTTTTTTCCATTCTACACGGCACTCATCTAACCTTCCATTCACTGTCGCGAGAAAAATATCGGCCAAATCGCTCGCGAGACGCGGGAGTACAACCTGTGTTTCCGGATCACCAAAACGCGCATTAAATTCAATGACTTTTGGTCCTTTGTCCGTAATCATCAATCCTGCATACAAAATGCCACGGAACGGACGCCCTTCAGCCACCATCGCTTTAGCCGTCGGAATGACGATTTCATCAATGGCCCGACGAACAACCAACTCGTCCATATGCGGTACCGGAGAATACGTTCCCATACCACCTGTGTTCGGGCCTCTGTCATCGTTAAACACCGGCTTGTGATCCTGCGACGGCACCATCGGAATAACCGTTTCGCCATCTACAAACGACAGCAGCGTCATTTCCTCACCGGCCAGATATTCTTCAATGACAACGCGGGCGCCAGCGCCTGAGAACACATCATCCACCATCATCGCCCGCAACGCTTCTTCCGCCTCCTCAAGCGTAAACGCCACGGTTACGCCTTTACCTGCTGCCAAACCATCCGCTTTAATAACGATCGGCGCGCCCTGCTCACGTACGTAAGCAAGGGCCGCTTCATAATCAGTAAAAGCACAGTACGCGCCGGTCGGAATGTTATACTTCTTCATTAGCTCTTTAGCGAACGCTTTACTGCCTTCAATCAGCGCCGCCTCTTTTTTGGGTCCAAAAATTTTTAGCCCCTGTTCCTCAAAATAATCCACAATGCCGCCGAGCAGCGGGTCTTCCGGACCGACTACCGTCAGCTCGATGCTTTCTTTTTTCGCAAACTCCGCAAGAGCCGCAAAGTCATTGACACCAATCGGCACGCACTCGGCCACCTGCGCGATACCAGCGTTCCCCGGCGCGCAGTAAACGCGAGATACTTTCGGGCTTTGCGCCAGCTTCCATACAAGGGCGTGTTCGCGACCGCCACCGCCGACAACGAGTACTTTCATTGAATTTACTCCCTCTCTTTACTTTAGTGTTTGAAATGGCGGATCTTCGTAAATACCATCGCAATGCCGTGCTCATTCGCCACTTTGATGGAGTCTTCATCGCGAATGGAACCACCCGGCTGAATCACTGCGGTAATACCCGCTTTCGCGGCTTCTTCTACCGTATCCGGCATCGGGAAGAACGCATCAGACGCCAGTACGCTGCGAAACGCTTTATCGCCCGCCTGCTCGATCGCGATACGCGCTGCACCCACACGGTTCATTTGTCCCGCGCCCACGCCGATTGTCATATTATCTTTGGCGAGAACGATGGCATTCGATTTCACGTGTTTTACGACTTTCCACGCAAACAGCAATTGTTCGATTTCCTTCTTCGTCGGCTTGCGATCCGTCACGACTTCAAGGTCAGCTTCTGTAATTTGTTTCGCATCTTCGCTCTGCACCAGCGCGCCACCTTCGACGCTGGTCAACTTCCACGCAGCTTTGTCTTTTGCCGTCAGATCTCCGAGTTCCAGCAAGCGTAGATTTTTCTTCTCCTGCAAAATTTCGAGCGCTTCTTCGGTAAAGGAAGGTGCCATGATGATTTCAAGAAAGATTTCCTTCATTTGCAAGGCCGTTTCTTTATCGATCGGACGGTTCGCTGCGATGATCCCTCCAAAAATTGAAACCGGATCAGATTCGTACGCCTTCTGGTACGCTTCCAGAATCGTTGCTCCTATGCCCACACCGCAGGGATTCGTATGTTTCACTGCGACAATAGCCGGTTCGCTAAATTCCTTGACGATCGCAAGTGCGGCGTTGCCGTCATTGATATTATTGTAAGACAGTTCTTTGCCGTGCAATTGCTTGGCGGTAGCAATATTGCCTTGTCCTGCGAGCGGTTCACGATAAAAGGCTGCGGTCTGATGCGGATTCTCACCGTAACGAAGATCCTGCACTTTCTCATATGTTACCGTATAGCTTTCCGGCAGTTGCTCCCCAACCTGTTCAGTTAAGTATTGAGAAATAAGTGCGTCATAAGCGGCTGTATGGCGGAATACTTTGGCCGCTAATTTACGCTTCGTTTCATCCGATACGCTTCCGTTCGTCTGGATTTCTTCAAGCACTTTGCTATAATCGTCCGCATCTACAATCACCGTTACATATTTATGGTTTTTCGCCGCGGAACGGAGCATCGTCGGCCCACCGATATCAATGTTTTCAATCGCTTCGGCGAATGCTACGTTTGGCTTGCTGATCGTTTGTTTGAACGGATACAGGTTAACAACCACAAGATCAATCGGCGTAATGTTATGCTCGGCGATTTGCTGAACATGTTTTTCATTGTCACGTACAGCAAGCAATCCGCCATGAATATGTGGATCCAACGTTTTTAAGCGCCCATCAAGAATTTCAGGAAAGCCGGTTACGTCAGAAATGCCGATCACCTTTACTCCTTCTTTTTGTAGCAGAGCAGCTGTACCGCCAGTGGAGATAATTTCTACACCCAGTTTCTCCAGTTCTTTGGCGAACTCTATGATGCCTGTTTTATCCGATACGCTAATCAATGCGCGTTTTACCTGTACTGCACTCACAGTTTTTCCACTCCTCTACCGTATTCAAAATCTTCCGCATCAACACGTACATGTCGTCCATCAAGATGAACCTTGCCGTCTACCAGAAGCTGAATCACCTGAGGAAGCAAATGGTGCTCTTCCCGATGAATGCGCGCCGCCAGCGTTTCTTCCGTATCGCTGCCGTACACTGGAATAGAACGCTGCGCGATAATCGGCCCCGTATCCATGCCTTCATCCACAAAATGGACAGTAATTCCTGTAACTTTCACACCATAGCGTAAAGCCTGACCAATAGCATCTTTTCCAGGAAAAGAAGGCAGGAGAGACGGATGCAAATTGATAATGTGCCCACCGTACACTTTTAAAAGCGTGTCACCGATCAAGCGCATGTAACCCGCAAGTACGATAAGCTCTATACCAAACTCTTCAAGCTGTTTGAGAATTTCCCTTTCAAAGCTTGGCTTGTCCGGATAATCTCTGGCGGAGAACACAAACGTCGGCACTTGGTAAGAATCCGCCCTCGTAAGCACATATGCGCCAGGCCTGTCACAGACAAGCAGTGCTACTTCCACATCGGTTAGCGTCCTGTTCCTAATAGCTTCCATAATAGCAGCGAAATTTGAGCCGCTTCCAGAAGCAAAGACGGCGATTTTCATTACCAATTCCCCCCGCCAAAGCGTACATCTTGCTCTCCCTGTACAATCCGGCCAATTATCTGCGCCTTCTCTCCCGCTTCCTGCAATACGCGGAGCGCTTCGGCCGCCTCATTTTCCCGAACGATGGCAATCATGCCAATCCCCATATTAAACGTACGAAACATGTCTTTTTTCGATATACGCCCTTTCTCTTCCACAAGCGTAAACACCGGCGGAATATCCCAGGAGCCGTACTCGATTTGAGCCGCTGTTCCTTCCGGCAAGATGCGCGGAATATTGTCGTAAAATCCACCGCCGGTAATGTGCACAAAGCCGTTCACCCGCACTTTTTCCAGCAAAGCAAGGCACGATTTCACGTAAATGCGCGTCGGCGTCAAGAGCGTCTCCCCCAGCGTACCGCCAAGTTCCGCCACGTTATCCGTCAGTGACATTCCAACGTTGTCCAGCAGAACCTTGCGCACAAGCGAAAATCCGTTGCTATGAACCCCGCTGGAAGCCATACCGATGATCACATCGCCAGGCTTGATGTTTTTGCCGTCGATGATCTCATCAGCATCCACTACACCTACGCTAAAGCCCGCAATATCATACTCCGATTCGTCATACATCCCTGGCATTTCCGCGGTTTCGCCGCCGATAAGCGCGCACCGGGATTGCTCGCATCCGTCGGCAATTCCTTTGACAATCGCTTCGATGCGTTCCGGGACAACTTTGCCGCAGGCAAGGTAATCAAGGAAAAACAGCGGCTCAGCGCCCTGTACCACAATGTCGTTGACACACATGGCGACCGCGTCAATTCCAATCGTATCATGCTTATCCATCGCAAATGCGATTTTCAATTTCGTTCCTACCCCATCCGTGCCCGATACGAGCACCGGCTTTTTATATTTGCTTGTATCAAGGCCGAAAAGCGCGCCAAAACCACCCAAGTCAGTCAAAACCTCCGGGCGGAATGTGCGCTTGACATGTTTTTTCATCCGTTCAACCGCTTCGTTGCCGGCGTCAATGTCCACTCCCGCCTGCTTGTAAGCTTCACTCATGCTTTCTCCCCCTATTTTTCCACGCAATTTTTCGTTTCTTCGTAAATTTCTGTCGGGTAATAACCTGTGAAGCAGGCCAGACAATGCCCGCGGTTCGGAGCCGTATCGTTGCGCCCAATCGCTTTTACCATACCCTCTTCAGACAAAAAATACAGCGAGTCAGCTCCGATAAACTCCCGGATTTCTTCAATTGATTTCTTCGCTGCAATGAGCTCTTCCCGGCTGGAGGTATCAATTCCATAAAAACACGGATTGGTAACCGGCGGGGAGCTGATACGTACATGCACTTCTTTTGCTCCCGCTTCGCGCAGCATTCTTACAATTCGGCTGCTTGTCGTGCCGCGCACAATGGAATCGTCAATCATGACGACGCGCTTGCCTTCCACGACTTTACGCACCGCGCTCAGCTTCATCCGCACGCCGCGAGCTCGCATTTCCTGTGTCGGCTGGATAAACGTCCGCCCAACATAACGGTTTTTAATCAGGCCAAGCTCGTACGAAATGCCTGCCGCTTCCGCGTATCCGATCGCCGCGGAAATGCTGGAATCCGGTACCCCGGTGACAACGTCAGCTTCCACCGGGGCTTCTTTGTACAGCTGGCGTCCCAGCTCTTTACGGGCCAGATGTACGTTAATACCGCCGATATCGCTGTCCGGGCGTGCAAAATAAATGTATTCGAATGAACAAATCGCGCGTTGGGACTGGCCGGCAAACCGTTCGGAACGAAGGCCCTCTTCGTCCATAATGATCATCTCTCCCGGCTCTACGTCGCGAATATACTCGGCTCCTACCGTTTCAAACGCACAGGTCTCAGAAGCGACAACGTATGCGTCATCAATTTTTCCGAGCGCAAGCGGGCGCAGACCGTTCGGATCAAGCGCAACAATCATTTTGTTTTCCGTCATAACAAGCAGGGCGTACGCGCCTTTAATCATGCGCAGCGATTCTTTTACCGCCTGTTCAATCTCATAACCGGAACGCGCGATCAGATGGGCAATCACTTCCGTGTCGCTTGTTGTCTGGAAGATGGAGCCCTGACGTTCCAACTGATGGCGCACCTGCGTGGCGTTTACCAGATTGCCGTTGTGCGCGAGCGCCAGATTGCCCCCTGTGTATTTGAAGACAAGCGGCTGGGCGTTTTCAAGCTTACTTTCGCCCGCCGTTGTATAACGCACGTGCCCAATTGCCATCCGTCCGCGGATTCTGCCTAACTCCCCGCCGCTGAACGCCTCTGTTACCAGGCCCATGCCGCGGTGAGAAGTAAATTTCTCCCCATCGGACGCGCAAATCCCGGCGCTTTCCTGACCCCGGTGCTGCAGTGCATGAAGTCCGTAATATGTCAATTGCGGCGCATCGGGGTGGTTAAACACCCCGAATACGCCACATTCTTCGTTCAATTTATCCCACAATTCATCATGTTCCATCATGAATGCATCAGACATGCAATCGCACCCTTCCAAGCCGCTTTCAGTTCTTCCAGCGGCGTGTTGATCAATTCGCGTCCGTTTACCGTTACTTTAATTGCATCCGTGCCTACCGTACCGATCCGCGTACACAGTATGCCGTTTGCCGCCGCCAATTCCCACACTTTTTCCACGTGTTCCGGTTTCACGCTCAGCAGTACGCGGGATTGTGATTCGCTAAACAACGCAAAATCCGGGCGAAGGTCAATATTCCAATCAACGCTCGCCCCGAGACCAGGCTGCGCCGATTCCACCAAAGCAATAGCAAGCCCGCCTTCTGCTAGATCATGGGCGGAAGCGATCAGTCCCTGCTGAATCGCCATAAGAACGGTTTTTTGCAATCTTTTCTCCGTTTCCAGATCAATGGACGGCGGCCGTCCAATAATCGAACCATTCATCTGTTTCTGATATTCTGTACCACCGATTTCCGCTTTTGTCTCGCCGAGCAAAAGCAGGACGTCCCCTTCATTTTTAAACGCCTGTGTCGTGATATGATCCACGTCGTGAATCAAACCAACCATACCAACAACCGGTGTTGGATAGACGGCTTCACCGTTCGTTTCATTGTACAAGCTCACGTTACCCCCGATAACCGGAGTTTCAAGTACGCGACACGCTTCACTCATACCGTCGACCGCTTTTTCAAATTGCCAGAAAATCTCCGGTTTTTCTGGATTGCCGAAGTTCAGACAATCGGTCAGGCCAATCGGCTCTGCACCGGAGCAGACAACATTGCGCGCCGCTTCTGCGACCGCAATCGCGCCGCCTGTTTCCGGATCAAGGTATACGTAACGCCCGTTACAATCAATGCTCATCGCCAGCGCTTTGCGCGTGCCGCGGATGGTAATGACGGCCGCATCAGATCCTGGTACAACAGCAGTGCTGGTGCGCACCATATAATCGTACTGATTATACACCCATTCTTTGCTTGCCACCGTTGGCGCGGACAGCACTTTTTTCAACGCTTCCGTATAATCGGCAGGCTCCGGCAAGTTTAATGTGTCCACGTTCCGATATTCGTTATAGTAAACCGGCTCCTGTGAAGGCTTGCAGTATACCGGAGCGTCATCAGCAAGACTTTTCACCGGAACTTCAGCAACGACTTCCCCTTTGTGCGTAAGCCGCAGCATGCCATCGTCCGTCACCCGGCCCACAACCGCAGAGTTTAATCCCCATTTCTTGAAGATTTTCTCCACTTCGGATTCACGGCCTTTTTTCACGACAAGAAGCATGCGCTCCTGTGATTCGGATAGCATCATTTCGTACGGTGTCATGCCTTTTTCGCGCTGCGGTACCAGATCAAGGTTTAGTTCCATGCCGTTTCCGGCTTTGCTAGCCATCTCTGCGCTTGAGCATGTCAGACCTGCGGCTCCCATATCCTGAATGCCGACAACCGCATCCGTCTCCAGCAGTTCGAGGCAGGCCTCAAGCAACAACTTTTCCATGAACGGGTCACCAACCTGCACCGCCGGCCGTTTCGCTTCTGATTCTTCATTTAATTCCTCCGAAGCGAATGTCGCGCCGTGAATGCCGTCGCGTCCGGTTGCAGCACCTACATACACAACTGGGTTGCCAATTCCTTCCGCCACGCCTTTTTGGATTTTATCGTGGTCAATGAGACCTACGCACATCGCATTTACGAGCGGATTTCCTTCATAGCACGGGTCAAAAGCAACTTCGCCACCTACTGTCGGAATGCCCATGCAATTGCCGTAACCCGCGATTCCTGCCACCACGTTTTCAAACAGATATTTCGTGCGCGGCTTATTCAGTTCACCGAATCGAAGGGAATTCAACAGGGCAACCGGACGTGCTCCCATTGAGAACACATCGCGAATAATACCGCCCACGCCGGTCGCAGCTCCTTGATACGGTTCAATCGCAGACGGATGGTTATGACTTTCCACTTTAAATACAACCGCCTGACCGTCGCCGATGTCAACAATGCCTGCACCTTCGCCCGGTCCCTGCAATACGCGCGAACCGGATGTCGGAAAGCGGCGGAGCACCGGTTTGGAATTCTTGTAGCTGCAATGCTCGGACCACATGACGCTGAACAAGCCTGTCTCCGTGTAATTCGGTTTTCGGCCAAGAATTTCAACGACTTTAGCATACTCTTCGTCAGTCAAACCCATTTCACGGTAAATTTTTCTATCGGCGATCTGTTGCGGATTAGGCTCTATATGTGACACCGTTCTTCTCCCTCCAGCTCTGTAAAATCGAAGTAAACATGCGCTTTCCGTCCGCTGAACCGAGCCATTCGTGCACAGCCCGCTCCGGATGCGGCATCATGCCCAGCACATTGCCCGCTTTATTGATAACCCCGGCAATGTTCTCAATGGAACCGTTCGGATTGCCGCCGTTATAACGGAATACGACTTGATGATTCGCTTTCATTTCTCGCAATGTCTCTTCATCGCAGTAATAATTACCGTCACCATGCGCGATCGGAATACGGATAATCTCACCCTCTTCATACTGTGAAGTAAATGGTGTTTTGTTGTTCTCTACGCGCAAGTTCACAATCTCGCAGCGGAATTTCAGACTTTTATTGCGACGTAACGCACCTGGTAGCAGGCGTGCTTCCGTCAGTATCTGGAACCCATTGCATACGCCCATGATCAGTTTGCCTTTCTCCGCCGCTTCGCGTACCGCGTTCAACACAGGTGCCATGCCGGCCATCGCTCCGGGGCGTAAGTAATCCCCATAAGAAAATCCGCCTGGGAGGAGAATGCAATCGAATTCATCGAGATTGTTCCGGGTATACCATACATATTCAACCGGCTCCCCAAGACAATCTTCCACAGCCTTGTACATGTCAATATCACAGTTCGAACCGGGAAATACGAGGACTGCACTCTTCATCGCTTACGCCTCCACCAATTCGAAACGATAGTCTTCAATTACCGTGTTCGCGAGCAGTTTTTCGCACATTTCTTTCAGGCGTTCTTCCGCTGCTACGCGATCGTTTACATTCAGTTCAACTTCCATGTATTTACCGATACGAACATCGTTTACTTCATCGAATCCCAAGGAATGCAAGGAGCCTTTTACGGCATTTCCCTGCGGATCAAGTACGGACTCTTTCAATGTTACATATACAACGGCTTTAAACATGTGCTTCTCCTCCAATACGTTTTAAAATTTCCTTATAAGCGTCTTCCACGTTGCCCAGATCGCGGCGAAAACGATCCTTGTCCAGCTTTTCTTTCGTATCTACATCCCAGAAACGGCACGTATCCGGCGAAATTTCATCCGCTAACAGAATGTTTCCATCTTCAGTACGACCGAATTCCAACTTGAAATCAACCAAAATAATGTTGCGCTCCCTCATATATGCGGTGAGTATTTCATTGATTCTGAGCCCCATCTCGCGCAAATATCGGCGTTCTTCCTCCGTTGCAATGCCGAGCACATCAATATGTGAATCATTAACGAGCGGATCGCCAAGCTCGTCATCCTTGTAATAAAATTCAACGACCGGTTGAGAAAGTTCTGTCCCTTCCTCCATACCAAGACGCTTGGCGAGAGAACCCGCTGCAATATTTCGTACGACAACTTCCAACGGGATAATGTCTACTTGCTTTACCAGTTGTTCGGTCGACGATAGCTCTTCAATGAAGTGATTATCAATGCCTTTCTTTTTTAACATACGGAAAAAAATTGAAGTTATACGGTTGTTCAGTTCGCCTTTTCCCATAATCTGAGCCCGCTTTTCTCCGTTAAAAGCGGTGGCATCGTCCTTGTATTGCACCCAGAAAACTCCTGGCTTATCTGTGCGATAAATCCGTTTCGCTTTTCCTTCATACAGCATTTCGAGTTTTTCCATCGTTTTTCTCCTTCTAGGCTTCTGGCCCGATCATTCCCTTTGTTTTTACAATCTATTGCCAATATTGAAAATATAATTCATTTATTAACTTTTATAAATTTGAAAGGACTGACATTCTTCCTTTTCACAGACTTTTTTCTGACGAGCTTCAGCCCTGTGTTTCACAAAATGAAACGATATTGCAATTGTTCTCCTATTCGAGATACCTGCATATTTTGCGGGATCGCTTGAAGAAGAACGGAGCGCATACATTCGCTTAGGCACGCTAAAAAAACCCGGCCAAGAAAAGGAAGAGATGTCAGTCAGCCTTACTTTATAACCCGAGACGCTCAAAAATCGTGTCTACATGCTTCAGATGCCAGCTATAATCAAAACAATCGTCGATTTCTTCTTTCGATAACAACGATTTTACTTTCTCATCAGCTTCAATCAGCTCGCGAAACGGACGTTGTTCTTCCCACGCTTGCATTGCGCGCGGTTGTACCGTATCGTACGCTTCCTCACGGCTTAAGCCCTTATCAATCAACTTGAGCAAAACACGTTGCGAATAAATGAGGCCAAAGGTACGATCCATGTTGCGTTTCATATTTTCCGGGAATACTGTCAGGTTTTTCACGATGTTGCCGAAGCGATTCAGCATGTAGTTGATCAACTGCGTCGCGTCCGGTAAAATCACGCGTTCTACAGAAGAATGGGAAATGTCGCGCTCATGCCAGAGCGGAACGTTTTCGTAAGCTGACAGCATATGTCCGCGAATCACACGCGCCAGACCGGAAATGTTTTCGCTGCCAATCGGGTTGCGCTTGTGCGGCATCGCGGAAGAGCCTTTTTGTCCCTTGGCGAACGCTTCTTCCACTTCCCGCGTCTCGCTCTTCTGCAAACCGCGAATTTCTACTGCGAACTTGTCAAGCGATGTCGCAATAAGCGCCAGCGCTGCCATGTATTCGGCGTGACGGTCGCGCTGCAGCGTTTGCGTAGAAATCGGTGCCGGTTTCAAGCCGAGCTTTTTGCACACGTACGCTTCCACAAAAGGGTCGATGTTGGCATACGTGCCGACCGCGCCGGAAATTTTGCCAACCGCAATGTTTTCTTTCGCGCGGCGGAACCGCTCAAGATTGCGCTTCATTTCCTCATACCAGAGCGCCATTTTCAAACCGAACGTAGTCGGCTCTGCGTGTACGCCGTGCGTACGTCCCATCATTACGGTATATTTGTGTTCTTGCGCTTTTTCCTTCAAAATTTCAATAAAGCGGACAAGATCTCGTTCGATAATTTCATTCGCCTGCAAAAGCAAGTATGAAAGCGCGGTGTCCACTACATCGGTAGACGTCAAGCCGTAATGAATCCATTTTTTCTCATCGCCTTCGATCGTTTCCGATACCGCCCGGGTGAATGCCACCACATCATGGCGCGTTTCCTGTTCAATCTCATAAATGCGGTGGATATCAAAGCGGGCGTTTTTCCACAGCTTCTCAACATCTTCTTTCGGAATAACGCCCAGTTCAGCCCAGGCTTCGCAGGCCAAAATTTCGACTTTCAGCCATGCGTTGAATTTGTTTTCTTCCGTCCAAATCGCCGCCATCTCCGGGCGGGTATAGCGTGGAATCATGTTACGTATCCTCCCTTGATTTACTCCCAGATTTGTAATTCTTCTATTTGCTGTAACGCAACCTCAACCGACTCCGCCAAGACATTCATATGTCCCATCTTCCGCTTCGGCTTGCTGTCTTTTTTGCCATATAGGTGCAGTTTTGCGGAGCGAGGAAGCGTCTCTATTTTATCAAGAACATGTTCAAGATGCTCGCCGAGAATATTGACCATGACAACCGGGGTTAAAAGCTTCGGATCTCCAAGCGGCAGATCACAAATCGCGCGGATATGCTGCTCAAACTGCGAAGTCACGCAAGCATCCATCGTATAATGCCCTGAATTATGCGGGCGCGGCGCCAGTTCATTAACCAGCACTTTATCGTTCGCCGTGACGAACATCTCCACCGCGATTAGCCCGACCACTCCTAGCTTCTCTGCAATTGTTTTAGCCAATTCCTCCGCGCGTGCCGTCACATTTTCCGTAATACGCGCCGGAACAATGGACAGATGCAAAATATTTTCTCGGTGAATGTTCTCGGCCACCGGAAACGTCCTAATTTCACCCGAAACACTGCGTGCCGCAATAACCGAGATTTCTTTCGTAAAAGGCACGAATTGTTCGATAATAATTTCCGTACCGGCTTTGGAAAGCTCGCGGTAGGCGGATACGGCTTCTTCCGCCTGGCGAATAACGTATTGACCTTTTCCATCGTAACCGCCGGTCGCCGTTTTCATAACCGCCGGCACTCCCAATTCGCGAATCGCATGATCCGCATCTTGCTCATTCTCTATGACACGGAAAGGAGCCACCGGAATTCCGAACGAAGCCAGCGTTGATTTTTCCCGAATCCGGTGCTGGGTCACACGCAAAAGACTGCTTCCTTGCGGCACGTATGATTTTTCCTCTAAAATCGCCGCTACATCCGCATCCACATTTTCAAATTCATACGTAATCACATCGCTGGCCTGCGCCAGTTCCATCGCTCCTTCGACGTCATCGTAACGGGTCGCAACGTGCTTATCCGATACCTGGGCACACGGGCAATCTTCTGTCGGATCAAGCGTAGCGAAACGATAGCCGAGCGCGCGACCAGCAAGCGCCATCATTCGTCCCAGTTGACCTCCCCCGAGTACGCCAATCGTGGCGCCAGGCGTAATGATTTTTTTCTTACTCATAATGGCAATTCCGCCTCCAGCACTTTTTGTTTAACGGCCTCCCGATGCGCCATAAAACAATCACGAATTTCCGGATATTTGTTTCCTAGGATTTGTGCGGCAAGCAACCCTGCATTGATCGCTCCGGCCTTTCCAATCGCGACTGTGGCGACCGGAACACCGCCTGGCATCTGCACGATCGAAAGCAGTGAGTCAAGGCCATTCAACGTTGAAGATTTCACGGGTACGCCGATAACCGGAAGCGCCGTTTTGGAAGCGACCATGCCCGGCAAGTGCGCCGCGCCGCCAGCTCCCGCAATGATAACTTCCAATCCGCGTTCCTCTGCTTTCTCGGCGTATTCAAACATCAAATCCGGTGTCCGATGAGCGGATACCACCTTTTTTTCGTAAGGTATTTTCAATTTTTCCAGAATGGCACATGCTTCTTGCATCGTATCCCAATCTGACGTGCTCCCCATAATCACACCTACAAGCGGCTGATTCATCTATATGCAATCCCCCTTATTTCCCTTAGTATGTTTCCTTTGTCAGAAAAACCTCAGAGACTGCTAGCTTTTTCTTCTTACTTCATGATTTTCACAAGAAAAGCTCGCGGACGTTGCCGGTCTTTCTCTCCTTCCGTACCACACGCCTCGCATGTTTTTCCTCATTTACTTATGGAAAGAAAGTATATGTTTCTTTATCACTATAAAGCAACATATACCTTCTTATACGACAAAAAAAGCCCAGGCGGTAGATTTCCCCTTAAATAACGGGAAACCTACCGCCTGGGCTTTTATCCCTACGGTGTAGCGTGCTATCGCACGCCTGAATCGCTCGGACCTACAGCTCTGCCTTCGGCTGCGGAACCCTAGATTCACTTTCCGCTTAATTCACTTTTAGTTTAACAAGCAAATCAAGGCTCGTCAAGGAAATTACCGAACATTTAACGTTTTTTTAAATAATATTATTCGCTATTACAAAATTCTAGTAAAGAAAACATGACGCATACCAAGCCCTATTCTAACTCTTTTTTAGCCACCAAAAAAGACCGCCCGAAAGGCGGTCTTCCTGCATGTTATGTTATGCATTAACTATCGCAAGCGCAAGCGATAATAACAAGCAGGATAAACAACACCAGAATCACACCGATTACGTCATCTCCATTGAAAAAGCTCATTCATTTCACCCCTTTCTAGCGTGCTGTCTAAAGCATCAGGGGGTTCAATCACCCGTATTACAACGTATGCCACCTGACCGGTAAGGGTTTGGACACCCGCCTACCCCGTTGTTATCTGGCAGAAAAATCGGCGGATACCTATTTTTTCTTCATCGGTCACAGGCGCAAGCAATAATTACAAGCAAGATGAACAACACCAGAATTACGCCAATCTCTTCTCCAAATCCTCCAGAACAACTCATTTGCCTCACCCTTCCTTCTTATTAGGAATTTAGCTATTACACGAGCAAGCGATTACCACCAGCAGAATAAAGAGGATTAAAATCACCCCAACTTTATCTCCATTTCAGCAACTCACGTTGTGTCGATACCCTCCCTTCAGCAAGGCCCTTGAATCACTTGGCATGTTACATACTATGTCCTGAACAGGCAGACTGTTTGGACGTCCGCCCATTTTTATCCAAAAAAAAGAGCCTATTCTAGGCTCTGGCTCTTACCGTTCATCTTGATATTGCTGTTGAATACGTAAAATTTCAGAAAGATTTTCAAAAAATAGCCGCACAATCAAGGGATCAAAATGTGTTCCGCTTCCCTGGCGAATGATTTCATACGCTTTCTCATTTGGATATGGCGCTTTATACGGCCTGCGGCTTGTCAAAGCGTCAAACACATCTACAACGGCCACAATTCTTCCGCTCAGCGGAATATCGGCGCCAGACAAACCACGTGGATACCCGGTTCCGTCATATTTCTCATGGTGTGATAATGCGATTTCACTCGCCAGTTTAAGCAACTGCGAATCGGAACCACTTAAAATTTTATGTCCGATTACGGTATGTTGTTTCATCTTCTCAAATTCTTCTTTCGTCAACTTTCCCGGCTTAAGAAGAATACGATCGGGTACGCCAATTTTCCCGATATCGTGCATGGGACTGGCTTGAATCATCAGATTAACCTCTTCTTCACCCATGCCCATTGCCCGGGCCACTACCCCACAGTAATGGCTAATGCGCTGAATGTGGGCTGCTGTTTCTGGATCTTTAAACTCGGCAGCTGCCGACAAACGTTCTACGATCTCTCGATGACTGTCCGCCAATTTGCTATTCAACAATTGCAGCTCGTTAAGCGCTTGCTGCAACTCGGCCGTCTGACGCGCCACTTCGTTTTCCAAGCGCTGTTTGGCGACAGCCATTTGTTTAGAATAGTGGCGCATGCGTAGCAACGTTTGCACCCTTGCATACATCTCATACTTATCAATAGGCTTGTTCAAAAAATCGTCGCTACCTTCCTCCAGCGCTTTGATTTTATCTTCTTTACTATCAAACGAAGTAAGCATAATGACAGGAATATACCGCTCTTTCATCGCTCTGATTTCACGAAGCACTCTGTATCCGTCCATGCTAGACATCGCAATGTCAAGCAGAACCAAATCGATATCTTCATTCTCAAGAATGCACAGCGCCTCCGTGCCCGTGCAAGCGGAAAACACACGATAGTTTCTTTCGGATAAAAATTGCTCGATAATATCTAAATGGCATTCTTCGTCATCAACAATTAGCACGCTAAATGTTTCAATCCACATTTTTTCTTTTATATTATCGGTCGCAAAAGGGAAAAAGCCCATCGCCTCCCCATCTCCTCCCGGTTTATATACGCCTACTTTAAGGCTCCTTTCAAGCAAACGGCAAATCGCAATTCTTTACAAGCTTCGCTGTCGAACTAAATATTCCTAATGAACCTCCCTCCAGTTGCAGAAATAAATACAAAAGAAAAAATGATTCATCTCCCATCTATAAGAGAAAGAAGACTTCTCGCTACTTATGTTAAAATTGTACAACAGATTGATCTAACTTTTCTAATAATTTAAGAAAAAAATTCGACAAAACTCGAGCTTGTATCTTTCCGAAGTGAAAAAAGCATCGGCTTCAAGTGAAAACCGATGCTTTTTTACTTCAATAGAGTTATGCGTTAATGTCAATGAATAAAAACCTCGCAATGATAAGCAGCGCAAGAATCCACATAAGCCAATGAATCTTATTCCTGCCTCCAGCAAGATTGTTCGCAGTAGCGAGAATAACGTAGAACACGATACCGAACGAAATTCCGTTAGCAATGGAAGATGTCAGCGGCATCATCACAATGGTAAAAAACGACGGGATAGCGTATACCATGTTATCCCATTCAACGCCGCGTACTGCGCCCATCATAAGCACACCTACAATGATAAGCGCCGGAGCCGTCGCCTGAGCCGGAACAACCAACGCAAGCGGAGCGAGGAATAAAGCAAGCAAAAACAAGATGCCCGTTGTAACTGAAGTAAGACCCGTACGTCCACCCTGGCCTACACCTGCTGCACTTTCTACATATGCCGTAATGGTACTTGTGCCAAGTAACGCGCCAAGGCTTACCCCGCCAGCATCCACCAGCATTGCACGCCCGATGCGTTTTTTTGCATCCGGTTTATCCAGCAAGCCCGCTTTGGCGGCCGTACCCGTCAACGTACCGAATGTATCGAACAATTCGACAAACGTAAACGTAAATACAATCGTTAACAATCCTGCATTCAGCGCACCTGCCAAATCCATCTGTCCAATGGCCAGATTACTGAAATCAGGCACCCACTGAGCGGTTGTCAAAGAGGATAGATTGGTTACCCCCATCGGAATACCGATGATCGTCGTCACAACAATTCCTAACAAAATCGCGGCCTGTACACGCATGACCATCAAAATGCTTGTAAGCAGCAAACCAATAATCGTCAGCAAAATCTCTTTATGTCCAACAAAGTTGCCAAGTTGGAGAAGCCAGTCATTCGGCGACATCTCCGTAAATGGTTTTGCTCCCTCTTTTCCAATATAAAAACCGGTCAGTAGGCCGCTTGTCTTGAATCCGATAATCGTAATAAACAAACCGATACCTACCGTAATCGCCGCACGGATAGATTCCGGAACCGCGTCCAGCAATAATTGCCGGACTTTTGTAATCGTCAGAATAAAAAAGATAATACCGGAAATAAACACAGAAGCGAGCGCGATTTGCCAGGTAATGGCTCCCCCCGAACTTATGACGACAGTAGCGAAATATGCGTTTAAACCCATGCCAGGTGCCAGCGCGATGGGATAGTTCACGAACAATCCCATCATAATCGTGACAAGACCCGCGCCAAGCGCGGTAGCCACAAACACAGCATTGAAATCCATGCCTGTGGCCCCTCCGGCCGTTAGTGTGAGCGGATTGACGATTAGAATATATGCCATTGTGATGAACGTGGTAATACCAGCGATAAGCTCCGTACGCACATTCGTGTTATTCTCTTTCAACCTGAACAGCTTATCCATCTTCTCTTTTCTTCCTTTTCTCTCGCGAATTATACTTACTCCCACTCAATCGTTGCCGGCGGTTTCGACGTAATGTCATAAACGACACGATTTACATGCGGAACTTCATTTACAATGCGCACTGAAATCTTCTCCAGCACTTCATACGGAATACGCGCCCAGTCAGCTGTCATCCCGTCAATTGATGTAACGGCACGAATGCCAACCGTATAATCGTACGTACGTCCATCTCCCATAACACCTACGCTACGAATATCCGGAAGCACGGTGAAGTATTGCCAGATGTCTTGCTCCAGACCTGCTTTTTTGATTTCATCACGCAAAATATAGTCAGATTCGCGTACAATCTCTAACTTCTCTTCCGTAACTTCACCCAGCACGCGAATTCCAAGACCTGGGCCTGGGAATGGCTGGCGCCATACGATTTCGCGTGGCAGACCAAGCTCTTCGCCCACCTTGCGCACTTCGTCTTTAAACAATTTGTTTAATGGTTCGATAAGCTCAAACTTCATATCTTCCGGCAAGCCACCTACATTGTGGTGTGACTTAATTGTCTGTGCCGTTGCCGTACCGCTCTCGATGATATCTGTGTACAGCGTACCCTGGGCAAGGAAGTCCATGTCTTTCAGCTTGCTGGCTTCCTCTTCAAACACATAAATAAATTCGTTACCGATAATCTTACGTTTTTTCTCAGGATCAGATACGCCTTTCAGCTTATTCAAGAAGCGTTCGCGGGCATCGATTTTAATCACGTTCATCTGGAATTTCTCAGCGAACGTCTCCATTACGCTTTCCGCTTCACCCTTACGCAACAAACCATGGTCGACAAACATGCATGTTAACTGATCACCAATCGCTTTATGAATAAGCACGGCCACTACGGAAGAGTCCACGCCACCGCTCAGTGCGCAGAGCACTTTTTTGTTGCCGACTTTTTGGCGAATCTCTTCTACCATCATATCGATGTAGTTTTCCATCGACCAATTGCCTTCGCATTTGCAGATTTCGAACAGGAAGTTCTTCAGCATCTCGCTGCCGCGTACGGAATGACGAACTTCCGGGTGAAATTGGACACCGTAGAACTTCTTCACCGGATGGCTGATAGCTGCTACCGGACACGCTTCATTGCTAGCGTCAATCTGGAAACCTTCAGGCACCTCGATTACTTTGTCTGAGTGGCTCATCCATACTGTTTCCGTTTTGTCGAGCCCTTTAAAGAACAGGGAATCATTATGAATGGAAATATCGGAACGCCCGTATTCACGCACGCCCGCGCGTTCCACTTTCCCTTTCAGATTGTGAGACATTAACTGCATACCATAGCAAATACCCAGAATCGGCACTCCCATGTCATAAATGCGGGTGTCGCACTGTGGCGCTCCTTCGGCATATACGCTCGCTGGACCGCCGGAGAAGATAATCCCTTTTGGATTCAGCTTTTCCAATTCTTCAACCGGAGTGTTATAAGGTATAAGTTCACTAAATACACCAAGATCACGAACACGACGTGCAATCAACTGATTATACTGTCCTCCGAAATCAAGAACTACAACTAACTCTTTCGGCTTGTCCATCTTTGTAAAATCCTCCTCTGTATAAATCGCTGCATCTATAAGCATAACAAACATTTTAGCATTTTTATTTTTTCCTATAAAAAAACAAAAACCAGGCTTTCTATAAAAAAGTATAGAGACAGAAACCTGGTGCACAGCTATCTGTCCTCATAGTCGAACGATTTACGGTCGTTCGGTAGAAACTTTCAGGCCGTATCCCTGAGATTATATGAGGCTTTAACGAATTTAGTTTACCAGAGGTATTCGAAAAGTCAAGCACTAAAATATGAAAATTTAACCCTCTTTTCTATCTAATTGTTCGGATTTTCCTCATATAAATTCTTTTTCTTTTGCTTTTTCATTCGTCATACCATAAATTTATTAAAAAAAATCAGAACTGTAGATGATGTTGCTTCTTCTCTCAATCCGGCGAAATGCATGCAAAAACCCCTTCGAACTTCTTCGAAGGGGTTTCTCCCAGAGGCGATTACATCATACCGCCCATCATCTATTGATTTATATCAAATTAGTAGCTGGTGTTGTTGGTTCAGATTCTGATATTTTATCCGCAAAACCAATTTCTACAGCTTCGCTTGCCGTAAACCAAGTCTCTTCTTCGACTTTTTGTGTTATGTCTTCCCTTGTTGTTTTGGCTTTTGTCATGTAGATATCAACTATAGAATCATCTAACTTAGTCAGAAGTTCAACTTCTTTTAACTTCTACTTCAAATCCTGCTTGTTCAAGTAACGTTCTCAATATTTCCATTCGGAAATTGTCTCCAACTATTTTCTTGATATTGTAATATTTTCGCATTTCAACAAACCAATTCACGATATGTTGAGGATTTATAGTGGGTTCATCTACAACCGTAAGCAATCCTTGTTTTTCCCACTCTCTTATCGGAGCGAATTTACGTTTACCAGCCATTTCAGCATCATGTTTTTTAGAATAACTGTAATACTTATCAACAAACTCTTTTCGCGCGAAAGAGTGGGTAATGAAAGGATATTTACCTTCATACTTAAATACCAAACCGCATGCCGCGAAATCTCGAATGCTCGCAAAGTCTAAACAACCAATACATTCTCGACCTAACAAGTTTGGCATTGGTTGATTAGTCGCTAGGATTTCCTCCCATTTGGCTACTGAGCGTTCCAAGTCCGTGACCGGCAAATTCATGCGTTTAGTCATGAATTCTTCACGATTGCTTGGGTCATCTTCAAGGTCCTCATATTCTTCCTTAATTGTTTCAAACAAACCTTGAGCATATTCGCTTCTCGGCTCACTCAACATCGGATTTGCTTTTTCCCAATTAGATGGATCATCGACTTCACTCTCGTCATCTAACTTGCAAATGAAAGGGAACAAAGCATTAGGTCTTGCTTCACCGGTTAACACTTTCATAGCTTTTTCTTTTAGTTTGTCTAAAAATCCATCACGGACATAACCATCAGTGCCAATATAAAATTCACGAGGATTTGGCTTCTTACCGAGACCCGAGATATGCACCCTTACATCTTTATTGCTTTCGTATTGATGAATTTCATCAAATACAACAGCACCATCACGCAAACCGTCTTTAGTTTCACCGTTTGAAGTACGGAACTTCAATACACTTCCTGTCTTTATTGATACGGTTTGCGTTAGTGTTGTTTTAAAAGCCTTCTGGAGTATTTCGTGACGTTTTATTGTTTTGTGAACCTCATCTGGAGACGTTTTTGCCTGTTCTTCGCTATTCGCAACAACGGATATGTTGTATTCCTTAATCCCGTGCAACTCACTTATTAGAAAGTGAGTGAGAACGGAAATTAAACCGTTCTTACCTCCACCACGGCCTAACATCCACAAATGTTTCCTGTAAAAGACACGTCGGTTTTTTTATAAAATAAAAAGACGAATGCGATTAAGAACTTTTGGAACGGTTGTACTTTTGGAACGGTTGTAATGGAAAATACCATTTTTCCCCGAACTTAATACAGTTCTCAATCATTTCGTCATCAAAATACAAGTCATCCCGGCTTAAAACATATTTTCTGAGATATTCAATTGAATCAATTTCATAATTGCTTTCTAAAAACTTCAATACCTGCAGAATTTCCGTATTTAATTTTTTTTAACGACCGGAGGTCGTGTCCTACTAAGCAGCTTTATCGTTTAATTTGGTATTGATACGATCTACAGCTAATTTAGAAGCATTAAACAATAGACACAGCAAATCGACATGAACTTTTGCCAACTCTCCAGAACGGTATCGGACATTATTAAGCTGAAAATATTCTTTTAAGTAGGCATTGACTCGCTCCACAGAAGTGCGTTCCTTATAAAGCTTTTTCCATGTCTTACTTCCGCGTGCAGGAGCAGGATAACGGCGTAAGTCTATTGTCTTTTTGATTTTAATGACCTTTTGGCACAGCGTGTCGTCAGCTAACGGACAACCTTTGCATTCCTTTGGTCTTGTATACTTGAGTGTTTCATATTTTGCATCATAACTGTCATATCGATAGGAGTGTTCACGAACACATGTCGGTGCAAAATACTTGTCGACACCGATAGGTGGCGCTTCATTCCGCTTATTATAAGCAATGATACCGTCCGCTTTCATGCGATAAATCTGTTCATAAATCGGATTGTAGTCATATCCAGCATCCGCCATCACTTTCGTGATATTGAGAAAAGGAAAACGCTCAGCCACTCCTTTTAACAGGGGAATAGCAGCTTTAGCATCATTCATGTTTCCTGACGAAAGCAAGTGAGCTAAAAGATACTGGCTTTTGGTTTCTACAGCTAGATGGAGTTTGTAGCCATACCAGAAAACATTTTTATTTTCGGAGTTCTTCTTAATTCCCCACCGAGGAGCGTTTGGCATTTCTTTTTGGAGTTCACCGAAGGTGTAGTCCAATTGTTTTTCGATTTTCTGTTCAAAAAGAGGAAGATGATTTTCGATTTCTTCTTGTTCTTTTTTCCATGCTTCATAGGCTTCTTTTTTCTTACGACCCCGTTTTTTCGGCTCTTTGACGGGTTGTTGCACTTCAACTTCTTCTTTTTGTGGAGCTTGGTCTCGCGCTTCTACATCGGTAGCGTCAATTGCAATGTGGTTGCCATCAATGAAGCCTTCTTCAACAGCTTGTAAAACAAGGGCATGATTTATTTCATCGAGCACATTGGAGGATTTAATTCTTCGAATCAAACGGGAAAAAGAAGCTTCAGATGGTACTCGATCAAAAAAAGAAAATCCGCAATCCAAACGAAAAAGAACATCGGTTTTCAAGCGACGAACAAGAAGTTTAATGGTTGGAATACCTTCTAGAATACGAGCAAACAGGGAATAAATCATTGCTGGATAATTAAGCGATTGAGGCGCACCTTCGCATACTTTTTTAGACACAATTTTAAGCAGAGGCATAATATTGATGCCTTCAAAAATTGCTGTGTAGCGCTCAGTAGGTTCTAAATCTAATAAGTCTTGCAGGGAAAATAAATGTCCTTGGCGAATAGAGTACATGAGGAGACCAACCTTTCTCATTGAGTTGTCTGAGCAACTACTCTATTCGAGATTTTGGGAGGTACTCCTTTTTTTCATGTCTATTGAACCTTACGGTTCAAGGGCTTTGAGTTATGAAATTGATTCGTATATATTACCATAGACAAATTCCACCAAAAAACGACGACAAAAATCAACAAAAAAAGACACCTAAACAGGTGCCTCTTCTTCTTTGTATACTTCAATCCGTAAAGCAAAAGCCAATTTATAAAACGCCTTCTCACGAATACGATAAAACTTTGATTCGCTAATTCCCATTTCATTGTAAACTTCGTAATCATAACTCTCCTCAAATGACATATATCGCTTGATAATCAATTCCCTTTCTGTTTTGTTCAATCTATTCACCGCGCGGCGTATTCTCTCCATGTACTCGTCGCGTTCTCGTTCGAAGTCTGCTTTTTTGATTGCCGCGCTTTCTGTTGATGAATGAAAAGCATTCGTGTTGCTTGGCGGCACGAGAGAGTACGTTTGCGTCACGCGTGGCAGGAATTCGTCCGGAACCGTCAACATATATATGCGATATTTTTCAAGTGCTGCCTCGACTGCTTCTTTTGTTTTTTCTCCGTCCGTATCACGCAAAAAAGACAGTTGATAAAACCGTTTGCCCACTCGGACCCCTCCCGTGTGTTATAATGTAGTTGACCCATTGTTTCCAAGCCGGGAGAAGTCCTAGTTTTTTTATTGTCAGAGCTCCAGTTCTAATTGTAAGAGCTCTGGACTTAACCGCAGAAATACATTTATTACCAAATAATGATGACCACCTTTAGTCTGTTATCTTCTATTTTCACTAAACCTAAAATATGATTGAGAAAACGGTGTTATAATGTATTTTATTTTATGCAACGCTACTGATATAAAACATAACAAAGATGAATTTCTTTAGCGATGGGATACACTGTTTGAGAGATCGAAATACTATGTTATATTATTCCTCCGCATTTTGACTAAAATTGTAATAATTCTAATCATTTTTTATACCTAACATATCTTTTAATATTGAACAATAGCGCTCTATTTCCTTTTCATTTATTTCGTAAATATTGTAACCATTTTCTTTATGTTCAAAAATGAGATTCGATTGTTTAAGAAGACTTAAATGTCTTGAAACAGTTGCTGGGGTAATATTTAATTTATCAGCAATTTCCTGTGATTTTATTTTCTCTTCATTTGCTATAAATAACAATATTTTAATTCTAACAACTTCAGATAACGACTTTGCAATATCTGAAACATGATTAATTTTATTCTGATCATAATTCAATATATTGACTTTATTTTCTTCAAAGTAAATATCGTTTTCGTTTATATAATGCTTTAAATCATAGATTATATGGAGCTCACCAAATCCCCAAATCAAAATGAATTTTGGTGATACAAAATAAGAAGGGTAAAATTTTATTAGCTTAGTTTCCTTATTAGGAAACTGTTCTGGAACTTTATAATCATACAACAACTTTCTAACCACTTTTTCGATCCCTAAATGTTTCAGATCTTTTGCTAATCGTTTATTAGCTATATCCCAAAGAGATCCGAGTTTTGATTCCAAATCAAAGTAACAGTGTTTGTAAAAACTTTTCCAAAGATACACTAGTTCAGCAAAAAATTGATTATAATGTTCAGCAAATTCAAGCTGCTCAGGATTAATTAGCCCCCCTAGGGATGTTATCTTGTTACGAATATCATCAAGCGGAGACGTTGAATTATTCAATAAAAACTCTACTTCTTCCCTAGATATATACCGACCAAACAAATAGTATAAAAACTCGTATTTTGATACATTGTTTATATACTCCATCAAATTATTAAATGTATGTGGAGCAGATATTCCAACTAAAAACTCCGCTAACTGCGCCCCATACTCATACCTACCATAAAATTTTTTGATCAACTTCTCATTTTTTTTGAAAAAATCATCAAATCTAACGGTAGGAAGATACGGTTCACAGTCAATCCTACCTGACAAAATGTAGCATTTCCTTAAGCATGCCATCATTTCAAATAAAGAAGATGTTGCAATTTCCACTTTACAGTTACTATTTACACTCTCTATTGTATATACAGCCATGTAATATCACATACTTTCCTTGTTTTTGATAATTTTGTATTTTAGATTATTAATAAAATTGTCACATAATCTTTTGCTTTCTTCCACTGTTGATGAAGAAACAATTACATGTCCAGATCGTGTATATGAATCTGTTGTTTTTCTTATATAATCACCTAATTTATAATAAACTGCCCAATCTTTAATATAGTCTTTATTAATTTCTTTTTCTATAGATACTTGCTGTAAAATGCCTTCAGGAAAAGTTAGAAATTTTACTAAGCTAGCTCTTTTATAAATAGGCTTCACATTTATACTCTTTTCATCAAAATAAGATAAAATACCTAATTCATATTGATTTAAATCGGATGACAATTGATGTAAATAAGGAATAAAGTCTCCTCCCGGTCTAGTATGTATTTCAATAATAACAGGCTTATTTTCCTCAAGATCCCACTTTATTTCAATATGTCCAGGGCCATATTGTATATTTAACAAGTTGAGGGCTTTAATTGTTAGTTGTTCTATTTGTTCTACTTTATCATTTTCTAATTGCGTAGGTACAATATGACCAATCTCAATAAAATTAGGCTTTCCGGTTGTTTGTTTTTCAGTTATTCCTAAAATTAAGTGATTACCATTAGATGATACCGTTTCTACACTATATTCTGGACCATTAATATAAGGCTCTAATATCCATTCATTAGAACTATCTTGATTCGCCTCTAACCATTGTTCCCAATCATTTTGATTAGAGATATAACATACTCCTTTACTTCCAAATCCATCAAGTGGTTTTATTATTGCTGGTCTTAAATATGGAAATTTTCTTGGAAAGCTAGATACTTTGCCACTTATTACATCTAATCGTAATTCAGGGTCCGTTTGTAAAACTTGACGCATTAGACCTTTATTTCTTGTCTTTACTACTGTTTCAAGAGAATTTGTTTTTAAATTAAGTTTCTCGCTAATATAAGCAGCTGTTTCTAATCCTAATTCAGTAAAACTTAACACTAACTCAACATCCCCATACAAATTAATTATCTTCTTTACTGTTAACAGTACATGATCCTTATCTTCTATATCCTGAACATAAAACACAGCCTCAGCTATTTTTGAAATTTCAGTGCTAATACTTGAATTTCTATCTGTCACTACAACCGTTTTAAAACCACACTTGAATGCTGCTTCCACTCCGTAGCGGCTTGCCCCTAAAATAACCACGTATTCATTCATATACAACACTCCACTTTAGCATATTTATAGCTGTTTGTGTAAAATGTATAGCCTTTTCCATACTATCACCTTCTGCAATAACAAACCCTAATCTCTGATAGCTACTTTTAATACTCTCAGCTCTAAATGGTAATTGTACTATACTCACTCTTTTCACACCTTTTACACTTTGTGCTTCATCGATTCCTCTAACATCTGTATAAATACCTCGTTCAAAAGGTAATATAAACTTGATGGCCGCATAACCTTGTTTTACAATGTTAATATCTGTTAATTCACCAATTGCTTGTAAAACAATGTGTTTAACCATATCAACTCCTGTAGATATTTCTACTAACTCAGGTATACAATCACCAGCCAATCTAGGATTGACTTCTACTAAATATAAATCTTTACCACTTATGAAAAATTCAATATGTGCCGCACCATAATTTAATCCTAAAATATCAAGAAGTTTTTTACATCTTTCCTCTAAATCGTAAATAGGATTTATTTCCGGTCCAGTGACATGTCCACATTCAACTGCATGAGAACCATAAGTTTCTTTTTTAGTAACAGACACCAATTTCCAACCGCCAGTAGTATATAGCATTTCAGCTGAAAATTCTTGTCCCTTAATAAATTCTTCAATTAACCATTTCCTTGTTAATTTATATCCACGTTCATTATGCTGTCTCTGTAACTCAGCAAGTAAAGATGATTCTAGATCATTATAGTTTTGGCAGATAGATACTCCATTACTTCCACTATCATCCACAGGTTTTATTACACATGGGAATTGAATTTTCAAATCTATCAAATCTTCAAGACAATTTACTATATGAAAAGAGGGTTGTAAAAAATCTCTAAAATTATGTTCTGCAAGATAGCTTCTTGTTAAATGCTTATAACGTACTCTATTCAATGATTCAATATTATGACCTTTTAATCCTAAAAATTTTGTTAATTCAGCAGCTGGGATTAAATGATAATCATCAAAAGCAAGGATTCCATCAAAATTTACATTGGAACGTTCTAACTCTTCTTTCATTAAATCGATATTATAAGTATCAATCACTGTTACTTTATCCGCTAATTCTAATGGATTATCATCAACAATTGCTTTATATTGTTGCGGGTTAACCGTCCAAAAATGTATTTGATAGCCCAATTGCTTTGCAATTTTCATTGCCCTAGCACCTGTACCAGTCGTATTTGATTCAATAAACAACAAATTCTTCATCATCATAACTCCTCTCTCTTAACCCCTTGCTTTTTAACAAAAAAAGTTACACTCGAATTTGTCATCCCAAAAATATAAACAACAAGAATTACACCGCATATTATTGTAAAACATAAAAATGTTTGCTGACCAAAGTACTTATATATATTCAGACCAATCAAACCACCTATCGATTCCCATATTCCCCAAAATACTCCTGAAAAACCAAATGCCCAAGATGAACTTAAATCTCCTTTCTTAGCAACCACCTGACTATCAATTGTAGGAACCCAAATAATTTCAGCAATACTAAAAATAATAATACTAATAGAAATTATTAAAAAATTACGGGAAATCCATATTAAAAAATAAGATATTCCAATTAATACCAACGAAAAGAAATACCAATTTTCAATTTTAAATTTAGGTTGTATTTTTGGATAAATACCTTGAAATAAAATTACAGTTAGAGCATTAATAGTAAAAAACAAACCAATAGTTTTTCCGGAGAAATCTTTCGAAACAACTACAGGAAAAGTAGTAAATATTTGTGAATACAAAAACCAAAAAACCCCTGAAAAAACTGTGAACTTTAAAAATATCAGAAAATGACGATTATATTTTCTATTTTTTATAAACTGTAGAATATTCAAATTCTGTTCCAATTCCTCTACTTTTATATTTGGCAATAATAACGTAAGAGCCCCCGCCAATAAGTAACAAATAATAGCTATTATTAATATACCAAGCGGATTCCAGTCTAAAGCTAATCCTCCTAGAAAAGGTCCAATTGATGCTCCAATGTTAACAGCTATATTTAATAAGGCAAATGCATGTAACCTTTTATCTTCCTCTAATAAAGAGATATGTGTTTTCAAACTCACATTATAAATAGATATCAATATTCCTAACATTAAAACCATGAATAGAATAATAATATAATAATCAATTATGACCAGTATGCTTAACAAAACTGCAGAACCCCAAAGCCCTATAAGCAAACTTTTTTTTACCCCTAGTTTATTTATAATACCACCAACCACTGCACTCCCTGCTTTAGATATGAAGGTAAAAATAGCAATCACTACACTTGCTTCTGTAATATCTAAACCTTTTAACTTAACTAACCATAGTGAAAGTAATGGTACATAGACAAAAAAACCTATAGAGTTAAAAATCCTTATATAAAAACTTAAAATCCCCTCACTAACTTTATGAAACATACACTATCCCCCTAGTTAGCTCCTTACACACTGACTCAATAATATCCGCCGCATCATATATATCTTTATCATTGACATTCCTACTTACTACGATTCTTACTGTATCCGGTAACCAAGGAAATAATAGCAGCCCTTTTTCCTTGCATCTGTCCACAAACTCAAATGAATTTACATTGAAATTACTTACATTAAAGAAAATCATATTAGTTTCAACAGCACTAGGATCAATATTTATACCTTTTATTTTAGACAACATAATCGCTAATTTTTTAGTTAACAGGTGATCTGTAAGCAAACGAGGTATATGATTTTTTAACGCATAAAGTGCCGCAGCTGCATACATACCTATCTGATGAAACCCAGCTCCAAGTTGCTTTCGGTAAATTCTAGCTTTATTTATCACCTCTTTTTTCCCCATTAGCATCGAGCCAAAAGGTGCCCCAAGTCCCTTTGCAAAACATACACTCAGTGAATCCACAAACTTTGCGTAATAACTTAAGGGAATATTAGTTGCTACATGAGCATTAAACAATCGCGCACCATCCATATGTAAAGACATATTCTTTTCTCTCGTAAATTCATACAGTTGCTTAAGCGCCTCTATAGGAAATATTTTACCCTGATGGTAATTTATATGTTTTCAATTGAAACTAGCTGAGGCTGAGCATAGAAGGCACCTCTCGGTTTAGAATGAATTAATTCCTCAACATGTTCCACCTTTAGAATTCCATCGACAGTTCTGTATGTATTAAGAACTACACTGCTCAAAATAGCAACTGAGGCACTTTCGTAAAAGTTTATATGATAATTTGTTTCGGTAATTACTTCATTACCTTCACTTACTTGCGTCTTTATCGCCAACTGATTAGCCATTGTACCTGTTGGAACAAATAACGCATCTTCCACACCAAATATTTGTTTACAATATTGTTCTAATTCATTAACACTCATATCCTCGCCATAACAATCATCACCAACAGTTGCATTTGCAATAATTTCGCGCATTTCTTCAGTAGGTAAAGTCAATGTATCACTTCTTAAATCAATCATCTGTAAATCCCCCATACTACTAAATTTAAAAAAATTTTAATTTACTTAATTTGATAATTTCGTAATTACGCAATTACGTAAATAATATTACTATATTATCCATTTTTCTGTCAACAAAAAAATAAGAATTTACAAATTTTTTAAATCTCAACATCAAAAATAAAAAATCTGAATTTTACGAGATTTTACTCAAAGCTTCTTTTTGAAACTTTGTTAATTCAACTTGTCCACTCAAAGCTCTGGTGATTTGCGCCAACACAAACGCATCACGGACATTATCGCTACTATGCTCAAATCCCCAGCGTTTATAAATTGGCAAAACCATTTCTTCTTTCTTGGTATTCCCCTTGCCTGTAGCGAATTTCTTAACTACAGTTGGAGAGACATCATAATAATCAAATCCAGCTCTAATAAGTTCTGAACGAAGTATCCAACCAATGCCATATTGAACGCTAACCGCAGATCCCTTGGAGTTGTAAGAAAAACCTTCAATACAAATAACATCGTGTTCTGTAATGTACTTCCTTACGGTTTGAGCAATATCCATAAATCTGTGTGGGTCCCTTTCCTCTTTTGATGTGATTTCTATGGCTGTATGTACCTTGTTGTCTTCGAGAATGACGAGCCCCGTTTTCGTTGATGGGTCAATGCCTACGAATCTCATAAACTGCCATCCTTTCATCAATCATTCAACAAGCGTCGTTGGTGAGCCGACACCGCCGTGTGTTAGTTTCGCTCATCCAACCTCAATTCCAAGAGAATTAAGTACCCTAAAATCATCGTTAAAAGTAACTTCTCAATATCGAGTCCCAAAGCCATTCCTATAAACCACCCTAAAACAACCGTTATCCACCTGTTGAATACAGTGGTCATACGTCATTTCACCTCAATATCCGCGTTCTTGGCGTGAATGGTTTTCGGCGTTTTTCTGCATATACGCTTCTTCGATCTCCTGCCAAGAAAAGCCGAGCATTTCACCGAGACCAAAAAAGTAAGCGCATAAAACGTTGTATTCGTAAATACAGTTGCCTTTGAATTCAATCGACCAATGCAATTGATGTAGCCAATAGATGATAGACATAAATTGTTCGATTAGATTTGTTGATCTGATACTGTCAACGTTGGTGTATTCATACAATTTCAATTCCACCCCAATCGACAGAACAAAGTGAAGACCGTCTGCGTATTCTTCAAGGAGTGGATTTGGTCCAACATACTCAACAACGTCATGACCTAATTTTTCGTCATAATGTACTGATGGAATTCCTATTCTCGGCTCTTGGTCATTGCTCCAATATTTGAAAAATCTAGCTTCGTTCGCAAGTTCGCCAAGCTCAACGAGAAGAGCAAGGATTTTCTTTGCCAGCCTGTCCTCGCCTTCTTGTCTTGGATGTTCTCGCTCGATGTGTTCGTCTAGCTGGCGTTGCAACTGAAAAAGTTTAGCTAAATCCATTAGTTCTCACCTCAACCATTGTTTTTTCCACTTAGGCCAACCTTTCGGCTTTAAATCATTCAGCATATTTGCATGGTGTGGGCAAAAATCAAATGACCTGTTTTGTATGCGCAAAATTCACATAACGGCATGTCACATGTGTCGTGCATATGGCCGATCATTCTTCCGTTCTCGTCTTTCATTGTTGTCCATATATAGTCAATCACGAAATCACATAGTCGTGTGGCTTCTCGCTTTTTGCAAATGAAACAAGGATTTTTGGGGATTTCAATAACTTTATCCACCCCTTTTCACCTCGTTTAGTTATAGTTAGTTATTGCTCGTGAATAAACCGAACATATTCCACGTGTTCCAAGTTGATAAACCAAACGTCTTTTTCTGTTACGATAGGAAAAATTTTATCCACACCGACTACTGCCGAATCGAAAAAGCGGTCCTCCATATCCTTTATTTCATGTTCAGCCACCTTAATGAAAATCGGACATTCCGCACCGACGTATTTAATCATGATTCCTGTTCCGCCCATTCGTTTTCACCTCCATTTCATCAAACGCCCATATTCGCCCTGCACGGCGTTTTTTCACTTTCGGATACTTTCCTATTACCATCGCAAGAAAAACGCCACAGAAGCCAAAATTTGAGATTTCGAGCGTGTTAGTTTTGCGATTCATCTAATAAACTTTTGACATCATCCATTTCTCTAATGAACTTCTCCATAGCAAGCACATAACGCAATGTGTAATAGCCCAAGTCATAGATGGATCGGCCTTTATATTCCGTAATGCCCATGTCGATTAATTGTCGAATCATCATTTGACGTTTGAGTTCCTTTGTGAGCTGAACTTTTTCGTAGAGGATGCCCATTGCCTTACCTCCTTTCATAAAATCCAGCCAGTGCCGGGAAACGGCTATACTCTTTTTTCATATCCCGGAACGTGAGAAATTCATTTCCACGTGACATCGGAAAATCTAACGGATATTCGTGACAGTTATATGGATTACGCTTGAATATCTTCTGGAAAAACTCAATCGCTTCTTCCTCATTTGCTGCGAATATGAAAGCAAACTGTTTATTGTCATACTTGAGGGAGAAAATCCTTATATCGCTGAATCCTAGCTGATTTTGCAAAATCATTGCCGCAACCTTCTCGTGATCGGCTTGCGTCAAATCGAGGGAGTCGGCATCATCCTCGAGTGACACTTTCCCTTCCTGAAGCAAGTGCAGTATGTAGTGGGCTAGTGTCTTTTCCTCGTATCGGATGCTCTCTTCATACAGCTCTCTGACCGTAGTCATCGATAATCTCTCCTGTATGTTCGTTGTACTTAACGCGAACCGTTCCAACCGGGCCGTTTCGGTTTTTAGCGATGATAAGCTCTAACGTGTCGTCGTCCGTTTCCTTGTTGTAATACTTTTCACGGTACAGGAAGATGATGAGGTCTGCGTCTTGTTCCACCGAACCCGATTCACGGATATCGGACATCACTGGACGCTTGTCCGCTCGTTGTTCAACCGAACGATTCAGCTGCGCTAATGTAATGACCGGACAATTGAATTCTTTGGCCATTGCTTTCAAGCTCTTTGATATCTCTGTCACCTGCAAACGTGCACTGCCGCCGTAAAAATTTGCTGGCCGTATCAAAGTCAAATAATCTATGAATATCACAGGCTTTTTATCTGGAAAGCTATGAACCATTTTCCTTGTTTTCGCTCTCATTTCCATGATGGTTTGGCCGGCACCGTCAAAAATCTGAATGTTGGTGTCTGCCACTCTGCCAATGATGGTCAGCCACATCTTTTTCTGTTCATCCGTTAGACCCTTATAAAGGTTCCGCATCTTCATTCGATTGAATCGGCCCGTAGAAGCAATTAGACGATCCGTAATGCTTCTGCTCGGCATTTCAAGTGAAAACACAATCGGCAAATACCCTTGCCATCCGGCTTGTTTTGCTAGGTGAATCATGACATCCGTTTTTCCCATTGAAGGACGGGCCGCGATAACGGTCACTTCTCCGTCCTGGAATCCGTTCGTTGTTCTATCCAATTGAGCAATGCCAGTCGGGACGCCTCTTCTCGTTTCCTGCGGTTGCCAAGGTGCTTCGTAAATATCAGCCAATAGGTCAGCTATGGAAGCATGGTCATCCATTTCGGCTTCGTTGATCGCGTCTAACGACGCAATGACTTTTCCGATCTCCCATCCTTCCTGAATCGCCCGCGTTAGGATATTGTTTTTCTCCCGTTCCTTCCAGGATTCTAAAACAAGCTCCTCGTATTCCTCGATTTTTTCAGCATCGGCAAAGGAAGCCAGTTCATTGATATATGAGATGCCGCCAAGCTCTTCGAGGTAAGGGACCGTCGATAACGTGACGACATCGACGGGCTTCCCTTTTCTTGTGAGCTGCAGCATGGTTTTGAAAAGCTTTTGATGACGAGTGTCTTCAAATTGTTCCGGTTTTAGTGTTGTGTCCTTTAGCAAGTAGTTGTGCCTTAGAAACGTCCCTAGCAGTGCTTTTTCTGCAATCATAGCCAATCCTCTCCTGCGTTAATGTCAAATACAAAGTCATCTGGTACATCGCGACCGTGTTTTTCTGTTACTTTTGTTTTTCCAGTTCTCTTTTTTGCCTGATTAAATTTTTGTCGCTCGTATGTTTGAATCTGCTCGACCGTTTTCAAATTGTTGTTATGCCATTCGTTCAGCAAAAAGTTCACAAAGTTAAAATTCCGTTTGTTACTGTCGTCCGCTATCCTTATGGCTAAATTAACGATTTCTTTATTTCCGCCAAATTCATCAACCCATTTATTCAACCGATCCCTTTGGATAGGAGATAACCATGTTAAACATTGCTCAAACAAAATAGCTGGCTCTATTGTAGTAGTACTAGTAGTATTTATATTTGTATTTAATATTGTATTTAAGGAGCTCGAATCGCTTGTCCCTCTAGGCATCGAGGCCTCTTGAGGTTGGTATTTTACCAACTCGATTGTTGGTGTTTTACCAACTTCATCGTGATAAAGTGTTGGTATTTTACCAACCCCATCCTCTTCATTCGTTGGTATTTCACCAACTTTTTTTCGTTGCAAATTCGATGCAATCAGCTTTTTAAATTTATCGTCATCCCAATTTTTGTTAGGGTTTATTTGCCAAAAATCGTAATTTTTATTGATTGCAAAAGTCATTGTTTCCTCGTCCCAGTGGATCACGTTGCACATCTTCAAATATTTCAACTCTTTTTTTATGTCCGATTTATCCAAACCGGCCAGCTCAAAATAATTGAATTTGTCAATGACACAATCTTTTTGGCCACACCCATAAGACATCCGCCATATAAACATGATGATGTTTTGCTGGCGTTTGGTGAAATTCCGTCGTAAAATTTCGTCCCAAAGCTCGTTGGCGATTTTGATAAAGCCGTTTTCAATTTGAGGATTCGCCAATAATTCACCCCCTTTTTGTATGAACTATTTCTTGATGCAAATAACATATTTCCCCTCAACTCTCACCGGCTTTAGACCGGGATGGCTGCTTTTGATATATCCCTTGATGTACTCGATGTATAACTTCTTGTCCCCGGCAGCCATCCACGTATAGCAATGCGGAATCGCGATGCGGTATTCCATCATTCGATATCAAAGGTCTCCTGTTCAAAATTGCTTGTTTTTTCTCTTATTTGCTTAATATTTCTTGTCTTTACTCATTTTTTAAGCTATTTGCTTATTGAATTATAAAGCTTAAAATAATAAAATTAAATCAGCAAATAGTTTAAAAAGGGTGATAATTGTGGAGAAATCTCGAATACGCTCAATTCGTAGACAAAAAGACATCAGTGGAACTAAAGTAGCTGAAATGTTAGGAATATCAGCTCAATATTATTACGATATTGAAAAAGGAAAACGTAATCTAAGTGCTGAAATGGCAGCTCGACTTGCTGAGATTTTCGGGGTTACAACAGACTATTTATTGGGTAGAACAGATGAGCCTAATGAAAAATCGGATTGGGATTCAAAACTACCTGAACTAACAAAAAAAGATGAAAAAGACATCGCAAAGGATTTACAAAGAATAATGGATAGTCTTGAAAGCCAAGAAGGACTGATGTATGACGGCGAGCCAATGGACGAGGAAACTAAAGAGCTAATCAAAATTTCTTTGGAGAACTCCATGAGGCTTGCTAAGCGAATTGCTAAGAAGAAATTTACCCCTAAAAAATATAGAAAATAAATAAAACACGGGGGTCAGGGGAATGACAGGAATTAAAGAAATAGTTAGGCAACTGATTAAAAAACATAAATCTAACGATCCTTTTCAGATTGCAAAAGAAAAAAATATCATTATCTTATTCGCGGAGCTTGGAACCACCTTTGGATTTTATAGTTCATACAAACGGATTCAATTCATTCATCTTAATAATCAACTCGATGAAATGATGCAACGTTTTGTATGTGCCCATGAACTTGGACATGCTGTACTACATCCCAAATCTAACACCCCTTTTTTAAGAGCTAACACTTTATTTTCCGTTGAAAAATTGGAAGTAGAAGCAAATACTTTTGCTGTTGAATTGTTACTCCCAGACGAAGTTATTTACCAGTAAAGAGGCACAGATGTCACCATATATGACATAGCAGAAATACATAGCATACCAAAAGAATTGGTTTATTTAAAAAATTTTAACTATCAAATCGAACGTACGTTCCTAATTTAAAGGAGGTGTTGCTTATTGGATAGCAGCATAGTATTTGCTCATAACAAAAAATTCGAAAGGAATAATACGAATGGCTTCATTCCAAAAATACAAAACAAAAGACGGCGAAAAATGGATGTTTAAGATGGATGTCGGAATCGATCCTGCGACTGGAAAGAGAAAAACAACGACAAGAAGAGGATTTAAAACTAAAAAAGAGGCGCAATAGCTGCTGCCAAATTATATGAAGAAATAAATAGTGGTACTTATATAAAAGACGCTGATATACTTTTTAAAGACTTCGCGGAAGAATGGCTAGCCATGTACAGTGAAACCGCCAAATAAGCACCATTCGCGTGAGAAAACATGAGCTGGGACACTTATTACGGTACTTTGGAAACTTGAAGCTAAAGGATATTACGCGAAAAATGTATCAAGACATGCTTATAGACTTAAAGAAAAAAGGGTACGCAGACAACACCTTGGACGGCATTCATACAACAGGCAGAATGATTTTTAAAAAAGCGATGGAATTGGAGTTGATTAAGTCCAATCCTACTGAATACACAAAAGTTCCTAAGCAGAAAAAGACTATAGAGGATATAGAGAATGCCAAAAATTTCTGGAAAAAGAGGAATTGGCTAGATTTCTAAAAGCAGCTAAAGAACATGGATTGTATATGGATTACGTTATCTTTTCGACCTTAGCATATAGCGGAATGAGGCTCGGGGAGTTGCTCGCATTACAGTGGAAAGATATTGATTTTAAAGAACATACAATTTCTATTACCAAAACCCTGCATAACCCCAGAAACAATGAAAGTCAATATAAACTGTTACCTCCTAAAACAAGTGGCTCCATTCGAACAATCAAAATGGATCCAAATGTCATGGCTCTTTTAAAGAAACACAAAGCTGAACAAAACGAAATAAAGTTGAGAACGAGGGACAAGTACCATGATAATGATTTTGTGTTTGCTCAACCAAATGGATACCCCGAAGTCATGAAAAAAGGGGAACTTAGAATGGAACGCCTTTTAAAAATCGCAAAAATCGATAAACATGTAACACCTCATTCTCTACGACATACGCATACAAGCTTACTTATTGAAGCAGGAGTCGGTATCAAAGAAATTCAGCAACGTCTTGGCCATACAGATATTGAAACGACTATGAATATTTACGCTCATATGACTAAAAATTTGGAGGAAAAAGCTTCTCAAAAGTTCAGCGAACTAATGAGAAGCTTTATAACAAATTTATGATTTTTCGTGGTCAAAATGTGGTCAAAAAAAGAAAAGGAACACCAGGAGAACCCAGTGTTCCAAGGTTTTGTGACGATGATTACATCATTCCGCCCATGCCGCCCATTCCGTCCATGCCAGGAGCTGCTTTTTCTTTTTCTGGCTTGTCGGCTACAACCGCTTCTGTTGTCAAGAACATAGCCGCAACCGATGCAGCATTTTGCAACGCAGAACGAGTAACTTTCGCCGGGTCAACAATACCAGCATCGATCATGTTCACCCATTGCTCAGTTGCCGCATTAAAGCCGATGCCTACTTCTTCTTGTTTCAGGCGCTCAACGATAACAGAACCTTCAAGGCCAGCGTTGGCAGCAATTTGACGTACCGGCTCTTCAAGAGCGCGCAGAACGATGCGTACGCCAGTAGCTTCATCGCCTTCCGCTTCAACTTCTGCTACTTTATTGTAAACAGCTACAAACGCAGTACCACCGCCAGCTACAATACCTTCCTCAACAGCAGCGCGAGTAGCATTCAGCGCGTCTTCGATGCGCAGTTTTTTCTCTTTCAATTCAGTTTCAGTAGCCGCACCAACTTTGATAACTGCTACGCCGCCAGCCAATTTAGCCAGACGTTCTTGCAGTTTTTCACGGTCAAAGTCAGAAGTTGTTGTTTCGATAGAAGCGCGGATTTGGTTCACGCGAGCATTAATGTTCGCTTTGTCACCAGCGCCTTCTACAATTGTTGTATTTTCTTTCGTTACAACAACTTTGCCGGCTTGACCAAGTTGTTGCAGAGAAGCTGTCTTCAGGTCAAGACCGAGGTCTTCAGTGATTACTTGACCGCCAGTCAATACCGCGATATCTTCGAGCATCGCTTTGCGGCGATCACCAAATCCAGGGGCTTTAACTGCTACCGCAGTAAATGTGCCACGCAATTTGTTGACAACAAGCGTTGCCAGCGCTTCGCCTTCTACATCTTCAGCGATGATCAGAAGCGGCTTGCCTTGTTGTACAACTTTCTCAAGGATCGGCAAGATATCTTGGATGCTGGAGATTTTCTTGTCAGTAATCAGGATAAACGGATTTTCAAGCACCGCTTCCATCTTGTCAGTATCCGTAATCATGTACGGAGATGCATATCCACGGTCAAATTGCATACCCTCTACAACATCAAGTTCAGTTGTGAAACCTTTAGATTCCTCAACTGTGATAACGCCGTCTTTACCTACTTTTTCCATAGCTTCTGCAATCAGCTGGCCGATCTCTTCGTCAGCAGCAGAGATTGCAGCAACTTGTGCGATAGACTCCTTGCCTTCGATCGGCTTGGAAATAGCATGCAGTTCTTCAACCGCTTTGCGAACCGCTTTGTCAATACCGCGGCGAACATCCATTGGGTTTGCGCCCGCTGTTACGTTTTTCAGACCTTCGCGAATCATCGCCTGAGCCAGAACGGTAGCAGTAGTCGTACCGTCACCCGCTACATCGTTTGTTTTGGTCGCAACTTCTTTAACAAGCTGTGCACCCATGTTTTCGAACGGATCTTCAAGCTCGATTTCTTTCGCGATGCTCACACCGTCGTTTGTGATAAGCGGAGAACCGAATTTCTTTTCAAGTACCACGTTGCGGCCTTTCGGTCCGAGAGTTACTTTTACTGCGTCAGCAAGCGTATCAACACCGCGAAGCATCGCGCGGCGCGCTTCTTCGCTAAAACGAATTTCTTTCGCCATTCTGTTCGCCCTCCTAATTTATGTAGTCTTTATATAGATACCTGCACGGTGAAAAACTCAGATACTTATGAAAGTGCCGTTCTCAGTGATTACTCAACAATCGCGAGAATGTCGCTTTCACGCATGATTAACAATTCTTTATCGCCATATTTTACTTCAGTGCCAGCATATTTGGAGTAGATAACACGATCGCCTTCTTTTACTTCCAAAGCTACGCGCTCACCGTTCTCATAACGGCCGTTTCCTACAGCAATAATTTTGCCTTCTTGCGGCTTCTCTTTCGCTGTTTCCGGAAGCACGATTCCGCTAGCAGTTGTTTCTTCTTTTGCGATAGGTTCTACAATCACACGGTCACCCAATGGCTTTAACACTGAAAACAACCTCCCTGTTAAGTATAGTTGTTAGCACTCGTTACAAATGAGTGCTAACACAATTATTATAATATATACTTTATTTCCATTTTGCAAGCCCCGCGTTACAAAAATTTTTCTTTCTCATTTTGTACGTTTCGTATAAGCTTTATTCTAAAATACGGCTGTTGATTTTCCAGAATTTAGAGTAGAAAATACGCGTATTCTTCACTCCTCTTTTCCTTGTGGTAAGTATTGATTCATCAAATAGCCACGTTTCTTAAACGATAAAAAAAGAGCCGGAGGGTTCGGCTCTCTTATCCCTATTATACTTATTATTCTCTATCAACCGTTAGCACAGCGTCTTTTTCCTGTCTCTCTCCATAAAACTCGCGTTCCCATTCGGCTTCTTCTTTCAGTTGTTTCCGGTACACAATACGTGATAGCACAACACTTACTTCATATAAAATGACCAGTGGGACAAAAACGCTTAAATGGCTAATAAAATCTGGTGGTGAAATGAGCGAGGCTATAATGACCAAAACTAAATATGAATAACCTCGCATCTTCTTCATCCGCATTGGGTTCAACACGCGTAACCGTGTTAAAAACATAACAATGATCGGCAATTCAAACAACAAGGCCAGCGGGATCACAATATTGAACATGAAACCAAAATACTGAGAGATTCCAAACGTTTCTACGGTACCGAGTTTCTCGGAAAACTTCTTCATGAAGCTTACGAGCATCGGAAATACTAAATAATATCCTACAGCCAGCCCTGTTATAAAAAGCAAGAATGCTGGAACGATAAAAGCGCCAGCCGCTTTTCGTTCATGCGGGCGAAGCCCCGGAGAAACAAATCGCCAGATGTGATACAACATAAAGGGAAGGGTAACCACCAGCGCGATAACAAATGAAAATTGCATGTACACGCGTAATCCGTCGCCAAGAGCGAAAACATTCCACTGAATATCGGCGTTTTTCTGAAAATAGCGGACAACCGGATCAGCGTAGACAAACGCGCCGATAAACGCCACCATGAAAATAATCAACACCCAGATTACACGTCTCCGCAACTCGCTTAAGTGTTCCACCACCCGCATATCTCGGTCTTCATTGCTCATATGCTGTTCAAACCCTCTCTTAACAAACAGCTTGCAAAATATAGTGTTGTTTGTACCTTTAAATATTTACGTTTTCATTTTTTCCTTGAATAATAGCCAGCGCTGACGAAATTTGGTCTGCGATCGCCAGAAAACACCATTCCATTGCCGGGAGGCTTCCTGGAAGATTAATTACCAGCGCATTTCCACGCGTACCTACGGCGGCGCGCGTCAACAATGCCTTGCGCGAATTTTGCATAGCAGAGCGGCGCATTTCTTCAGCCAACCCCGGAACATGGCGATCAATAACAAGTTCCGTCGCTTCTGGAGTCACATCTTCCGGGCTCAGTCCTGTGCCGCCAATTGTAATCAATAAATCGACTCTTTCCCGGTCGACAAGTTCAATCATATTTTCTTTAAGCATCTCTATATTGTCAGGCGACACGCGATGGTGGGTAACATCAACGTCAAAATTGCTTTTCAGCAACATTTCCAGTCTCAGAAAACAATCATTCTCCCGTTCCCCGCGATACACCGAGTTGCTAGATGTGACAACCCCAATTTTCCACATTCAGGTAACCCTCCGTTATTATACATAAAAATTCAATTATATTGTACTACAACCTGTCCAAGTTGTGTCGATTTTTGCGCATATATACAGTGGCAAAATCATGAACAAACGATAGTGCGGCACTCTGTTACAATTATATCCACTTTTTTATCGTGAGACTCCACCGGAAGAAAAGTCGTGATCTGCACTTCAAAACAAGGAGCGATAAGCAAAGGAGGGGGCCCCTTTAGCTGAGCAAAGAAACGATCATAGAAGCCTCCGCCATATCCAAGACGTTCTCCCCGCTCGGTGAAAGCTACTCCGGGGACAATAATAATATCAAATGCTTCACCGCTCCACAGCTCGCTTCTGTCCGTATCCGGCTCACGAATGCCATACGGGCCTTCCACAAGCGAATCCCATCCTACAAAAAGATAAGGGATCATTTGTTTATCAGCAACAATCGTTTTCGGTATGTATATATTCTTGGCTTCATCGCGGCACGCTTCCAGAAACGCGTCAATCCTGACTTCATCTCTAAAAGGAAGAAAAGTAAACAACCTCTGGGCTGCACGAACTTCCGGGACGGCAAACAACCGCTTCACCACCGCCTCTGATTTACAGATATGCTCTTTCGCGGATAGCGCCGCCCTCCGCTTTAACATCTCACGGCGCACAAGACGCTTGATATCTTTTTTTTCTTCCTTATTCATCACTTTTCTCCCTTCCCCGGTTTTCCCTTGCCCGTATTTTACGATAAACTAACAATGGACAAAAATAGAGGTGAATTAAGTAATGATCTTATTGCAAACATTGAACATAAGCAAATCATTCGGCGCCACTCCGGTGCTTTCCAATATTAATATGGTACTGCAGACAGGCGAACGGATTGGGCTGGTCGGCGTGAACGGCGCTGGAAAATCGACGCTGCTTAAAATTATTACGGGCCAAATCCTGCCGGACGAGGGAGAGATCCAGAAGGCAAAAGATACGACGCTCGGTTACCTGGCCCAGGATAGCGGTCTAGATACGGAACATACTATCTGGAAAGAGATGATGACCGTATTTGAACATTTTAAGGAACAGGAAACAGAATTACGCCGCCTTGAACAGAAAATTGCTGATCCCAACATTATTGCCGATGCATCCCAGCACGAACGGCTGTTGAACGCTTACTCCCAATTAGCCGAGGAGTTTAAATCGAAAGGCGGCTATCAATACGAAGCAAAAACCCGTTCTGTTCTGCACGGCATGCGCTTTTTTCCGGAAGATTATGATACGCCGATTCATCAATTAAGCGGCGGGCAAAAGACGCGCCTCGCGCTGGCCAAACTACTCCTGATGGAACCAGATGTCCTAGTTCTGGACGAACCGACTAACTATCTCGACATTGAAACGCTCGGCTGGCTTGAAAAATACCTGTCAAACTATCCGGGCGCCCTGCTGGTCGTATCGCACGATCGCTTCTTCCTCGATTCGCTTGTCAATATTATTTACGAACTGGAACGAACCCAGGTTACGCGCTATGTCGGCAATTACACTGATTATCTTATCCAGAAAGGCGAGCGGGTACAGCAGCAAATGAAGCAGTACGAAAAACAACAGGCAGAAATTTCGCGCATTGAGGAATTTATACAGCGCAATATCGCCCGCGCTTCTACGACCAAACGCGCGCAAAGCCGGCGCAAAATGCTGGAACGGATGGAACCGATCGAAAAACCAATCAGCGAATTGAAAAAAGCACATTTCTCCTTCGATATCGAGAAAGTAAGCGGTAACCAAGTGCTGACTGTACAAGATGTTGCGATCGGATACGGAAATACGCTGCTCGCTCAGAACCTGTCGTTTGACATCAAACGCGGGGAACGTGTAGCACTGCTCGGCCCAAACGGCCTTGGCAAATCCACCTTGCTGAAAACAATCGTTAAACGAATGCCGCCGCTCGCCGGATCAATTCAGTACGGAAGCAATGTCATGCTTGGCTTTTATGATCAGGAACAGGAAGATTTAAATCATGCGAAGCAAGTGTTGCACGAACTGTGGGACGAATACCCGACCATGCAGGAAAAAGACGTTCGCACCGTGCTGGGCAACTTCCTGTTCAGCGGCGATGACGTGCTTAAGAAAATTAGTGAATTGAGCGGCGGAGAGCGGGCCCGTGTCTCGCTGGCCAAATTAATGCTGCAAAAGGCGAATTTCCTGATTCTGGACGAGCCAACAAACCATCTTGATCTATTCAGTAAAGAAATTCTCGAAGAAGCGCTAGAAGATTATCCTGGTACCATCTTTTTCGTATCACACGACCGGTATTTCCTTAACAAAATCGCGACCCGGGTGCTTGAACTGACTCCGAACGGCGTTATTTCTTACCTCGGGAACTACGATTATTATATGGAGAAAAAGCAAGAACTGGAGGAATTACAGTCAGCTGCCCTTGCTCCAGCGAAAGCGGTTCAGAAACAAGAACAGCATCCTGCTCCCTCCTCCAATAAAGAAAAGTTCCTGCAAAACAAAGAAGCAAAACGGGCGGAACGTCAACGTCAGCGCCGCATCGAAGAACTGGAAAGTACGATCGGACAGCTGGAAGAAACGATCGCCTCGCTGGAAGAAGCATTATGCAAACCAGAAGTATTTCAGGATCACGAAAAAGCGCGGGAACTTCATGAGCAAATGGAAGCAAAAAAAGTGGAACTGGATGCCTGTCTGGAAGAGTGGGCGGAATTACAGGAATAACTACAGCGGCCGCAAAACCTCCCGGCTTATTCACCGCGGGAAAAAAATTGCGGCCGTTTTTTCGTATGTAAACGGCAAAAAGATGAAACACAAAGTTTAGCCTCTGCTTTTGTTATGATAGCGCTAGTCAACCGTATTTTCATTCCGCAACAAAACGTACAAAATGGGGACGAGCGCGTACAGCATGGCCAACGCGGCAGCAATAATACCCGAATCATTGGTGAACAAGGCAACAAACGAACCAAACGCGATCGTCTTTACTCCGGCGATAAAAAAAGAAGAAGGTGAAGCTAATTGTTTTACTTTTTCCCTCTTCCAATACAAAAGCAGCAGGCTGACGGTCAAACCAGCAATAAACAATTTACTCCATATGGAAGTCAGAATTAAGCGCCAGTTCATCGTTACCTTTCGCTCTATAATTCTCCCGATTTCCGCCCAGTTTCCACCCAGCAGTTCTCCGACCGCCCGACCAATGTGTGACTGTTCTTGCGCGGCGAATTGATAATTCAGCCAGAACACCAAACAGGCCGCTGCTAAGCCGATAGTTACAACCAGTACCACACGCCATATTCGCATGGAGCACCCGGAAAAAGCGAACACGCCATATACAAGAGCAGCCAGAAAAACGAGAATTCCCCCTGCTTTGCTTCCCCCTGCTGGCCAAGCCATATACAAAATGAGTATGGCGAATAAAACAAGCATAGTCGCAATGAGAAACCCTCTTCTCTGTTTCCCCCGCAGTTCTCCCCACATTGCCAAACTTAGTACAACACTGCCCAGCATAACGCCCATATATTCATTACCAATTCCATAATAACGAGCGCCAATAACCGGGTCATATCCCAGATAAGAACGCCGGATCAGCTCGCCTCCCAACAAACCGTCCGCCAGAACAGGAAGCCACCCTGCAAGGCCAACGCATAAAAAACAAAGACCAAACGACGTTTTTCGTAGTATATATGCCAGACAACTTCCCACGCCGCCCAGCAAAAGCACTGTGAGTAAAGGTGATGGCAAATACGGCAAGGCAGAAAGAAACAGAAGCAGACAAGGCATCAGCAAAACGAATAACAAACAACATTGGAGCGCCGGTGTGGCTTTTCTTTTTATTTCTTCTGCTTTCCCGCGCAAAAATAAAGAAGCGGGTACAACTAAAATCACAATGATAGAAAAAACTATATACGGATATAAAACAAACGGTCTTGTAGCGTAAATAGCATCCACCAGTTCCGCTGTACGCCAAAATGAATCATGGGATACCGAACGCGAACGATCAACTCTAAGCGGCAGTCCTTTCATTTCGGGAGGGAGCTGTATTCCAAGCCAGGACAGAACGGACGGGGCGATGTCAATGTTGGCCGCAATTCCCGGTTGCCTTGTCGTACCAGACGTGATCACCCCACCGTACCTTCCGGCTTCCCACAAAAGTACAGACGCCATTCTTTTTTTGGCGACGATTTCGCTGTCAGGAAGCGAGGCAGAAACAAGCAGTAGGCGCTGCCGGGGTTCGGCTTCCGCAACCAGTTTTCCCACAAACCCTATCATCTCATGCACGATCTGTTTGCGCAGGAGAGCATATCGCTCGGTATCCAGCACGCTTTCATATTTCCCTAATCGCCGCAAATCGCCCAGTTCCGCTACAATTAGGCCAACACCTCTGGCTTTCCATCGCGCCATATGATAGTACATGAAAGAGTAATCTGTTTTTCTTTCTCCTGGAAAAAAAGCATGGCGGATCAGCGTTTCCTCCCCAACCCATCCTTCAGGGGTGATCCCCTTTTGATTCATCGTAATCAATGCTGCCAAGCGGCTGATTTGGCTATTTGTATCGCTGTTACCAATAACGGCTCTGGAAATTCCATGCCTTTCCAGTGTTTCTCCTACTAACCCCGGCACCGCCCCTGTATTTTTTTGTTCATTGCTTCTCCGCAAAACGGCCATATAAGGAAACAGAACTGAGCCGTTCCGCAACGTGGGAGGTATTTCTCCCGTATATTGACGGTATAAGGCAATTCCTTCTCCATTGCGTCCGTGAATTCCGTATGCGTGCCTTCCCCATTCTGAGCCTGCCGCGCGCGTTCCCGCGCTTATCGTCAATACATTGTGAATATCTTTAAGAGATAGGGCACTTCTTATATTTAACTCCCCCAGCGCCGCCTGTTTTAAGAAAGGAAAACGCTGCGAATCATATGCCTCGCGAACATCTTCCCGGGTAAGCTCCGGCACGAGAAACAACATAACGGAAGATCGGTTTTGGGAAAGAACATTTGTGGCAAAACATAAACAAGAAGCGAGAAAAAAACTACAAAACCCAACAACAAGAATCGTCTTTTTTCCCAACCCGCTTCTCTCCTTTTCCACATACACACAGCTTTATCCACACCTCTTAACACAAATAAAGGTTGGTAAAATAGGTTATCCACTAATTTATCCACATTATCCACAAATCTATGGATAATGTTATTCAGCATATGTCCACAAGTTTTGACAAAAAGCTACACGTAGAAAAAAGGCAACCCTGTACATAGGATTGCCTTTTCAAGCGAGAGGTAAACCGGGAACACCGTTCAACGTCATACTAGCTAGGTTTCCCTTTTTATATTCAATATAGCCAGCTCCAGCAATCATCGCTGCATTGTCGGTGCAAAGCGAAAGTGGCGGAATGATAAGTTCCACGCCTTCCCGCGCCGCCCGCTCGGACAACGCGCGGCGCAAACCTTTGTTAGCGGCCACACCGCCGGCCAGCAAAAGCTGTTTTACCGGGCGCTCATTAATTAGCCTAAATGTTTTATCTACAAGCACTTCAATGACTGACTCCTGAAAACTGGCGGCCAGATTCTTCGGTTCGATGGACTCTCCCCGTTGCGCCGCATTGTGTAAAGTATTCAAAACCGCCGATTTTAAGCCACTAAAACTAAAGTCATACGTTCCTTCCAACCAGGCGCGCGGCAACGGAATGGACGGTTCGCCCTCATGCGCCAGCTGATCAATATGCGGGCCACCCGGATACGGAAGGCCAAGCGAGCGGGCCACTTTATCGTATGCTTCGCCTACCGCGTCATCACGCGTTTGTCCAATAATTTCATAAGCACCATGCTCTTTCATATAAACCAGTTCCGTATGCCCGCCGGAAACAACCAGCGCAAGCAATGGAAATTCCAATTCCTTGACAAAACGATTGGCGTAAATGTGGCCTGCGATATGATGCACGCCTACAAGCGGAATCCCGCGTGCAAACGAAATCGCTTTAGCTGCTGCCACACCGACCAAAAGCGCCCCTACAAGTCCCGGACCGTATGTAACCGCAATCGCATCAATATCATCCAACGTAAGGTTCGCTTCCCGCAGCGCTTGATCAATAATTAACGTAATATTTTCAACATGGTGCCGCGAAGCAACTTCCGGTACTACACCGCCGAAACGTTTATGGCTTTCGATCTGAGAAGAAATCACATTAGAACGAATCGTATTCCCGTTCTCGATAACGGCGGCCGACGTTTCATCGCAGCTCGTCTCAATGCCAAGAATACGGATCGGCTTCCCGGATGCCAGCGCTTCTTCACGGCGCTTGTAAACTTTGTGTTTCCAATTGTTCATTTTTTATTTCACCTGCATTTTCGAATACCTTGGAATAAACGTGCTTGTATACAATTATACACAACATAATGGTTATATTATTGCAAAAGCTCCATATCTTTCAAGAAACTATTAGTGGTAACATAAAAACCGATAACCTCATTCTTATCATTAAAGACAAAAAAAGAAACCCTTATAAATCAAAGGTTTCTGTCTCGCAAATATTCTCTTTTAATGTTGCCCACATAATAATCGCGTCTTCTCCATTGTCCGTGTAATAACCGGGACGCACCCCTTCTTCGACAAATCCAAGCTTCCTGTACAACCGCTGCGCCACTTCATTGCTTTTGCGCACTTCCAGCGTCATGCTAGCGGCGCCGGAACGGATGGCCAAGCCCATTAATCGTCGCATCAGACGTTCCCCGAGACGCAAACCGCGATAATCGGGATGAATGGCAATATTCGTAATATGAGCTTCGTCCAGTACAAGCCACATTCCGCCATACCCGATAACTCGCTTGTCTTTTTCAATTACGAAGTAACGGGCGAATACGTTATTTTTCAGCTCATTGATGAAAGACTCGCGCGACCACGGGGTAGGAAACGAAAGTTGTTCTACTTCTTCAATATCGTCAAGGTCTTTCATCTCCATACGGCGAATCATAAATTCTTGTTCCATCGTACCGTCCGTCCCCCTACTTCTTCTGACTGGCGAGCCACTTCGCTTCCGCTTCCGCCAATTGAAGATAGACCGGAGCAAAGGTTTGCGTATTCTCCACTCGCCCTTCACGCAGCGCTTTCCATCCCGCCGCGCCAAGATGAGCGGCACGCGGTATTTGATACGACAGCGGCGCAAATACAGCCCTCGTACCAAGTATTTCCTGGATGGTCTCTTTATGAAGCGCCACGTCATCACCTAAAAAGAGGACAGGCTCTTCCGTTGCGATCGTCTTCCATTCTTCTAAAGCTTGGCGGAACAACACAATTCTCTCTGGTTCCGCAAGCTGTACGCCTCCCTCGGGAACAGAACGATAGACGCCTGTATACACTTGTCCTCTGCGCGCGTCAAACAACGGCACAATCATGCCTGGAAAATATGCACCATTCCAGGCCAGCACCTCGAGGCTTGATATACCGATAAGCGGAATATTAAGCGACCAGGCCATACTTTTGGCGGTAGCCACCCCAATGCGAACCCCTGTATAAGAGCCCGGCCCGCGTGCAACAGCAATTGCGGAAAGTTCCGCCGGATCGACTTCCACTTCCTTCAACAGCTGGTCTATCATTGGCATCAAGCGAACACTATGGTTTTTCTTTAAATTTGTCGTGCATTCCCCAAGAACTTTTTCCTTGGAACAAATAGCGACGCCCAGGCTAAAGTTGGATGTATCAATCGCCAGAATCATCATGTTTTATCGCCTCACATAATATTTGGTATCGGCTCCCTATCGGGGTAAAAATAAGTGTCCTCTCATCCTCAGCGCCGCGCTTGATTACGATTTCACAGCGTTCTTCAGGAAGCTGCTCAGCAATCATTTGCGGCCATTCTATAACCGTAACGCCATCGCCGTAGAAATATTCATCAAGCCCAAGATCTTCCGCCTCATCTTCTATACGGTATACATCCATATGATAAAGAGGCAAACGTCCTATATATTCTTTAATAATCGTAAACGTCGGGCTATTCACGACGCCCTCTATTCCCATGCCGCGGGCCAATCCTTGCGTAAAACTCGTTTTTCCGGCTCCCAAGTCTCCGGACAAAGTAAATACATCTCCTGGTTCTACCCGTTTTCCCAGCTTCTCAGCCAGCGCCTGCGTTTCTTCTACGGAACGGGTGTAAAATGTATACGTTTGCCTTTTTTCCATTTTTATCACTTCCTATACAAACTTACCGTTCATGTAAAATGATTATATCCTTTTTTCTCAAGCTGCGTTAGCTTTCCATTCCATTTCCGCAACCATACCTGTGCCTTTCCTTCCTGTACTTCGCCGATCCAGTAAAGCGGAAGGGCAGCCTTCTCGAACATTTCAGAAAGCTTTTCTTTGGCCGCCGCAGGCGCACATCCGATCAGCTGATAATCTTCGCCCCCGTAAAAGGCCCATTGTAAAGGATCCTTTCTGCTAACTTTAGCGTAGCGCTGAATACAATCACCGAGCGGGATGTTTGCTTCGTCCAGCACTAACACCACATCGCTTGCTTCAGCGATTTCCCACGCTTCGCTCGCCAGCCCGTCGCTGATATCGTTTAACGCAATGCGTATTTCGCTTTGCGCAAGCATTCGTCCGGCGTCTACTCTTGGTTCCGGGCGGCGGTGACAAGAAGCAAGAAATTCCCACTCATTTGGAATGTTATGCACTCCCCACCTCTCTTGCAAAAGTACATCCAACCCGGCTCCTGAATTTCCCACTGTTCCGGTGACAAATACGAGATCACCCGGCTGGGCACCAGAACGGCGGAGCGCTCTCCCCTGTTCCATTTCTCCAAGCACCATAACTGTGATAGTCAGGGGGCCCGGCATGGCCACTGTGTCTCCGCCAATAAGCGCCATATCGTAACGCATGGCTAATTCCGTCATTCCTTTGTATATTTCTGCAACCTCTTCTTCCGTCCATGTGCGCGGCAATCCAAGAGAAACAAGATAAAACAGCGGCATTCCACCCATCGCCGCAATATCGCTAATGTTTGACGCCAGCGCTTTATGGCCAATGTCAGACGGCAGCATCGTCTGCCGTTTGAAATGCACATCCTCGATCATTGAATCACAGCAAACAACCCAATCATATCCACTTCTTCCGGCGACGACGGCGGCGTCATCCCCATTTCCGACGGCAATCCGCCCTTTGAGCGCCTGCGGTATGGTTTGCCCGCCAGTTAAATACGAAATTAACCCGAATTCATCACGGCGTTTTTCCGTCATTGTATTCCCTCCATTCACGCAACAGCAGGCGTCCCCTGCACTTTCCACAAACGTACCTGCAGGTATTCATTCTCCGCCTGCGCAAATAGCGTGTTCCGCAATCCCTGCATATCAATTCATAGCGGTACGTCTCCCGCTTCCGCTCAGGCGCTACCGAACGGCAGTATCGACTTCCACCAACCTCTTTCAACAACCGTCGAAAATCCGCGTCTTTGTGCTTGTATCCCCGGCCAGTCAGATGCAAATGATAATGGCAGAGTTCATGTTTAATAATACCGATAAGCTCATTCATTCCGAACATTTCATAATGCTTGGGGTTTAGCTCAATGTTGTGCGTCCCAAGTACATAGCGCCCCCCTGTTGTTCTCAAACGCGGGTTAAAGTACGCCCTGTGCGCAAACGGGCGCCGAAAAAATTTCGTAGAGATTCGCTCCACCAATTTCTGCAATTGTCCATCCGTCAGTTTTTCCATTTCTTCTCCTCCCATTCTTGCGCCGGGACGAAACATACGCTACACTGTGAACGTACATACGACATATACAAAGCAAGGGGGAGCCGTGTTATGCGCTATTGTATTTTATCAGTGGAAAATAAACTCCAATTTGTCGCCATGCCTTCCGGCTATATGTATCAGCTTATTGCCCTTTTACGCCGATTGCATAAAGAAATCGACAAACTAACGGTCGCAGAACGCCCCGTTCTGCCGCACATTATTGCCGAATGCAGTGATATCGAATTGCATGATACAAATGCCCGCATTATCCAGGGCATCGATTACCTAACCAACCTAGAAAAGCAATTCGCCTCACTAAAGGAGGAACATTATCCTCTCATCTCGCTGCTGACTGAAATTCGTGCCCTCCACGCGCAACTCGAATATCTGGCAGAAGAAAATGAATACGAGTAACATCCAAGCTCCAGTGACATATAGTAGTAAAAGACGCGCGTACCGTATTCCGCTTTTTGGCCTTACTATATGTCAACAGGAGGAATAAGGATGCCTCAATGGTTAAAACGTCAACTGATGAAAGCTTTTCAAACAAAAAACCGGAAGCAAATTCTACTGCTGAACGATTGCTGGTTCTTATACAATGACAAACAGGGGGGCCGCAACTGAAGCTTTTACGGCCTCCCTGTTAACCTCGACTATTGCACGGCTTCCGGTCCTAGCATCGTGAGGCCGACCCGTCCCTTTTCCACATCAATGTCCTTTACCCAGACGGTAACAATTTCGCCAACGGATACGACGTCCAGCGGATGTCTAACAAAGCGACGGCTCAATTGAGAAATATGGACAAGTCCATCATTTTTCAAACCGATATCCACAAATACGCCAAAATCGACTACGTTGCGTACTGTACCTTGCAGTTCCATCCCCTTCGACAAATCTGTAATATCTAATACATCTTTTTTCAAAAGCGGTGCATGCAATTCTTCTCGCGGATCTCGTCCTGGCCGCAGAAGACTTTCGATAATATCGGTGAGCGTCGGTTCGCCAATGCTCAGCTTCTGCGCCATATCCTTTACATTGACTTCCTTTAGCTTTGCTTTTGCCGCCTCGCTCGCAATCTCGTCCGTCCGAATTCCGAGCTCTTGCAAGAGAACAGCTACAGCCGGATAAGATTCGGGATGAATAGGAGTATTATCAAGCGGATTTTCGCCATCCGGAATGCGCAGAAACCCTATGCATTGCTCGTATGTTTTGGCACCAAGGCGGGGCACCTCTTTGAGCTGGGCACGCGATACATATTTCCCTAGTTGTTCGCGGCGAGACACAATATTTTTGGCCACCTGTTTGGTAATGCCCGACACGTATTGCAGAAGCGAAGGTGAAGCGGTGTTGACGTCCACGCCCACATAATTCACCGCTGATTCCACAACAAATTGCAGGCTATCTGCCAGCCTGCTTTGTGACACATCATGCTGATACTGGCCGACGCCGATGGATTTCGGGTCAATTTTTACGAGTTCTGCAAGAGGGTCCTGCAAACGACGACCGATAGATACAGCGCTTCGCTCCGCCACATCTAGATCCGGGAACTCTTCCCCTGCTAATTTGGACGCGGAATAAACACTCGCGCCTGCTTCGTTCACGATAATATAAGAAATATCACGATCAATTTCTTTTAGCATGTTAGCGACGAATTGCTCCGTTTCTCGAGAAGCGGTACCATTACCGATAGCGATGACCTGCACCCCATACTTTTCGATGAGTTCTGTAAGCACACGCTTCGCTTCATCGGTTTTGTTCTGTGGCGGCGTCGGATAGACAACAGCTACTTCCAGCAATTTGCCCGTCTCATCCAGAACCGCCGTCTTGCATCCGGTACGGTAAGCTGGATCAAGTGCCAATACAACACGATTTTTTAACGGCGCCTGCAACAATAGCTGACGGAGATTTTCCGCAAAGATATGAATCGCCTGTTCTTCAGCTTTCTCTGTCAATAGGCCACGCACTTCCCGCTCAACCGCAGGCGCAATCAGCCGCTTGTAGCCATCTTCTAGCGCGGATTTTAGTTGCTCGGCTGCAATACTATTTTTGCGAATCCAATTTCGTTCCAAATGTTGCAATATCGGAGCAGAATCAAGCGCAAGCTTTACGCGCAGAATCCCTTCCCGTTCCGCCCGGTTTACAGCAAGAACTCGATGGGGTGCCATCCGGCTGACCGGCTCGCTATACTCGTAGTACATTTCATACACTTTTTTTCCGGATGGTTCATCTTCCTTCTTGGATGTGATAAGCGTCGCATGCTTCATCGTATACTCCCGTACCCAACTGCGCACATCCGGGTCGTCGGCTACCTGCTCCGCAATGATATCAGATGCGCCCTGTATCGCTTCTTCCGCTGAAGCAACCCCTTTTTCCTGGCTAATATATTTTGCTGCTTCTTCCTGCAAGTCACCTGTACAAGCCATTAACATGAAATTTGCGAGCGGCACAAGCCCCTTCTCTTTCGCCACCGTCGCCCGCGTCCGCCGCTTTTGTCTAAAGGGACGGTATAAGTCTTCTACTTGTTGTAATTTTGTCGCGTCCCGAATTTGTTTTTCCAGTTCTTCTGTCAACTTGTCCTGTTCAGCAATCAGGCGAATGACTTCCCCTTTTCTTTCCGCAAGTTGACGCAAGTACTGAACCTGTTCCTGAATGAAACGAATTTGATTTTCATCCAGCATTCCTGTAGCTTCTTTCCTGTAACGGGCGATAAACGGAACCGTACTACCTTCATCAAGCAACGCAATGGTCCGCTCCACCTGTCCGGAAGTAATTTGTAACTCATCCGCAATAACCGAAGCCATCTGTTTTATTTCCATAGTAACAATCCTTCCGCGACTTTTTTATAATGAAAAAAAGCTACCGTATTTCACAGCAGCCTTTCGAGAAATTATAAAAAACGAATCTTGTTTAAAAGTCAATAAGTCCCAAACTAATCTGAAGAGCTTCATTTACTCGCTCCATCATCTCTTCATCAAGGTGTGTGATCTTATCCGTTAATCTCTGTTTATCAATCGTCCGTATCTGCTCAAGCAGGATAACAGAATCACGGTCAAATGCGTATGTCTTTGCATCAATTTCTACATGGGTAGGCAACTTAGCTTTTTGGATTTGGGCCGTAATGGCTGCGACGATTACTGTCGGACTGAAGCGGTTTCCTATATCATTCTGTATAACCAGCACAGGCCGGACTCCGCCCTGCTCCGATCCGACAACAGGGGATAAATCCGCAAAATATACGTCGCCACGCTTCACGATCACACACTACACCCCGCTCACTAAACGACCCAATGTCAAATCCGCTTCTTCCTCAGCCTGAAAAGCCTCGCTCGCGATGTCTAGATTAATATTGGCCATTTCCATATATCCACGCTGCATCATTTCACGAATATGCCGCTTCTTCCGCTCTTTCAAATATAATCTCATTGCCTGACGGATAAACTCGCTGCGATTAGATTTTTCTTTCTCCACCAATCCATCGACTTCCTGCAATAGATGCCCCGGCAAGCTAATCATAATTCGCTTCGTGTCCATTTTAGACAAGACCATCGCACCTCCAACACCAACACTGTACAACTTTTTTCTAAGATGAAAGACCGCGCGTACGTCTCATTACCAGTATGTCGTAATGGGTACAGAATTATACTTTGCACGGTTTTTTAGCGGGAAGATTCGACTTCCCTTCTTAGTATTCGAGTTATAATAGCAAATTCCTGCATCTCTTCGCCATTTTTAGAAGAGATTTTGATTCTTACTGATTGTATCATGATTCTTTCTGCGTCACAACAGTAGGAATCGACGCATGAACTCCCTACTCCTTACAGAAGTCTGGTAATATGTGATTGTTTACAGCAACAATGCGGCCATTTTCGTAATATACGCGTGGAACCCGTTTGCTAACCATGCATGTAACCTCATAGTTAATCGTCGTCAGCCATTCCGCCATCTCATCTACCGAAATCTCTTCGTTGCCCTGTCGCCCGATCAAAACTACTTCCTCTCCCGCAGCTACATTCGGAATGTGCGTAACATCAATCATGAACTGATCCATGCAGACACGTCCAGCGATCGGCGCTCGATAACCTTTAACAAGCACATACCCCTTATTCGACAGCAAACGATTGTATCCATCCGCATACCCTGCCGGAACGGTGGCAATAACCGCATCTCGTTTCGCTTCATAAGTCGCACCATAGCCGATTTTTGCCCCGGCCGGCACTTGTTTAACATGACTAATCCGCGCCTTCCATTGAAACGCAGGCGCTAGCGGGATACCTGTCGTTTTCGAGTACCTAGAAGGATACTGGCCATACAAACTAATACCCAAACGGATCATATGACGGCTTTGCTCCGGGTAGAACATGGCCGCTGCGCTGTTATTTGTATACAGGAGTGGAACCTTCATTCCTCTTTCCTCCAGACTATCCACAAAGCGTTGGAACATCTGAAACTGCTCTTTTGTGTAGGTGCCGTCCTCCTCATCAGCTGTTGCAAAGTGAGTAAACATCCCTTCGACTTCTACCCACGGACAATCGCGCACCGTTTCCATGAATGCTCCTAATTCTTCCTCGCTCCGCATACCGATACGTCCCATGCCTGTATCCACTTTTATGTGAATTTTTGTCCGCTTTTTTTGCTTTTCAGCTTCCTGAGAAATTTTCCGCAACATCTCCAATTGATATACTGTCATAGTGATGTCATGTTCGATGGCCAGCCTGATTCCCCGGGTAGGAAATGAACTGAGAACAAGAATTGGCGCTTCAATTCCTTGGTGACGAAGTTCCAACGCTTCATCCAACAACGCGACCCCCAGCCAATCAGCGCCTTCCTTAAGCGCCCGCCTCGCTATTTGAAAAGCACCATGACCATAACCATCCGCCTTAACAACCGCCATAATTTTTGTTTCTGAAGGAATGTGCTTACGAAATGTTTTAATATTTCTTCCAATGGCGTCTAGGTCGATTTCAGCCCAGACATCCCGATAGAATGCTTCCATCGTCTATTTCCCTCTTTTCTGTACACGTGCGATTTGATTGTCCAACTCTTCAAGAAACTCTTTCGAAGCCATAATGTGATATTTCTTCCCGTTGGCCCGGTACGTCGAATTCCATGTGCTTGTGCGCTGTAGTTCATGCAGCGGCACACTTTCTTCAGTCTTACCTATACGAATTAGTAAATGGGTGCGGGAAAGCTTATATGCTGGATGGAGCAATACTTTATAAATAAACGGGGCAAAACCAACGATAACAATAGCAGCTACCATAGCGACAATAAACACAGCTACGCTGCTTTTCGGCAGCAAACTCAATATGCCAAACATCACAAAAACATAAAGAATGGTTTCAATGAACTTGTACTTGAACGGGCGCCTTAAATAAATATCTTTAGCGCTTGCCTCTTCATGTCGCAATACGTTTCCCTGACGATATTTCTTCATAGCAGTCCTCCACTCCACACTAAATTCTGCAACGTCATTTGCAAACATAAAAATTGTTGCTCTAAGCATCTCCACGAATAGGATACCGAGCAACGCCGTCTTTCATCCCACAGTTAAAGCCAGTGAGCTTTCAGACAGCATCTTCTGTAAAAAAGTACATTTTATTTTTATTTTATCATAGCAACTGAGAAGACTCCCACTTTTAAACAAAGTGAAGTCTGGTGAAAGGAAAAGGCTAAGGATTCCCGCCCGTAATTCCACTCTGAGTACATACCTTATTTCTCACGATAGGAATGACACATACACTGTTTATATAGAGTGCACAAATTTATATAACTAAGGAGGTGACCGGTTTGACAAAAAAAAGAAAGAAGAAAAAGCCGGCAACCGCAGTAAGCAAACGGCTTACAGGATTCAAACAGTCACTGTATGAAATAGCAAGCCAGGTGAATGAGACAAAAGAATCTGCAAGTAAAATCGAAAAAGCATTAAATCAAACAAAGTCGGTAGCCCGGAGAACGCGAACAACGAGAAGCAAGCCGCGACAACGCCGCCGTATTAACCTCTTTCCGTTTCTCCGTCGTAAGAACCAAACTTCAGAAAGCGGAAGAACCCGTACAAAAAGAAACGATAGCAAAGGGTTAGATGCCGCCGCACTAATAGAAATACTGCAAAACCCTGCGGTACAAACATTAATAAAAAAGGGCCTCAACAGCGGTGTAGTGACAAAGCTAGGAAAAACAAACAACAAAAAGCCAAATAGAAAAGAAGGCCTTTCTGATACGCTAAGCGGAATTGATTTTGCCGAAATCACCAAACTTTTACAAAATCCAATGGTACAGTCCATGCTGAAAAATATGTTTTAACTGTAGTTGCCCAAAAACACTTACACAAATTTACAATTGAATAAAAAAGAGACATATCTCTTCACCCTGTGTAAAAATAGAAGTACCACCAACCACTTTTACGCAAAGGAGAAGACTATATGCCTCTTACGTATAGGGTAGCACATCAACAGGAAATCAACAATATTTTACGTACCTGGCGTTTCCCACTTTATTTTTCTAAGCCGGTAATGAACCATATGGTTCATTTTCTCGATGGTGTGATGACCAGAGGTTTTTCTGGAACGTTAACCGATATCCATCGTGAAAGCTGCCATTCACAAGACCGACGG
>NZ_FNDE01000079.1 GCF_900099925.1 Aneurinibacillus thermoaerophilus | reverse complement strand
GCGTTCGAAGAACAGCAGAATCAACAAGGGGCAGGGAATGCACCGTCCGTAAATGGACAAGCTGAAGGTCCGAAAGCCAAGCTGTGCATGTGGAAAATCATGCAGGGGGTTGCAGAAGGTGGCCGGGACAACGCAGGACTGCGCGTGGTGACACATCTCAAGCATACCGGGCTGAATCCGCAGATGATTTGGATGGCACTGTCTGCATGGAACGAGGCAAACAAACCGCCGATGGATTTGGAGTCGTTAGAGCGTTTATACCGCCAGGGACTAGAACGGCCATATGACTTTGGTTGCCGGGACGAGGTGCTGCAGCAATACTGCGACAAGCGTTGTCGTCTCTGGAAAGAAGACTATGCCGTGAACAACGTAAGCAGGAGGATGAGTTCATGACAGAACTGGGAGAGATGCTGATGCAGGCGGTACCGGACGACGACCTACCGGAGCCAGTGGACACCTGCACGCAGGAGTACAAAACACTGCTGGAAAGAATCATGAAAGGCGCTGAATTCATCTCTACGATTGGACCTGACCACACACAGTGGGCGGCGGCCAACCGAAAATACGAGGCGCTATGTCGGGAGGCATTGAAATTGCGATGGACTTCCTGATCTATGAAACGCTCACACAGGGTATGTGCCCCTGCTGTCGGAGCCGGTTTTTCAATCAGTTGCCGGGAGAAGAGCGAGAAGAAGTGATGGATACAGCGATGCAGATCGACAGTATTTTGTCTCATGTGTACGGTGATTTTATCGAAACGGAGGAGATTCCAGATGGAAAAGAGACGTCGGAAGCCACAACCTAATCAGCGGCCCGTACTTTTCTCGCGAAAAATCACAGAATGGATGCGGAATGCAAATTCAGTTGGACGAACGAATGAGAATGCACTCGGCGGCGGCCGTCCGGCATGGAACGGGAGGAAGTAGGATGACCAGGCAGGAAAAACGAGCGCTTCGATTGCAGATATGCCGCACACTGGATGAGCATTGCGGCAACTGCGAGACCAAGAAACAGGCGCTGAAAGGAAAGAGTAGTAGCGCTTGGGACGCAGCTAGTCAAAACTTGCAGACATACTGCAATACGCAGTGCCCGGTCGGAAAACAACTACATGAGCTCGCTTCAAAGCTTACAGGCGAACTGATACGGCCGGAGCCGATTGAGATAAAGCCAGAGAAGAAAGCCCCGGTCAAACTTATGAAGGTTGTCTCGAAACCGCGCGAAGAGCTTACACCGGAAAGCTATATGCAAGATAGGGAAAAAGGATTGAAGGAGTGGCAGATTGCGATACAGTACGATATCAGTCCATCGGGACTTTATAGCCGGAAAAAGCGATGGAGAGAACAGGGACTACTTGCTGAGAACGAGCAACGGAGGAAGAAAGCATGATTCGGTTTACAGTCTACGGGGAGCCTGTGGCACAGGGTCGGCCACGAGCAACCACAATCAACGGCCACGTTCGGATGTATGACCCGGCGAAGTCCCGGCACTACAAAGAGTATGTTCGGTTGGCAGCGTCCGAGCATGCGCCAGCAACACTTCTAGAAGGTCCGTTGCAGTTGGTAGTGAATGTCTACCGGTCGATACCGAAGAGCTTCAGCAAGAAGAAAACAGCACAGGCAGAAGCCGGGGAGCTGCGACCGACCAGCAAGCCGGACGTGGACAACTACGTGAAGGCAATCAAGGACGCGCTCAACAAAGTGATTTGGAAGGATGACAGCCAGATTGTCAGCGTAACCGTCGCTAAGTTCTACAGCCAGAGGCCGCGTATCGAAGTGAAGGTTCAAGCATTGGAAGAGCAAGTTCAGCAGTTATCAATTATCTAAACGGGAGGAGAAGAAATTATGCCATACATCGAACTGAAAGGACTTGTGAAGAAAGTGAATCTGAAGCCAAACGGAGAAACGGAATACAAAGTCGATGACAAAGGCGTCGTGCATGAAGTAAAGCCGGAAGGAGAGCAATTAGAAGCCGATCTCGGTTTACCACCAGCGAAGATTCCGACCAAGGAAGAAAAGGAGAAGGCTGAGCGTGAAATCGTTGACGAGTTCATTCTCAGCGGTGTGGCTCCAAGCTATGACGAGCTGCCATATGACTTCGCTAACATCGTCAAACGCCATCTGGAAGGCGAGACATACTCAAAACTGGCATCTGAACTGAATATTTCGTCTGGCAAGATTGTAGACCTCATAGACGAGTACCGGAAGCGTGTGGCACCACTTGCTATGAAATGGTGGGAGTGGAAGCAAGGGAAAGAGCAGCCAAAACAGGAGGCTAAAGAGGAACCGAAAGCCGAGAAAGAGGACAAGCCTAGAAAGGATGGATCGGCAGCTGAGGACGACAAGGGAGAAGAGAAGCAGGATGATGTGGCGTGAAAAAAGCACGCTACTACCTGCTTAGTCGCAGAGAGAAAGGGTTTGGCTCTGCTCACGTTGTCTACCGATACGAACTCATCAGATGGAACGAC
>NZ_FNDE01000042.1 GCF_900099925.1 Aneurinibacillus thermoaerophilus | reverse complement strand
ATTTCCCACAGCGTAAGCTGGTAAGACCCCTTATAGATGATGAGGTGGATAGGTTCGAGGTGGAAGCGTGGCAACACGTGGAGCTGACGAATACTAATCGGTCGAGGGCTTAACCAAAGATAGACTGGATATCCTGTGCGTCATGTTTCTTCTGATTCAGTTTTCAAGGTGTGACCAAGCACTTTGACAAAAAAGCTTTCTTTACTTATTGTTCCGCAGTAGCTCAGTCGGTAGAGCAATCGGCTGTTAACCGATCGGTCGCTGGTTCGAGTCCGGCCTGCGGAGCCATTAATATCGCGGGGTGGAGCAGTTGGTAGCTCGTCGGGCTCATAACCCGAAGGTCGCAGGTTCAAGTCCTGCCCCCGCAACCAATAAGTATTTATGATTGATATATCGGGACGTGGCGCAGCTCGGTAGCGCGCACCCTTGGGGTGGGTGAGGTCGCAGGTTCAAATCCTGTCGTTCCGACCATTTTATGTGGGAGCATAGCCAAGTGGTAAGGCACAGGTCTGCAAAACCTTTATTCCCCGGTTCGAATCCGGGTGCTCCCTCCAGAAAATAAAAAATATTGTAAACTAATTAAAAGTTTGGTATAATAAAATAGTTAATTTATAAAATGCGGTCGTGGTGGAATTGGCAGACACGCTATCTTGAGGGGGTAGTGGTCCCTGACCGTGCGAGTTCGAGTCTCGCCGACCGCACCATTCATTATTTATATTTAAAACATAATTGGACCCGTAGCTCAGTTGGTTAGAGCGCTACCCTGACATGGTAGAGGTCGTTGGTTCGACTCCAATCGGGTCCACCATACATTTGAAAGCTAAAGCCCTTGATATATAAGGGTATTTTTAATACCCATGTTTGTTTAAGTCCACTAATAAAGTGGGCTGCTTTTATTTTTGTATGCTTGAGTGTCAAAAAAGCATATTCTTCAGACATTTTGCTACTTGTTTTTATATATCGGGCGGAACGTGAGAATAGACATGACCAAAAAAAATCCTTTCCCTTGTTTTAGTGAAAGAATAGTCTTATCCCCAGTTTTAGGATAGTGGTCATTGTTAGCTTGCTGGCGATGGATTAACCTTGGCGACTGTAGCGCCAAGGTTTTTCGTATTTTTATGTGAGTATTTTGTAAAACACTCAGGTTATAATAAATACCTCATTATACATATGTAGTAATTATTTTCTAGTAAAACCTACATTTATGTAAAGATTTGACTGACGGATTCTAATTTATAGACACCTATTTGTACAAACTATCCATAAAACTCTTACCTTAAGAGGAGGGAAGCATCATGAAAGCGGCTATAATCACCAATTTGCTTAATCATTCCATTTGTCCGACAATCCTGGTAGAAATAGGATTTGTTAGCAATCCTATGGATCGGATGCGTATGACCGATTCTTCGCAGCAAATTCAGATAGCTAACGCGATGAGCGCAGCTATTGACACATACTTCTTGCTGTTAAATCAAACACTATCCAAAGAAACCAGTTGCAAAGGAAGTGATTTATATGACTAAACGATTTTTTTTTATTGTTTTTTTGAGCCTCTTGTGTATCAACAATTATGAAACAGCATATGGTGCTGAGAAAAATCGGGCCTATTGGGAATCAACGGGAAAAGTCGTATGGGAAGTAAATACGAAGGAAAAAGTGATTGCCTTAACGTTTGACGACGGCCCTGACCCTTTATATACTCCACAGATAATCCAGTTGTTAAATAAGTATCAAGCAAAAGCCACATTCTTTGTGGTCGGACAAAAAGCCAAAAACAATCCTGCGATTATCAAAGAACTAAAGCAAAACGGTCATGAAATTGGCAACCATACTTATTTTCATCCTTCTCTCTATCGTATTTCCTTTGCCCGACTTAAAAAGGAAATTGAAGATACAGACAGTATTATTTATGCTATCACCGGAGTGTCCCCTACTTTTTTTCGTCCACCAGGCGGAGTATATAACGAAAAGGTTGTTGAAGCCGCAAAGCAGGGAAATCATCTGTTGGTGATGTGGTCATGGACACAAGACACGAAAGATTGGAAAAACCCGGGCATTCAAAAAATCGTGGACAAAGTCTGCAAAAACGCAAAGCCAGGCAATATCGTTTTATTTCATGACGCAGGAGGAAATCGAACGCAAACGGTGCAGGCTCTGGATATCATTTTAAACAAATTATCAAAAGAAGGATACACGTTTGTAACAGTTTCCCAACTACTCGCTTACAAAGACAGGAATGTAGATTCCACGAAATAGAAAAAATGCATGACAGCACACGTTCTGATCAAGGACATTATAAAAACAGTTTCATTTTGTTTGTTTTTACAAAACGTAAAATGGTGTAAATCGTTATCCCAATATAAAATGCTGCCATTTCCGCAGCTTCTTGTAAGTATCCGGGTGCATGTATAAGATACATTTCACTTAAATGATGCAGAAGTTGAAAATAACCTATTCCGATTAAAAGCAACCTAATCGTTTCTTTTGCTATGGAGAAAGATAGGGACATTTCTTTATTCTGCTTTCTTACCATTCTGAAGTTCCAAGTCATTGCAATATATTCCAATGACAATATGCTAATTATTACACCTTCGTAGCCAAAGCCAGGAATGCCCACAAGAGCGTAACTGAGCAATATCGAACAAACGGTGCCGGCAACAAGTCCTATCATCGGTTCTTTTTTTTTATCTTGCGCCCATAAAACGGTTGTGGTTATCTCCCTTATTCCCGTAATCAGAGGAATAAGGGAAAGATAACGAATAGCTCCTCCTACAGAAGAGTTGCCAAACAAAAGCATCCCGAGTTCATACCCATAAAAAAATAAGAATAAAGCTGAGCTCAGCCCCCACATCCATGTTAGTTGGATTGCTAACCGAATACGTCTGAAAACTGCCGCGCTTTGTTTCTCTTTCCACTCTTCTGCAATTTTGGATACCAGCGTATGAGATAAGGCGTCTGTAACTAAAGTTGGAAGGTACACGATTATGGTTGCCATTCCGGAAATCTCTCCAAAGATTCTGGTAGCTTGTGATATGCTTAGCCCAGCATCCTGTAGCCGATGCGGAATAATAAGCGCATCCAGAAATTCGGATAATGGTACAATCAGGCGGGTAACCAAAATAGCCATGGCCATTTTCAAATAACATGATATATCAGGTAGTATAGTAAGCCTCTGCGACCCAAAATTTTCCTCGCTTCCATATGTTTGCCAAACACGGAATCGAAACATGACAAGCAAAAATACCAACGCGCTTGCGGCCCCCGTAAACGCACCAAATACCGCTCCTCCTACAGCAAAGTCATTTCCATATCCTATCCAAAGCGTCGTAAGCGCCAGCATGGTGACCACACGAGTGATCTGTTCCACCACTTCCGAAGCGGCAATAGAACCATAATGTTCCACCCCTTGCAGAAATCCTCTCATCAAACTAAGGAGTGGGACAATGAATAATGCCGGTGCGATATATTGGATGGGCACAGTAAGATGACTGTCTCCCATAAAATCAGCGATGGCCGGTGCAAGCATATACGATGCGCTGCCGATAGCTGCCCCGATAATCATTAAAAGAAACGTGGTTGCTTTTAAAAGAACTTTTCCCTGTTTTTGATTCTTTGCCGTCATAAAAGCAAGAGCGGTCGGAAAGCCTCCAGAAATAAAGGTGAGGAGAAAACCATAATAAGAATAGGCGATCTGGTACAATCCTACTCCTTCTGCTCCTACTATCATATGAAGACAGGCTAAGAAGTGATATGGACAAACATTTGTTTTTACTTAGACGAACTTTTTTAGCAATCATAACTGGTGCTTTAATTGATATTTACCTCATGCAGATATTAAATGGGAAAAGCTAGCCTGCATTGGTTAGCTTTTTTATATAAAGTGGGATTATAGAATATTTTAATGATTTAAAAAAGAAATGAAACTTTAATGATTAGAAATTATGTTAATTAGTCAAAGAAGAATTTTTTAGGGGTGAGTGAAGGTGCACATTATTTCAGCAGTCATCCAAACGGTCAGTGGAGTTTTTTTTGAAGAAAATTCCATATGAAAACTCGCGGCTTCAATCGTGGGATGAAAGATGATTGCTCTGCCATCCATTTGCTACAATATGTTCAATGATTTGTCAATATATAGAATGGTTTTAACTTAATATAGTATCCCATTCCGCCGTTATATTAATTTAGGAATAAATAAAATATGAAAGGGGTTAGATAATGAATTGTAAATATGTTCATGAATGAAGATGAACATATACCAAGAAAATGTTGATTTGTAAAATAGGAGGAAAAAATTGTGGGAAAGAACATTGCAGACAAAACATCAGGGGAAATTAAATTTATTCCTTTGGCCATAATTATCGCCATCGGTTTAATTATCTGGTTTATCACACCGCCGGAAGGGATAAAACCTGATGCGTGGCATTTACTTGCTATTTTTGTAGCAACCATCGTTGGTTTTATTATTAAACCGATGCCGATGGGAAGTCTTTCTATCATTGCTATTACTATGACAGTTATAACAGATATAGTACCTCTTAAAACTGCACTATCAGGATTTGGTAATGGTACCATTTGGATCATTGTATGTGCAATTATTATTTCTCGCGGTGTTACAAAAACGGGATTAGGTTCTCGTATTGCTTATATATTTGTGAATAAATTCGGAAAGAAAACACTAGGTCTTTCATATGCGCTGGCGTTCACTGACCTTATACTTTCTCCAGCCATGCCCAGTAACTCTGCTCGTGCAGGTGGTATCGTATTTCCGATTATTTCCGCTTTGGCTCATTCATTTCATTCAAAACCTGAAGACGGGACAGAGCGGAAAATCGGCTCGTTTTTGATAAAGACTGCATTTCAGGTCAACGTAGTGACATCCGCTATGTTTATGACGGCGATGGCAGCTAATCCACTTATTGTATCAATGGCTAAAGAAGCCGGCATACAAATCAGTTGGAGTGGTTGGATGCTCGCAGCTATTGTCCCTGGTCTCATTAGCTTACTTATTATTCCTTGGTTCATCTACAAGATTTATCCGCCAGAAATTAAAGAAACACCAAACGCGGCAAAATTTGCGATAGAAAAATTAAAAGAAATGGGGCCGATGAGCAAAGCAGAAAAGAGAATGGTTTTTGTATTTGTAACGGTCTTAGGGTTGTGGATTTTTGGTGAAAAGATTGGCGTGGATGCTACTACAGCTGCGCTTGTCGGTGTGTCTTTACTTCTTCTTACTCAAGTATTAACCTGGACAGATGTTAAAGGTGAGAAGATGGCATGGGATACACTTGTATGGTTTGCCGCACTTGTTATGATGGCAGGGCAACTAAATAATCTTGGGTTAATCTCTTGGTTTAGTAAGGAAATTCAGGGATTAGTATCAGGTATGTCTCCAATGGTACTTAATCCGGATATGATGGATGCATATGGTTTGACCATGATTAGTATCAGGTATGTCTCCAATGGTAGCCTTGTTAGTATTAGGTATGGCTTATTTTTATAGTCACTATTTATTTGCTAGTGCAACTGCACATGTAAGTGCAATGTATGCTGCATTTCTTGCGGTATCTCTTACTGTAGGAGCACCGGGAATGTTTACGGCATTAATGCTCGCGTTTTTCAGTAATCTGTTTGGTTCTATAACTCATTACGGTTTTGGTCCAGCCCCCATTCTCTTTGGTCCTGGTTATGTATCAGAGGGAAAATGGTGGGCTATAGGATTAGCCATCTCAATTATTAATATTATTATTTGGCTAGGAGTTGGCTCCCTTTGGTGGAAACTACTTGGTTTATGGTAGATAGAGTCTTAAAGAAAAATCTCGCTATCTAAATGGGTGGCGGGATTCGTTGCTACAGGTCTTCCAGAAACAACCCGTTTGTATGATTTACAACACACTTGTGCCACATAATTTTCACCAAAAATAACCTGGCCTTGCGCCGGGTTATTTTTGGTGGCTACTAAATGAAAGTGGAGCCATGTTTGCCATCATGGAGCATGAAAATTATCCTCCCCCTGGATGCTTTAATTTCTATGTAGATGATGTTGATACACTTTGAGAACAGGTGAGAGATAAGGGAGAAGTAGTGGAAGAATTATTTTCCACTGCATATGGAATCAGGTTATAATATTATTCCGAATCGCTGCTTCAAGATTTCGTTTCTTTCTTCGGAAGACAAAATCATCCGTTTAGTTTTTATGGAGTTAATTGTCTCGATTAGTGAATCACCCGAAATAGTGATTCGACCATTAGGTGTAGCAAGAGAACAGATAAGTTTTTTCGTGAAATGAGACTCCGAAGAAGTTTGCTGGTACTGATTCATTTCATAAAACTCGTCAAGTTTACGAGGTTTTTTCGTGAATTTAAATTCTGTAATCCATTCATTCTGCACTAATTTCTGGAAACATAAGGTCTCGGAATTTGACTCACTCGTGATACGGTACGAACCACTGACATCGGTGACAATGTCTCCCGAAAGCTGAAGAGGGCTACGCACGGAATCACCAAACCCGACATCGACGATATAGTCTTTTTCGAGGTGTACTAAAAGAGCCATGTGGTCGAACTCAGGGCCATATGTACCATCACCGTGATGAACCCGGCCAGAAACCAGTGACACAGAGAAACCCACATTTTGTAGAAGCCAACCTAACAGTCCGTTCAATTCATAACAATATCCTCCTCGTTTACTTACAACAATTTTTTGGTAAATTGCTTCAAGGTTTATTTCAATAGGACGGGAGTTTATGATGTCCAAGTTTTCAAACGGGACGGACAGCATGTGACGCATTTGAATGAATTGAAGCGACTGGTAATCGGCGTGAATGTCTTCAATATCAACACCAATACGTTTGAGGTACTCGCGTACGTTCAATCAAATCTCCTCCTATGCTTAACAACTTTTCACGTTGTGTATCTGCCATCCAGAAAATATCACCTCTATAAGTATATGATACACACTTTATTCCCTCAAGAAAATTGATTTGTGTTGATAAAAAATTTTACTACATATATGAAGCGAAAGCAGGAGCAGAGCTTGATTTTATCAAAAATTAGGAAGATCTTCGGTTCTTTTTATTTTTGGGCAAGTCTAATATATTAACTTAATGTGCATATACCGGGACTCATTATTGTCGGAAATACATGGGGACACACCCATCCCTTTACTAATGTACCGCTCGTCTTTATACGGTAAGGTAAGAAAGGATTCAATGAATGCCTAGTCCATCAATTGGAACGGGGGAATCATTTTATGGGGTGAAATCGTGTATACGATCGGGCACCTTTCAACCGAACCCGTCAGCTAACCTCGGAGGCATGGGAAAGGGAGAGTGTAATAATTTGTTAAAACGCATGATTACTATTGCAGGAATGACTGGGGTTTTGCTTACCGGAATGAGTAACTTGGTACCTCAACAAGCTCAAGCACAGCAAGTTGAATCACAGCAAGGCGAAGCATATACATGGCCTCACCAGGTGAGCACCAAACAACAGACAGATCCATTTACAAACAATAGGCCAACGCAAAGTGCTAATTTAACTACTGGGTCAGCAACAGGACTTCAGATCGCTAATTATGCCAAACAGTTTATCGGTATACCGTATGTACATGGAGGAAGATCCCCGCAAACCGGATTCGATTGTTCAGGATTTACTTCATATGTGTACAAGCATTTCGGCATCTCGATATCAACTGGTCCTATCGGACAACTGAAACAAGGCTACCAAGTAAGCAAATCCGATATGCAGCCTGGTGATATTGTCTTTTTCCATTCGGGATCACGTAGCGGCTATCACGAAGGAATATATATCGGAAACAATCAGATGATTCATGCACCTGCTCCAGGTAGAGGTGTACAAATCACCGATCTAAGTTCGTCATGGTGCCAAAGCCACTTTGCACAGGTACGCAGATACTTTTAGTTTATAAATCACTTTTCTTTAAAAGAGAGAGCACTGAAAAACGATTGCATTTTCTGTGAACTGAGTGCTGCTGGATTATTTCCAGTGGCATTCTTTATTTTTGTTAACTTTAACTATTCACTTTGTTAACATACGGATTCATTTATAACGAATGGTTAAACTCATAAATGTTTCCTTAGTGACATAAAGCTAGGGGATTTAATTGCTTATTAGGAAATACAAGAAAAAGCACCCATCTTCCGCTTTACGGAAAAAAGTCGGGTACTTTTTCGGTGCTCTCCCGTTTAGGTGGAGGGGCTTTAGATTCTTAGGTTTCAATGGATGGATTAACGCATAAAGCCAATTGTCTTTTCTTCATTTTTCTTAGATTGTATTAACTCTTTCTTTATTTCATTAAATTCTTCTTCCGAGATTATATTTTGTTCTTTAAGCTGTGATAGCCTAAATATTTCTGCGGAAATAGAAGAAGGTTCTAAATTATGATAGTGAATATGGTTGTAGTATTTTTGATTAATATATTTCTCTTTTGCTTGCTGTAATTCTTTTATGAAATCATGTACTTTTTCTGACGAAGGAATATTTTCAAAAAAGACAATGTCTGTTTTATGATCAGATAAAGAAGTATAAGTATTATAATTAAACCAAAACATTATCCAAAAAAAACATGAGATAGGTGAATAAAAAGTCAAAGAGTCTAGCGCTTCTGCTTTATCAGTGTTAGAACTTGCAAACAAATAGTCCCATGCCATCATGGCACTTATTAACGTAAAAATGATAGCTGCAATAAAGGATTTTTTAGGGAATACCGAGAAAGATACCTGATTTTCAGGAATATCTTCGAATTTAATAAGTTTGTCATGCTTAAAGAAAAAGCGTTTATAACCATATAATAGTCCATTTTCAGTGATTTTAAAGGTACGTATAACAAACTTGCTTTTTTGTACTAACATTGTGTATTCACCGCCCATAATATCAAAAGTTACTTTAATAGTAATTATAAAGGAAATCAAATCCTTAATAAACAAAATATAGTATAAATTCTGGAGGAAGGGGATTTCTCGCGTGCCATGGTAAAATAATATTAATAGTAGAATCGCCATGATAAAAGAATTACATATTTTTCAACTATGATGATGGGCATAGATAAAATTATTGTGTAAGGGTGAGGTGTAAATATTCAAAATGGAAATAAGGGACAGTTTTGTCTTAGTGGCCGGATTTGCTCAGCTCCCTAAAGGGACTCCAATTTTTGAAGTGCAAAAATCAATCGGGTGTATTCTTGTTATTGATACAGAAACAGATATTATCGTAGACTGTACTTTTACTTTTATTCGAGATATTACTAATGACTTTATTTCGGCGCTACTTCGTGGAAAATCTATTACACGAGACATCGATGAAATTATTAATACAGTCGAACGCAGATTTATCGTTCCGCCAAAAAAAGCCGTCATACAGGCCATTCTTTCAGGGTATAACCGATATATTGAATTAGATAAAGAAAATGTAAAAAATTAATTAAAACAAAGATGTAAGGGATTGCAATTTACAGAAAATTTTTATATAATTTATTTAAAGTATAATCTTTATATTTACGTTGTTAACTGGGCGATTTGCCGAGGACGGGGCATGAACCCAGTCTCAATAAAGCAAATTGGTAGCCAGTAGAAACGAAGGTTCTGGAAACGATAGGTTTCTTATGGACTTTAGTTGCTACTGGCTTTTATTTTTACAATAAAACGAGAGGAGAATCATTATGGAATTTGGTTTATTCACAGTATTTGACAACTACAAAAAAATGTTCAATCGTACCCCTGAACAATTTTTTCATGAAGTCTTAGAACAAACAGAATATGCAGACCAATTGGGTTACAATTCAGTATGGTTTGCCGAACATCATTTTAGTGAATACGGAATTTTAACCACTCCGCAAATTTTACTCGCTGTAGCGGCACAGCGAACAAAAAATATTCGCCTTGGTATTTCTATAGTTACTTTGCCATTCAAAAATCCTATTCAAGTAGCCGAAGATTACGCTTTATTAGATGTATTGAGCAATGGTCGAATAAATTTGGGGTTTGGGAGCGGCTATCTTCCTCACGAATTTGCCGGATTCAACGTCGATCCCGCTGATAAGGCGCTTCGATTCAATGATGCTCTAGCTGTTATTGAAAAAGCTTGGACTGGGGAAAAATTTTCCCATTCAGGAGACTATTATCAATTTTCTAACATTAAATTAGAGGTACTGCCAAAACAGAAAAAAGTGCCGATTTGGATCGGTACACTAAGCCGCAGGGGGGCAGAATTTGTCGCTAAAATGGGATATAACATTATGGGAGTCCCTTATGTCGCCAGTAACTCTTTATCAGAGTTAAAAGAGATAATTGATAACTATAAAGAAGCATATCATCAGGCCGGACATGACGAAAGTGAAATAAATATTCCTTTAGCAGTTCACACGTTTGTAGCCGAAACACGCGAAGAAGCGGAACGAGTGTCTAAAAAACATGTAAATCTGTATTTAGATACCCGCCAGTATGGAAGAAACGCTACATTTGAAGATCTTGAAAAACGCGAACATTTACTCATTGGCACCCCTGAAGATGTCATAAACAGACTCAGGAAATATCAAGAAGCTGGCTGTGACCATATTATGATGCTCATGAACTTTGGAGGGCTGCCACATAAAGAAGTGTTGAAATCTATAGAAATAGTGGCTAAAGAAGTGATGCCTGCGTTTAAAAATGATACCATCAAACGAAAAAGTGTTGTAACGGAAAATAGTCACATAGTTACTTCTTAATTTTAAAAGCAAAGGGGTATCATCTGGAACACAAATTGGTTTGATGCTCACTTCATATCTTGAAAAAGTCGGCAGTATCATTTGCATACCAAAAATGATATTATTGACTGTTTTAAATTTATAGACCTGATCTGAGGAGGATGGGAGATATGAGTGAACAATTCATAGGCACGAATCAAATCGAGTTAAAGAAAAATGCAAACGCAATAGATATACGAAACAATACTGTACCAGCCAAATTAACATATCTTGTCTTGGCCATCTGTTTCTTCGGAATTATGGCAGAAGGCTATGATTTAGGAATTTACGGCGCTGTTCTTCCTAAGTTATTGGAAAGCAAAGAATGGGGGATTACACCTGCACAAGCGGGGGCGATTGGTAGCTACGCCCTTATTGGAATGTTAGTTGGAGCTATAGCGGTAGGTACAATTACGGATTTAATTGGACGAAAATGGACATTTATATGGAGTATCGCTCTGTTCTCGATTACTATGGCTTTATCAGCAATAGCAACATCCGCAGAAATGTTTGGTGTCTTTCGTTTCATTGGAGGAATTGGTCTCGGCGGAATTATCCCAACAGCATCGGCGTTAACGATCGAATATTCTTCTAAGCATCGTCGATCCTTAAATTATGCAATAATGTTTTCAGGATATGCTATAGGAACTGTCATCGCTGTATTATTGTCACTAGTATTACTTACAGCATTCGGTTGGAGAATTTTGTTTTGGATAGGGGCTATACCTATTTTGGCCGTTCCGTTTATTATCCGGTACTTGCCTGAATCAGTAAGTTTCTTGCTTTCACATCGTCGTGTCCAAGAAGCCGAAGATATTTGTAAGCGTTACCAGATGGATTTCTCTGAAGAGTATACAAATAATGATTCTGAAAAGCAAAATTATAAGAGCCTTATGTATGGGTTATCAACTTTGTTTTCCAAAAAATTTGCAAGGACTACGATATTATTTTGGATTACTTATGTAATGAGCTTTTACTTAATTTATGGATTAAATACATGGTTGCCGCAAATCATGCGTCAATTAGGCCACTCGCTTGGTTCAAGTCTATCATTCTTGCTTACGCTCAATCTTACTGCGGCGATAGGGGTCATTTTAGGCGGTGCAATAGCTGACAAATGGGGGTCAAAGAAGGTTATAGGTCTCTCTTATTTCCTGGCTGCTTTAGGAATGTGGTTTGTTACCATAACTAAATCTGAAATACTGGTATATTGTTGTATTGGTATAACAGGGATTGGTACAATAGCAAATACGCAATTATTGCATGCTTATCTTTCGAAATACTTTCCTGCCACTGTAAGAGGTACAGGATTAGGATGGGGGCTTGGTGTCGGTCGAATTGGTGCCATATCCGGACCGATATTGATTGGCCTGTTTATATCCATGGGATTTAATGAATTATTTAGCTTTTATACGTTCGTTGTCGCCGGAATTATAGCTACAATAGCAATATTCTTCATATCTAACCGTCATCATAACGAGATTATATAAAATGAAATGAGCGTAATTAAAATCCATTCTTTGATCGGTGGCTTTTTTCACCAGACGAGTGCTAAGAAAAATTAAAACTTTTGTTATTCTATAAGATAATTTATGCGTTTTTTGGGTCAACCCAAGGTTGGAGGTGAAATGATGGCAGGAGTTGTGTTGAGCTTCTCATTCATGAACGAACGGGCAAAATGGTTGAAGACATATAGGATATGTAATATAATAAACAATGGAACGTAAAAACACGGTCTGGTTGGTAGTCCAGGCGCATTGGTGATTTGGATTTACATATCATCAATGTCAGTAATCTTCCCCCCTCGGGATGTCCATCGTTCCAGCTATGAGTTTAGAGGGGGAATTAAGATGAAGTTTACTGTTTATTTTAACGGTCAGTTTTGGGTAGGTATTGTTGAAGAGATTCATGATGGAAAATTAAGAGCAGGTAGGTATGTATTTGGTCCAGAGCCACGAGACCAAGAAGTATTTGAATTTGTGAACAGAAGATTATTGGACTTTATTAATGGGTTGTCGGAAGAAGTCGCTATCGAAAACCATGAAGTTAGAAAGATTAACCCGAAACGTTTAGCAAGACAAATTTCTCGGGAAATTAAAACGAAAGGGATATCGACTTACGCTCAAGCGGCACTCCAGTTAGAGTACGAAAAAAGAAAAAAAGAGAAACAAATCCTTAGTCGAAACAGACGGAAAGAAATCAAAGAATATAAGAGGGAAGTTAAACTTAAAAAAGCAAAAGAAAAACGTCGTGGAAGATAGTGTTGATGGGGATTTTCCTATCGCCATCAGGCTAACAAAATAAAAATCCAAGGGATTTTATGGCCTAGCAGAAACTTTGGACATACCAAAGAGCCTTTAGCGGGCCTTATTTTTTTATTTATACAACGCTACAATGACTCGTTATATAAGGATAGACAACACCAAAAATAAAGTGGCGTTTGCTTTTTTAAGGTAAAAAGAATAGATGGTAATCTGCAACACCTTCTTATGACTGCTCAAACATTACGTATAATGATAAAGTTTATTGTATTTTCGCTTCAATATTGTGAACCATGATTGACGTTTAGCATACGTATGTGGTTAAATACATCTTAAATGTTAACTAATTTTATAAATAGGTTTACAAAATAGGAGGGAGAGATGAAAAAAAGAACAAAAGAAATTACGTTGCTGGCTTTGTTAACGAGCATTATCGCCATTACGGGTGCGTTTAAAATTCCTTTGGGCATTCCAGGGGCTGAGTTTCAGCTTTCCGCTCCGATTGCGGTTGCCATTGCCGCCGTGTTCGGATTTCAGCGCTACATTATTGCCGGTGTGTTGGCAAGTGTCATTATGTTTTTATTGGGAATGCACAATCTTTTAAATGTAGAAATTTCGATGGTATTTCGACTGGTGGCGGGTGGGATGGTAGCTTTACTGGGCCCCTCTTTACCTGTCCTTCTTATAGCGGGACCGATTGGATCGGCGGCTGCTCGCTGGGTGTTAGCGCTGACACTAGACGTTCCGGCTATTCCTTTGCTTGTGGCTGCCTTGCCTGGCATGATATTTACGGCTCTTACCGTCTGGCCCATAACGAAAATATTGCGAAAGGCGGAAGAAGGTGTATTGTTCAATGGTAAACGAACCTCTGTATAGTTTGCGCATGCGTGCGGCGGAAGGAAGAGCGCATGAGGATGGGGGACTTCATATTTCTGGTGGAGAGCGGTTGAGCACGAGAGAGGAGCTGGAAGAAGCGGTCAGCGCACTGCTGCGTAAAGCTCTTCATCATAGCCGCGGAACGGCAGATTTTATCAACATTGCTATTGAAAAGGTAGCACAAGAAGAAATACCGGTGCTTGCTCCGCTTCCCATTTCTACATATTGCACAACGAGCGTGCAAGCAGGGAGAAAGCAGGCTGCGGATTTACTTCGCCAGTCTTCCGTATCGGATGCGGCCATTGAAAGAGGATTTGAAATCTTAACATCCAGCTACAATTTGCGGGGAGCGGTATTGTTAGATAGCCAGAGCGGAGAACGTATGGATACGAGAGGGACAAAAGGTGTACGGGTTTCCCGCATGGATTGGGAGAGAATGTCCCATGCGATCTGGAAAAAACGGCAACCCTTGTTAGAATCTGTCCGTGTTTCGGAAGCGGTAGCCCTGGCGACCAAGGTCGCTTCCGCCGCAGGGACGGTCGCTGAACTTTGCTGGTCTGATGACCCTGAATATAGTACCGGTTATGTTAGCAGTCCGACGAAAGGCTATTGCCGTATTTTCCATTTAAAAGAAGAGGGAGAGTTATCGGGCGGCCGTATTTTTTTCGTTACAGCCGAGACAAACATTGCAGACTACATTGAATACCTGGAAAAAATGCCGGTTTGGATTGGATGAGGGGGAAACATGATGGATGGGTTTGAACGTTCACTTCTCGATTCCTTATCTGCAAAGAAAGAAAAAGGGTTGCTGCGAACATTGCACCCGATCGATTGGAAGCAAGAGAAGAGTGTGTTCTCTTCCAATAATTATTTGGGGCTTGCGCGCGATGAACGATTGAAAAAGGCGGCCATACAAGCGATTGAAACATACGGAACAGGAAGCGGAGGGGCGCGGCTGACGACAGGAAATTTTTTGCTTCATGAAAGGCTGGAAGCTAGCCTTGCTTCATTTAAACAAAAAGAGAGCGCCATTGTTTTTAGCAGCGGATACCTGGCCAATCTGGGCGTTATTTCTGCGCTGATGGGGCCGGGTGATGTTATTTTTAGCGATGAGCTGAATCATGCAAGCATTATTGACGGCTGTCGCTTAAGCAAAGCGCGAATAGTGGTATATCGCCATGCCGATATGGACGATTTACGAAATAAAATTCGTTCCGCACAGGAGACGAAGAAGCTTATCGTCACCGATGGGGTATTTAGTATGGATGGGGATATTGCGCCTTTGCCCGACATTGTGGAAGTAGCGCAAACGCATGGCGCATGGGTTATGGTGGATGACGCGCACGCAACCGGCGTGCTGGGAGAAACAGGGGCCGGTACGGCCGAATATTTTGGCGTAAGCGATCGCATTCAACTTCTGATGGGCACATTAAGCAAGTCTGTCGGAGCAGAAGGGGGATATGTAGCCGCTTCACGGACAGTGGTGGATTATTTGCGCAATCATGCCCGGTCGTTTATTTTTCAGACATCCCTTTCACCGGGTGTTGTCGCTTCTGCCCTGGAGGGAATCCGCATTATCCGGGAGGAACCGGAACGAAGACGCCGTTTGCTGAAAAATGCCCGGCTTTTACGTGATGGTCTCACGAAACTGGGATTTACTTTAGTAGAAGGTATTACGCCAATTGTTGCGGTGATGATTGGCGAAGCGGAAAAGGCGGTGCGTTTTTCCGCACGCCTAGAAGAAGAAGGAGTGTTTGCTCCTGCTATACGCCCGCCGACGGTACCGCAAGGCTCCAGCCGAATTCGAGTAACGTTGATGGCTACGCATACGCAATCGGAGATTCATCAGGTACTTACTTGTTTTGAAAAGGTAGGAAAAGCAATGAGGATAATATAAAAAACTATTCAAATTGAGGCGGAAACATCGAGGTAAGAGGACTTCTTCTGGCCTTTGCCTAGCGCAAACCAAAGAGCTGTTGATGTCAGAATTTCAACAGCTCTTTTATTTTTTGTTTTCTCATAGGCGTTGGGCGGAGATGGCAACGTTTGATAATGTTTAGAATCTATTTGTAATTTATACATAGTGTATAAATTAATAACATATTTTTATAAATACATCACAATGATTTTCTCATTGCAGACTGATATCTTTTAGTAAAATATACTACCAAGGAGGACAGAGATGCTAGTAAAAATAGCGGATATATTTTCAAAAGTGGTTAGACGCTATCTTCCTGATGCTTTTGTCATTGCAATACTTATGACATTGTTTGTATTTATTATTGCCATTCTTATGAACTTGTCTGATCCTATGACTATTTTTAAAGCTTGGGGAGATGGTTTTTGGAAGTATCTAGCCTTTACCATGCAAATGGTTCTTGTACTGATGACAGGTATGGTGCTTGCTTCCGTTCCATTTATTAATAAGGCATTACAGAAAGTCGCAAGCATTCCTAAGACGCCTACACAGGCATATGTTATGACATTCATTATTTCTGCTATATCTTATTACATTAACTGGGGACTCGCGGTAGTAGTAGGGGCGATTTTTGCAAAAGAGGTAGCGAAAAGAAATGAAAAAGCGCATTTTCCACTGCTGGTGGCTTCTGCTTATTCCCCTACTGCTTTATATGCTGCTGGATTGTCGAGCTCGATTGGGTTAACCATTGCCACACCGGATCATTTTTTAGCTAAGATCATGGGAGTTGTTCCGACATCGGAGACTATTTTTCACCCTGGAACAATCATCATTTTTCTAGCTCTGTTTATTACGATGCCGATTGTTATCGCTTTCATGGCTCCGAAAACGAATATTATTAGTTATAAACCGTTGCAAAAAAATACGGTAGCTACAACCGAAACGGCTGCAACGATAGAACAGCCTTTAACACCGGCAGAAAAATTAGAGATGAATCCGTGGTTAGGAACAATCATGGGAGCATGTGGTTTTGTATATGTTGTTTATAAGTTTTTTGAAGGGCTAGATTTGAATCTTGATATTATTAATCTTACTTTTTTGAGTGCTGGTTTATTTTTTCATCGATCATTGGGGCGGTTTGCAGCAGCGTTTAAAGAAGCTGCGACTTCTATTTCCTCCATCATTCTTCAGTTTCCCTTCTACGCTGGAATTATCGCCATTCTTACTAGTTCAGGAATGGGGGAAGCGATTATTAATTGGATGAGTTCGGTGGCAAGTAAAGATACATTTACTATATTTACGTATTGGACAGCTGGTTTGGTTAATCTTTTTGCCCCTTCGGGTGGTGGGCAATGGGCCCTACAAGGACCACTTCAGATACCTGCAGGAATGCAATTAGGAGTAGAACCTGGAAAGATTGCGATGGCTGTTGCATGGGGAGACGCTTGGACTAATTTAATTCAGCCATTCTGGGCATTACCAATACTCGGGGTTGTTGGATTAAGTATTCGCGATATTATGGGGTATTGTGTTTTACTTAGTATATGGGTAGGAGTTGTGACCAGCATTCTTATTATGTTTGTGTACTAAATACGAAAATTTTCATTTTATTTTTAAAGCATCTCCTAGAACGAGGGATGCTTTTTGTTTTATCTTTTTCGCTGATTATCCGGCTTACTTACGCCAAATCCTTTACATTGCTATTTGTTTGGATAATAATTTAGTAATGTAATTTTTATGATTTCCCTTTTTTTACTTTATCCAGGAAATATAGAAATAAACTTTGATCATAATATAAAAACATATGTTTGATAGGAAGTGGAATGAGTATTCTGATTAAAAATGCAATCATTTTACTTATGACGGAAGAAATGCCGTCAACTTTTACAAGGAATATTTTGATTTCGTTTTATGATGATCTTAGATTAATGGACTGGCCGGAAAAGAAAATGTGCTGAAGATCGAATGACAGTAGAAGATATTTACTGAGGCTTATTACTTGGCATTGCAGAAATGATCAAATCAGGTACGACTACTTATGCGGATATGTATATACATATGGATCATATTGCAAATACAGCGTAAACTTTCGGAATAGGAGGGATAATTATGAAAAAATTTCTGGTTGCAATCATTAGTTTATTGGTTGTTATATCACTCTTTTTATTTATTTTACTCCTCATTATGATAAGTGTAGTAAACGGAATACAATTTCGTTCGGCATAATTTTAAGGAGAAAGGAAGATGAAACAAAATCCTGCCGAAGCAGCTTTTTCCCATCTATTGCTTTCTGGAACGTTTGTACATGAAGCGTCTTTTTCTGAGATGCAGCAAACGTATGGAATCTATATTCACCCTCATCTAGTTATGGCTATTTCTATTGATCGCTATCCAGATTTATCCATAGAGAAACCTTTAAACTGGAGGATAGAGATCGGTCAAAGGTTAGTAGAAGCAATATATAAGGCGGTAACCATTCCCTTTGTATGGGTTTGGATTGAGGAAGGTGTACTGGCATTACTTTTGGAATTTACATCAGAACATCGGATAACAAAGGACTTGAATGAAGAAACTCTTCAGATTGCAAAAAAAATACAAAAATCAGCAGATGAAATGCCTGTTTCTGTCTCCATTGGAATTGGAACTTATTATGACGATCCTTATATGCTTCAGCATTCTTATAAGGAAGCCAGAAAATCGATGATTAACCGGTTTTTCCAAGGGAATCGAATGATTTTTCAATTTGAAAAGGAGAAAAATAGAGAAGAGTCAGGGCAAAATTATTTTTCTCTTAAAGAGAAAATAGAGAAAGAGAGAATAGAGCTATTAGCGCGGGTGCGGATTGGAGATGTAGATGGGACTGTTCCCATCTTACAAATTATATTGGAAGGATTAGCAGAGGCCAATAAGTTTAATGTGAACATGTTCAAGTCTGAAGTGGTGGACTTAGTCATGATGATTTCCAGATTGGTTTTGGAGGCAGGATTCAGTGCTGAGACGATTCTGTCGGAAAATGCCCATTTTATCCAAGATTTATATCAAACCATTCGGTATGACAAGTTTATTAAAAAAGTATGTGAGTATGTACGCTGGTTAACAGAGCAGGTAGCATTAACCCAAACATTGGAGGTCTCTCCGGTGATTCGGCAAGCGATTCGATATATGAAAGAAAATCTTCGAAAAAAGATCTCTTTAGAAGACATAGCACAATATTGTTGCTTGAGTAAGTACCATTTGAGTCATTTGTTTAAGAAAGAGATAGGGGTAAGTGTTATTGATTTTTTAAATAAAATTAGAATCGAAAAAGCAATATATTACTTAGAAACAACAGATTTGTCTATCCAGCAAATCGCAGACAAAGTTGGATTTCCAGATGCGAATTACTTTAGTCGAACGTTTAAAAAATACACCCAGCATAGTCCTACAAAATATCGTTCAGCAAGATTGTGCTAAATTCACACAAGTTATGCTAGATAAAATGAAAAGGCTTTCTAGTAAGATAAAGACATCATTTAAATACGGAAAATAATTATTATTCTAAATAATATAATAAGTTGAGTGGGGGCCTAAAAACTGTTGATTTTAAATATAAGGGATATAGGAGAGGGGAAATCTAATTGAAAAAAATTGATTTACTCAACCCGCCTGAGATTATTCGTCGTTCCAACTGGCGTGATCGTTTTGAGACAAAGGTTTCTCAATGGTTAACTCCATGGGATGGAGAGGAACCGATAGATATTGGCTTTATTGGAATTCCTTTGTCCAAAACATCGATAAGTATTTCAGGAGCTTCGATGACTCCAAACGCGTTGCGTGAATTATTTGCAAATGTAACGACATATAGTATAGATCATGATGTTGATTTACAGGAGTTACAGGCACGTGATATGGGCGATATTCAGATGCATGTGACTGATTTACAGCGCTGCCACGCAAATATTGAACAGGGACTAACCAATGTATACGAAGCATTGCCCGATTTGTTTCCTATCATTACAGGTGGTGATCACTCGATTACATGCCCCTCAGTCAAAGCCTTTAAGAAAAGGTTTTCTGGAAAAGTGGGGATTGTTCAAATTGATTCCCACATGGATGTAAGAAATTTGGAGGATGGCGGGCCCTCCAATGGTACACCCATTCGAGGATTAATTGAATCAGGGACAGTGGATGGTCGCCATATCGCTCAAATTGGGATTCATAGCTTCGCAAATTCTAAGCCTTATCGGGAATACGCTTTATCAAAGGGGATTACACAATTTACAGCACGTCAAGTTTTTCAAGAAGGAATTGAACCTTTAGTAGAAAAAGCGATGGAAGTGGCAGGAAATGGAACGGATGCGATTTATGTAACGGTAGATATGGATGTTTTGGATCAAGCGTATGCACCTGGAGTACCAGCGATGGTACCGGCGGGAATGACATCCTGGCAGTTGTTTGACGCTGTATTCATGCTAGGTCAGAATCCAAAAGTAAAAGGATTCGATATCGTTTGTGTAGATCCTATGCAGGATCCACGCAGAGCTACCGTTAGAACAACATTATATGTGATATTAAGTTTTCTTGCTGGATATATGAAACGAAGCTAAAAACATAATGAAAGGGGAAGGGAATATGAAAAAGGTATCAGGACGTACAATTCGCGCCCCTCGTGGGACAAAGCTGAATGCAAAAGGATGGCAACAAGAAGCTGTCCTTCGGATGTTAATGAACAATCTTGATCCGGAGGTAGCCGAACGTCCGGAGGATCTTGTAGTATATGGCGGGATCGGAAAAGCCGCTCGAAATTGGGAGTGTTTTGATAAAATTGTCGAATGCTTAATGGATTTAGAAGCTGACGAAACATTGCTTGTGCAATCAGGTAAACCGGTTGGAATTTTTAAAACGCATACACAGGCACCGCGCGTACTTATCTCGAACTCTGTTTTAGTTCCGGCTTTTGCGAATTGGGATACGTTCCATGAATTGGACAAAAAAGGACTTATGATGTATGGACAGATGACAGCTGGAAGCTGGATTTACATTGGAACACAGGGAATTTTACAAGGAACATATGAAACATTTGCAGAAGCAGCCCGCCAGCATTCAGGTGGAACACTGAAAGGAACATTAACACTAACGGCAGGGCTCGGTGGAATGGGTGGGGCACAGCCGCTAGCCGTTACGATGAACGAAGGAGTTGTTATTGGCGTTGATGTAGATCCTACACGTATCCAACGTCGTATTGATACACGTTACTGTGATGTAATGGTTTATGATTTGGATGAAGCCTTGAAGCTGGCTCAGGACGCACAGACGAAAGGCCAGCCTCTTGCTATCGGATTGGTTGGCAATGCAGCTGAAATTTTCCCAGAATTCGTAAAACGAAGAATTATTCCTGATTTTGTGACAGATCAAACGTCTGCACATGACCCGCTGAATGGGTACGTTCCTGCTGGATACTCACTTGAAGCTGCGGCGGAATTACGTAAAAATGATCCGGAAGAGTATGTAAAGCTTTCGAAAAAATCAATGGCAACTCACGTACAGGCTATGCTTGATCTTCAAAAAATGGGGTCTGTAGTATTTGACTATGGTAATAATATCCGTCAGGTAGCTCTGGACGAAGGTGTAAAGGATGCTTTCGATTTTCCGGGGTTCGTTCCTGCCTATATTCGTCCTCTCTTCTGTGAAGGCAAAGGACCGTTTCGCTGGGCTGCACTATCTGGAGATCCGGAGGACATTTATAAAACAGATGAACTCGTATTAAAACTTTTCCCTGAAAATGAGCATCTGCGCCGTTGGATTACAATGGCTAAAGAAAAAGTTGCGTTCCAGGGATTGCCTGCACGCATCTGCTGGTTAGGATATGGTGAGCGTGTAAAAATGGGTCTGGCCATTAATGAAATGGTTCGTAATGGGGAAATTTCTGCTCCGATTGTTATTGGCCGTGACCATCTTGACTGTGGTTCTGTTGCATCACCGAATCGTGAAACGGAAGCGATGAAGGATGGAAGTGATGTAGTAGGTGACTGGGCAATTTTAAATGCTCTTGTAAATACAGCTTCAGGCGCAAGCTGGGTATCTGTTCACCATGGTGGTGGGGTAGGAATGGGATATTCTCTTCATGCAGGTATGGTTGTTGTAGCAGACGGCTCTAAGGAAGCAGAGGAGAGGCTTTCCCGTGTGCTTAACACAGATCCGGGGATGGGAGTCATTCGCCATGCTGATGCTGGTTATGAACTTGCGATTCAAACAGCTAAGGAGCGCGGTGTTCGCGTACCAATGCTCGGCATCTAAAACAGTGCCATAGTGTAAACGAAAGTTTGCCCGGGGAATTCTTCGGGCACTTGATTTTCATGGGAGGGTAAAAATGGAGAAAAATACAATTGATTTATTGGTTCATAATATTGGCCTGCTGGTAACGATGCAAGGAAAGCAGGAAGCTCGAACAGGTAAAGAGATGTCCAATGTAGGGGCAATTGAAAAGGGGGCTGTAGCGGTTCGAGATGGAAAGATTGTTGCCGTTGGCCGAGAAGAAGAGGTCAGAGCCCAAATCGCAGGATTGGCAATAGAGGAAGAACTGGATGCAAAAGGCAAGTTGGTTACCCCAGGTCTTATTGATCCGCATACCCATTTGGTTCACGGTGGTTCACGTGAACATGAATTAGATTTGAAATTAAAGGGTGTTTCTTATTTGGATATTCTGGCTCAAGGCGGCGGGATTTTAAGTACGGTTCGTGCTACCCGTCAGGCAACAGAAGAAGAACTGTTTACAAAGGCCAAGGGAAGCCTGGATATTATGCTGCTTCATGGAACGACCACTGTGGAAGCAAAAAGTGGATATGGCTTAACTTTAGAAGATGAAATAAAGCAACTGCGCGTGGCAAAAAAGTTGAATGAATCACATCCAGTTGATCTGGTTTCTACGTTTATGGGAGCCCATGCCGTACCTTTGGAATATAAAGAACGACCATCAGGCTATTTAGATGTAGTGATTCAGGAGATGCTTCCAGAGGTTAAACGTCAAGGATTAGCGGAGTTTTGTGATGTATTTTGCGAACATGGCGTATTTACTGTTGAACAATCGCGCCAGATTTTAATTGCTGCCAAAGAATTAGGTTTTGGGATTAAAATTCATGCAGATGAGATTGAGCCAATGGGAGGCGCACAGCTTGCAGGTGAACTTGGATGCATTTCAGCAGAACACTTGCTTGCTGCAAGCGATGAAGGGTTTGAAGCGATGCAGCGGGCGGGCACAGTTGCGGTATGCTTACCTGCCACTTCTTTTAATTTACGATTAAAAAAACATGCGCGGGCACGAACAATGATTGAGATGGGCATACCTGTTGCCTTATCCACAGATTATAACCCTGGTAGCTCACCTACTGAATCTATACAACTGGTTATGACATTAGGATGCCTGAATTTAGGAATGACCCCGGAAGAAGTGATAACGGCTGTCACCATTAATGCCGCCCATGCTATTGGAAAAGCGAATACTATTGGCAGTCTTGAAGCGGGAAAACAAGCAGACCTGGTTATTTTTAATGCTTCTAATCTTGCATATCTTCCGTATCATTTTGGGATTAATCATGTTAATACAGTTATAAAAAATGGAAACATTGTTGTTTTTGACGGGAAGTTATGTTAAAAATCGAGTTGCTTACTAAATTCGGATGAATGAAAAGTGAAACTGGGCAGGTTCTCTGCCCGATTTTTCTTAATTGGTAGCCTTTAGCATAAGAAAATACACAATATCATAAAAAAAGAACACTTATGTGTCTAAATATGACGAGTTAATATTCAGATAAGTAGAAAAAATCACTACGAGTAATTCCAGATATTATATAGTGATTCATACACATGGTTATTTCAGGAGCAGGAGCAGAGTTTTTATCGTAATTGAAAGCGGTATCAGGAAGGGAGAGTATGTACTGTATACTTCTGGAATAAACGCCTGTATGAAAGTGGTAAAGAGGAATACAAATGGAATGTATTACACGTTGTATATAAAAAATTCAGGGGGGAGTTCGTGTTCGCCACGTGAAATTTGCTTTTGAGGGGAGATTTACATGAATGGTATAGATGTATCAGTTATCGTTTTGTATTTACTTATCATCGCATTAGTCGGTGTGTTAGGAGCGAGAAGAGCGAAAACATCAGAGGATTATATTGTGGCGGGTCGGAATTTAAATTTCTCGATGTATTTTGGCTGTATCGCCGCATTAACATTGGGGGGAGCTGCAACAATTGGCACAGCCAAATTAGGGTATCAGTCAGGAATATCCGGCATATGGTTTGTCACCTCGCAAGGGATTGGTCTCATTTTACTTAGCATTTTTCTTGCAAAAAAAATATTTAACTTACGGGTATTGACGATTAGCGAGATGCTAGAAAAACGTTTTAGTGTAGAAGCAAGGCTTATTAGTTCGCTGGTAGCGGCTACGTATACGACGATGCTTACGGTTACACAAATCATTGGAATCGGAAGCGTTCTAAAAGTATGGCTAGGTTGGAATTTTACACTTTCGATTGTAGTAGCGGGTGGCATTGTATTGTTGTACACGGTGCTGGGAGGAATGTGGTCAGTTACAATGACAGACATTGTCCAATTTATCGTCATGAGCATCGGTATTTTCGTGATTATGCTTCCAATGAGTTTATCAAAAGTAGGTGGATTAGCTGGGTTACAGGAGAAGCTGCCATCTACCTATTTTGATCTCAGTGTCATGGGCGGGACGGATGTTTTTAAAAGCTTGTTATTGTATGCGCTCGGTATCGTAGTTGGACAAGACGTGTGGCAGCGAGTGTTTACGGCACGCAGCCTAAAAACATCCCGTTACGGTATGATTGCAGCAGGTGGATACTCGTTTTTGTATGCTATTACGGTTGCATTAATTGGGATGTGCGCATTTGTAGCGCTTCCGGGTTTACAGGATCCACAAAATGCGTTTGCCAGCATGGCGATTCATACGCTTCCGGCTGGGGTGTTAGGGGTTGTGTTGGCTGGTGTGCTTTCTGCTCTCATGTCGACCGCTTCGGGAACGCTTATTGCATCCTCTACTTTGCTAGTAAACGATATTATCGGACGATTTTTTCTGCGGCAAATGAATGAAAAAAAGTTCCTGGTGGTTTCGCGGATTACAACGTTATCAGTCGGTATTTTTGCGATGATTTGTGCCTTATGGATTCAAGATATTTTAGTCGCATTAGACATTGCTTTTGCGGTGCTTTCCGGTGCATTGTTCTTCCCTATTATTCTCGGATTCTTTTGGAAGCGAGTGAGCGCACGCGCTGTGTTTTATTCCATTATGGCAAGCTCCGTGGTCATTTTGGTTAGTTTGGCGTTAGAAGGTACAACATCAATTGTTCCCATTTTGTACGGATTGGCAACAAGCGGCATTACCATTGTGTTATTCTCGTATCTCTTTCCGGACTCAGTAAAAGTTAATATGAATCGGGAAGAAGAAGGTGTATCGCAAACGCAAATAATGTAATCAAGAGAAAGGAGCTGGAGACGAGAGAATCTCCGGCTATTTTTTTGAAGGTAGATTTTTTTCTACTTTGCAAGTTCTTGATTTATTAACAACCTTAGCCCGAGCTGCACTGAACGGAGGGGCTAAGCCAAAAGATATTTTTTCGATTTTCTTTGCTTGATGGGCATGTGACACGCGTCCTTACTGTATCGAAAAGTGCTCCCTAAAGCGTATTTTTACGAACTATAGATTTATGTAAGAAAGAGTAAGATGATGTTGACATGAGATTTGTCACGAATATAATAAATATTAATAATATTTTTGTGGCATGCCACATACCACACATTATATTAAAATTTAGGAGTATTTTATGAGTTTATTTAAAGTACAACAGCCATTATCACTAAAACAGCAAGCCTATGAGGGAATTAAGAATGCGATTATTAACCATATCATTCTCCCTGGAGAAGTTTTGTATGAGCGTAGTTTGAGTGAAAATCTCGGTATAAGTCGCACTCCAATTCGTGAAGCTATCCCACTATTGGAGTTAGAAGGATGGGTAACTTCTATACCTAGGAAAGGAACATTTGTCAGTACCATTACTGAGCGAGATGTAGAAGAGGTTATACAGATTCGCCGAGCAATAGAAGTACTGGTTATAGAATTGCTCATTCCCATCATTTCACCAAATCATATCCAAAAACTTGAACAGCTTTATAGTAAACAGGTAGAGGAGAAACAGGATAATAAATCATTTATTTCTACAGATAAGGATTTCCACATCTACCTCGCTGAATTAAGTGGTAATCGAAGACTTGTACAATTAATGCAAACAATAAGTGATCAAATACGATGGTTTGGTGTTAGCGCTTTACATTCTCCTAATAGAACAGAACAGACTCTAAAGGAACACGCCTTAATTATTGAATGTTTAAAAAACAAAGATGTTGAAAAAGCGAAGAAAGCTGTCCTTGATCACATTGAGTGTACACGAATGGCTGTGCTTTCTAGCTTAAAAATAAAAAAGGGGGAGAAACCATGAAAGAAATTTCAGTGACCATCGATTTAGGGAATGGGGACAAAAGGCAGGAAACTTTTCAAGTAAGCAATGTTATCGTAGTTGGATATGGGGGAAGAAATATTGAAAAAGTGATGGAACATATTCATGAATTAGAACAAATTGGTGTCTCGCCACCTTCTACTATCCCCGCAATCTATCCACAAAAGCTTTCCAGCCTAACATTTAATGACTCTATCAGGGTAAATGGGGAAGAAACTTCTGGGGAAGCTGAATATGTTCTTTTTAATGATGGAAACGAGTGGTTCGTCACTGTTGGAAGCGATCACACCGATCGTTTGATTGAAAAAGAAGATATCCAAAAGTCAAAAGAAGCGTGTCCCAAGCCTTTAGCTACTCTTTTTTGGAAATTGAAAGATGTTGAACAACACTGGGATGAATTGATTCTAAGATCGTGGATTACGGACAATACAGGAAGGAGAATGTACCAGGAAAATAACCTCACCGCTTTACTTCCCGTACATGAATTACTAGATAAGTTGCGTGAATTCGGATATGAAAACCTTTCCAATACGATTATTTTTTCAGGTACTGTTCCTACTTTAGAGGGTTTTGTGTATGGGAGTAAGTTTGAATACGAACTTGAGGACCCTGTTTTAAACCGAGTAATTCGAGATGAATATTCTATTGTTGTGGAAGAGGTGTCAGCATTATGAAAATAGCTCTTATTCAAATGGATGTAACGATTGGTGAGCCGGATGTAAACTTTGAAAAAGCACATCGATTAATGAAGCAAGCCATGGAACAAGCGCCTGACATTATTGTTTTGCCTGAAATGTGGAATACGGGGTACGCTTTAGAAATCGCCGAGCAAATCGCAGATATTGATGGTCAGAGGACAAAAGAACTTTTCTCCTCCTTTGCTAAAGAAAACAACGTTGCAATTGTAGGAGGAAGTGTATTGTACCGTGATTCACAGAGTGGAAACGTCACCAACACAATGTTTGTGTTTAATGAACACGGAGAACAAGTTCTCCGTTACGATAAAATCCATTTATTTCGTTTAATGGATGAAGACAAGTTCCTTACGGCAGGAAATACCTTTGGATTGTTTGAACATCAGGGCGAAACCATCGGAACTATGATTTGTTATGATTTACGGTTTCCGCAACTTTCCCGAAAGCTTGTTAATCAAGGAGCGAAAATATTGATTAATGCAGCACAATGGCCAACGTCACGAGTGGATCATTGGAGAAAGCTGCTGGTCGCTCGAGCCATTGAGAATCAATCTTTTGTTGTGGCTGTCAATCGATGTGGTGAAAGTCGAAACACATCGTTCCCCGGAAGCTCTATGGTGATTGATCCGTTAGGTGAAATCCTTTTACAAGGAGATTCTTCAGAGCAGATCTATTATGCAGAAATCGACTTAAGCAAAGTTGATGATACACGAAAACATATTCCTGTTTTGACAGATCAACGATTGGATTTATATTAAAAGAATGTTCTTGTAGCCTTCTTAACATTAAATATATAACAGGGATAAAGGGGAAGATTTTATGAATCGATTAGTGCCTGAAGTAAATGAAGTGAAACAAGTACAAGTAAAACCAGCTTCCCGTATACGCTGGTGGCTAGCATTTCTTTTCTTTGTGATTGGTCTTATAGCGTATATGGATCGTTCCAATATTTCGATAATTGCAAAGCCAATGATGGAAGATTTAAATATGGATAAGGTGCAATTTGGCTTTTTAGCCTCCATATTTTCCCTGGGTTATGCCCTGGCTCAAGTTCCGGCAGGGATATTGGCAGAACGTTTCGGTGCACGGCGGATTGTATTCCTCGCATTGGTTTGGTGGTCTGTTTTCACTGGCCTTACAGCTATAGTGAAATCTCATGGTCTATTGGCTTTAGTCCGCTTTCTCTTTGGTGTAGGAGAGGGACCAATGTATCCAGGTAATGCTGTTTTTAATACGTATTGGTTTCAGAAAGAAGAAAAAGGGCGGGCAGCAAGTGCCTTATTAGCAGGCTCGTATTTTGGTCCGGTTATAGCTCCTATACTCACGGTGGCTATTTTTCAAGCATGGGGATGGCAAGCAGTATTTTATATTTTCGGACTTATCGGTATATTCGTAGCTTTTATCTGGTACTTGATTGGCCGTGATAAACCGGAAGAGCACCCGATGGTTAGTAAAGAAGAGCTTGAATTAATTGTCAAGAATAGAACAGTAAAAGAGGAGAAAAAAGAAATTGCACCGTGGGGGCAATTTTTAAAAAATGGTCGTTTCTGGGCCCTTGGCTTACAGTATTGTGTCGTCCTCTATATCGTCACTTTCTTCCTTGTTTGGTTGCCTACGTACTTAATGGAAGCAAGGAGTTTCTCCCTTCAAAACATGGGATTTGCGGCTAGTTTACCTTGGCTATGTATTTTTATAACGGTAATGACAGGTGGTACAATCTCGGATTGGTTAGTGAAAAAAGGGAAATCAAAGATGGTTGCTCGCGGCTCTCTAGCCATTGGTGGATTGGTGATTTTTGCAGTTACTATGTATTTAGCTGCTTATGTCACTATTCCCTGGATGAATGTACTATGGCTAACGCTTGCACTTGGTTCTCTTGGATTCCCTGTCGTAACTTCGTGGGCAGCTGCAGTTGATTTAGGAAATGAGTATTCGGGTTCTGTATCCGGTTGGATGAATCTATGGGGAAACATCGGGGCATTTTTGTCACCTATTCTCTGTGGCTGGCTTGCAGAAACGATTGGGTGGGAAGGTACATTATTAATCAGTATTGTTCCTATTCTCTTTGCTATTGGACTATGGTTTGTCGTTCGTCCTGATCGTTCATTTACTTAGAAAAGTACAATATATATATATTTCTAAATATTTTGCACAAAGTGGCATGCCACATGCCACTTTGTGCACTTCCCTTCTTTTTTGCTTACCAAGCGCCACTAATAATATCGTGTATCATTTTTCTATTAGTAATGATTCCACCACTGACACCTGTCTTTAACATCACAAAATTTAATTGCTTGGCCTGCTCCAGAATATTTTCATATTTTATCAAATTGTCCGGGCTCTGCTGTTTTATGATATCTTCAAAGAGCAGGTGCTATGAATAATCCTGTACCCTGCTTGGAGCCATTGAGAAACGGCCCCAGGCAGGGGAAGGTTACAAGGATTTTATCCTTGTGTTTGGTTTGTTGCGCTAGCTGAAGCTGTAGCCTGTGCTTGGGCTAGCTGTTGTTGCGCCTGCTCAAGCTGCTGTTGTGCTTGTTGAACGGCCTGCGGGTTTGCAGCGGCCTGAGCCTGTGCTAATGCACTCTGAGCTTGCGTAACTGCATTTTGGGCCTGTGTAACCGCGTTTTGCGCCGCCTGATTCGTAGCCGCATTTTGAGCTTGTTGATTATTTTGTTGCTGGTTAGGCATAAAGAATACTCCTTTCATAATTAAATTTGTGCGTGAAAGCACCTTTCATAGTATGAGCAGATAGCTTTTATTTTTATACATTTTTAACTTTCCTCCGAAAGAAGTCTCCCATTTCTAAACGTGAAGGTGCTTTCGTCACCAGTGAAAGTGGGAGATGAATTTCGGTTAGGCGTAGCCTAAAGTTGGTTCCTTATTTTGTTGTGATATAATCAGTCTTAGATAAATAAAAGGCTGTTGTATCAATGAAATTAATAATAATCATTCGATGTTCTCATTATATTATCATCTTGTTCTGGTCGTGAAATATCGTAGAAAAGTGATTGACGATACCATATCTGACTATGCGAAAGATATGGTTGTTCGATTGGGTGAAAATTATAATATTTCCTTAGTTGAATGGAATCATGATATTGACCATGTGCATATTTTGTTCAAAGCACATCCAAATACTGAAATGTCAAAGTTCATCAACGCTTATAAAAGCGCAAGTTCTCGACTTATCAAAAAGCATTTTCCACAAGTAAAAAGAAAACTTTGGAAAG
>NZ_FNDE01000068.1 GCF_900099925.1 Aneurinibacillus thermoaerophilus | reverse complement strand
CAAGGGCTTTTCGTGAAAAAATGGCTCAGTGTCGTTCGATGGTTGGGATGAAAGCTCTCATGATGCAGATCGGTCAAGGTTCCCACAAATCCTTTCGTTGTCAGCGCATCGATAATATGAACGAGATGCTTCATGACCGGCTTAGAGAAATAAAGGGCCAGCCCCAACATTGCGAAAAACTTGTCGATTCCTTGGTGATGTGGTAGTCTATTCATGAGACATGAACCTCCTTGAGAATGGTTTGGTGACACATCTATTCTAATCAAGGAATCGGGTTCATGTCTCCTTTTTTGTTCGGATGTAAATTTATGTTAGTGAATTTGCTCATCTACAGTTTTTAAGTTAAAATATTGGTAGTACTCTATTGTATATTATTAGTGTACAGTTTACTCAGTTTTTTGAAGGGTCATCTTACATCCTTGAAATATCTCAAAATTGGAGTAATTATTATGCGATGGATGAAATTAGCAATTATTTCCATTATCTCTTTTTTTGTAGGCATTTTAACTTATTATGTAATGTTATCAATTATTTGGAATCAACCTATCCATGATTTAATACCAGTTTTATTATGGGGTGGAGGATCGTATATCATTATTGTGTTCCCACTATATCTTTTAACTTTCTCATTAATACAGAAGAAATTTCAACCTGCTATTAGTCAAACTGTTTGGATTTATCCATTGGCAGCAGCTTTGCTATGCATCATTCCGACTTCTTTGATTTTCTGGATGTTTGGGAATGTATGGAGTTTTAAAAGTATGTTTTCCTCAGAAGCAATACTATTTGATTCATTCTTTGCTGTTTCGGGAATTGTTTTTGGATTTGGCTGGTGGATGATATGCGGTAGGACAAAAAATCTCAAAAATCGAGTAGGAGGGGGTGATTAGCCCCCGACCTCTCACACCACCGTACGTACCGTTCGGTATACGGCGGTTCATTATGTACGCCGCAAGGCGTTGTACCGTTCTTTCAGGCTCTTAAGTTGATACGATTCGAAGAATCGTTTATCAAGAGTCCGATGTAAAACAGGGCTTTTAGCGATACGCCAATATCCCTTACGGGAATTTCCCCATTCATAGGCTTTTCCTCTAGGCACGCCTAAAGCAATAAGTCTTTTCACTTTTGTTCGGGGAAGTTTCCACTCTTTCCATAAGCACATTCGCAATCGTCTGCGAATCCATTGGTCAAGAGTAAGAAACACGCTTGGCGTGTCTACTAATGTAAAATACCTCATCCATCCCATAAGGTATTCATTTAGCTCCTCGATTCTGTCCGGTAAAGATATGGGTCGAGAAGTAATGTCACGGATTTTCTGTTTGACGCGTTGTAAGGACTATTTCGCTATGCGAACTTTCGGCTCCAGATGTTGAGTAAAACTGAAACCAGGGAATTTTCGTTTCCAAGGTCGGTCGACAGCACTTTTTTCCTGATTGACTTTTAACTTTAGTTTCTTTTCGATATAGGTAGTTATCGATTGTATCACACGTTCTCCTGCTTTGCGGGATTGTACATAGATATTGCAATCATCCGCATAACGAACGACTTGTGACCTCGTTTTTTCTAGTCCTTTATCCACCTCATCTAATACGATAACAGACCTCCCCGGGTAAGAGCGCCATCTTCCCCTCCATCTACCTTCCTCATTTACCTTCGCTCGCCTTCGGCAGTATGGACTTCGCCTTGTTATGCAGGCTCATCCACCGAACGCTGGCCTTATATGAGATTCGTGTTCCTCAGGCCGGAGGTTTGCCGCCGGCTTCCTTCAGATTCGACCTCACGGTCGACACCCTTGCCACAAGCTAATGGTTACTACTGCCTTCACCACTCGGGACTTGAACCCTAGAGATGACGCCCATGCCGGGCACACGTAGATAAAGAGCTGGCATATTGCCAGCTCTTTATTATGCAACAATTCTGTTTACACCTGTAACATCTTCTGGAGGAAACAGGTTCATAAGACTGTTCCCATGAGCTTCAGCATCAAATTGATAAACTGTTTTCCAAGCTCCTCCATCTACTTTTTTATAGACCTCATAGTCTGGGAATCCATCATGTGCTCCTTGAATTTGTACTTGACCATTATCCCATATAGAAATGTGAAAATCATAGTTTATAGCCGGGGCTGCCGTTACTAAAGGATTACTTGCATCTACAATCGCATCAAATTGAACAGAATGTTGTCCCCATTGAACATTTGCAAATGAAATACCGGATAAAGGAGCAATACCATACTTGGTTGTAACAGTTCCATCAGTCTTAGTAATTCTGTTTACAGTTTGACCCATATCTTCTCGATATGTCATAGAGCCAGTAGAAAAATCAATTTCAAACTCTTGCCATGTCCGATAACGTTTATAATATGTTTCTGATGCTCCGGTATATGGGGTAAATCCACGATTATCCCCTTGGAATTCTGAGTAGTCACCACCAGGGAGATCAGTAGGGTCGTGAACCCATGGAGCTCGAATAAATGTAGCTAATCGTACAATCACTTTAGTAGCCATAATATCATGTTCCCTTCTTTATTTAAAATTTCAGAGAACAAAAGGGATGCAGAGGTTGAAGATTCATCCCTAACCTTTTCCCTCTGTTTCGTTCTATACAATAAAGAGAAAGAGACATCTCTTTTGGCAACCCTAGTTTAAAAAATTCTTTATAAAAAAGATTAACGCACCTTTATTCGGTGCGTTTCTTTTCTATCTGTTCGATAAACTCAAAAAATCCAGGTGTGTCATCCAAGTTGTAATTACAAACGGTTTCCATTACCTTTATCGTTAATTCTTGTTCTAAATCCTCACGCTCACTTAGAGAGGTTTGATAAAGAGAAGATTTTAATTTCGGCTTAAATGTTTGAACGAAAAGTAACACGGCCTCCGTTTCTTTATTTTGTGCATCTTTAATCAAAGAAGTTAAATCATCTATTTTAGACAACATATTTTTCCTCCATATGTCTACGAATTTTAGTAATGGCTCTCTTACGCGTTTTACATATTGCTTGATGTGATACCCCTAATTTTTGGGAGATTGTACGATCTGACATAGCATGGATATAAGCAAGCTCCACAATTAACTTTTCTTTTGGGGTTAACAGTTTGATCGCTTGATTGAGGAGAGGATCACTAACAACTTCCTCCAAAACATTATTTTTTTCAATCATCCATTCATCGGGAGTTCGTTCACTAGAAGGAACTAAATCAATAATGCTTATTCCGTCATCTTCTGGTGTATTCTGAACCGACTTGTCCAGTATTAGCAAATACCTTTGCTTATGTTTGCGAATTTTTTTATTATAATTAATTGCACTATAATAAATAGTTTTGAAAATAAAGTTAAGTAATCTAATTTTTAGATAAAAGGTTTTGAAAACTTCATCTAACTTTTCTTGATTTTCTTTAGTAGGGAACATTATTGTTTTACCGAAAAGCAGTAGATTATTCTCTTCCTTTAGGAAATTTTTAAGAATAGGATTTGAAAATTAAAGTCATTTACATCTTCTTCAAAATGAGGATGTTGTTTCAAGAAATTAGTAAGTGTCATCATTTCCCCTCCCTCTTTATGTATAAAGAGGGATTTAAATCCAAAATGGCAATCCTATATAAAAACAATTGTTCTATTTTTGTGAATATTTTACTATAATTAATTGATAATTAAAATAGGTTGCCACAAATATAGCTATTTCTTCTTTATATCTCTGAAAGAGAGGTGAAGAAGAAAGTATGCCTGATTTAAAAACGGCCCAGCAAATTGCACAATCTCAATATGTATTTAGTATCCTTTTTATCTTTTTATTTTTTTCCGTTATTGGTGCATCTGTATGGTTATTTAATAACTTACGTAAAGAAAACGAGGAACGAGAGAAAAAAATCATGGAAATGCACGAAAAAAGGGAAAAAGAATTGCTTCAAACAAACTTGGAGTACAAGTTAGAAAGTAAAGAGCGAGAACAAAAGCTCATGGAGCACTTGGAACGAACAACCGAAGCTCAAAAAGAAATGTCACAAACAATGGAAAAAGTCCAGCAAGGTCTTTCCACATTAGAAACAAATATTAAAGACGTTTGGATGGAGATCAAACATTTGAAAAAGGTGAATTAATTATGGCTAAAATTGTTGCACTAGGGGCAGGGCATGGATTACCTGATCCAGGAGCCTGCGATTTTGTTAAAGAATATGAAATTATTATGCAAATGACGTTAAAAGTTAAATCCGTCCTGGAAAGACATAACGTAGAAGTAGTTTTAACGCGCACTAGCGATCATTCACTTTCTTCAGCATCTGATCTACAACAAAATAAGCGAGAAGACTTGGAACGAAGAGTAGAAATCGTAAATAAGTCAGGTGCTGAACTCTTAGTCGAGTTTCATATGAATGCTGGTGGTGGAACGAGATATAAAACGCTTTACTATAGTGAAAATGACCAAATCCAGACCATTCATATGACCGTTAGTAACTACCTGCGATTGTTTGACATCCGTGATCGTGGCATCAAGGTTCGAAAGAATTTACGCGTACTACAAGTTAAACCAAAGGTAGCTTATTAGAAATGCTTTTTGTAAACCACCCTCAAGATGCAAAATACATGGCTAATTCTGTTTTTCAAAACGGATTAGCAGAAGCAATTGCTCATGGGATTCTTACTGCTATTGGTGTAGCCTATATTCCACTAAAAAACTAACCTGCCATAATTACAAATCTTACACAATTATATTTTGTAAGATTGAACGAAATGCCTCAAACCCTTGGTACATAAGGAGATGAGGCGTTTTTTGTTTATTCGAGATAGGAAAAAAATTGAAGCGATCAAAAAATATTATCCCAAAACAAACGGAACAAACCATCTACTACTTCTCGCTTAGGCGATCCGTAGATACGTGGGTTTCTGAATTTCAAACGGCAAGGACTGAATCCGGTTTTCATACAACACTTTGGACAGTAGATTCGCCGCACCGTGAATGTCCCGATGTTGGGTATAGCCGCAC
>NZ_FNDE01000056.1 GCF_900099925.1 Aneurinibacillus thermoaerophilus | reverse complement strand
CAATGGCTTTGGCCGCTCCATCAATCGTTTTGTACGTCTTGCCTGCAAGCATAGCAAGGTCAGCATTGAAAAAGCCTGTTACCTGCGCTTTGAACCGTTGGAAGCCTTCTAACGGTTTTACAAATACATCCTTGCCGAAAGCCTTCATGACATTATAGCCGTTGACCTCGGCCATCTTCTGCACGGCATTTACATCTTGGAGCTGCTTCTTATAGCTTGCTAGTGCCGCCTCTGCCTTTTTGATTTCCTCTGCATACTTGGAGGCATCTGCGCTTTTCTTCATCTGCTCTAATGCCCGTTCGGTGAGCTTAATTTGGTCGCGCAGATTGTCCATTCGTGTGTTTGCAAAGTTATACAATTGGCCTTCAAGTGCTTGAATCTCTGTCTTTGTCTTTCCGAATCCAAGCATCGAAAGTTCTGTACGTGTTCGGCGAATTGCTTTCTCGATTTCGCTAAACGCCCATTGTGCTTGGATATTATTTGCAGAATCACTAAAACGTTTGAAAGAGCCTGACGTATCATTTAAACGCTGCGTGATGTTTTTAAGTACATGCTCCGTTCCTTGTAAGGCCGCATGTGCTGAACGAATCTTTTCCGTCATGCGTCCAAAATACGAGAAGCCAGCGTTTGCAAAACCTTTGCTCATGCGTCCAAAACGTTCTAATTCATTCCCGAAACGATTAAGGGTTGCTCGGGCCTGCCTATCATCTGCTGTAATTTCGATATTAGCGCCGCCTACATTATTAGACACGTTATCCCCTCCTTTCCAAGAGAAATAGAAAAAGCCTGAGCGTTTACTTTTGCCCAGGCTTCCACCATACATTCGCTACATATTGCGATTGCTTTTCCTTTTTCTCATTGTTTACTCTTTTAAGGTCGTTATCTGGCAAAATATCTTTTAACCCTTTCCCTTTGTTGAATATGCTGTCAACCAAGATGAACAGGCTTTGCGCACCTTCCATGATACGCTGACGATTAGCCTCACGCTTCTCTTTTATGGCTTGCCAGAATTTTCGATTTAGCCAATGCGGTGAATGTTCTAGTACGTATTCTTCTGTGTAGCCAAAATGAGAAGAAACGAATTCTATTCTTCTGATGAGGAATTCAATGATTCGTTCCCAGGAGTCTGTTCTTCGAAGCGTTTCAGCAGAGTCTTCATGTCCGGAATCTCGATGTTGAATAGTTTCTTCGCCAGACCCCGGACACTCGTAAAAGCCTTTCCTAAGTTCGCTTTATCAACATAAACTTCGATAATCTCAAGTGTTTCTACCGGGTCAAGTTGCAACGCTTGTTCAGCTTCAATATCCAATAAAATAGCAAGAACGCGGACAACCACTTCTTCTGGAAGGTTCATAAAGAACATTGTCCACTTTTCCGATTCGTCCATTGTCGGATCGCTCATGATAAACCGGAATTGTTTATATAGCTTCATACCGTCAACGCCAATAAATTTGACGATTTTGATAAGCTTCGCATTGGTTAGACGTGGCACTTCAAGCACCGCGCCGTTTGATAGTGTCACCGTTCCGATAGGGCCAACATCCATAGATTGCAGAATCGTATTCATAGATTATCGCACCTCTTCCAATTCGTAATATACGTTTTCTTCAATTGGCACACCATCTTCTGGGAAGGCTTGAAGTCCAAGAGGCAACAAGCGCTTATCCTTGGAAAATGTCTGTGTTTTTTCATCGCCAGAAACCTTGCATTTTCGGAATATAGCCATATACAAGGAACCGTCTTTTTTCTGGCTAATTAGTGCCAACATAATGAACGGCACAACATCAGCTGTACCATATCCGATCCGCTTTGTTCCGAGTTCTGTCACCGGGAACACGTCTACATCTGCTGCCGCAGCCTCTTTTACAGGGTCGGACAGATACAAGGAGCTACCTGAAATCTTACTTACTTTGACAATTTGATTTCCGATTTTTGCCCAGCCACCCTCTTTAAAATCAGCGGTTCCAGCTAATGAAAGAACGGTAGCGCCTTCTACAATTGCACTTGTTAATTTCGTAGCCGTTCCCAAAACAGGAGGTGTCTCGATGATTGGGCCACCAATAAGCGCAAGCTGGCGATTCTCAAGTGTATTTTCTGCCAATTGGGTGCTTAGCGTGTGTGTCCAACGGGTGATTTCGGTATCAACTGGCCCCTTATATTGGTCAACCTCAAATTCTTCTTCTTCAAAACCGCGTGAAATCTCAATCCCTTCAGACGTCGCACCAAGGTCTTTCCACGGCCCTTTGAGGTCATACGGAAACGCCATATCCATTACGTCACTGATTTTTGTTGGCGCAGGAGTACCATGTGGTGCCCATACCAAACGACCAGGGCCACCAACAATATTGCTTGAATTTACTTTGTAGATATCTGCCATTTTATTTCACCTCACTGAATTTCCAAGAAGTAGCTGCAAGCAATTGCTCAGCTTCCTCTTTTGTAATTTCATTGCCAATTGTTAAAATTTGCCCTGGGTAAATATCCAGGCTTCCTCTTTGCTTCTGTAACCTAAAAATTGAGGCCCCATTCGTTTCATGAATAGGGCCTTCGCATTTAATCTTTCTTACCTTTTCCGCTGGCTTCTCTGCGGATTTTTGTATTCTTTCCTTTTGCTCTGACACTTTCGTCACTCCTTATGCTTCGATGTGTTCTAAACGCATATAGCACCACGCTTCCGGTTTTCCTGTATCTGTATCCGTTGTAAGAATCGGATTCGACTCTGGCTCACACCACTGAACACGCAGCCCTTGAATCTGCCCTGCTGCGCGTGTCAGGATATTCATCGCCTGTATAAGCCCTTGCATAGCTTCGTAATCCTTGCTTGCTCGGCAAATAAGTTGTAGGCGAGTATAACTATCCCCCCCAGCACTCCGAACAAGCAGAACAGGCAAAACAGGGATTTGAGGGAATGTATTGCCATACACCTTCATTTTTGATATTCGAGCAGACAAGAACTGGACAACAGGAGGAATCGGATCAACATAGTCAATCATCGCGTCCCTCCAAACAGTGTGGTTTGTATCTGTATCTGAGCAACCTTTTGCATTCGATCTTGCGCCGTATCCAACGCACGTGCAAAGATGTTGTATCGCCCTTCAAGTACAGCGGCATATTCAACACCCGAACCAATAGCCAGCACCGTCCGATCTTGTTCCTCTGTAATTTCATAAATAACATCTGCTTGCGTAGCCTGCCTACCTGGTTTACCTGACTTGTTTGTAGGAGGGATATCTGTGACATAGCCAATGGAGTTGACATATAGACTGGTATCGATATGGTTGTCATCACGCGTAATTTCCTTGGCCGTATCTGCCCATGCCATACCAGCAGCTACCACAGCGTTTCTGCGTGCAAGTTTTAGCTTCTCTGGCGCTGTTTTCTTAAAATAATCAACGGCCTGCTTATCCATTTTAACTTCAAAAGTAATATCCCCTTTAGCCATCTGTATCACCCTCTTTCTGTAGGGTTACTTCATAGTGATGCAAACGAATTCGCCCATACACCGGATTAATATTTTGGAACCCGAAAACACCGGAAGCAATCATGTTACCCTGTGCATCTTTGATATCTCGAACTTTCATACTCGGTTCAACCATCTGTGAAGCAGGAAGAAAAAAAATGTCCTCCACGATGAAATCAACGCCTCTTTCATCAACAGACACCCTTTTCTTAACCTGATCCAATCGACAAGGCACATTCTCAATCGGCACATCTTCAACAATGTCCCGGCCATATGGGTCCTGCCCCGTTACCTGTCCAGGATTTATCAGTGTGCAACGGTGGATAAGATGACGCTCAAACCTCACTGTTTCTCACCCGCGATGGACCCGAAATGGAGAAGAAGAGAGCACCTTGCACTGGTTGCACCTTCAAAGATTCGAGGATTGAGTCAAGCTCTTGAATACCAGTGTGGGTCGCTTGAAACTCCATTTCCTGTACAGTGTCTCCAGCACCACTCACTTTGTAGGAGTAAGAACCTATTTTCTCGCTTTCTACCTGCGATAAAGCCCCTTCCCTGACATCGGGATGGTCATGATACCAAAGATATTCCACAAGCAATACAACGGCTGTACGGAGTTCAGAGAGTGTGTCAGGGTCCGTCTCTTCCCGGAACTTCCGGCCGGTTGCCCGGTGAATCCAGCTTTCTGCACGTTCAATGTAGCCTGTTAACTTCCCATCTTCCAATGCTTTCACTTCTGGAAAAGAGGTCTGGTCCCGTACTTCCTGCATTGTTGCATATGGCATCCTACTTCACCTCAACAATGAAGCCGGAACGGATACGGGCAAGCAGTTCCTTTGATGGATTCGGTGGCAACTCTTTCTCCTGGTCGCCAACCAAAGAAAAAGAACCCTCCGCATATTGCGTCTTCGGGTTCTTTAGTCGGTACAGCTTCTTTTCTTCTTTTTTAGCAGTAGCCAAGCTTCATCCCTCCTTATCTCGCCTGGTCAAGTGCAATAATCAGGCGTGCATTCTTTTCGAATGGCACAAACTCGGAAATCTCTGTACCGTAAGAGCCTTCTACCTGCGTCTTGGCCGAGCGTTCGAATTCTACACCGAACTCTTTGTACGTGTAACGAACGAGCGCAAATGACGTGTCTACCAACATAATGCGATTGTCCGGAATCATGCTGCTAATAAACGGCGGTGCTTTAAGAACGCTGGCAAATTGACCATTCTTCATTTCATCAGCAAACAGGTACGCGCCGTTGCCGTTCGTCATCTCCGTAATTTTCGTTGCTGTTTCCAAACTCATCACCATGCGTTTTGGTGTATAGCCCAGCTCGTTTTCCATGTACTTCGCTGCGTAGAACAGGTCAGATAGTTTCAGATCGTTAGCTGTCTTGATGCCCAACACTGGCGCTGCATCCGAGCCGTCTTCAAAATATCCATTCAGCAAGCGATGGATCGCTGTATTTTCATAGTCACGCCCCAGCTTCTTCCCTAGCTTCATCAGCCAGAGAGAAACAAGGTCAATATTTGCCGCCTTCGACTCATCTGTCCATTCAATTCCACGGCCACGCTTATGCATCATGATAGACTTACCATCAACCTTAATGGTACCGACTGGAATCGGTGCACCCTGACCGATCTCGCGCAGCGCAACCTCGTCTTCATCATGCTCCAGGTAGTAGTATGTCTGAGAAAGCTGGGTTGCCGTAACGTTTTTTGCCACAAGCGCCTGCCAGTTCGATTCCTTTTCCCAGCCGATGCGTAGGCCATCTTCTACTACAGCATTAAACAACGGCTTTGTACCGTCATTCGTGAGCATAGAACCAGCCGTTACTCGGTTAATATCTTCAATACCGAGCACCCGAATGACTTCCTTTAGTGACACGTTATGTTCTGCCAGATAGCGTTTAACCGCGAAAGAGTCGGTACGCTTATACTTCTCATTCAAATAGGCGCGCATCGCACTACCAGCAAAAATCTCTACCTCTTGCCCTGCTCGATTTCTAACTTTAATCTTCAACTAAATCCCCTCCCTATGGCATTGCCACTTCTACAATTTTCTTTGCTGTATCTACAAACAGCACAACCGTGCCATTTGCAACCGTCGCTTTTTTGACTGTGCCTTTTCCTGCGGCAACAATCGAATCTCCGATCGCTAAGTCAGCACCGGTATAAACAAACTTATCAATGCGAGAAAAGCCATAAAGCTGGCATCCCAACGGTGTTTTCCCGTCTTTAACCGGGTGTAATGCCTTCAACTGAATTACATCCCCATCGGCGCAAGGAGCTGCGTGATACGCTCCGGATGTTGCAAACTTCAAGTTATCTCCCGTGCTAATCGGCTCCGCTTCTGTTGCTGTCGGGACCAAAACCGTTACCTGTAAACCAAACGAATGGGGCGATACACCGCCCGGACGTGTTCCGTACATTCAAATCATCTCCTTACGATAAGAAAATATTGTCTTCTTCCTCAGCGGCCTGACGTGCAGGTGCTGGAGCTGATGTCGGTTCAAGTGGCTCCTGTTCTGTCTGACGACCAGGTGTAAAGCGCTGCTTTGCCATTTCCTCATACGACTTGATTTCATCTTTCACGAAGTCAAGATCATTCGCACGCACAAGCATAGAACGGTACTTCTCCGCGTCGAATCCTTCACCCTGAGCACGAACCCGAGCCTGTACAGCTTTATCAATCAAGTCAGCGGCATACTGCCGCCCTTGCTCTGCTTCCTTCTTCAGTTGGCGAACACCTTCTACGGTGGCCGCGTCACCTAGTTCGTTGCGTAGCGCGATGTCATCCGGTTGACGAAAGACCTCACCCTCTGAGGATAGAATTTCATATACAGCACGCTTTTCGATTTTGCACTCTCTCAGCGCTTGTCGCAATTGCTCTAATAGATTCACGTTTCCTTCACTCTCCTTTTTGGACATAAAAAATGAGCGTTTCCCATCGTCCAATCGAACTTGGAATTGACGCTCTAAGGTATGGATATTCTGTTGTGATAGCTGGCCTTGTTGCACATACTGCCGTGCTTTTTCAATGTATGCGCCCGGCGTAGCACCCTTATACACCGTCGATACTTCCCGAAGTCGTGCGTTCACGACCCAGGCAAATGTCATCCGGCCATTCTCATCTTCAAGCCCTGGAATATGAGGGCATTCCCAATCCCACATATCCCGACCGCAGGAGCTGCATCGATACCACATGTCACTGCCGCCGAAACCAACGGACATATCTCGGATGATGCCTGCTTTTATAGCACGAATAGTATCGTTCGTATTAACACCGTTAATGACTAAATCACGTATGATGTACCAATGTCCACGCGCTGCATTATAGCTTCCCGGCTCGTCGCTAGCCGGAATCAGTGCGCCGTCATAAGAACGACCATACGGGTTCTTTCGGATGTCGTGGCCTTCCAACAGACTGACACCCGCTTTCAAGTCCTCTACATAGTTCCGAAGCGTTGTCACCGGGTCCATCTTCGTGAAATAGGCATCCAGTCGGTCATTCGAGCAGTTCCCGGAGAATGTGAAGACTTCATCCAGTGTCACAGGCTCCAGCGTCTGCCGGTTGATAAGCTCCAAATCGATATTCTCCTGAGTCTCGGTAATGACCCGCACAGGCAAATGAATCACGTTTACTTCCTCGCCCAATTTACTCACCCCCTTTCAGCAAGTCTTCCTCACCTTGCAGAATCCGCTTGTACCAGCATCGGCAGTTGATGATATTACTTGCACTAGCACCAAGCGATGTATCACCAGGGAACATTAGCATTTCCACCTGACCGTCAGCGTTCATGACGTGGAAAGGTTCATCAAAAGCTCTTATTTGTCCGTCAGCTTCCCTATGGCCATCCCGCGTATTCGGTTGATGTGCTGACATCCATTGTTTGCCTATAACAATACCTGATTGTTTGTCAGCGTGGTACTGACCCGCACGTCCAGCGTTCAACACTTCTGTCCGAGCAATACGCACAGCTCTGTCTCTGCTAAAAGCGTGCGACTCTTGCAATGCATCAGCAAACTTCGCAATCGTATAATTGCCCTCATACGCCACATCCCACAGCGTCATGATGACTTCTCTATCAGTGACACCCTGAATCAAGTTGACCGCTTCATCTGCTCTGTTCGTCAGCCAACGCAGCAGACCCTCATCCTGGTAGTCAAAATCAATATCGAGATCCAGTTCAAGCAACGTCGCTTGTCCGGCTAGAATCGCCGCTTGCTCCATCCATGTGAGTCCCGTTTCTGTCCAAAGCTCCAACTGCTCACCACTCGCTGTGAGGATGTTGACGACCACCCACTCTATAAATTCAGGCGGTGGCTCAGGTTGGTCTTCTCTTGTATGAATGACTCGCATTCTTTCGATATCTACAAGCGCTCTTGTAGGCATCTCTGGCGCGTTTCTGAGACGTTCAAGATAGAAGTCTAACTGACTTTGCAAAAGGCTATAGAAGGCATCTCCTGCGCGTGTAGTAAGCTCTGCTACGTCAGATGCCCAAGAGACGGGAATCTCTTTGACATACTCATCTTCTTCGGCACGTGTTTTAGGTGCTCTCTTGCCTGCTGTATGCCTACTGCGCTGTCTTGCTATACCTAAAGAAGGAACTTGTGGCTCTCCTGCGGCTGAATGCCCTACCATTTCGAGCGCCGCCTCATCATTGGTAATCCAACCTTGCTGCACCTGCGTGATTTTGGTACGAGTCTCAACTTCCTCGGCCTGCGCCTCTTTGAGTCGGTCGGTTGTACGGAGACTATCAAATTTCAGCCGCACACTCCCTTGTCGGCCATACACCTGTAAAGCAACGTTATAGGCACGCTCTAAAAGACGCTTAACCCCCCTCTGTATACTTTCAATGCCGGCGACATAAATTTGCCATTGAATGGTACCGTGTGTCTCTGTAGTGCCCTCATTGCGCCCAAGAAGGATAGGTAACTGCTTGAGCGATGTGACAATCTGCTGGTTAATCACATCAATGATTTTTGTAACATCCATCGACTTGCCATTCGTTCCGCCGACCATATCGACTTTCACGCTGTCCGTGTGGAAGAAGTTATCATCTGGTTTTAAGTTATTAAAGTCCGCTTGTATCTGCGCAACGTAATCCGCAACAAACTTCATCACCGCTTCCTGTCCTTGAGCTAAGATGAATTGCGGTATGTTCTTCATAATCGCTTCTTCTACCACGGAAATATCAAGTCGTGCATGCCCTTGATGATGGGCTACAGCCTTTAAATCTTTCAGCACTTCCACTTGGAAGAAAACAATCTGCAAAATAGGAAGTATCGGACTCCTGCCGTATGGGTCGCCAATGTCCGGGTCGAACGGATAGTAAAATACCTGCTCAGGATTCAGCACCTTATATCGGCCATCTGTCTGCTTCTGCACAAGCTCCATCTCACCAGTTTCATTGTTACGCCGGAATTCCATTGAGGACGGGTCAACAGCATGGAAATCCACTACATCGTCAATCCCCTCTGTCAGCTCGACTTCCAATGCGATAGCACCCTGCGTGTACCCAGTAAGCAATAAAACGTTGATGAGTTGATCCATGCCGCCGCCATACAATCGACCTACACGTTTTGCCAAATCGTTCAGCAGTTCCAGCCCCTGTTTATCTGGGCTGCCCTTTGCATTTAGACATTCCAACTCATGACCGCTATTCCCCAAGCGCAGGAAGTTCCATATCGCCATGGACGCATCAGGGTTAATGTCTCGGATAATCCGCAACTTCTCCATGACGTTCTTCTGCCGATACTCCGAACGCTTAATAATGTTTTCGTACCAGCCAAATTGTTGCTCCCAGCGATGCTGTGTTTGTTTGCCACTAGAAAAGCCGCGTAATGCCGAACGTACTGCACGTTCAACCGTTTGCTTTACTTTTCTCCTGCGGAATCTATCAAACCATCCCATTCCTTCTCTCACCCCCTTTTGATGCCACCGATAAACGGAGCGACAACGAATTTTTCAGGCTCAACAATGTGCCAACGTGCTAAAGCCTGTGTCATTGCATCCACCTGGTCGTCATACTTCCCGTTCGGAAACATTGAACACTCTTCAATGAAATCGTGTATCCACGGCGCAATGCTCGGGTCAGGAAGAAAAATGTTGCCCGCTTCAATCTCCGGCGATACCGCCTGTGCCCGAACAACCTTACCACCTTCCGGGTTTACCGCAACCAATCCGGCAATCTCCCTGCTCAACATCTGAATAACAGCAGGACCGTTTGCCTTGTCCTCTATCAGCTTCAGGATTGCCAGCGGCCACTTAGCCGACATTGTACGGATGGCCTGTAACGTAGCTGGCAGATTCATTTTCGCTCTCACCTGGTCAAGCAGGTACTTATCCGCACCAATGCGCCCCCACACTTGCCCAACAACATAGTCAGAGGAATCAGCGTCCTTGAAGGTGCAATCCCAAGACTGTAGCATTTCATGAAAGTGTGACGGTGCCTGTCGATAAAACTTCCACCATTCGCGTTTGATAATCGTTCCGCTTTCCGGTGCTGGCCGCTGCTGAAACAACGCTGCCCAGGTACGTGAACCAACTTCGATCTTTTTCTTTTCTGCCCATTCCTCGTCAAATCCAAGTTCCGGACAAAGCGCTTCACCAAGTTTACGTCCCAACAAGTCATCCTCATCCTCCGCGATAGCAGGGAGACGTAGACGAATCCAATCATGAGGACTTCGTTGAAGCAGACGGCCAATTAAGTCATCTTCATGCCAGCGTGTCATGATGATGATGACACTGCCGCCTTTATGCAAGCGTGTAGATAGTGTGCTTTCCCACTCAGCCCATACCTTCTCGCGAATGGTTGGCGAATTGGCCTCTTCCGCATTTTTAAACGGGTCGTCAATTAGAAGCAAGTCTGCGCCTTCACCAGTGATTGAACCGCCGATACCGGTAGCAATCATGCCACCGTGATGACCTTCTAATGACCAGTTGTTGCTTGCTGCATTCTCAGAAGAAATCTCGACACCAAACAACTGCTGACCAAACTGCTCGATTTTCTGCCGATTCAACCGCCCGAACTTTCGGGCCAGCGAATCAGCGTAGGATGTGGCAATAACGCGCTTGCCGGGGTTCCTTCCGATGTAATAACTCGGAAACGTCTCCGTCACCGTCATGGACTTACCATGTCGTGGCGGCATCTCAATCATGATGAAACGTTGCTCGCCATCTGCAATCGGTTGTAGGTGCTGGCAAATCAATTCAGTATGCCGGAAATGCGTGTAGGAACCAAAATGCACACGTTCAACGTAATCACGGTACGAACGGCGGGCCAATTCTTCTCGCGCTTGTTGTGCAATCTGTATCCTTGCTTCACTGGTCAAGTTTTGCAAGACGCCTCAACTCCTCGACCGACAAACCTGACATGTCCATTTTTTGATTGATTTGGCCGCTATGCTCAATATTTTGCTTATCCCGCCACTTATCCGACTGACGATTCTTCAACCAAAATATCTGCGCTGTCACGTCTGGCTGTACTTCTTTTGTTGTTACCTTGGTGACAACCATCTCATAGCCAACGATTTCGCCGTTCTCATCCCGAATAGCACACCTTTCTTTTGTTACCTCGTCATAACGGTAGCCAAGAGCACGCTTCAACAGAGCATTCTCAACTTCAAGGTCAATGACTTCCTTTCCCTTTTTTAAGGCCTCCGAAATCTCCGAATACTTCTTTTTCCACTCATAAAGAGTAGATGTGCTAATACCGATGTTCTTAGCTATCTGCTCATCTGTCAGGCCATCACGTGCCCAACCTTCAAGCAACGTAAGCCCTTCTGGCGTCACCCACTCTTGCCATTTTCCCTTTGCCATCTACATCACCACCCACCTCCAAGGCAAAATAAAAAGCACCGGATTAACCGATGCTTATTTCTGCTGTTGCTTTCTCTGCTCCCACTTCTCTTTTTCCTTTTGCCAATATCTTTGTATGCATGACTCCCAATTGCTTTTAGGATTCGGCATAACCACTTTTACTACCATATCCATCCCCCTATATCTTTACTCCCTTTTATTGTGCACCAAAACATAGATTCTTATGACTAACACTTGTCGTCAAATTCCGATAAAAAAACCGTCCCTCTCCGGAACGGCCCCTTCGCTTATCTTCTGACACTATCATCATACCACCCCTATCTCAAAACAACGCGCCAATCTCCTGCCAAAATCACGCCATTTTCACGCCAGATGTACGCCATTATTCTCGAATGCCAAAAACTTGAGGATCAGCTAATACAATACGGCTGAACACATCTGAGATTTGCTCAGTAGATAATTCAATCCCATCATTTATCCACAAAATCTTTTCCTCGTGACAGATAAATCCACACTTTTTATAAAAATGAATCTGACGTTGACGATGTTCATCACCTTCAGAACTCATATTACCTGTTACAAACATTACTCTTTCTTTATCTTTTTTGGCTATATCTAAAAGATGTTTCATCATTAAGGAGCCATAACCTTTATTTATACTTTCGCCTAGCACCTTAATGTCGGCAATATATAAACTTCGATCCTTTTCTCTCCTGATTACATGCATAATCGGATAAGGAACCCTTACTCCGTCCTTGGTAATAACAATGGCTTCGATATTAATTAAATCGTCATCGTCTCCATCGTAAAAATACTGTCGATAAATAATAACGATTTCTCCGACATTATTCCTCTCTATCTCTAACAATTGGTGCCCTTCTTCTTGTATTTCTTTGAGACGTGCTTGTAACTCAAATTCAACATCATTTTTCTTTTGTAAAGG
>NZ_FNDE01000028.1 GCF_900099925.1 Aneurinibacillus thermoaerophilus | reverse complement strand
GCTCCGGTTTCCCGGAGTTATCCCGGTCGTACAGGCAGGTTGCCTACGTGTTACTCACCCGTCCGCCGCTAACCTCAGGAATGCAAGCACTCCATCGGTTCGCTCGACTTGCATGTATTAGGCACGCCGCCAGCGTTCGTCCTGAGCCAGGATCAAACTCTCCAAAAAAGTTGAAGATTGATACGCAAGCTCGTAAGCTAGCTAATAAAGAAAGAATGTTTTTCGGGCCCCATAAAAGTGCCTGAAATCAACTTTGAAGCTGACCTTCACTTTCATGGGATATTTACCTCGCACACAAACGAGTGTCACTGTTCAGTTTTCAAGGAACTTCTTTTATTCCGCCTCTTTTTAGCGGCGACTTTTTTATTTTATAACATCAAAAAGTTTTTTACAAGAACTTTTTTTAAAAATCTTTTTTTAAGCTCTTTAAGTCACTTTTGTGACGACAAGATTTAGATTATCACATGATAAGAAGGTACGTCAATACCTTTTTAGATTGTTGACACCCCTCTTCTGGTCACTTTCTTTTTCGTCCCGCAAATCGGACAGGTTTGCGATGTATGCTGCATTTCTGGCACTTGTTCATTTTGCGCTGAAGCTCTGCGAGCTTCTTGTTACGCAGGCGGTGAATGCTTCGGATTTTGCGTCCGGTCACAATAAGGAACCTTCTCGCGTGTCATGTTAAACTTCTATATAATTGTAAGCAAGAAAAACTCGCGAATGTGCTCGCCTACCTTTTGCAAACCAGGCCGCTTCTTGTTTTAACAAGCAAAAGAAGAGTACATATCGCGAATGTTTCTGCTTATATATGTGAGGAGGGTTCTATATGTCAATTATCGTGTACTCCGCCCCCGGATGTAGCACATGCGAAATGGTAAAAAATTACTTAAAAGAAAAAGGTCATACATTTGAAGTACGAGATGTATTATCTAATCGAAAATATCAACAGGAAGTTGAAGCATTAGGCGTTATGGGAATTCCTGTTACCGTCATAAACGGAAAAGCCATCAAAGGCTTTGAACCAGCAGAACTGGATAAGCTTCTGTCGGAAGCATAACAAGATGATGCCCATGCCGGGCACATCAAAGAAAGCGGCCGTAGTATCTGCCTACAGCCGCTTTCTTTGTACTTTTCATCATGTATTTAAGTCCGCAATGCTTCCGGTACACATATACAGCGTCCACTCTCCTATGTTCGTGGCATGATCGCCGATCCGTTCCAGCGACTGAATCACCTTAATAAGCTGCACACCTTCCTTTACCAAATCTGGCCGCTTCTCCATGCTCCATTCTATATAGTCAAAGCATTTCTTGTAATATTCATCGACGCCATCGTCCATATTATCAAGAAGACGAAGGTGGCGAGCATCGTCGGATTGAATCGCTTGAACGCATACTTCAAGCATTTCTGCCACTTTTTCTCCCATTATAGGAATTTCTTTCGGGGAAAGAGAGGATTTTTTTCCATTGAGACGAACAACTACCTTGGCGATTTTAACTGCATGATCGCCAATTCGTTCCAAATCAGTGGCGATCTTCAAGTATGAGCCAATTGTCCGTAAATCTGTCGCTACAGGGGCTTGAAGCGCAATCAAGCTTAAACTCATCTTAAAAATTTTTTCCGCGAGTACATTCAATTTCTCGTCACGCACAATGACATCTTTGGCTAACTTCAGATCCACTTCCTGAAAAGCACTCCACGCCTGAAAAAATCCTGCTTGGGCAATTAGGGCCATCTGCGTTATTTCGTTTTTTAACTGTTCTAACTGTCCTTCTTGCATCCAGGCACACTCCACCTTTCTTCAAGAAAGTAGGCATAACTTTCCATAAAATATCGCCTGGTATTCCCCCACAATCAAGAAAACGAGAAAATACGGCATCTTCATAATAGTAAAAGTAAATTATTAAATTACAATTAAATTTTTGTTAATATAAGATGAAATTGAGAACTCGGCATTTATCGCAAAGATAGGGAAAAAATACCCCTGTTTCACCAGCTTGAGTATAGTAAACTACTAATATGCTTAAGTTTTGGATAGACTAACAAACCTTATTATATGGAGGAAGAATATGAAAACAAGAGGAAGACCTGATTTTCCCATCCTTCTTCTAACACTTTTTCTCGTAGGGTTTGGAATTGTCATCGTATACAGCGCCAGTTCTGTTTTTTCCCTTTACAACTACGGAACAGATACCTACTTTGTAAAAAAGCAAGTGATGTGGGCTGTTATTGGTTTGGTAGCAATGCTGTTTACTATGAACGTCCCCTACACTTTCTATAAAAAACATTTTCTTACTATCGCTCTGATTATCTTTCTGCTGCTTCTTGCCGTCCTCATCCCTGGTATTGGTGTTTTGCGCAATGGGGCACGCAGTTGGATTAATCTTGGAGTCGGTTTGCTTCAGCCGGCTGAGTTCGCAAAACTTGCGATCATTATCTATTTATCCGCACTTATTGCTAAGAAGGGGGGCAAAATCCGAGACTTAAAAACAGGACTTCTACCTGTACTGGTTATTGTCAGCATCTTCTGCATGATGATCGCCATCCAGCCGGACTTTGGCTCAGCTGCCATCCTTATGATGACCGCTGTAACTGTTATTGTTGCCGGAGGAGCAAATCTCAAGCATTTGTTCATGTTTGGAATCCCTGTTGGAATCGTTGGCTTTTTATTCATTATTCTTTCTGAATACCGGAGAAACCGGCTGTTACACTTCGGGGACCCCTGGGCGGATGGATTAAGCGGTTTAGGGCACGGATACCAGCTTGCACACTCTTATTTTGCCCTTGCGCACGGCGGAATTACTGGCGCCGGATTTGGAAAAAGTATTGAAAAGTACTTATACCTTCCTGAAGCACAAACCGATTTTATTTTTTCTATTATGGCGGAAGAACTTGGATTTATCGGGGCTTGTATCTTTTTGCTTGTATATCTTTTTTTCTTATGGAGGATCCTTGTCATTGCGCTGCGAGTCAAAGACACTTTTGCGACATTGGTCGGCGTTGGCGTAGTAAGCATGATTTTTATACAGGCCTTTATTAACGTCGGGGGCGTCACGGGTCTGATTCCAATTACGGGAGTGCCGCTTCCTTTTATCAGCTATGGTGGTTCATCATTATTGGTTTGCCTGATTAGCATCGGCATTGTGCTTAGTATTTCACGCGAAGTTTATAAGCAGCGTCTACAAAAGCTAATAGGAGAAGAAAAGCAAGCAAAACAACCAACGCTTACCGTTATAAGCCAACGAAGAAAAGCATAAGCCAAAAGAACCGTCTGTTTTTAGAGACGGTTCTTTTTTATACGATCGTGAAACAACGTAGTGAAATGATTTTTGCTACATAAGCGACAAAAGGACAAGCGCAGCACGCGAGTTCTTTCTATCTGCGAAAAACGCATACTAGCGCACATGAAGCATGCCTGAATGCGCATCGAAAACACGGCCTATACGCTTCGATTCAACAACACCTGCTTCATATCCGCACTATTCTAAAAGCATATTACGATCCCCTTTATCACTACAAAAAATAGGAGTACGAGGGTAAGTTCATCCCGATTGATGCCACAGATATTAATCTGGTCGTGCATGAGTTAATTGAAACGCATAAAAAACATACCTGCTAGTAATAAAAGGCACATAAAAAACCTGGTCATTAGACCAGGTTTTTTATATACGTTGTACAGAAATTACTTGATGACTTTAGCAACAGTACCCGCGCCAACTGTGCGGCCACCTTCGCGGATAGCGAAACGAGTACCTTCTTCCATAGCAATCGGGCTGATGAGCTCAACAGTGATCTCAACGTTGTCACCAGGCATAACCATTTCTGTGCCTTCCGGCAGCTTAATGATACCAGTTACGTCTGTTGTACGGAAGTAGAATTGCGGACGGTAGTTAGAGAAGAACGGAGTATGACGTCCACCTTCTTCTTTAGACAGAACGTAAACTTGAGCTGTGAATTCAGTATGCGGTTTTACAGAACCTGGTTTAGCCAGAACTTGTCCGCGCTCGATTTCTTTACGATCGATACCACGAAGCAGAGCACCGATGTTGTCACCAGCTTCTGCTTGATCGAGCAGTTTGCGGAACATTTCTACACCTGTTACAGTTGTAGACTTCGGCTCGTCAGTCAGACCAATGATTTCTACTTGGTCACCAACTTTAACTACACCGCGCTCTACACGGCCAGTAGCAACAGTACCACGACCAGTGATAGAGAACACGTCCTCTACCGGCATCAAGAACGGTTGATCAACAGCACGTTCCGGAGTCGGGATGTAGTTGTCAACAGCTTCCATCAGCTCAAGGATTTTTTGAGCCCATTCGCCACTTGGATTGTCAAGAGCTTCTTTAGCAGAACCTTTGATAACCGGAATTTCGTCTCCCGGGAACTCGTATTCAGAGAGCAGGTCACGGATTTCCATTTCAACCAGTTCAAGCAGCTCTTCATCGTCAACCATGTCGCACTTGTTCATGAATACAACGATGTAAGGAACGCCTACTTGGCGAGAAAGCAGGATGTGCTCACGAGTTTGCGGCATCGGACCGTCAGCAGCGGATACTACCAGGATAGCTCCGTCCATTTGAGCAGCACCAGTAATCATGTTCTTAACGTAGTCAGCGTGACCCGGGCAGTCAACGTGCGCATAGTGGCGATTTTCAGTCTCGTACTCAACGTGTGCAGTAGAGATTGTGATACCGCGCTCGCGCTCTTCCGGAGCAGCGTCGATAGAATCGTACGCCATAGCTTTAGCTTTACCTTGTTGAGCAAGCACAGTTGTGATAGCTGCTGTCAGAGTGGTTTTACCGTGGTCAACGTGACCAATAGTACCAATGTTTACGTGCGGTTTGGTCCGCTCAAATTTTTCTTTAGCCATTTGGTAAAAAGCCTCCTTAATTTAAGGTTGGTTTTTTAAGAAGTTAAGTATTTGTAAAGAAAGGTCCAAATGCGCAAAGGGTATGCACCCACCTACACATTTTAAACCTTTCTTCAGTTACGATAAAGGGGTTTTACGAAAAATTACTCGCCTTTGGATTTCTTAACAATCTCCTCAGCGATATTCTTCGGCATTTCTTCATAGTGATCGAAGTGCATAGTGTAAGTACCGCGACCTTGCGTACGGGAACGCAATGTTGTTGCGTAACCAAACATTTCGGAAAGCGGTACAAAGCCACGAACCACTTGCGCGTTACCGCGGGCTTCCATACCTTCGATACGTCCGCGACGAGAGTTAATGTCACCCATGATGTCGCCCATGTATTCTTCCGGTACAACAACTTCAACTTTCATCATTGGCTCAAGCAATACCGGATTACATTTCTTAGCCGCTTCTTTTAGAGCGAGAGAACCTGCAATTTTGAACGCCATCTCGGATGAGTCTACATCGTGGTAACTACCATCTACGAGAGTCGCCTTCAAGTCAAGCACAGGGTAACCTGCAAGAACACCATTTTGCATAGCTTCTTCGATACCTGCTTGAACAGCCGGGATGTATTCTTTTGGAATCGCACCACCGACGATTTTGTTTTCGAATACGAAGCCTGTACCAGCTTCAACCGGTTCGAATTCCACGATAACGTGACCGTATTGACCACGACCGCCGGACTGACGAACAAACTTACCTTCAACCTTCGCAGCAGAACGGAAAGTTTCTTTGTACGCAACCTGCGGCGCGCCAACATTCGCTTCGACTTTAAATTCACGTTTCAGGCGGTCAACAATGATGTCAAGGTGCAGCTCACCCATACCGGCGATGATCGTCTGGCCTGTTTCTTCATCGGTCCATGTCTTGAATGTTGGGTCTTCCTCTGCCAGCTTTGCAAGAGCCATACCCATCTTATCTTGGTCAGCTTTTGTCTTCGGCTCAATTGCAATCTCGATAACTGGCTCAGGGAATTCCATAGATTCAAGAATTACAGGGTGCTTCTCATCACAGAGAGTATCCCCAGTTGTTGTATCCTTCAAACCTACAGCCGCCGCAATGTCACCAGCATAAGCCTTCTTGATTTCTTCGCGATGGTTTGCGTGCATTTGTAGGATACGACCGATACGTTCACGCTTACCTTTAGTAGAGTTCAACACGTATGAGCCGGAATCAAGCGTACCAGAATATACGCGGAAGAACGTCAGTTTACCTACATAAGGGTCAGTCATGATTTTAAACGCAAGCGCTGAGAACGGACCGTCGTCAGTCGATTCGCGTGTTACCTCCTCATTGCTATCCGGAACCACACCTTTAATTGCCGGAATATCGATCGGTGACGGGAGGTAATCGATCACAGCATCAAGCATCGGTTGAACACCTTTGTTTTTAAAGGCTGAACCACAAGTTACTGGGAAGAACTGAACGCTAATCGTAGCTTTGCGGATCACCGCTTTAAGCTCTTCAACCGTGATCTCTTCACCTTCTAAATATTTCATCATTAGTTCTTCATCAAATTCAGCAACTGCTTCAATTAACTGATTGCGAAGCTCTTCTGCTTGATCTGCGAATTCAGCCGGAAAACCTTCAGTGATCTCAATATCTGTACCAAGATCGTTTGTATAGATGTATGTCTTCTTCTCAACAAGATCGATGATTCCACGGAATGCATCCTCTACACCAATCGGCATTTGGATCGGATGCGCATTCGCTTGCAGGCGTTCATGCAGTGTGCGCACAGAGTAGAGGAAATCCGCACCAATTTTGTCCATCTTGTTGACAAATACAATGCGTGGTACACCATATGTCGTAGCCTGACGCCATACTGTTTCCGTTTGCGGTTCTACACCCGACTGCGCATCGAGAACAGCAACCGCACCATCAAGGACGCGAAGCGAACGTTCTACTTCAACTGTGAAGTCTACGTGGCCTGGCGTGTCAATAATATTGATGCGGTGGCCCTTCCATTGTGCTGTCGTAGCAGCAGAAGTAATCGTAATACCACGCTCTTGCTCCTGCTCCATCCAGTCCATTTGTGAAGCGCCTTCGTGAGTTTCACCGATTTTATGAACACGGCCTGTGTAGAACAGAATACGTTCTGTTGTTGTGGTTTTACCGGCATCAATGTGAGCCATGATACCAATATTACGAGTTTTGACTAAGGGGAATTCGCGTCCCATGTAAGTACTAGCCCCTTTCTCATCTTAGAGATTTGGCAAAGGAAAGCGGACCAACGTCCGCTTTGCATTCTACCAGCGGTAGTGAGCAAACGCTTTGTTCGCTTCCGCCATTTTATGCGTGTCTTCACGCTTTTTCACAGCGGCGCCAGTGTTATTCGCAGCATCGATGATTTCTGCTGCCAGGCGCTCTTCCATTGTTTTCTCGCCGCGTTTGCGGGAGTACTCTACCAACCAGCGGAGTCCAAGCGTAGTGCGGCGCTCCGGACGAACTTCTACCGGAACTTGATAGTTTGCACCACCTACACGACGAGCGCGTACTTCAAGAACCGGCATGATGTTTTTCAGCGCTTCTTCAAACACTTCCATCGGATCGCGGCCAGTGCGCTCCTTCACCATATCAAAAGCATTGTATAGAATACGTTGAGCAACACCGCGCTTACCGTCAATCATCATGCGGTTGATAAGGCGAGTTACCAGTTTGCTGTTGTAAATCGGGTCAGGTAATACATCACGACGAGGTACTGGACCTTTACGTGGCATTCTTTTTCCCCTCCTTTTCCGTCAATTTTCACGTTATCTCTCATATTGCTTCAAGCAAATTACGCTTTCGGCGCTTTCGGACGTTTCGCACCGTATTTAGAACGAGCTTGAAGACGATTTTGTACGCCTGCTGTATCAAGTGCACCACGTATGATTTTGTAACGTACACCCGGCAGATCCTTTACACGGCCGCCACGGATAAGAACAACGCTGTGTTCTTGCAGATTGTGACCAATCCCTGGAATATATGCAGTAACCTCGATTCCGTTTGACAAACGTACACGAGCATATTTACGCAACGCAGAGTTTGGTTTTTTCGGTGTCATGGTACCAACACGAGTACACACACCACGTTTTTGCGGGGAGTTCGTGTCAGTCATCTCCTTCTTCATGCTGTTATAGCCTTTTCCAAGAGCTGGAGATTTGGATTTGTACACTTTCTTTTCGCGACCTTTACGCACGAGCTGGTTAATTGTAGGCATGCGTCGCACCTCCTTCCAATGTTGCAAATAAAATTTAAGACCACAGGTCCTGGTGGTTCATCCATAAGCAAACGAAAAGTTTTTGCTCTCGGGCATCAAACCTTACGTTTTAATGCCCGAGAATAAGCAAAAACAAAGTTAAACTTACATATTATTATTTTAAACCAACCACCGCGGCTCCTACATCGATCCCGCATGCCTTGCCGAGACGGCGCATCGAATCGACGTAATGAACCGGTAGACCTTTATCTTGGCAAAGGGAAATAACCTTTCCGGTTAATCTGGTATCAGCATCCCTAGCAACGATAACTTCCGCTACCGTTCCGGCCTCAATGGCCCTTGTGGTCTGCTTTGTTCCGATTACAAGTGATTTGGCCTGCTCCACTTTTTCATAAGACATTTGCATATCCTCCAAAGTAGGTATTAGGCACACTCAAATATCATATCACCTGCAATAGAGCGTGTCAACAATTTTACATACTATTTTTCCAGTATAACATCTTTCAACTGACTTTCATCAAGTGCCTCTTCCGCAACTTCTTCAGCCGGCATGAGTTCATGCTTCAAAGCAATGTTGCGATAGCGAGTCATACCTGTGCCCGCAGGCAACAGCTTACCTATAATAACATTTTCCTTCAGACCTAACAAGCGGTCAACTTTTCCTTTAATGGCAGCATCAGTAAGGACACGCGTTGTTTCCTGGAACGATGCTGCAGACAGGAATGAATCGGTCTCAAGCGACGCTTTTGTGATACCAAGCAGCACCGGACGTGCCACTGCAGGCTGTTTTCCATCCCAGAGCGCTTTCTTATTCGCCTCTTCGAACTCATGGATTTCCACATAAGAACCTGGCAAGAGTTCAGTATCCCCGCTGTCAATGATACGCACTTTGCGCAGCATCTGGCGAATCATAACCTCAATATGCTTGTCGTTAATTTCTACACCCTGCATACGATATACTTTCTGTACTTCCTGCAAAATATAGTATTGAACGCCACGCATACCGCGGATCTTAAGCATTTCTTTCGGGTCAATGGAGCCTTCGGTTAATTCTTCACCAAGATCCACTTTGGAACCAACGAACACTTTCAAACGGGAACCGTAAGGAATTTGATATACTTTATTCTCGGTTTCCCCGCGAATTTCGACTTCGCGCCGATCTTTGCCTTCGCGAATGTCGATAACTTCACCTTCAATTTCGGTAATAACAGCCTGGCCTTTCGGATTCCGGGCCTCAAACAACTCCTGGATACGCGGAAGACCTTGCGTAATGTCATCGCCGGCAACACCACCGGTGTGGAATGTACGCATCGTTAACTGCGTACCTGGCTCACCGATAGATTGAGCCGCGATAATACCAACAGATTCACCGATATCCACTACATTGCCCGTCGCCAGATTACGACCGTAGCATTTCCGGCATACACCATGCTGCGTACGGCAACCGATAACGGAACGGATATTGACCTCCGTAATACCTGCGGCCACAATTTCTTCCGCAATTTTTTCATCAATGAGCTGATTTCGACCGACAATAATTTCCCCTGTTTCTGGATGGCGCACTGTTTGGAACGAATAACGCCCAACAATTCGATCCTGCAATTCCTCAATGATTTCATTCCCGTCACGAAGCGCAGTTGCCACAACGCCTTTATCCGTACCACAATCCTCTTCACGGACAATCACATCCTGTGCAACGTCGACGAGGCGACGGGTTAAGTAACCTGAGTCAGCTGTACGCAACGCTGTGTCTGCCAAACCTTTCCGCGCACCATGTGTGGAAATAAAGTACTCCAATACAGTTAAGCCTTCGCGGAAGTTGGACTTGATCGGAAGTTCGATGATACGGCCGGACGGGTTTGCCATAAGACCGCGCATGCCGGCAAGCTGTGTAATCTGTGACACGTTACCACGGGCGCCGGATGTCGCCATCATATTAATGGCGTTAAACTTATCAAGCGACGCCATAAGCACTTTCGTAACATCGTCCTTTGCTTTGCTCCAGATGCTGATAACGCGGTCGTAACGCTCGTTTTCTGTAATTAAACCGCGACGATATTGCTGCATAACCGATTGAACTTTTTTCTCCGCTTCTTCGAGAATTTGTTGCTTCTCTGGCGGAGTTTTGATGTCGGCAACAGCAACAGTAATACCAGCCTGCGTGGAATATTTAAAACCATTCTCCTTAATTTTGTCGAGTATGATCGATGTCTGCGTCGTGCCGAAGCGACGGAAGCATTCAGCGATAATCGTTCCTAGATACCCTTTTTTGACCGCGTCTTGCTCAGGCAACTTCTCTAGGAATTCGCGCACGTTCGTACCTTTTTCAAAAATAAAGAACTTATCCGGCACTTTCTTCTGAAGATTTTCTTTCGTCGGCTCATTAATATATGGTAGCTCAGGCGGGAAAATTTCATTGAAAATTAATTTTCCGACCGTTGTTACCATCAACGGAGCCGCAAATTGTTCCGGTGTGAAGGAAGTTTTGTTCAGGCTCTTCGGCGGCAGAGCGATACGCGCATGAAGTGTAATATGTCCATTCGCATAAGCCGCGATCGCCTGATTCGGATTGGAGAAAACTTTGCCTTCTCCTTTAGAAGTCTTATCTTCCATCGTCAGATAGTACGTGCCAAGTACCATGTCCTGCGACGGCGTAACAACCGGCTTGCCGTCTTTCGGGTTAAGGATGTTCTGCGCCGCAAGCATCAGCAGACGCGCTTCCGCCTGCGCTTCCGCAGACAATGGAACGTGTACAGCCATCTGGTCACCGTCAAAGTCGGCATTATATGCCGTACATACGAGCGGATGCAACCGAATCGCACGCCCCTCAACAAGCGTGGGTTCAAAAGCCTGAATGCCGAGTCTATGCAATGTGGGAGCACGATTTAAAAGAACCGGGTGTTCTTTGATTACATCCTCGAGAACATCCCAGACTTCCGGATGCACGCGTTCCACTTTACGCTTCGCAGATTTAATATTGTGCGCAAGACCTTTTGCGACAAGCTCTTTCATGACAAAAGGCTTGAACAATTCTAGCGCCATTTCTTTTGGCAAACCGCACTGGTACATTTTCAACTGCGGGCCTACGACAATAACGGAACGCCCAGAGTAGTCCACACGCTTACCAAGCAGGTTTTGCCGAAAACGCCCCTGTTTACCTTTCAGCATATGGCTGAGAGACTTCAGCGGACGATTGCCCGGCCCGGTTACAGGACGGCCGCGACGGCCATTGTCTATCAGAGCGTCTACCGCTTCCTGTAACATACGTTTCTCATTCTGTACAATGATATCCGGCGCACCAAGATCAAGCAAACGCTTTAAGCGGTTATTCCGGTTAATAACCCGGCGATACAAATCGTTCAAATCGGAGGTTGCAAAGCGGCCGCCGTCCAGTTGCACCATCGGACGAAGTTCTGGCGGAATAACCGGCAACACATCCAACACCATCCATTCCGGACGGTTTCCAGAATTACGAAATGCCTCCAATACTTCCAACCGCTTGATCACACGGTTCCGGCGCTGGCCTTGCGCTGATTTCAGCTCCTCTTTTAAGCAGTCCACTTCTTTATCAAGGTCGATTTCCGCAAGCAGACGCTTAATCGCTTCTGCGCCCATCATAGCGGTAAAAGAAGAACCGTACTTCTCGCGATAGTTGCGGTACTCTTTCTCAGAAAGCAATTGCTTTTTCTCAAGCGGCGTTTCGCCTGGATCGATAACAACATAAGATGCGAAATAGATAACCTCTTCTAGAGAGCGTGGGGACATGTCAAGCACAAGACCCATACGGCTCGGAATCCCTTTAAAATACCAGATATGGGAGACAGGGGCAGCCAATTCAATGTGCCCCATGCGCTCCCGGCGCACTTTCGCACGGGTTACTTCAACGCCGCAACGATCGCAAACTACGCCTTTATAACGAACACGTTTGTACTTTCCGCAATGACATTCCCAGTCTTTTGTCGGCCCGAAAATTTTCTCGCAGAACAAGCCTTCTTTTTCCGGTTTTAAGGTCCGGTAGTTAATGGTTTCCGGTTTTTTGACCTCTCCGTAAGACCAGGAACGAATCTTATCGGGTGATGCAAGGCCGATCTTCATATATTCAAAATTATTGACATCTAACAAGGCGCATACCTCCCATTACTTCCCGGTTTCATCCTTTACTCTTCGGCACCGCTAATGTTCAGGTGAAGTTTATCTCCAGATGTTTCCTCGTCTTCATCCGTATCCCGCATTTCAATTTCCTGTTCGTCTTCAGCGAGGATTTTCACATCCATACCTAAACTTTGCAGCTCTTTGATCAATACTTTAAAGGACTCCGGTACACCAGGTTCCGGTACATTTTCTCCTTTAACAATAGCTTCGTACGTTTTCACGCGGCCTACTACATCGTCCGACTTGACGGTGAGGATCTCCTGGAGTGTATAAGCAGCACCGTACGCTTCGAGCGCCCATACCTCCATTTCCCCAAAACGTTGGCCACCGAATTGTGCCTTACCGCCAAGCGGCTGCTGGGTAACGAGAGAGTATGGTCCTGTAGAACGGGCATGAATTTTGTCGTCAACCATGTGAGCCAATTTAATCATGTACATAACTCCTACCGTTACTTCACGGTCAAACGGCTCACCTGTACGCCCGTCATACAGAATGGTTTTGCCTGTGCGGCTTAAACCCGCTTCTTCCAGCGTGTCGAATACATCTTCTTCCGTTGCACCGTCGAATACCGGGGTAGCCATATGGATACCGAGTGCTTTAGCGGCCATACCCAGATGCACTTCCAAGGCCTGACCAATGTTCATCCGCGATGGTACACCTAACGGATTCAATACAACCTCTACGGGCGTACCATCCGGTAGAAACGGCATATCTTCTTCCGGAAGAATACGAGCGATAACCCCTTTATTACCGTGACGTCCCGCCATCTTGTCACCTACAGAAATCTTACGCTTTTGTGCGATATACACACGCACAAGTTGATTTACACCCGGCGGCAATTCGTCTCCGTTCTCACGGGTAAACACTTTAACATCAACGACAATACCGGAACCACCATGCGGTACGCGAAGGGACGTATCGCGCACTTCGCGCGCTTTTTCACCAAAGATAGCGTGCAATAGGCGCTCTTCAGCGGTAAGCTCGGTTACACCTTTCGGAGTAACTTTGCCTACGAGAATGTCACCGTCTTTAATTTCAGCACCGATGCGAACAATACCACGCTCATCCAAATTGCGCAACGCATCTTCCCCAACGTTCGGAATATCGCGCGTAATTTCTTCCGGTCCGAGCTTCGTATCACGCGCTTCCGCTTCATATTCTTCGATATGAATAGAAGTATATACATCCTCTTTTACAAGCTTTTCGCTCAACAGAATGGCGTCCTCATAGTTGTAACCTTCCCATGTCATGAATGCAACTACAACGTTGCGGCCCAATGCCAGCTCACCTTTCTCCGTGGAAGGGCCATCCGCAATAATGTCTCCCGCATTCACAAACTCGCCCTTCTTCACAATAGGACGCTGATTAATACATGTTCCTTGATTAGAGCGCTCAAATTTATGCAGTTTATACTTATCAATGTCACCCATCACTGTGCGACCGTCTACTTCTCCCTGACGGCGAATCCAAATTTCCCGCGCGGTTACACGCTCAACAACGCCAGAATGGCGAGCAATCGTAGCAACCCCGGAGTCTTTCGCCGCTTTGTATTCCATACCTGTACCGATAAATGGCGCTTCCGGTACAAGCAAAGGAACAGCCTGACGCTGCATGTTTGCACCCATAAGAGCGCGGTTGGCGTCGTCATTTTCCAAGAACGGAATCATTGCCGTCGCTACAGATACGACCTGCTTCGGAGAAACGTCCATAAAATCAACTTTATCCCGCGGCACAGTAATAATTTCACCCTTACGGCGACAAATCACCGTCTCACTAGCAAAATATCCGTCTTCTGTCAACGGCACGTTCGCCTGCGCGACATTGTATACATCTTCTTCATCCGCCGTCAAATATACGATCTCATCAGTTACGCGGCCTGTTTCTGGATCGACTCTTCGCCGTGGTGTTTCAATAAAGCCATACTCATTGATTCGCGCATACGTAGACAACGAGTTAATCAAACCAATGTTCGGACCTTCCGGAGTCTCAATCGGACACATGCGGCCATAGTGCGAATGGTGAACGTCACGCACTTCGAAGCCTGCGCGTTCGCGCGTTAAGCCGCCAGGACCAAGCGCGGACAAACGACGCTTATGCGTAAGTTCCGCGAGCGGATTGGTCTGATCCATAAATTGTGAGAGCTGCGAACTTCCAAAGAACTCTTTAATCGCCGCGATCACAGGGCGAATATTAATGAGCGCCTGTGGTGTAATCGCGTTTGCATCCTGAATAGACATACGTTCGCGAACAACTCGCTCCATACGAGACAAGCCGATACGGAACTGGTTCTGCAAAAGCTCTCCTACAGAACGTAAGCGACGATTACCTAAATGGTCAATATCGTCAGTAGAACCAACGCCATGCAGCAGATTAATAAAGTAATTAATGGAAGCAATAATGTCGGCTGGCGTAATATGTTTGACCTTTTTATCAATCATGCCATTGGAAATAACTTTAATCACTTTTCCGTCTTCAATCGGCGAGAAAATGTTAATTGCCTGCAGACGAATGTCTTCTTCCAGCACGCCACCGCGAGGCTTTATGGTTGTGAAGCCAACGCTGTCTTCCAAATACGGCAAAATGCGATCCAACAAACGACGGTCTATGATTTGACCGGCTTCTGCGATAATTTCACCAGTAGACGTATCAATTAGTGTTTCAGCTAGGCGCTGATTATATAATCTATTTTTAATATGAAGCTTTTTATTAATTTTGTAACGACCAACATTCGCCAAATCGTATCGCTTCGGGTCGAAGAACCGGGAAATAAGCAGGCTCTTTGCGTTTTCTACAGTTGGCGGTTCACCTGGACGCAATCTTTCATAGATTTCAATGAGCGCTTTTTCCGTTGAATCTGTGTTATCCTTTTCCAGCGTATTTTTGATATACTCGTCTTCCCCGAGCAAATTGAGGATTTCCACGTCCGTACCGAAGCCCAGAGCACGCAAAAGAACCGTAACCGGGATCTTCCTTGTACGGTCGATACGAACATAGATAATATCCTTGGCGTCAGTTTCAAGTTCAAGCCATGCGCCCCGGTTCGGAATCACCGTCGCCGCATACGCTTGCTTGCCATTCTTATCTACTTTTGTGCTGAAATAAACGCTAGGAGAACGAACAAGCTGACTGACAATAACCCTCTCAGCTCCATTGATAATGAAAGTCCCCGTCTCCGTCATAAGCGGGAAATCGCCCATGAATACTTCTTGTTCTTTGACTTCTCCCGTTTCTTTGTTGATGAGACGAACTTTCACACGCAGCGGAGCAGCATACGTTACATCTCGTTCTTTTGCTTCATCGACAGAATACTTCGGTTCGCCTAAACTATAATCGATGAACTCAAGAACAAGATTACCTGTGAAATCCTGAATCGGAGAAATCTCATGGAACATTTCGCGAAGTCCCTCATCCAAGAACCATTGGTATGATTTCTGCTGGATTTCGATCAGGTTAGGTAATTCCATTACCTCTTTAATTCTTGCGTAGCTGCGACGCTGGCGATAACGTCCACACTGAATTAGATGACCTGCCAACTTATTCACCTCTCAAACGGAGTTTTTGCACAAAAAAGAACAAAGCCTTCCTAATATGTAGAGAAGACTTTATGCATTTGAAGAACCGGATGTTGATATTACCTCAGTATTCCCTAGAGATAATATTGTCATACTTCATCCGATTGCTCTTTCTTTACTATTAATAAAAAAAAGGTTGACATTTTGTGCAACTTCCACTTATTCGTTCACATAATCAGTGGCATTAAATAACGATACCATAATCGAAAAATAATGTCAACTTAAGATCTTATTGCCTGAAACACGAAGTATCCTTTCTTTTTGGCGACCTCTCGAACTTCAGAGTACAATTCCTGTAGTTTCGCAAGAGCGGAAGGAGCACCCTGCTTTTTCTGAATGACAACCCAGAGGCTCCCGCCCGGCACAAGATAAGCCAAAGCTTCTTCAAAAATCCCATGCACAATCTGTTTACCGGCACGAATCGGGGGATTCGTTAAAATCACATGAAATTTTTTGCCTACAGGAACAGCAGAAAAGCGGTCGCTTACAATTGCCTCCGCGTTTGAGATTTCGTTCAATTGCAAATTACGGTTTGCAAGCGACACTGCCCGCTCATTCACATCCAGCATCAACACGTTGCCGGAAGGCGTCAACGTCGCGGCGGACATGCCAATCGGACCATACCCGCAGCCCACATCGAGAACGTCCATTCCATCTTTTATTTCCATTGTTTCAATCAGAAGTACACTTCCGAAATCAATGCGATTCTTTGAAAAGACGCTGCGATCAGTAACAAAACGAAACTCTCTGCCCCGCAAGGTGAACGTAAAGCTCTGTTCTTTGCTGTCGGCTCCAGGTTGATTCGTATAGTAGTGCTCCATCCGTGCCACCCCGCTTCTTACAATTCTTCAATTATTATATACAAAAAGGACGAGTTGCTAAACGTGATGTCAAAAAGCAAGACGAGCACGCTTCGCAAGTGTTTCACAGTTTATTTCTAAGGAGATAAAGCCCGGCGTATCTGATACGCCGGGCTTTATCGTGAGCAGTTATACAACTACTTAAGTTCAACAGTTGCGCCAGCTTCTTCAAGCTTAGCTTTCATTTGTTCAGCTTCTTCTTTAGATACGCCTTCCTTAACTGTAGCAGGAGCGCCATCAACCATTGCTTTCGCTTCCTTCAGGCCGAGACCTGTAAGTTCGCGAACAACTTTGATAACGTTGATTTTGGAAGCGCCAGCGTTCGCCAAAACAACTGTGAATTCAGTTTGTTCAGCTTCAGCAGCACCGCCAGCAGCACCACCCATAACTGCTACAGGAGCAGCTGCAGTTACGCCGAATTCTTCTTCGATAGCTTTAACCAGATCGTTCAATTCAAGAACAGACATGCCTTTAATCGCTTCAATAATTTGTTCTTTGCTCATTATGATTCCTCCTAACAAGTTATTAGATTAAGCTCCTTGGCCTTCTTTTTGTTCACTAACTGCTTTAACAGCAAGCGCGAAGTTGCGGATAGGTGCTTGAAGCACGCTAAGCAGCATAGAAAGCAGACCTTCGCGATTCGGCAGGCTTGCAATTGCCTTGACTTCATCAACAGAAAGAACTTTGCCTTCCATTACGCCGCCCTTGATTTCAAGAGCCTCATTTTCTTTTGCAAAATCAGCCAAAACCTTCGCAGCCGTGATTTCATCTTCGAGGCTGAATGCAATAGCAGTCGGACCAGTTAATACTTCGTCCAGATCAGTCAAGCCAACTTCAGCAGTCGCGCGGCGAGTCAACGTGTTTTTGTACACTTTGAACTCAACGCCCGCTTCGCGACACTTTTTGCGCAGTTCAGTAACTTGAGCCACGTTCAATCCACGATAGTCAGTTACTACAGTGCTTTTGCTGTTACGAAGCTTTTCAACGATTTCGTTAACAATTTGAACTTTTTCTTCACGTACGGACATGTTTGCACCTCCTGTAGCATGAGACTTTTATCAAAATGAAAAAAGCCCACGCAGACATGCGAAGGCTTCAGATATCAAATCTATATCTTCATCAGCACCTCGGAAGGATATTAAGCCTGCCTGAACAGGCACCTTCTGTCTACGGTAACGGCATATTCATTTATCAACGAATGCTATCTTATCAACTTTAAAAATTGATGTCAAGCAATTATTTTGCCGAAGCTGTAATTTTTAAAGTGTTTACTTTTACCCCAGGCCCCATTGTGGAGCTTACAGTAATATTTTTCATGTATGTTCCCTTTGCAGCGGCCGGCTTTGCTTTCAACAACGCATCAAGCAGCGTGCGCAGATTGTCAGCAAGCTGGCTTACTTCGAAAGATACTTTACCAATCGGAGCATGGATATTTCCTGCTTTATCTGTGCGGTATTCAATTTTACCAGCTTTGATGTCTTTAACTGCTTTTTCAACTTCAAATGTTACGGTACCGGTTTTCGGGTTAGGCATTAAACCTTTTGGTCCAAGTACACGACCAAGCTTACCTACAGTCCCCATCATATCCGGTGTAGCAACGACTACATCAAAATCGAACCAACCTTCTTGGATTTTGTTTACGTATTCTTCGTCGCCTACATAATCTGCGCCTGCAGCTTCCGCTTCTTTCGCTTTTTCACCTTTGGCAAAAACAAGTACACGCTGAGTTTTACCAGTACCGTGCGGAAGTACAACAGCACCGCGAATTTGTTGATCGTTTTTGCGCGGATCAACGCCCAGACGAACTGCTACTTCCACAGTTTCGTCGAACTTAGCTTTAGAAGCCTTTTTCACGAGTTCAAGAGCTTCTTCGATTTCGTATGCAACATTGCGGTCGATGAGCTTTGCAGCTTCTAAGTAGTTTTTACCTCTTTTAGCCACTTTCATTTCCTCCTTAATTGTGGTTGTAACGGTTGTGCCTCCCACGAAACAGGGTTGCGCGTAGGCGGATTTCCCCGCACATTACACAACCCCTCGGTAGAAACATGTATGGTTAACCAGCAAATTAGTCAACGATTGTGATGCCCATGCTGCGCGCAGTACCCTCAACCATGCGCATAGCGGCTTCCACGCTTGCAGCATTCAAGTCAGGCATTTTAGTCTCTGCAATTTCGCGAACCTTATCGCGCTTAATCGTTGCAACTTTGTTCTTATTCGGAACAGCAGAGCCGGATTCAATTCCAGCCGCTTTTTTCAATAGAACAGCAGCCGGCGGGGTTTTTGTAATGAATGTGAAAGAACGGTCTTCAAACACGGTGATCTCAACAGGGATAATCAGACCTGCTTGATCTTGTGTGCGAGCGTTGAATTCTTTACAGAACCCCATGATATTTACGCCTGCTTGACCAAGCGCCGGACCAACAGGCGGTGCCGGATTCGCTTTGCCCGCAGGGATCTGAAGCTTAACAACTTTGATAACTTTTTTAGCCATGTGGTACACCTCCTAAAAACAATGACTCTATAACTTAGCCACTTGAGTAAAATCCAACTCAACAGGCGTCTCGCGTCCAAACATATCAACCAACACTTTGACTTTGCGCTTGTCCAATTGAATCTCTTCAACGGAGCCAACCATATTGGCAAACGGTCCCTCTTTCACCCGAACCATTTCTTTCAGCACAAAGTCAACACGCTTCACGGATTCCTCCATGCCCATCTGCTTCATAATAGCTGCCACTTCTTCAGGAAGTAGAGGAGTCGGTTTTGAACCTGCACCTGCAGAACCAACGAATCCAGTTACACCCGGTGTATTCCGTACAACATACCAGGAATCGTCCGTCATAATCATTTCGACGAGCACGTAACCCGGAAAAACCTTCTTCGTTACGACCTTTTTCTTGCCGTCACGCTCTTCGGTTTCATCTTCTGTCGGAATGAGCACACGGAAGATTTTGTCTTCCATTCCCATTGATTCTACGCGCTTTTCCAGGTTTGTTTTAACCTTATTCTCATAACCTGAATAAGTGTGAACAACATACCAGTGTTTTTCCATGATTCGAGGACAAACAGGTGTCCTTAACCCCCCTAATGATTATTTCCCTGCCTTCAAGATTAACTCAAGGAGTTGGGAAATACCTAAATCAATTACAGCGAAGAAGATTGCAATAAGCGTTACTGTTACCAGTACAACGGTCGTATAAGAAACAAGTTCTTTACGGGTTGGCCAAGTAACTTTCTTCAGTTCGGCCCAAGCTTCCTTTACAAAGGCCGGTCCGCGTTTGAGTTTATCTACAAAACCCATAACGCACCCCCAATAACTTCAAACTCTCAAACTATACTAGCGAGTCTCACGATGAAGCGTATGATCGTTGCAGAATTTGCAGTATTTCTTCATCTCAATGCGTTCCGTTTGCTTACGTTTGTTTTTGGTTGTGGTATAGTTGCGTTGTTTGCACTCGGTGCACGCTAACGTTACAGTTACCCGCATGATGTTACACCTCCCACATTACTGGCTATGTACTAGCCTTTCATAATGAATTTTGCATCAAGTAAAACCGCGCAGACACACGGCTACCTCAAATACTTTATCACAAGGGAATTTCAGTGTCAAACAAAAATTGACTTAAACTAGAAATAGAATAGAAACTATACTTTGTGTAAGAAAGACAAGCAGCAACCAAAAGAATAGAGTTCATCAACAACTTATCTTTATTGCTCCACCTTAAATCTTGCTACCAGACTTTCTAACTGTTCAGACAACTGCGCCATAGTAGCTGCATCATTCGCCAGTTGCTGTGCAGCTGCGGCTTGCTGCTCACTCACCGCAGCAACTTCTTGAGAACCGGCGGAAGCTTCTTCCGTAATAGCTGAGATACGTTCCATCTCCTGGGAAACTTTGCGCGCGTTCTCTTCCGCCATTTTAATGAACGAAGTGATATGCGAACTTTTCTCACCTACAAGCGTAATATGCTTGTAAATTTCTCCGAAAGAATCCCCGGTATGCCGCACCATTTCCCGCCCCTGCGCGATCATATCATGGCCGCGCACAATCGAATCGATCGCTTCATGCGTCTCCCGTTTGTTCTCTTCGACAATACGAGAAATATTGCCTGCCGCTCGATCCGTTGCTTCTGCAAGCTTCCGTACTTCATCGGCCACAACCGCAAAACCGCGCCCTGCTTCGCCGGCACGCGCAGCTTCAATGCTTGCATTCAACGCAAGCAGGTTCGTCTGAGAAGCAATTCCAGTAATCAGATTGACAATTTGTCCGATTTCTTCCGAGCGGTCCCCCAGCTTCTGTACAACAGCCGACGCATCATCTACCATCCGCTGAATTTCTTCCATTTTATATACGGCGGCTCGTACCGCTTTTTCGCCTTCTCCCGTTAGTTGTATAGTAGCTGTGAACGTACGGTTCATCTCGTCAGCATAAGCGGAAATCTGCTGTAGACCGTTATTGACAAGAGATACTTCCATATGAACCGATTGAATAGAATTAGCGATATCTCCCGCTCCTTCAGCCAGATCGTTAATCGTTGTCGCTACCTGTTCAGCAGACTGCGTCGTCTCCTGGCTGGTGAGCGTTAAAACTTCGGAAGAACGCCTCATTTTACCTGAAGCTTCCTTAATTTCGAGAAGCAACATATGAATGTTCTCTACCATCTGATTAAAATTTTGACTAAGCACACCTACTTCATCGCTGCTTCTATTTGGCGTTTTTACGGTTAAGTCCCCTTTGGCGATCATGCTGGTCAGCTCGCTCAAATGCTGAATCGGACGAACAAAACGTGAAGAAAACACGATTAAAATAACAATAGCAAAAGTAAGAATAACAATCGCTGTGACAAATGAAAGTTTAGCTAGATAATCAAGCTGGCTGGATGCTTCTTTTACTGGGGCAGTAATGGCGACCAGCCACCCGGTAGTAGGAATCTGCGAGAAAAAAGCATATTTATCCACGCCTTTATATGTATACCTTTTGTATACAGTCTTGCCAGCAAATGCTTCGTCAATACCTTCTGTCAAATGCGGTATATTTAACTTATATAGGTTTAACTTTAAAATTTCTTCTTTTTTTGGATAACTGATAACGAGTCCGTCGCGCTGTGCCATATATGCATAGCCGGTCTGTCCAATTTTTTCGCCAGCTACTAAATTGTTCATGGTAGTAACCGGCACCGTAGCTGCCACAATACCGCTTAGCTGGTTCTCCCGGTTATAAATCGGACTTGCAATAACAATAACCATCTGCCCGCTTACGCGTGAAATAAGCGGATCCGAAATTGCATACGGCTCACCGTTTATTACTTTTTTAAAGTAATCTCGATTGGCCACATTTGTTTTCTGTCCTGCTGTCGTGAAAGCTTCTCCTTTCATATCCACAATAAAAAACATTTCATAGTCACGATGTTCTTTCAGTTGAGATTTTAAATACTGGAGTTGTAGTTCTTTGTCCATACTCCGAATATCCAGCGCAGAAGCCATATTAGTGACTAGCTCTTTTTGCTTCTCCAGCCAGCTAGTGACTTTCATATTCAAAAGCTCCAGTTGGATAAACGCCTTTTCCCTAAAATTATTTTCTAAAAACTCCTTAGCCTTGTTGTGGTTTATCCATGCCACAAAAGAAAGCGCTATCACAATTAACGGAATAATAACTATCAATAACTTTATTTTCAAACTTCTAGCTTTCATTACTTATCCTCCTCTCTTTTCTAAAAATTAGTTAGTACTATTATACCATTATAAACGCCTTACACACTATATTTTTAAAAACTTTTCCAAATATTTATAGATGACTTTCGAAATAAAAAAACAGGGCAATAGCCCTGTTTTTTCTATATTCTTATCCATATTCACGATGCTTTATAGCTATACTTGCGATACTGCGCGAACTTCCAAGTACTTCTCCAACTTTCTTTTTACGCGTTGGAGAGCGTTATCAATCGATTTGACATGACGGCTTAAATCAACAGCAATCTCCTGGTATGAGCGCCCATCCAAATACAAAAGCAAAACTTGTTGTTCCAAATCACTCAAAATTTCGCTGATTTTATCCTCAATGTCGTCATATTCTTCCTGATTAATGATCAACTCTTCTGGATCCGTCACTTTCGTGCCGCAGATAATATCCAGCAAAGTACGATCTGAGTCTTCATTATAAATAGGCTTGTCCAACGAGACGTAGGAATTAAGAGGAATATGTTTCTGTCGAGTGGCTGTTTTTATCGCAGTAATTATCTGGCGCGTAATACACAATTCAGCAAACGCTTTAAAGGAAGCAAGTTTATCCCCTTTAAAGTCCCGAATTGACTTATAAAGCCCAATCATACCTTCCTGCACAATATCCTCACGGTCGGCGCCAATCAAAAAATAGGAACGAGCTTTCGCACGCACAAAATTCTTGTACTTGTTAATCAAGTACTCAAGCGCATCACTGTCACCTGACCTTACAAGATCCACAATTTCCTCATCGTGCAAAGCATCATAGCGGGTATGGTCTGCAGCCAAACATCATCCCTCCGACCTGCCGTTATGCATCAGATAAAGCAATTATATATTATGTAACCTTTACCGTCAATGAAGTTAACCATCTCCACGGCGCCACTTTTCGAATTTTTTTTTAATTTCATCACTAAGGATAATTCCTCTTCCCTTTGGCTGCTGTTTTGTTTCGCGCACTTTCTCTCTAATATCGCGATGAATTTGCTGCATTTCCCGCCACAGCTCGCGCGCTGATTTACGTAAAGCGCCATAACCGAATGTCACCCTCTGTTCTGTATAATCTGACGTGGCGACATAAATTTGACGACGACGACCAGATAATTCGAATACTAAACGTTCGATACACTCATCCGCTGTTTCCTTTTCTTTTGTATAGCGAATATCGAGGCGATACTCCCGCAGTTTCTTGCCCATGCCTTTTACGTTATGGGCATCAAACACAACGATAACGCGCGCTCCGGTAAATCCTTGATAATCGGCCAGCCAGCCAAGCAAATCGTCCCTCGCCTCTTCGAGGCTAATTTTCTTCTTTTCCTTCAGCCGCTTCCAATCCCCGATCACGTTGTAGCCATCAACAATTAGTATTTCTTCCATCACCGATCATCCTTATTTAGCTAATGGATGACGCTGGCGGTATACTTCATACATCAATAAGGCACTCGCAACAGACGCGTTCAAAGAAGTGACGCGGCCTACCATCGGCAACTTTACCGTAAAGTCGCATTTTTCCTTGACAAGACGGCTCATGCCTTTTCCTTCACTGCCAATTACCAAAGCAACTCCCATATCAAAACGCGCTTCACGGAATTCTTTTTCTCCCGAAGCATCCGTACCTATTACCCAAATATTGTGCTTTTTGAGCTCATCAATCGTGCGAGCAAGATTGGTGACGCGGGCAACCGGTACATACTCAATTGCTCCAGCTGATGTTTTAGCCACGGTGGAAGTTAATCCGGCAGAACGCCGCTTTGGAATAATTATGCCGTGAACGCCGGTCGCATCAGCCGTACGTAAAATGGAGCCAAGGTTGTGCGGATCTTCAATTTCATCCAACAGTACGAGAAAGGGCGGTTCTCCAGACGTTTCCGCTCTATGTAAAATCTCGTCCAATTCTACGTAATCGTAAGCGGCTACGTACGCCAGTACGCCCTGATGACTTTCTCCTTCCGCCGCTTGATCAAGCTTTTTGCGAGGAACAATTTGTACGGTGACACCCGCTTTTTTGGCCAGTGCTATTACCTGATTGGCGGCTCCTTTTTGCGAATTTTCCGCAATCCATATTTTATTGATGGAACGCCCCGAACGCAACGCTTCCAGGACGGGATTTTTTCCGACGATATATTCACTCATGGCAAACCCCTTCTTATTCTTTGGTTGGAGCGGCCAAGCCGCTATCTACCCACTCAAGCGCATAAGACAAAATTTCGTCTAAACGCTTTTCCTGCCTAGTTAAATATAAAAAACCAAGCAACGCTTCAAAACCAGTGCTGAGTCTGTATTCAGCAATATTAGCATTTTTCGGAACGGTTGCCGACTTAGCGTTACGTCCCCTCTTTAGCACAGCCTTCTCTTCTTCGGTCAACCGTTCCCAAATACCTTCTACGATGCTGGCCTGCGCTTTGGCTGAAACATAGCGCACGGCGGCACGTTGCAGCAAATTCGGCTTTACCTCACCCGCCGCAATCAAATGCTGGCGGACGCGAACCTCCAATACTGCATCTCCCATGTACGCAAGGGCAAGGGCATTGATTTGTCTTGGATCTCTCGTCAGTTTATCTTGTTTCATACTGCGCCTCTATCCTTGCGTTTATTTGCGATGCCAGCGCGTGCCTTGCGGCGTATCCTCGATAATAATTCCCATCTCTTGTAATCGGTTCCGAATTTCGTCCGCCCGAGCAAAGTTTCTCACTTTACGTGCCTGTGCCCGCTCCTCAATTAACGTATTAATTTCTTCATCGGATGGGCCCGACATATTCTGTTCCGCTTCCCCAAAGGTAATGCCAAGCACGTCTCCCAATTCTGCAAATAAAGCAAGATAAGCTGCGCCGATTTCTTTTCTTAACACATTCGCTGCCATCATCTGATTCACTTCACGCACCATATCAAACAACACCGTGATAGCGTCAGCCGTATTAAAGTCATTATCCATTTCTTCGATAAAACGCTGGCGAAAACTGTCTACCCGTTGCTTTTCTTCTTCCGTGGCGGCCTCGTCCACCGCTGAATCCAGATGATGCTTCAGATTGCGCACAGCTGTATCAATACGCTCCAGAGCGTTTGCCGCCTGCCGCAAAAGCGCATCGCTAAAGTTAATCGGGTTGCGGTAGTGCGCCCCTAGCATAAAGAAGCGAATAACGCGCGCTGGATAATTCTCACGCAGTTTTTTTACCAGAATCACATTTCCAAGCGATTTGGACATTTTTTCGTTCTCAATATTAATATATCCATTATGCATCCAGTACTTTGCCATTGGATGGCCTGTCAGGCTCTCCGTTTGCGCGATTTCGTTTTCATGATGCGGAAATATAAGATCGTGACCTCCACCATGGATATCGAAAGTTTCGCCGAGATATTTCATTGACATCGCTGAACATTCAATATGCCAGCCCGGCCGACCTTTGCCCCATGGGCTTTCCCAACAAATTTCCCCCGGTTTCGCACCTTTCCAAAGCACAAAATCAAGCGGATTCTCTTTCTTATCGCTCACTTCAATGCGGGCACCCGCCTGCAATTCTTCAATGTTTTGGTACGAGAGCTTGCCGTATTCCGCAAAGGAAGCTGTACGGAAATAAACATCTCCGCTTGCTACATACGCATGCCCTTTTGCGATTAAGTCTTCAATGAAGGCGATAATTTCCGGGATGTGCTCCGTCACTTTTGGGTGGACGTCTGCCTTCTTTACACCGAGCGCCCGCACATCTTCTTCAAACGCTGCAATAAACATGTTTGCAACTTCTTCCACGCCCATGCCGCTTTCCTCGGCCTTTTTAATAATTTTATCATCTACATCGGTAAAGTTTTGAACGTACGTTACTTCATAGCCACGGTATGAGAAATAACGACGCACTACATCAAACACAATGGGTGGACGGGCATTTCCGATATGAATAAAGTTATACACCGTCGGCCCGCAAACGTACATTTTCACTTTGCCCGCCTCAAGCGGAACAAACTCTTCTTTTTTACGGGTCAGCGTATTGTATATTTTAATGCTGCTCATGGGCTTGTCGACTCTCCTTTAGTTGTTTTACTTCTTGTCTCAAGGTATCAATTTCTCGCTGCATCGAGCGCAACACTTCGCCGATTGGGTCCGGCAAATTAGTATGATCAAAGTCATGGTTTACCCTTACACCATTCTGAATAACGATGCGACCAGGAATACCGACAACTGTAGAATTCGGCGGCACTTCCTGCAACACAACCGAACCAGCTCCGATTTTTGAATTGTCGCCGATTTTCATCGAGCCGAGCACTTTCGCCCCGGAAGCGATCAGCACATTATTGCCAATCGTAGGATGACGCTTGCCCTTTTCTTTACCTGTACCGCCGAGAGTCACTCCCTGATAAAGCGTTACATTGTCGCCAATTTCGCAAGTTTCTCCGATAACGACGCCCATACCATGGTCAATAAACAGCCCTTTCCCGATTTTCGCCCCAGGGTGAATCTCTATACCGGTTAAGAAGCGGGCAAACTGCGAAATCACCCGCGCCAGTGTGTAGAACTTCCTTTTCCATAAACGATGGCTTAAGCGGTAAAACCAAATAGCATGCAATCCTGAGTACGTAAGGAGTACTTCCAGCGCGCTACGCGCTGCGGGGTCCCGCTCCATTACCGCACGAATATCTTCCCGCAACGTTTTAAGCATACTTCCACCCCTTCCATTCCTAATATTACCAATAAAAAAGCCTCCATAGCCAAATAATGGCTACAGAGGCGGTAATTTTCCGCGGTTCCACTCTGTTTCGCTCTGCTTAAAAAAGCAAAGCGCACTCAAACCCGTAACGCGGGACACGGAGTCTCCTACTATAAAATGGTTCAGAGACCCGGCTCACGGATGCATTTCCGAAAACGAAAAGCAGAGCCGCTTCCAGCACGGTACATTTTATCATACCGGCGGCTTTCTCTGGTGCCTTTCTTCCTTTTCGTACTTCTTCCGTTCCTTGCCATTATCTTTATTTTGCAATTTTCTCGTAGTTGTTTATCACATTTTGCACACGTGAAACCACTTTGTCACGGCCGAGAAGGAATAGTGTCTGATTTAGGTCTCGCCCATGTGTAAGGCCGGTAGTAGCAACACGAACGGGCATGAACAACTTCTTACCTTTCTGGCCGGTTACCTTTTGCACAGCCTTCAGTGCTTCTTTAATTGTATCAGGCGTATATTCTTTAAGCGTCACCAACTCTTCATGGAACGCCTTCATAACATCTGGAACCTGCTCGTCTGAGAGCACTGCTTTCGCTTCTTCATCGTATTGCACTTCGTTTTCAAAGAATAGAGAGGCAAGCCCTGTAATCTCGGCCGCATACTGTAATTGCTCCTGATACAGGGCAACCACTTGCTTTGCCCATTCATACTGATCTTCATTCAGCTTCTGCGGCAGCTGCCCGGCTTTTTGCATATGCGGAATACAAAGCTCAGCAATACGCTCTACAGGAGCTTGCTTAATATAATGGTTATTCATCCAATTTAACTTATGAATGTCAAAGATAGCCGGTGACTTGGATACACGACTTAGTGAAAATTTATCAATAAGCTCTTCGCGGGTGAAAATTTCCCGTTCTTCTTCAGGCGACCATCCGAGCAGCGCCAGAAAGTTCATCAGTGCCTCTGGCAGATAGCCGAGGTCGCGGTATTGCTCGACAAATTGAATAAGGGACTCGTCCCGTTTGCTCATCTTCTTCCCGTCCGGATTTAGAATCAACGCCACATGTGCAAATTCCGGCGCCTCAAAGCCGAACGCTTCATAAATCATCAGCTGGCGCGGCGTGTTTGAAAGATGTTCTTCGCCACGGATAACGTGTGTAATTTTCATAAGATAGTCATCAATAACCACGGCAAAATTATATGTCGGAATCCCGTCCGGACGGGCAATGACGAAATCTCCAATACCATTTGATTCAAATTTTACTTCACCACGAATATGATCATGTACAATGTATTCCCGGTTTTCTGGTACGCGAAAACGAATAGAAGAAGTCCGCCCTTCCGCTTTGTACGCCTCAATTTGTTCCGGGGCCAGATGACGGCATTTTCCCGAATAGCGCGGCGTTTCACATCTTGCTTTCATCGCCTCACGCTCTGCATTCAGCTCTTCTTCCGTACAATAGCAATGATAGGCTTTCCCTTCTTCTACCAGCTTGTCAATATACTCCTTATAAATATCCAGCCGATCCATGGAACGATATGGGCCTACACCGCCGTCTTTATCGATGCTTTCGTCCCACTCCGTTCCAAACCAGCGAAGGCTTTCGATTAATTTCGCTTCTGCCTCTTCCACATTCCGCTTCCGGTCCGTATCTTCGATGCGGACAATGAAGTCGCCACCGTGATGACGAGCGAACAAATAGTTAAACAGCGCCGAACGGGCACCCCCGATATGTAAATGTCCGGTTGGACTCGGTGCAAACCGAACGCGGACTTGTTTCGACATGAATGGCCACCATCCTTCAAAAATTTAGCTCCATCTATTATAATCCTTCTTTTTGCAACAATACAACAGCCATTGCGGCCACTCCTTCGCCACGGCCCGTAAAACCAAGCTGTTCTGTCGTGGTCGCCTTCACGTTTACCCTTTCTTTATCCGTTTCCACACAAGTAGCGATAACTTCGCGCATTCGTTCTATATATGGAGCCATTTTCGGCTGCTGAGCAATAATGGTCGCATCCACATTCCCCATGATATATCCTTTTTCTTTTACCAGCTTCCAGACATCCTGAAGCAACACGCGGCTATCCGCATCTTTGAACGTCTGATCGGTATCTGGAAAGCGCTTGCCAATATCCCCTAATCCCAAAGCACCCAAAATCGCATCCGTAATCGCATGCAGCAAAACATCCGCATCCGAATGGCCCAGAAGCCCTTTTTCGTGAGGAATTTCCACACCCCCAACGATAAGCCTGCGGCCTGCCGCCAGCTGATGAACATCAAATCCTTGTCCTACTCGTATCATCGCCCGTCTCCTTTCTCCGCTCCAAAATCGCTTCTCCGAACACCAAATCTTCTGGAGTCGTAAGCTTAATATTCGTATACTCTCCTTCAACAATATGCACAGTCTGTCCCATGCGCTCCAGCAACGAGGCATCATCCGTACCAATAAAGCCTTCCTCGCGCGCCCGCTCATGCGCACGGATAATATCAGACAGAGCAAAAGCTTGTGGCGTTTGCACAGCCCACAAGCTTTTTCTTGGCGGTGTGTCCACCACGATTCCTTCTGCATCCGTCCGTTTAATCGTGTCTTTGACAGGAACGGCGAGGATGGCTGCTCGCTTAGCACGGAGCGCTTCTATCAGTTTCAGCAGCGTCGGACGGGTAAGAAAAGGCCGCGCACTATCGTGAATCATGACATATTCGACAGAACGGAGAGCTTTAAGACCAAGATACACGCTGTCCTGGCGCTCCGCTCCGCCTGGAATGACACGAACCCCTCGATAGCCACGGAGCAACTCCTGCGTGCATTCCATATCTTCTTCAGCCGTTACAACGATAATTTCCTTCACATGTTCAAGCCCGATAAACAGAGAGAGCGTATGAAGCAGGACCGGTTTTCCGCCCAGTTCGATAAATTGTTTTTTCACCGATCCGCCCATTCGCTTACCCTGTCCAGCGGCTGCGATAACCACACCTATATTCACTTTCATCCACTCATTTCTTACAGCGCTTTTTCCATTAATTTCGGCTTCGCGAAAATCATGCGGCCAGCCGACGTCTGCAAAACGCTAGTTACAATCACGTCAACAAACGAACCGATATAATCCCGCCCGCCTTCGACAACGATCATCGTTCCATCATCCAAGTACGCGACACCTTGGCCATTCTCTTTTCCGTCCTTAATAACCTGCACATGCAGTTCCTCACCCGGCAACACTACCGGTTTTACCGCATTGGCCAAATCGTTAATATTCAACACAGATACACCCTGAAGCTCACATACCTTATTTAGATTAAAGTCGTTTGTCACGACCTTTCCTTTCATCACTTTAGCAAGCTTAACCAGCTTGCTGTCAACTTCGCTAATTTCCTCGAAATCTTGATCTGTGATAATAACCTTTACTTTTAATTCTTTTTGAATTTTGTTCAAGATGTCAAGACCACGTCGCCCTCTGTTGCGCTTAAGCGTGTCAGATGAGTCTGCAATATGCTGTAGCTCTTCTAGCACGAATTCAGGAATCACAAGCGCCCCTTCAAGAAATCCTGTTTTACAAATATCTGCAATCCGTCCGTCAATAATTACGCTTGTATCCAAAATTTTATATTCGGTCTGGTTCGGCTCTTGTTTTTCTTCCTTCTTTTTCTCACCTTTAAAACGACCAATCGAAAATACGGACATAATTTCATCACGTTTTCGCAACCCTACCTGAAAACCAATGTATCCGCATAGTACAGAAATAAGCAACGGAAGCAATCTCGCCACAATTGGGATAGGAATGCTATTAATGGGAAGAAAAAGTAAAAAAGCCACAATAAGTCCAATGATAAGCCCCATGGCTCCAAACAAAACATCCGTAATCGGTAGCTTAATCAGTGTTTCTTCACTGCGTTTGATAATCTTTACAATGTACTCTGTCGGCCAAGAAGTAATCAAGAAGAAGAGCATAGCCCCGAGTACCGCACTGATATACTCCACGCCGGGGATTGTACCAATATGGATGAGCGAACTCAAAAGCCCGAACAAATCAGAACCGAATTGATAGCCCAATCCCGCACCGACCAAGAGAAAAAACAGTTGAATGATTCGTCTAACCATACCTTCACCTCCTCAAAATGATTCATATTCCATTATAGTCATATCTACCGAATAAAAAACGATGAAAAAACAAAAACTGTATAAATATGGATTTTATTTTTTTCTTTTACTCTTTCTTACGAGGAAATAACGACAAAAGTTACAGGAAAAAAAGGAAAAGCTTCTCGTAGAGAAGCTTTCCCCTCTAACTATTGACAACACGCTCAAGCAGATCTGTTGCCTGCTCTTCATTAATATTTTTAACAAGCACAAGCTCGCTTAACAATATCTGTCGGGCATTGTCCAGCATTTTTCGCTCTCCCGTCGACAGCCCTTTTTCTTTCTCCCTGCGCATCAGTTCACGGACAACATCCGCTACCTCATAAATATCACCTGTACGCATTTTTTCCATATTCTTACGGTATCTGCGATTCCAACTCATGGACGTGTCAAGCTCGCCGTGTCGCAAAATTTCCATGACACGCTCAAGAGCCTGAACATCCACGACTTCGCGAATACCAAGGTTCTTCACTTTCTCCATCGGGATCATGATCTGCATATTGCCGACGGGCATCTTCATAATATAGTACTGCTGTTTCTCACCAAGGATTTCCTTCTCCTCAATGGCCTCAATAATACCTGCGCCATGCATAGGGTAAACAATCTTATCTCCGATTCGAAACAACAACCCCACCCCCAACAGAGTATCCATTTCTAATATATCATAACGCCCATTTTTTGTCAACATTTTAAAATTTATAATCATATCATATATAATATAATCATGTCAATAAATATGTCAAATTAATTTTATATTAAAAATTTGCAACCAAAAAAAGACCGGACAAGCATCCGGTCTTTCTACAAATTAATAATTTCTTCTTCCGTATTCTCACGCCTGCGTTTTCTTCGCATACGTTTAACGTTTTTCTTCACACCATAAAGCGCATAAAATACAAGCGGGATAAATACAACCATCGGAAACTGTGCTGGAAAACGCACGGCCATGATCGCAGCAATCAGGACAACAAGAGGGGTGACCCAGTAGGCCGAACGCGGAATCCCTACCTTTTTAAAGTTGGGATACTTAATGTTGCTTATCATAAGATAAGAAAGTCCTAACATACTTAGTACAAGATAAATCGGCGGAAAAGCGTTGTGATACAAAGCCAACGTTGCCAATACGCCACCTGCCGCCGTAATGGGTAATCCTACAAAATATCCCGTATTGCCGCTCGTAGAGGAATTAAAACGCGCTAGACGAAGAGCTCCACAAATTGGAAACAGTCCAGTCAGCAAAATCCCAGTCCATCCCATATCACCAAGCACAACGACATACATAATTAAAGCCGGTGCCACTCCAAATGTCACGATATCGGAAAGAGAATCTAACTCTTTGCCAAAATCGCTCTGCGCGTTTAGCATACGAGCAAGACGACCATCCAAACCATCAAATACCATACCGATAATAACCATGATAGCCGCGTAGCTCAAATCAGTCGGTTCCCCACGGAAAGCTAGCAGCATTGCAATAATTCCCAGAAACAAGTTGCCTACTGTAAACAGATTCGGTATCGTCCTCGCTATCATTCTAGACTTTTTACCTCCCTGGTACTGTTTCTATCTCTTGAAACAGTCGCCTCTTATTTGAAACCTGTCTGTATCTGGAAAATTCAAAGACAGGCCTCAAACAATTATTTTATTTTATTCCGAATCAAATATGTCTGTCAATAAACACTTGTTCCTGTATCCGTTTTAATCCTTCTTTAATTGCACGGGCGCGCACTTCACCGATTCCTTCCACATCGTCTAATTCCTCAATCGTTGCCATCATAACCCGCGGCAAACTAGAAAACTCCTCAATCAAATTATTTACAATAGAAGCCGGCAGGCGAGGAATTTTGCTTAAAATCCGATAGCCGCGCGGAAAAACTGGCTCATCACTCAAATTCGCACTCGGGGTGTATCCGAGAATCTTGAGAATGTTTACCGGTTCAAGCAATTCATCACCGGATAGCTTGTGCAATTGCATCAGTACATCTTCTGGATCAACATCATCTCCAAGACGGCAATAGTCTTTAATTAACAAATAGGCATCATCCTCGATGTTAGATACAAGCTCTTCCATTTGCATACTGATAAGGCGTCCCTCAGTCCCCAGTTCATTAATATATTTAATAATCTCCGATTTAATGCGCAGTACCATCTCGATTCTCTGTACAACAAGCGCCACTTCATGGAGTGTTACAAGTTCTTCGAATTCGAGGGCACCCAAGTTGGTCAATGCCTGATCGAGCACAGATTTATATTTTTCCAGCGTTTGAATAGCCTGGTTCGCCTTGGTCAAAATGACTCCAATATCTTTGAGCGAATAACGATACGGCCCGCGGTACAACGTGATCACGTTACGTCGTTGTGAAATAGAAATTACAAGCTGTCCGGTTTGCCGCGCCACCCGCTCCGCCGTCCGATGCCGGATTCCTGTTTCCATAGATGGAATCGAAGAGTCAGGAATTAACTGCGTATTAGCATATAAAATTCTTTTCGCGTCCTCGCTTAAAATAATAGCCCCATCCATCTTGGCAAGTTCATACAGATTAGCTGGAGTTAAATCACAGTTGATAGAAAATCCTCCGTCAACGATTGTCTGTACCGCCGGGGTATTTCCAATAACAATCAACGCGCCTGTTTTGGCTCGGAGAACATTTTCTAGTCCTTCACGAAGGGGCGTGCCCGGCGATACAAAGCAAAGTACATCACTAATAAATTGTTCACGCTTGTTGTCTGTTGCCATTATTATCCTCCCAACGCCTCCCGCAACGCTTCGGCCACGGTCTGCACCCCAATAATTTCAATTCCGCTCGGATGCTCCCAGCCCATGACATTCTTAGCGGGAATAATTACACGCTTAAATCCTAATTTTTGCGCCTCCCTGACGCGCTGCTCAATACGGGAAACTCCACGAACTTCCCCGGTTAGTCCCACCTCTCCGATTACTACATCATAAGGTTGGGTTTGTCTATCACGAAAACTGGAAGCGATACTTACCGCTACTGCAAGATCAATCGCCGGTTCATCCAGACGGACGCCTCCCGCCACATTCACGTATGCGTCCTGATTCTGCAAAAGCAATCCGACACGTTTCTCCAGCACCGCCATAATCATAGCAATTCGATTATGGTCGACTCCGGTGGCCATCCTTCGCGGCGTAGCGAAACCGGTCGGCGTAACAAGTGCCTGTAGTTCCACCAATACGGGACGGGTTCCTTCCATACTGGCGACAACTGTAGACCCGGCCACACCTAGCGATCGCTCAGATAGAAACATCTCAGAAGGATTTATCACTTCTTTTAATCCATTCTCTCCCATTTCAAAAATCCCAATCTCATTCGTAGAACCAAAGCGGTTCTTAACCGCACGGAGGATTCGGTACGTATTATGCCGTTCCCCTTCAAAATAAAGTACAGAATCCACCATATGTTCAAGCAAACGGGGACCAGCGATCGCTCCCTGCTTCGTAACGTGTCCGACAATCAAAATTGCAATATCTTTCGTCTTCGCCAGCCTCATCAAATGAGCTGTGCACTCCCTTACCTGGGCAACGCTTCCAGGAGCCGACGTAATATCCGGATGGAAAATGGTCTGGATTGAATCCAAAATGACGACAGCAGGCATAAGTTGAGAAATTTGCTGCTCCAGTAAAAACAAATCCGTCTCGGCGAGAACATATAAATTCGGACTGTCCGCGCCCAGTCGTTCGGCGCGCAGCTTAATCTGTTTCGCCGATTCTTCACCAGAAATATACAATACTTTATGGTTGTTGTTTGCCAATTCCTGTGAAGCCTGAAGCAAAAGCGTTGATTTTCCAATTCCAGGATCGCCACCCACAAGCACGAGCGAACCCGGTACCACGCCCCCGCCCAACACACGGTTTAACTCACTAATATTCGTTGCCAGGCGCGGTTCATCTTCTCCTACAATGGTTGTAATGGGCACAAGTCGACTTGTTCCTATTGATACACCACGGCGTGCTGGTTCGCCAGGTTTCGTTTTTTCTTCCAATTCTTCTACCATTGTATTCCATTTCCCGCAACCTGGGCATTTGCCCATCCATTTCAGGGATTCATAACCACACTCTTGACATACATATTTCGTTTTGTATTTTGCCATACTTCTCTTCTCTTCTTTCTTCAATATTTTCTTGCTATATATGTCAAACTCCTGCTTTGTTGAGCATTTCCTAACCATTATTCTATAAAGAAAACTCAGCTAGTGCCAAGCCTTAACGCAAGCTAACAAGCTTAGCCATACACTTTCCTATTCACATAAAAAGACTCTCCTGAGCAAAGCATACTTTCTCAAGGAGAGCCTCTTCTGTATTTTATCGTTCGCGTTTTACGCGTCGTCTCTTTACTTAGAGACAGACTCGCTCGCTTTTTCCACCATTAATTCGCCATTTACCACATCAATTTTTACAGTGTCGCCTTTCTTAATATTTCCAGTTAGCAACTCTTCCGACAGGCGGTCTTCGATGTGACGCTGAATCGCGCGGCGCAGCGGACGAGCACCAAACGCCGGATCGTATCCTTCTTTTGCTAGGAATTTCTTCGCTTCCTCAGTGAGGACAAAGTCAATATCCTGTTCGTTCAGGCGTTTACGCAGCTGTTCCGTCATAAGTAGAACAATTTCCGCAATATGCGTTTCTTCCAAAGAATGGAATACAATCAATTCGTCAATCCGATTTAGGAATTCCGGACGGAAATTGCGTTTCAATTCCGCAAGTACCCGGTCTTTCATGTTTTCATAATGTTTTGTGCTGTCCGGCGTTGTAAAGCCAAGCGTTGTGTTTTTCTTAATCAAATCGGCCCCAACATTGGAAGTCATGATAATAACCGTATTGCGGAAGTCTACTGTTCGCCCTTTGGAGTCAGTTAAACGACCATCTTCAAGCACTTGTAGTAGAATATTGAATACTTCAGGATGTGCTTTTTCAATCTCGTCCAACAGCACCACAGAGTACGGTTTACGGCGCACTTTTTCGGTTAGCTGCCCCCCTTCGTCAAATCCGACATATCCCGGAGGCGCTCCAACCAGACGAGAAGTAGAATGTTTCTCCATATATTCGGACATGTCGATGCGAATCATCGCATCTTCGTCACCGAACAACGCTTCTGCAAGAGCACGAGCCAACTCAGTTTTGCCGACACCTGTTGGTCCCAGGAAAATGAAGGAACCAATTGGGCGTTTCGGATCTTTCAATCCGGCACGTGCTCGGCGTACAGCCCGGGAAATGGATTTTACCGCTTCCTCCTGACCAATTACACGCTTATGCAAAATTTCTTCCATTTTCAACAAGCGTTCGGTTTCTTCTTCTTTCAATTTCACAACCGGAATGCCGGTCCAGCTTGCTACAACAGCTGCAATATCTTCCGGAGTCACTTCAGAGTCAGTTTGACCTTGTTTTTCCTGCCATTCGTTCTTCGTTCTCTCAAGCTCTTCACGTAGCTTCTGCTCTTTGTCACGCATGGAAGCCGCTTTTTCGAACTCCTGACTTTGCACAGCCGCGTCTTTCTCTTTGCGAACTTCCTCAAGCTTCTGCTCAAGCTCCTTCAAGTTCGGTGGAATTGTGTATGATTGCAAACGTACTTTCGATGCCGCTTCATCAATCAAGTCAATCGCTTTATCCGGCAGGAAGCGGTCGGAAATGTAGCGGTCAGATAAATATACAGCCTGGCGAATCGCTTCATCTGTAATCTTAACACGGTGGTGCGCTTCGTAACGGTCACGCAGACCAAACAGAATTTGCACCGCTTCTTCTGGTGTTGGCTCGTCTACCTGAATCGGCTGGAAACGACGTTCCAAAGCCGCGTCTTTTTCAATATACTTGCGGTACTCATCCAATGTTGTCGCACCGATGCACTGCAACTCACCGCGAGCCAAAGACGGTTTCAGAATATTGGAAGCATCAATTGCGCCTTCCGCGCCGCCTGCACCAATAAGGGTGTGTAGCTCATCAATAAATAAAATAATATTGCCTGCCTGACGAATCTCATCCATAATTTTCTTTAGACGGTCTTCGAATTCACCCCGATATTTCGTGCCAGCAACAACCGTCCCCATATCAAGCGTCATCACACGCTTATTGCGAAGGGTCTCCGGAATCTCGTTGCTCACGATACGCTGGGCCAATCCTTCCACAACTGCAGTTTTACCAACGCCCGGCTCCCCGATAAGAACCGGGTTGTTCTTCGTACGGCGACTAAGCACTTGAATGACACGCTCAATTTCCTTAGAGCGTCCGATAACAGGATCCAGGCCGCCTTCGCGCGCCACCGCCGTTAGGTCGCGTGCCAAACTATCGAGCGTAGGCGTATTGACTGCCGCACTGCTTGAGTTTTGCTGGTGCGAAGACATCGCTTCACTGCTACCCAGCAATTGAAGCACTTGCTGGCGCGCTTTGTTCAAGCTTACGCCTAAATTGTTAAGCACGCGCGCTGCCACACCTTCGCCTTCACGGATTAAGCCGAGCAGGATATGCTCCGTACCAACGTACGTATGACCTAATTTTCTTGCTTCATCCATTGAAAGCTCAATAACTTTTTTGGCGCGCGGCGTATAATTGATATTGGTCGGCTGTTCGCCGCCGCGACCGATAAGAGCTTCAACTTCACCCTGGATTTTATCAAGGCCAAGCCCCAACGCTTGCAGGGCTTTCGCCGCAATACCGTCCCCTTCACGGATTAGGCCAAGAAGAATATGTTCAGTTCCGATATTTTTATGACCTAGACGAACCGCTTCTTCCTGGGCAAGCGCCAAAACTTTCTGCGCTCTTTCCGTAAAACGACCAAACATCATAAAACAAACACCTCCGAATGAAGTATAATTATTCTTTACTGCTTATTCCATCGCTGACTTTAACCGCTCCCGGATTAGACGCGCCCGGCGTTCATCACGGGAATCAGGCGTCAACTGCTGGCCTGCATATTGCTGCAAAAATCCCGGTTGTGTCATAACCATCAATTCATTCATGACGCTTAGCGGCACATTTCTAATAATGTCCAAATCAATGCCGAGTCTTACGTCGGAAAGCCGTTCTGCGGCTTCCTTTGACTCAATAGTGCGCGCATTGGTCAGAATGCCATATGAACGGCACAAGCGATCCTCTAGTTGCAGTCTGCGATTCTGCATTAAATATTCGCGCGCTGCGCGTTCCTGATCGATAATCTGCCGCGCGACACTGATAAGATTCTCGATGATTTCCTCCTCAGATTGCCCAAGCGTAATTTGATTGGAAATCTGGAATAGATTTCCTACAGCTTCGCTGCCTTCGCCATATAGCCCTCTTACTACTAACCCTACCTGTGTAATTGCGGACAAAATGCGGTTAATTTGCTGGGTTAGCACAAGGGCCGGCAAATGCATCATGACTGAAGCGCGAATGCCGGTTCCGACATTGGTCGGACAACTGGTGAGAAAACCCCGCCGTTCGTCAAAAGCAAAGTCCAGATACTTTTCAAAAATATCATCCACCCTATCCGCCACTTTCCATGCTTCTCTTAACTGAAGTCCAGAAAACAGGCACTGGATACGCAAATGGTCTTCTTCATTGACCATAATGCTAATGGCTTCGTTTTCACTAAGAATAACAGCGCCTTTGCGCGATTCGGAAAGCAAGTTTGGACTAATAAGATGCTTCTCCATCAGCACGCGCTTCTGTAACGGAGTCAAAGTGTCCATCCGTATCATTTCAAAGTTTTCTTGTTGTTTAAACGCCTCATCCTGCATGGCCTGCTCCACTCTTCCCAGAACCTGCTCCAGCTGCGAATCTGTGGCCAGCATAGGAAATGGCTGGTCTTGTAAATTCCGGGCCAATCGTACCCGGCTGCTGATGACAATATCGGCATCCTGGCCGTCGCCATTCATCCATTCACTTACCGCATTGGTTATAAACTTCTGGAAAGACATATGTTTTCCCTCCTACAAACCTGCGATTTGTTGCTCTAGTTCACGAATCCGATCCCTCAGCTTTGCCGCTTCCTCAAACTCCTCGCGCTCAATACGCTTCCGTAGCTCTTCCTTAAGTCGGTCCACTTCTTTCTTTAATTTGATCGCTCCTCCCGAGCGTTCAGGTACCTTGCCGCTATGATGTGTATTGCCGTGCACGCGGCGGAAAAGCGGGTCAAGCTTTTCTTCGAACGCTTTATAACAATTGCTACAACCGAATCTTCCGCTTTTGCTGAATTGAGCATATGTTAACCCGCACTTCTCACAACGTAGTGGCGCTTCCTGTTGTACCTTAAACGCATTAACACCAGGTTCGGCGTTGTTTAATAATCCGGATAACAGATGATGAATCGAAAAGTTGTTTATACCACCAGGGAACATATCCCCTTTTTCTTGCGCGCATACTTCGCAAATATGAAATTCTGTCTTTTCTCCGTTAACAATTTTGGTGAAATGCAGCGTTGCCGGACGCTGTTGACATTCCTGGCAAATCATATCCGCTTCCCTCCCGAGTACACATATTTCTATAAGCTAATAAATAAAAATCGTGGTCAGCATCGCCCGGAGAATCTCCGCGCGAAGACGATCCCGGAGCGGAACCGGGACAGCCGACAGGACTTTTCCGGTCGCCGCTTTCATCATCTGCATTTCTTTTGGTAAAATGATACGTTCTTCCCGTAACCGTTCAATAATATTTTCGCAGGCAGTAGCGGTTATACTCTCTCCGATCGTTTCCATTAGCACATTGTAAAAGCGCTGATTATCAATAAATTCAACTTTCCGGATGCGGATATAGCCGCCACCACCCCGCTTACTTTCCACAATATATCCTTTCTCTACTGTAAACCGGGTGCTGATTACGTAATTAATCTGGGAAGGCACACATTGGAACTTATCAGCTAATTCGCTGCGTTGAATTTCAATCGCACCATTGCTTTGCTGCAATATTTTTTTCAAATGCTGCTCAATGATGTCCGATATGTTCCTCATGTACACACCTCCTTCACCGGTTCGCTTTTTCTTCGATTTGACTTTGACTTTCTTTGACTTTAATTATAATGACATTTTAAAAAAAATGCAAGGGATTGTACTTTTATTGTTGACCTATTTTCTTGTTCCTATTCTTATATAACCTTTTTTATCCCTATAAAAAAAACCTGAAGCAAACTTACTTCAGGTTCTCCGTGAACGTTTCGATCAGCAGCAAAATGTCATAGAAGAAGAGGCATATTGTCTATACAAAGAAGGCAACCCAAACTCAAAGAAGGAGAGGGCTGCCGATATTTTATCCAAAACGACCGGTGATATAATCTTCCGTTCTTTTATCCTGAGGATTAGTAAAGATCGTTTCTGTCTGGTCAAATTCAATCATTTCTCCGAGGAGGAAGAATGCTGTGTAATCGGATACGCGCGCTGCTTGTTGCATGTTATGCGTTACAATGATAATAGTATATTTCTTTTTCAACTCAAACAGCAATTCCTCTACTCTCTGCGTGGAAATCGGGTCCAAGGCGGAAGTCGGTTCATCCATAAGCACGACTTCCGGCTCCACCGCCAGCGTCCGGGCGATGCATAGGCGCTGCTGTTGACCGCCGGAAAGTCCCATCGCATTTTTGTGTAAACGATCTTTTACTTCGTTCCATAATCCTGCTTGTGTCAAACAACGCTCTACGATCTCATCCAGCTTCTTCTTATCTTTAAAACCGTTAATACGCAGACCGGCCGCCACATTGTCATAAATCGACATCGTCGGAAATGGATTCGGCTTCTGGAATACCATACCTACCTGCTGACGTACCGTTACCGGGTCGCGATCCGGACCGTAAATATTTTCTCCCTCCAGCAAGATTTCGCCTTCTACTCTTGCGCCTTCGATCACTTCGTGCATCCGGTTAATCGCACGCAGAAATGTCGATTTACCGCAGCCTGAAGGGCCAATAAACGCGGTTACTTTATTTTTTTCAATGGTCATGTTGATATTTTTTATGGCGTGAAAATCCCCATACCATAAATTTAGGTTTCTTGCTTCAATCATTGGTCTCCACCTCGTATCTTCTATCGCTTTCTTGTAATCAGACGCGCTGATACATTCAGAACTACAACAATCAAAATTAACGTCAGCGCGCCGGCCCATGCCTGCGCCTGCCATTCCGCGTATGGGGAAATCGCGTAGTTAAATACAAGCACTGGCATCGAAGCAATCGGTTCATTCAGCGACTGACTCCAATACATATTCCCGAACGCCGTGAACAACAGCGGCGCCGTCTCACCCGATACGCGGGCGATGGCGAGCATAATGCCAGTAATAATGCCGCGCAACGCGGTTGGTAAAATAATAAGCATAATAACACGCCACTTTGGAATTCCAAGTGCAAGCCCCGCCTCGCGGATATGGTTCGGTACTAGCTTCAACATTTCTTCCGTCGTGCGCGTTACTGCTGGAATCATAATAAATGCCAGCGCTATGCCACCCGCATACGCGGAGAACCCACCCATCGCAAGCACGACGAGCGCATAAACCACGATGCCGATGACAATGGAAGGAATACCCAGCATAATATCAGTCAAAAAAGAAACTAGCTTACCAAAACGGTTGCGACCATATTCCGAAAGAAAAATACCAGCCATTAGTCCTACTGGAATACCGATGGCAGATGCTAAACTAATAAGCGTGAACGTACCTATAATACCGTTCGCCATACCACCGCCGGCTTCTCCGGGAGGAGCGGGCAATTCAGTGAAGAACGCAAGATTTAAAGCCGAAAAACCTTTAACGATAACATATCCTAAAATGCTGAACAAAGGGGTCAGTGCCAAGATCATACTGATAACAGTCAGCGTAATCATGAATCCGCTGAACATGCGGCGGCGCCCCAGATTGGCGCTTAACTTATTTACTTTTTGTTTTTTCATATTTTCTAATACCGTTTCCATCATTTCGCCTCCTGTACGCCTTTAGACGTTGACCACACGAGGAAGCGTGCAAAAATATTGACCAACAAAGTAACACCAAACAGCAAGAAGCCAATCTCAATTAATGTAGATATATAAATGTCAGAGGAGGCTTCATTAAATTCATTAGCAATGACGCTCGCCATCGTGTAGGCGGGGTCAAATATTGAATCCGGAACTTCCGGTCGATTTCCGATAACCATAGTGACAGACATCGTCTCGCCGATGGCGCGGCCAAGGCCGATAATCATCGCGCCGAGAATGCCTGAACGCGAATATGTTAATACAGCTGTACGAATCATTTCCCATTTCGTCGCGCCTAAAGCCAAAGCAGCTTCACGTTGCACGTTAGGAACAACCATCAATACTTCGCGAGAAATGGAAGCGATAGTCGGGATAATCATAATAGCTAAAATCACACCCGCGGTAAAAATCCCCACCCCGAAGGACGGACCCGCAAAAAATGGAATAAACTTTCCTAACGTGTTAATAAATAAAGGGGCGATATACTCGCGAATAATCGGAGCAAGCACAAAAATGCCCCATAAGCCGTATACGATAGAAGGAATAGCCGCCAAAAGCTCGATTAAGAAACCTACGATATCCCGAAACCATTTCGGGGCAATCTCAACAAGGAAGATAGCAATCCCCACGCTAATGGGTGTTGCGATAACCAATGCAAGAAGTGAAGAAACAATGGTTCCATAAATGAAGGGCCATGCACCAAACTGTTCAGCTACCGGATCCCAATTCGAACTAAACAAGAAGTCGAGACCGTACTTTTCAATGGCAAAGCTTGACCCGCGAAACATTTCCCATACCATAATGCCAAGCAAGGCAATAATGGAAAAACCAAAAATATACGCGATGCCTTTAAACAATTGATCTCCATATCTTTTCTTCAAGGATTACACTCCCCATTCTCTTGAAAAAAGCGGCAAAAAACTCCGCGGAGTTTTTTGCACGCTTTTCCTTGTGCTTCTTCATTATTTAAGAACCGGTTGCCCATCTACTTTTACTTTTTTCAACTGCTCCACGCACTTATCTTGCAATTCTTTCGGCAGCGGCGCATACTGCAAATCAGACGCAAACTTCTGCCCGTCCGTTACAACCCACTTAAGCATGGTCAGCATTTTTTCTGCTTTTGCTTTATCCATTTTCAGATCTTCCGGAACAAGCGCCCAAGTTGTACCGACAATCGGATAGCTGTCTTTGCCAGGCTGATTGTTCAGTTCCACTTTCAAATCTTCCGGAATATTCGTCAGCGCGCCTTTTGCGGCAGCTGTTACAGATTCGAGAGACGGAGCCACGAATTGGCCTTCTTTGTTTTTAATTTGCGCGGCGGTCATATTGTTCTGGATAACATATGCCAGCTCGATATATCCAATAGAACCCGGAGTGTTTTGTATCTGTCCTGCTACACCTTCGTTACCTTTTGCGCCGGTACCAACATTCGCCCATTTGATGGATTTGCCTGTCTGTTCTTTTGACCACATATCCGGAACTGCTTTATTCAGATATGTTGTAAAGATATGAGTCGTACCCGAACCATCGGAGCGGTGTACTGGGAAAATATCCGCATTAGGAAGTTTTACACCTTTGTTATTCTCCATGATTTTTGGATCGTTCCACTTTTTGATTTTGCCGTTATAAATGTCGGCAAGGTTTTCTGGAGTCAATTTCAGGTCTTTTACACCTTCAAGATTGTATGCAATCGCTACGCCACCAAGCGTTACTGGAATATGCAGCACGTTACCGCCGGCAGCTTTAATTTCATCTTCTTTCATCGGAGCGTCAGAAGCAGCGAAATCAACCGTTTTGGCTGTCAATTGCTTAATGCCGCCACCGGAACCGATCGCCTGATAGTTCACTTTTACATCAGAGTGTTCTTTGGAATATTCGCTGAACATTTTGGAGAATAACGGATTTACAAAGCTGGAACCCGCGCCATTTAACAAACCTGCATTCCCATGGCCGGAAGATTGTTCTCCTCCTGCTGCAGCTTCTTTGTTTCCTTCCGGTTTTAAGCTTTGGCCAGAAGAGCCACACGCCGTGAGAGAAAACATCATCACGAGCGCAAAAAGTAGTACGCCGAGCTTCTTCAACTTCACTGCGAGAATCCCCCTTAAGATTTTTGGTAAAATGGTTTTACTTTTTCTTTTGTGTTGAATAATTACGTTGTTCATAATAATCGAGGAATACAGGCACAACAAGGTGTTTTACACGATCTTTAACCTATCTTTACAAAGTGTTTACACCGTTAAAAATACAGGCTTTACTAGCATCATCCCACCTTGGAAACTACTTGTTTCTCTTTGCTTTTGTGAACCTGAGAACGAATTGTAAATTTAATGTTAAGAAATATGTAAACAAAAAAGAGTGCTTGCGTCATACAAGCACTCCGTATTTTTTCCTGATTATGCAAAATAAGATTTGCTATATAGGGTAAAATTATCCATACAGTCATGATCTGGCTCATAGCCGATTCCCGGTTTCTCTGGTACAGTAATCCATCCGTCTTCCACCGTGACTTCCGGTGTAATAATGTCTTTTTCCCAATAGCGGGAAGAAGCAGCTGTGTCGCCGGGGAGAATGAAGTTAGACAATGTAGTAATGGCCACATTGTGCGCACGACCGATTCCTGCTTCCAACATACCGCCGCACCAAACCGGAATATTGCGCTCTTTGCACAGGTCATGTATTTTCCTCGCTTCCGTCAATCCTCCTACGCGACCAATCTTGATGTTAATAACGCCGCAGCTTCCCAGTTTGATAGCTTTGCGTACGTCTTCAACAGAATGAATGCTCTCATCAAGACAGATCGGAGTTTTTAGTTGCGCCTGTAATTCGGCATGATCAACAATGTCATCATGTGCAAGCGGCTGTTCAATCATTGTAAGATTGAACTCGTCAAGAGCTTTGAGTCGCTCTGCATCTGCCAGTGTATAGGCAGAGTTCGCGTCAGCCATAAGCTGAATGTCTGGAAAACGTTCACGAACGGCGCGTACCACTTCTACATCCCAGCCAGGCTTAATTTTCACTTTAATTCTCTTATACCCTTCTTGTACATATTTTTCGACAAGCGATAACAATTCATTCACCGATTCCTCGATTCCAAGGCTGATACCGACCTCGATTTTTTTCTTTTCTCCACCTAGCGCTTTCGCAAGCGGAATCCCTTGTTGTCTAGCATATAAATCCCAAATGGCGCCCTCAATCGCCGCTTTGGCCATGTAATTGCCCCGAATAGGCTTAAAGCGTTCTTCATTCAATTCATCCGGATGAGCAATCGGTTTTTCAAGTACAAGCGGAATTAAGAAGTCTTCAAGAATGTGCCAATTTGTTTTGACGGTTTCTTCTTTATAGAAAGGTTCAATCGCCGCAACAGACTCTCCCCATCCCGATAATCCATCTTCGCTTTTTGCTTCTACTACAATAAACTCCTTATCATATTCGGTGCCCAAGCTGGTGGTAAATGGTCGCAGCATCCGCATTTTCATGTGACGCAAAATGATTTGTTTGATTCTCATACCATACACTCCCCTTTTTTATGTAGTACATAAAAATGAACCGGCGCTTCTTTATCGTTCCGGATAACATCTGTTACCGCCCAGCCCTCACAAAACAAACGGGCGAATACTTCCCGCGCCGCCTCCCGCCAAGCAATGGCGAGTGGCTTATTTCGCCGCTTGATTTGCTGAAAGTAGGCAGGAACCGGAACATAGAGAACATGATTCTCTTGCAGTTGTCTCCAGTCTGCCTTTCCTGGAACAGGATCATTGTGTATATCTGTTCTCCAATCCATAAGGAATTTTTTGGGGATTTCAGCTTTTGGTGTCAATTCACCTTTCGCTCTTCGTGCCACTCGTTCACTTCGGATATGCCATTCTACTTGAAAACGATCGGATGCGATCCCACTGTTCAATGAGTCCTGCATATTTCCGTAACAATTTTCTATATATGTGGAACAAACCGCACCCAGCTTATGGATGTTAAGATATCCATTCACCAATTCAAGCGGGTCATATGTCCATGTAACAAGGTCATATCCGAGCTTAAGCGCCTCCTCACGCTGGGCCCATTTCAGCTTTTCACCGATTTTCATATGGCGAAAATCTGGATGTGTACCTAACATATGCGAACAAACATATGCCTTTTGACCATTATAACCTGCAAAACTATATTGAAAACCCACGAGCCTCTCTCCCACAAAAGCCCCCAGAACGATTCCACCATGCTTGGCTGCCGTTAGCATTTGGTCTACCGGCATGGGTGTATCGGTTTGCCAAATTTGCTTTTCCAGTTCCGTAATTCGTTCGATTTCCTCAACGGTATTCATCGCAAGAATCGTAAGCTGATCCTTCATTTTGCCCCCCCTTTTTCAAAGGTATGAACAACGGCACGCGCCATAATTCGCGCACCAGAAATCAGCGCTTCCCGATTAAACGTCATGTGCGGATGATGCAGTCCTGGTTTAAGCCCGCACCCTAAACCCAGCATTGTGGCTTTAATGCGGGGACGCTCAAGCGTATAAAAATGGAAATCCTCCCCGCCAGGCGTAATAACATCTGGCGCCGTATTTTCTGCTCCAAGCACATCTTCGATCGCCTGTTTCATAAACACTTTCGCCTCTTCAGCAACTTCGGCCGCCGCGGTTCTGCCTTCCGGCCAAAGTGTAATTCGAGCGCCAAACATCGCCGCCGTATGACAAGCAACTGTCTGTATTTTTTCATATAATTCATCCAGCACTGCATTGGACTGTGTTCGGACATCAAGCGTAAACTTTGCGTAATCAGGGATAATATTACTACTTCCTTCATCTCCAGCATGCAAGCTTGTCATCTTCACCGTGGAGGGAATCATCGGATTAATGTGAATGTCTTGAATCGCCCGCAGCAAAGCCGATGCTACTTCGATCGCATTTACCCCCAAATGCGGACGCGCACCGTGCGCTGTCGTGCCGTGAATTTCGCCGCGTACAAGAAGGGTAGCTCCGTTGTATATTGCTGGTGACGCCTTCCCGTCTGGAAGTTCCTGTATCGGGCGCAGATGCACGCCGTACAAATAATCGACATCATCTGCAACGCCTTTCTCGACCATTTTTAAAGCGCCGGCCCCCATTTCTTCAGCCGGCTGGAAAATAACTTTTATTGTGCCATCTGGGATGAATCCGCTTATTTTCAGAAGTTGAACTGCCGAAAGCACAACCGTCATATGAGCGTCGTGCCCACAAGAATGGTTTGCCCTCCACTTTCCATCGACAGCTTGCCACAACGCATCAATATCGGCTCGCAACGCCACGGTTAATGATTTTCCATCCGTACTTCCAGAAGATAGGTTTTCCCATATCCCGACAACCCCTGTGCAATCGGAAAAAGTAATGGTCTTGAGGCCAAGAGAATGAAGTTTCTTTACTAAAAATTCTGTAGTTTTAACTTCCTTCCAGCTAACTTCCGGATTTGCGTGAAGGTGAGCAAAAGTCTGCATAATTTCCGGATACAAAGCCTGGGCTTCCGTTTTCAAATCACTCACGATTCTCCCCCTTTTCCAGATATACACGTTCGTACGTTTCTTCGTACCGCGTGAGCTTCTCGGTAATTTCTATGTTTTTCTCAATCGATATTGCAGTAACCAATGCGTTTAATAAAGAAAAAAGCGCCGGTATAGAATCGAGTGTAGACTCGGTTACAGCTACAGGAAGAACAAAGTTACTATAACGGCTTATAGGAGCTACAGGGCTATCTGTAATTCCAATAATACAGGCCTCTTTTTCTTTGGCAAAACGGGCTAACCGCAATGTTTCCTTTGCATAGCGCCGAAAAGAGAGCGCCAGAACCACCCAATTCCGGTCCATTTCCGCTATCCATTGAGCCATATCATCCGTGTCTGGACGATAAAGCCTGGTCCCACCACGCAAAAGGTTAAGGGTATAAGATAACCAAGATGCTGGCGCGTAGGATGTACGATGGCCGACAACGAGAATGTTAGATGCCTGTTTAAGGTAATGAACAGCCTCTCGAAAGGTTGAGCGCGACAACTCTTTAAACGTTTTCTCGATATGGAACATATCATTTTTCATAATTTCATCAAGAATATCCGTCTGATTATCCTGCGCATTCTCAGCGATCGAAGAGGATTTTCTGTGCAAATACAGAGTATAATTCGATTCAAGCAGTTCATTCCAGACAGCCTGCTGCATTTGAATAAAGCTTTCAAAGCCAACAGCATGGCAAAAACGAATAACCGTCGTTTCACTGACACCAGCTTTTTTGCCGATTTCAGCCGCTGTATTTTTTGAAAATTCATGCGCATTATCTAGCACATATCGGGCCACCTTTTTCTGGCCAGCAGTTAAATTATGAAAAACGTTGCTGATCTTTTCTCGAAAAGACATGTTCATGCTCCTCCAATAAAGAAGCTATTACTTCATATTCTAATATTTATGAAGTATATACTTCATAAATGAGTATAATAAATTTTCTGTATTTAGGCAAGAGAAATTAATATGCGTTTTTTACAAAAAATTTTAGAAGTGTGCCTTAAAATAAAAAACTTAAAAACAAAAATAATCCCTTATCCAGCTTACAATTGGATAAGGGATTATTTCTATTATACCTTGAAAACTGAATCAGAAGAAACATGACGCACAGGACATCCAGTCTATCTTTGGTTAAGCCCTCGACCGATTAGTATTCGTCAGCTCCACGTGTTGCCACGCTTCCACCTCGAACCTATCCACCTCATCATCTATAAGGGGTCTTACCAGCTTACGCTGTGGGAAATCTCATCTTGAGGGGGGCTTCACGCTTAGATGCTTTCAGCGCTTATCCCGTCCGCACATGGCTACCCAGCTGTGCTCCTGGCGGAACAACTGGTGCACCAGCGGTGCGTCCATCCCGGTCCTCTCGTACTAAGGACAGCTCCTCTCAAATTTCCTGCGCCCACGACAGATAGGGACCG
>NZ_FNDE01000065.1 GCF_900099925.1 Aneurinibacillus thermoaerophilus | reverse complement strand
TGCTCATTCCACTTCCCATGAGTAAGAAAATGGCTCAGTGTCCGTCGGTCTTGTGAATGGCAGCTTTCACGATGGATATCGGTTAACGTTCCAGAAAAACCTCTGGTCATCACACCATCGAGAAAATGAACCATATGGTTCATTACCGGCTTAGAAAAATAAAGTGGGAAACGCCAGGTACGTAAAATATTGTTGATTTCCTGTTGATGTGCTACCCTATACGTAAGAGGCATATAGTCTTCTCCTTTGCGTAAAAGTGGTTGGTGGTACTTCTATTTTTACACAGGGTGAAGAGATATGTCTCTTTTTTATTCAATTGTAAATTTGTGTAAGTGTTTTTGGGCAACTACAGTTACAATTTGAAAATAATGCCTATAAGAGAATAGATAATTACAGTTGAAAATAAGACTGTCATATGAAGTAGGGAATAAATAAACATTGATTTAGCCCATTTCTCTGAATCCATCTTTTTATAACCGAAAATACTTAAGATAAGCCATATAACACTTAAAAGGAGGGCTACTAACATAAGACCGAGACTTAAAGACCCAAAAAGAAAACTTATTGCAATTAAAATGATTAAATAAATATTGGTTTGTATATATGTTCTTTTAACACCTTTGACTACTGGAAGCATAGGAACCTTCGCAGCTTTATACTCATTGTGCTTGCGAATAGCTATGGCATAGAAATGAGGCATTTGCCAGATAATTGTAATCACAAAAAGACCAAGAATAGCAGGATGTGTGACGTCTGGATAAATAGCCGCCCATCCTATTAGAGGTGGCATTGCTCCAGAAATACTTCCAATCTCCGTATTATAAATTGTTCTTCTCTTACTCCACATCGTATAAGGGACAATATAAAAAAACAAACCTAGAAACCCTAGGAATGCTGCTAGAGGAGTTGCTAATGAAAGAGCTACGATTCCGAAGATAGACATAAAGATACCAAGCCATAATACTGTTTTAGGCTTTATTTCTCCTGTCACAGTTGGTCTGTTTTTCGTTCTCTCCATAATAGAATCTATATCTCGATCATATAAGTTGTTAAAAGCTCCAGCTGCACCCATTACTAAAATCGAACCAATCAAAGCAAATATCATTTCCGGCAATTTCTCAAACAGGCTAATCTGATATGTATATAATGCCAATGTTAATCCAGCAAACATCGGAATCAGGTTTGATTTAATAATCCCGATTTTAATAGTTTGCGCCAAAATTTTTGACAAAGTCTGTTTCTTCGTTGTAAGTTTTTTTTCCTTTCGCATTATTCGCTTCTTCCCTTCTTCCCCTCTTCCCCTTTTACTGATTATCTATAATTGTCATAATCCAATTTAGAGTGACATTATTGATGGTTACTTCCGAATTAGAAATACAAAATAAACTTTACATACTTATTAGAATTTATATACTATATGGTATGTTAATGCTATATGGTATGATTGTCAAGAGAGGGAGGAAGAAGAATGGTCAGACGAAGATTAACTCAAGAGGAGCGAAAAAAGGAAACACGGCAATTACTTTTAGAATCAGCTGTTGAGGTCTTTGCTCAATTAGGCTTTCATGGGGCTTCTGTTGATAAAATTGCAGAATATGCTGGATTTAGTAAAGGGGCAGTTTATGCACATTTTCATTCCAAAGAAGAGCTCTTCCTAGCCATATTGGAACAACAAATGAAGTTACATGTGGACAACATCCATCAAGTAATAGACCAACAGCATTCATTTTCACATTTTATTGAAACAATGGATGAATATTTCCTTTCAGTTAGGCAGGAAAATCGAACATGGAACATGCTTAACATGGAATTTCTTCTTTATGCGATGCGTGAAGAATCGGTGCGTCATAAATGGTCTAACATGATAATTGAATCAGTTGAAAAAATTTCAAAGGCCATTGAGAAATTGATGTCGAAAGAGAATTATGAGTCTACTCTAACTCCGAATGAAATGGCATGGACTATTCTTTCGTTAGAAAATGGCATTGCTGTATTATATTATATTAGTGAAGGTCGTATGCCTCATAATTTATATGGAAATGCACTGCAACATATGCTTTTGCCTACTCGTCAGGAAGATTAGAAAATATTCCAATCATAACAGGTGTAAGTATATTAGTTATATTAATCACAAAAAACCTAGTCCTCAAATCGTTGCAGTGACTAGGCTGAGAATTTCGTAATGAATTTTGCGTGTTTATTTTTTGTTTTCATCTTCAAACATTAAGTTTTTATAAATAATATCTTTTAACAACTCCGTATGATTATGCAAAAAAAAGTGATTTCCTTTTAGTTCATAAAATTCAACCTCTTTTTCAGCCATTTCTCTCCAAATATTATTATAGTTTTGGGTAAGCTTATCATCAGAACCCAGGATAATTGTCAGTCCACAATCTATTTTTTTACTTTTATATTCATATTTGTATTCTTCAACAATTCTAAAGTCATTTCTTAATATAGGAAGAAAGAAATTTAGTACATCTTTATGTTTTAGCAAATCGCTTGGTATTCCCCCAAGTTCAACAACTTGCTCTAAAAACGTATCATTATCTAAGTGGGATATCTTAATACTTTTTCTTAACATTGGCGGATTAATTCCACTCAAGAAAAGGTGTTCAGGTGCTTCAGTTTGACTATTTTTAAGCTTGTAATATAATTCATAGGCTATATAAGCCCCCATACTGTGTCCAAATATAGCGTATTTTTCATTACCCTTGCTTAATTTAATTAATTCATACATATCATCAACCGCTTCAACGATATCAGTATAACTATTTTCATTAAATCTTGTACCACGTCCTTTATATTCTAACGGTATAAATTCAATTTTATGTGTATTTTTCAGCCAATCCCTAAAAACTGTTTTTGAAGATCCAGCATATCCTAAGCAAAAAACTTTAATTTCAATTACCTCCTAATAATAAAGTATCTAATTCTACTTGATTGTATTCATGAAATTCAAAATCTCCAATCTCCTTCGTTGAGCATATGGACATATGATAATTATCATGAATGATCTCACTGTGAAAGTAAAACATTGTATTATTACCTTCGTGGTATAAATGAATCTTATTGTTTTTAAATGAAAAATAAAATGAATTTAGAGGTGAGTGCAGTCCGCTACCTCTTGCTTTTAAGTAACTTTCCTTTAAAGTCCATATTCTAAAAAAATTTTCCTTGACATTAGAGGCACTACTTATGTAGTTATACTCTTGTTTTGTAAAAAATCTCATTGCCAGTTCTTCATAGTCTAAGTCAATATACTCCTGGATATCAATACCAACATTTTCATTTGATATAGCAATCGCAATAAATTCACCAGAATGAGATATATTAAACGACAGCCCCTTGCTTGAAAGTAGGTAGGGCTTTCCATATTTTTCGTATGCAAGTTCAATATCCGTTAAATCACGGCTAAGTTCGCGTGAGATAAGATATTTTAAGAATAAGTGACTCAGAAGTGAGCGAATTTTATCACTTTCATTTAAAAACCTAGAGATTTTCTTCTTTGTCTCTCTATTTAACAATGGGTATAAACTCTGGTAATCATTGAGATTACGAGAGCCATCTATACGAATTAGATGTACTTGCATTGATAAGCTCTCCCTAATATTAAGTTATCAATAATAAATGACCTGGCAAGTGAAATATGCAGTACTAATGAACTGTATATTTCTGAGCTTTTAGCGATTTTAAAAAGCACTATGGCAATTAGGGAATTAATTTTCTTAATAATAATTCTATTACGAATATAAATATTTATGTTGATATATTATTGGTAATTGTTGCTATTATATTGTGATATTTTCCTTGGGTTTATTTGGTATTTTAACATCCTTTAAAGAGAAATACAAGAAATAGGAGTTTCAATAACTCTCAACTTACCGTGAGGATTAAGAGAGTCAGCGTCTATCGTCTTACCTTGGACTTTAACTATTTCTTTATCTCCCAATACCGTATCAATAAAAAGTAAAGCAAGCCCATTTTTATGGCAATTTGATCGTAACGAAGATTACTTTTGACTGTATATTTACGGTTATGCTACCTGCTAAGAAACAGAATATCAATTTGGAGGAAGTGGATTTCACTTATGTTATTTGAACGCATCAAAAAAATATCAGAGACAAATCCTGACTCTCCAGCGATATTAACTGGACAAGAGTTAATTTCTTATCAAGATTTTTTATTAGAAGTAGAAAAACTTGCAAACCATTTTAAAAAATGTGGTTTGACTCAAGAAACACCACTAGCTATTGTACTTGGAAAAAATGAAGTGATTTGGACAGCTGTAGTTGCCGCGAGTTACTTGAATGTGCCCGTCATGTTAGTAGATCCTAATTTAAAAGAAGCAGAAATGAACCAAATTATGAAAATGTATCAGACTTGTTTTGAGTTGCGGGAAACGAATGGTTCAGTAGCAGGGGAATATAAAGGAGATGTTATTCAGAAATTAAACTGTTTTGGTAATGAGTTTTTATTAATAAACAGTGGAATGGCTGCAAATTGTTGGAATGAATACATAGGTTCAACAGAAGATCACAGTTACATCGTTCTGCTAACTTCCGGTTCTACTAAAGTGCCATCTGCAGTAGTTAAAACTGTGAAGAGTATCGTAGGAGATGGGGAACGAATCGGACACTCGCTTGGTATCGTTCCGTCAGATCGAGTACTTTGTGCAGCTCCCGTTTATCATGTATTTGGGTTGATATGCGGCTGTTTTGCAACTTTCTTATTATATTGACATAACTAAATGTGACACCGTGATGCAACTATCTAGTTATGCTTTTGATGGAGCAACATTTGATATTTTCGGAGCATTATTAAATGGGGCAAAAATAATAATTGTTCCTAAAGAACGATGTTAAACGTCCGCCAGTTAGCTGATTTAATCGAAAAACAACGTATTTCAGTTATGTTTATTACAACAGCATTTTTTAATGTTCTCGTTGATATTGATATAAGTTGTTTAAAACATGTTCGGAAAATTTTATTTGGCGGAGAGCAAGTTTCAGTTAAACATGTTCGCAAAGCATTTCAATATCTTGGATCTAACAAAATAAAGCACGTATATGGTCCAACAGAGAGCACGGTATTTGCAACATGTTATGACGTTAATGAAATGCAAGAATGATCATGACGAGATGCTAAATGAGTACGTAGACCAAATCACGAATATACAGAGTGAGGGTCCATATGTACTTTTTGGATATTCTGGAGGGGGGAATTTAGCGTTTGAAGTGGCTAAAACAATGGAACAAAGAAGTTCAGGAAATAGCATCCACAATACTTGCAGAGGCTGCTAATTTGGCACATTTAGATGCTCTAGAATGGACGGCTACCCCATATGCGCAAAATAAACGCTGATGTACATGGAGAATTTAACAAACTCAGGATTAGTAGAAGCTAATATTCATAATATAGTTGTTGACACCGTAACGACGTTACTTAAGAAAAAGTGGATAAATACCACATCTAAAGCATATATTGAATATAATGGAATCGGAACACATGATGAGCTACTAAATCCTGAATATATTCAAGAAAACGTAGAGATTATCAAGCAAATTTTGAACAAGATTAAAGATAAAGCTTTTGAGGAGATGGTATAATTTTTGTTTAAATGGGGCTGACCCCATAGTCATTAAGTTAAGGTTCAAAAACTTTTAGTTTTTGAACCTTTTATCTATTCTTTATCTATATAAATTTGCTTTGAGATTTTAACGTTTCAAGAACCGATACACAATACATGGAGGGGCCTATCTCCTTCATGTATTGTGTATTTTCTCACCTCCTTTTCATGTGACATCTAATTCCATGCTATGTGAAAAGGTAAGGACAAGTGTTAGGTTATAGCCTTAATTAAAGATTTTAGTTTTTTTGCTTGCAAATTTTTAAGCTATGAATAAGCTGAAAAACAAGAGTTTGCTTACTGTTGGTGAAGCTGGCATTCTCTCAGATGGTCGTGTAGTAACTTCAAGAGTTTGGTTTATGAATCCTATTATTTTCTGTTATGCTAATAAAGAAAATGGTGTTGTGTTTTTACGTGTCTATTGTTAAAGCCGATGATAAAATCCCCAATATAGCCGGAATAAAATTCCCCAACCTACAATAAGAACCATAGACATCTGAGAGGAGCTATGGTTCATGATTACGAGAGGGGAATTTTTTATGATCAAGGAGTTATACCGGAAAGGAATGTCTATCTCTGACATTGCCCGGCAGTTGGGGATTGATCGAAAAACAGTTCGTAAGTATCTTGGGGAAAACTCCCCGCCTTTGAAAAAGAAACGAACGAGCCGAGGAAGTAAACTAGACCGCTATAAAGACTACTTGCATAAACGCATGATAGAAGATGGTGTGTTTAACAGCGAGAAACTGTATGG
>NZ_FNDE01000064.1 GCF_900099925.1 Aneurinibacillus thermoaerophilus | reverse complement strand
AAACATGGGGAGGCTTGGGGTTCCAGTCCCCGCGTTTTTGCGTCAACGTTTTGAACAAATGAAAAACGACAACGACAAGGAAGCAAAATTTTGAAGAGAAACGGAGGCAACAAACGGGCATCTATGCCTTTTCATGATCTAAAGCAGGAGGGATGGACATGGCCATTGCATGGGACTGGTTGAAACAAAAGAACTTTCGGTTGAACGACCCGAATTTACATCCAGTCGTTGCCCAGCGTGGCTGGGAAGTTGTATTTGAAGCCTGGCAACGCGGTATCTATGTGCTGATTACGCAGGGGTATCGTTCAATCGCTGAACAGAATGAATTATACGCACAAGGTCGAACAAAACCGGGAAAAATCGTGACGAACGCCAAAGGCGGCACCAGCTACCATAACTACGGTTTGGCGCTGGACTTCGCTTTATATACACCGGATGGCAAACAAGTCGTTTGGGATATGAACACAGATTTTAATAAGAATCACAAAAAAGACTGGATGGAAGTCGTACAAATGTTCAAAGCCAGAGGATTTGAATGGGGCGGTGATTGGAGAAGTTTCAAGGACTACCCACACGTTCAAATGACCTTCGGTTTTTCTATTGCACAATTAAAAGCAGGAAAACGCCCATCACGTCCAGCTATGGTGGTACAGGTTCCAGAGCTGACGAAAGTTGTTGCATCGGTTACTGACAAAAAGGAGGAAGAATACATGATTCCCGTTTCAAAAGCGGACAAAATCATCGCACTTATCCAAGCAGAATGGAAAGAGAAGGACGAACAAATTAAGCAGTATCAGAAAATGTGGCAAGAAGAAAACGCGAAGCCGGACAAGTGTCAGCAAAAGTTGGACGAGTATCACAGAGCAGCCGAAGCGTTGCGTAAGGATAAGAAAGAGCTTGGTGAGCTGGCTGACGAGGTGAGGAAGGCGTCAGGCAGAAAAGAGGTGAACATATTGTTGAGATGAACGAAATGATCCCCGCTGTCCGTATGGATGGCGGGGATTTTTGTGTATATAAATTTTCCTAAAAAGGATAAATATATAAAATTATATTGACGTGAGTAAATATAATTGGTATAATAAAGCCAAGGAGGTGAGATAAGGATGGATTTGAAAGACTGGGCGATTACAATCGCATCAGTGCTAGGATGCATCAAACTCGGATTTGAAATAGCCGAGAAATTCGAAGAAAGGTGGAAAAAATGGAAGAAGGAAAGAGAGAAAAAGAAAAAGCGCTCCACTAAAAAGCGGAAGCGCTAAGCCCAAAAAAATCTAAACGGAAAGGGGTGTTGCCCCACCTCTTTCCTTACTAAATAAGTATACCACATCCATCCTTAAATTATGAAGAAGCTCTCAACTACTCTTGATGTTGTCCTGTTAATTGTATTCCTGTCTTGGTTATCTGATTTAGATTTCAGTAAGATGACACCTTTAAAATGGGTTGGCGTAACATCTATAGCTCTATGGTTCGTTTTAAATATCTGGAAGGTGATACTATGGCGGAAGAAATAACATTCAAATCACGCGATGAATTAACAGCATACATCGTTAACGAAGTAGTAAACACAACTGAAGCACTTGAGATACTTGGCTGTTCACGACAAAACCTGAACGACCTGGTTAAACGTGGTGTACTAAAACCAATTAAGGAACTTCCAAGAGATCGGCTGTTTTACAAAGCTGATGTTTTAAAAAGAAAAGAACAAGCAGAGCAAAGAAAAAAACAATGATTTTATTAAAGCCCTGGAAGGGGCTTTTTGTTTTGTTCGGATAAAATTACGAAACGTCTTGTACAAATGGCAGAGCAACAACTTTCCGGTCGTACACAACATCTGCAATAAATTTCTTCATAAAACCAGTCCTATCCCCTTATTCTTGCATATCATATAGGGCAGGGAACAGTCAGAAACCTTCCGTTTATTCCGGAAGGTTTTTAATTTTGTGTACTAAACTAGGGAGTAAAGAAGAGCAATTCTAAGAAAACTGAAGACCATACGTTCAAAAAAACAACGTGTTATTTCGTTATTTCCAAAAAGCTAAAAACGCCGATTTTGGCCAAATTTGAACCAAAACGGCGTTTTTAATGGTTATTTATTTATCATAAGTGATGTTTCTTTAACCGTAATTTCTATTCAATACTTAAATATCTAATTATAACCAAAAAGTAGGGTACTCACGATTACTACGTAAGTTATTTACCAATAAAGCTATTAAAACAATAGCTATGGAGCCAATTAATACAGGAGTAATTAAGTAATTCCATGTGTACGCCCCTAATATAACCACTATCGGATCTGCCCCAGCAGGTGGATGCGTCGTTTTCGTAATCATCATGCATGCTATAGCTACTCCCACTCCTAAAGCCAACGTCCAGGTATCATTACCTAAAAAGTGGTAGACAATCAATCCCACTAATGTAGAAATAAAATGTCCACCAATTATATTTCTCGGTTGAGATAGAGGAGCATTCCAAACACCAAATGCTAATACACAACTTGCTCCAAAAGGAGCCATTAACCAAGATGTAGATGTGACTTGTGTCAGGTAAGCAAGGACAAAGATAGTTATGAATCCTCCAATAAGTCCTGTCATAGCATCTTTAACATTTACGCTTAGAGTGCTTTTTCCTTTGCCTTTCATTTTAGAAAAATAAATGCGACGGGATATACCTACCACTTTCTCTTGGTCAATAACGGTTTGATTTTTAGATATCATTTAATTCAACCTCCTTATCATTTTGATTCCATAATAACCCATCTTTAATAACTGGTCAAAAGATAATTTTATGGTTAGTTTAAAGAATAATTAGATAATTAACACAATAAAAAAACTTAAACCCAATGGATTTAAGCTTTTTGAGTATAACCACTCTTTTTATCATTTTTCTTTAGAGTTTTCTTTTCTTTTTCGCTGTTGATGGCGTGCAACTTTCTTTCTGTTACCGCATATTTCCATGGCACACCATTTTCGTCTTCCACTTTCATCTATAAACAATAATACGCAATCAGGATTTGTACACCGTTTAAGGTAATGTAATCTCTTCCTATCAAGTAAGTTTAATACATCATATGCAATAAGTGAAACGAACGCATCCTCAGGTTGTCCTATTGGAGACGGAAGAAGTTTATTCGGGGTCAATTTATACGAAAACGGTGCTTTTCTAATCATTCTTTCCAAAGAAGATACCCATTCATCTGAAATTTGATATCCATCTGCGATCCGTTCAAAATCACTTCTTAAAAAGGAACGTAATTCACGAAGTGAATGTAATATCTTATCCAGTCTATCTTCTGATTTAGATATAAGCTCATCATCAATTATGGAATTTGTTTCTTTCATTATCTTTATCCAATCAGCTAAATCTTTTTCGGATATCAATAAGTCATAACGCTGCCCACGTCTTATAACTTCAGTGTTTACTAAATCAAGAGAAAGGTGTCCGGATATAAGTGGAAATTTTTTTGTCTCTGCCATGATGTACCTCTTTTCTTCTCACAAAACACTAACATATATAAAAAACTAACCTAACCTTATTATATATGATTTTTTATTAACTTAAAGTTAATAAAAAAGAAACAATATAAATAATAATTTAATGGTTACCTTATGCCCAAGAAGTATAATTTAAACTAACTGTTTTTTATAACTTGACAGGTTAGTAATTAAATATTAAGATAATTAAGAACTAACCGTTTTTTTATAAAAATATAGGTTAATATTTAAATCTAAAAATAAAACGCAAATTAAGAAGTAATACCCACAAATTACCAAACAGGACCGACATTTATTTCTCAATATTATGTTGTTCTTGGTTGGTAATTTTTTTGTAAATTTAAGTAAAAAATGTTGAATTATACCATATAATACTTTATTATTATTTACGTAGCAAAAATACCCAAAAAGGAGTGTTTATTAATGTCCCAATTAACAGAGCAAAAGTATCAGACCGTTACTCAAGAAGAACTAGAAAGAGTGCGTTAACAACATTCATGGGTTGCAGATCCGATTATACGCGCTTCTGAAAGAGTTCTTGAAGAACCATTTTTCGAGTGGTTGCAAACAGTAAGATCTGTTCAAGAGTTAAAGCCTGTTGTTACTCAACTTTGGTATCATTCTGCTACTTTTCCAAAAGTAATGGGTATCATGTTAGGGTTAACTTCTCTCAAGGAAAATCACATGATGCCTTTCTATGCCATGCACATTTATGGCGAAGCTGATCATCATGAAATGCTAATGCAATGGATGTTGAAACACGGTATCTTACAAGACCGAAAAGAAATCGAGAAATTTATTCCAACAATTGCAACTAACGCTTGCGTCAACTTGGTCTACCAAATGGCTATTGAACAAGATCGTTCCAAGTGGTTAGCATGCTTAAACTCTGGAATTGAACGTTGTTCTAATCACTTTTTCATCAAAATGTCTGAAAAGTTAGATGAATTAGACGTCAATGATCCATACTTTACTGTTCATGTCGAAGCAGATCAGCATCATTCCATCCTTGGATTAGATTATTTAGAAGCTGCAAATGACTCATTCCGCCGTGAAGTTATTATAAACAAAGCATTAGAAGGTATTTCTTTGTGGGCATTCATGTTAAATTCTTGGATTGGTATAAATAGAATGCCTGAATTTGATTTGGAGGGTAATCTGTTAAACAAACAAGCAACTGGTATTAACAATTAAGAGGATCGACAATAAAAAGAGTGCATGTCTGCTATGCACTCTTTTATTGGAGGAAAAAAATGATAACAGTTTGCCAAGAACACATGAAAGATGGATTAAATTTATTAAATGTACCTCATGTAGAAGAAATAACACAACAGTACCTGGAACATAGATGCATTTTCTGTAACAAATTAGCTAAGTTCGAATTATTTTACGTTAAACCTATGAAAATTTCTCTTTCAAGGTAATCCCAAAACAAAAAGCGGGGGACATTCAAGTTCCCTCGCTTTTTGTTTTCATAACCGACATTATCGGATGCGCATTAATGTACAAAAACATTTTCCTTTATATTCCTTTTGTTATAACATGGAACAAAAAGGAAGGTGAAAGAGATGCGCCGGGTGTATGCCCGGTTTTTATTATTTTTGAAATTGTCTTTCTTTTGTCTTGAATAAGAACTAATGTTCCTGTATAATCTTAAATAAGAATATATGTTCTTGTTTTAGGGAGGGTATATGGGATGAAGAAGCTTTCAAGCAGACAGTTAGCAATTCTGGATTACATCAAAAAAGAAGTCAAGGAGAAAGGGTACCCGCCTTCCGTTCGGGAAATCGGGGAAGCGGTGGGGTTAGCTTCCAGCTCTACGGTACATGGACATCTGGCGCGATTAGAAAAGAAAGGGCTGATTCGCCGCGATCCGACCAAGCCTCGCGCAATAGAAATCCTCGATAGCGAACCAAGAAGTAATGTATCTGCTCTCGAAGAGGTGAAGACAGTTACGGTGCCGGTGGTGGGGAAAGTGACGGCCGGTATGCCAATTACAGCCGTGGAGAATATCGAAGAATACTTTGTGCTTCCGGAAAACATGGTGGGCAGCGACACGGTGTATATGCTTCGAATCCAAGGGGAGAGTATGATTGATGCCGGCATCCTCGACGGAGACTATGTGATTGTTCGCCAGCAACAAACCGCTAACAACGGGGATATCGTCGTGGCAATGACGGAAGAGAATGAGGCAACCGTGAAGCGATTCTACAAGGAGAAAGACCATATTCGTTTGCAGCCGGAGAATCAGACCATGGCTCCTATTTTACTTCCTGCTGTCACAATTCTCGGAAAAGTCATTGGTGTATATCGGAACATTCATTGAGAAGAGGCGATATGAGTGATGAACTTTTTCACATACCTGGGCCGAACTGTTGAAATCATCTACTTGGATCGAAATGGGCAATTGAATCAGAGGAAGATCCGGCTGCTGTCGGTGAAAGACGGAAAGATTCGAGCGTATTGTTTCAAGCGGAGAGCGACAAGATACTTCTCAGTTGAGAACGTGCTGGCGATGCGGCCAGTAGTAAAAAAGAAGGCAAGTTGATATGAGTCTAATGAAGAAACCCGGCACAAGGCCGGGTTTTTGTTTGACCACATTGACCACATTGACCACATTTTTGACCACATACTTATTTTATTTGATCGACTTTTATTTAAGAGCATTGGTTAAAAACTTGATTTTACTAGATATATCTTACTTTGTTATGTTTAATTTACTTTGAGTTTGAGCATATTACAAAAAATTTATTTTCGCCCAGAGTTTTCAAACCGTGAATAAAAGCCTTGATATTATTGCATTTAAGTCTTAAGTCATGGAAACGTATTTTTTGCACTCCAGCATGCTCGCATGCTCTTTTAACATGACACGTGAGAAGCCCCCTTCCTCCACGCCTCTGGTGTAGGTGGGGGATGGCTCACGCTTCCTTCTCCTTACTTAAGCTAAAGATCAACATTGAGCTTTAACGGAGACATGAATAAAAGAGTTTGTCAGGAAAAGTATTATGTCAGTGACTTAAAGCATCCTTACTTCCATCTACCCATATAGAACTAAATTCGTTGTGACTTATTAGCCCCTAAGTCAATTCCCCCTTGTAATTCTTCTTCATCTAGCACACAAATGGTCTCAGTTCTACATACTAAGCAAACAAATGCATCTTTATTTGATTCTATATCTTTCTTTATGGCATAGCTCATTCAGGTCAAATTTAAAATTCCATAGAGGCGTATTTTTAGAACGATATTTTATAAATGATGATGTTGCAAAACTTACATTGAGCATGGTCGAACATACAAGCAAAAGGATTCATCTCTCTTTAGCCCCCTAGAGAAGTTGGACACTAAGGGTGTATTTTGATTACACTTATAGTGACAGAGGGGGAAGGCATCAATGATAAGAAGAAAGTATTCGATTGATTTCAAAAAACAAGTGGTGAAAGAAGCGAAAGAGACCGGTAATTTAGCAGCCGTTGCCCGCCGTTATGAGTTATCTGCTAACATGGTGGGGCGCTGGAAGCGAGAGTTCGAGAGCGGAAAACATGGAGAAATTGATTTCTCTATGGTTCCGGTCCTTGATGCCGAAGAAGTTGTGAAAGAAAACGAACAAC
>NZ_FNDE01000082.1 GCF_900099925.1 Aneurinibacillus thermoaerophilus | reverse complement strand
TTCTGATTAGCGACCGCTATTCTCAATCGACGATTCGCTTCGCTAAACTTATCAACCAGCTTTTGAAGCTCTTCATTGTCCTTCCGCAACCGTTTGACCTCGTCCAGTAGCCGACGCATGTCTGTCGGGACGCACTTAATGAAAGTTGCATCTGCCAAATTACCGGATGTTACCTTGCAAACTTCCATTTCTCCAAAAGGTGCATACAAATGACCGATTGTAAATTCATTGTCATCATTGCATCCCCATGGCCCCGGTGTAGCAGCCGCCAACCGTGCCTCAATATCTTTTAGTTCTTGTTCAGTCATTTTAACGCCTCCCTTGCTATCTTTCGTAATATTGGAGCTTCTCCACGAAAATATGGATATGATGCTATCCTTCGAAGTTGTTGTTTCAATCTCGCATTTTCTTCCCGCAATCGTTCATTTTCATCTTTTAGCATGTAACCCAGACTGAAGAATGGACGATCCATTTTGATTTGCCATTCTCCTTCTTCATCGCGATAAATCAAAACTTCAGTATTATCATCACTTGAAAGAGAATCTAGCATTTGATTTACAAGGAACCCGACTTTAGCTTTATTCTTTGTACTATCATGTAGCCCCACTTCCCCTCATCCTCCCTAGGTTCATATTTCCTGCAACTCTTCCGCTTTTTCCATTTCATACCTTCTCCACTTCCAGCAGTTCCGGATTCTCGTAGATATTGCCGATGACTTCTGCTTTTTCGTTATACTTGAAAAGGAAGTCATCTCCGCATAAAAACATTGCTCCCGTATCATCGAAACGAACAGGAACTTTTTCCGTTACCCATTTGTTTAAATCTGTACCATACATCCGGACGTGTTCTCGCCAGGATAAAATATCCCCCTCGTAAATCTCTTTACCGTTCTTGTCTTTCAAGCCAGTGTATTGCATCATACCTTTTATGCCCTTGGCTTTTTCAGCGATGGGAAAGTTATTCCATCCACATCTATATCTGACGACACATAATTCGCCATCTATGAATCGAAACTCTGTGTTCCCGTAATCATATGACTCGGTAGAATAAAGCATCCTTTTCTTTTCTTCATCCCAAGCCCGAAACTTCAACTCACGCATTCCGTTCCCTCCTATCATTTTCCTTATTTACCCATTTACCTAAATATGGTATATTGAGGGCAGCCCTTCAAAGGCACACCTCTTTCACTGGCCGGTATTAAACCGGCCTTTTTATTTCCCCTCACGCCACTCTGCCAGCAGCTTCGTCACTTCGTATGTGCCGTTCGTTACCATGCAATATTCCCCCTTTCAATTTCTGCTATAGCTTTGAAAATCGGATATATCTGCTGCGGCACTACTGCATTTCCGAGTGCTTTAGTTCTGTCCACCCCATCGGGAATCCCATTAAGATTTCTGCATAACTTGGGTTCAAATAAAGAGGATCGTCTTGACCATTCCTTATCTTCTCTTGTGTGAATGATCCTCTGTATTCCTTGCTTCCGTTGTATCGAGATTTTGGCGCTCCCTTGTACATGCTTGTTGTTGGAGTGGGCAACCACAAATACTCTGTCCCTTCGATGTATGGCTCCGACGGCACAAGCTGGAATAAGAAATGCCCTTGTTTGATATCCTTCACTTTCCAGGTCAGAAAGCACATCCCCGAGCCCCATGGATACATGACCAGCAACATTTTCTCCAACAACCCAAGTGGGCCTGAGCTCTTGTATGAGTCTAAACATTTCCGGCCAGAGGTGACGGTCATCTTTAGTGCCTGCTCGCTTCCCGGCATTACTGAAAGGCTGACAAGGATATCCTCCGCAAATAATGTCAATTGCTCGCTCATCGTCTATCACCCCAGCTTCCGTAAGAGTTTGCTTTGATAGTTTTGTTACGTCATCAAAAATCGGAACGTCAGGCCAATGTTTTCGCAACACCTTCTGACAAAACGGTTCGATTTCACAAAAGGCTACCGTTTCAATCCCGGCCCAATCCGCAGCAAGAGAGATGCCGCCGATGCCGGAGAAGAGGTCAAGCATTTTCATACGTCTCTTACCTCACTTTTCGCCATACCACCGAGCCACCCACCGGACTCCCGGCGGGCGGCTGGT
>NZ_FNDE01000031.1 GCF_900099925.1 Aneurinibacillus thermoaerophilus | reverse complement strand
TATGCCCAGCGTTGGTCGATCGAATGCTTTTTTCGACAAGCGAAAGACCAGCTGAAGCTCGATGGGTACCGCGTTCGTCAACGTCGGGCGGTGAAACGGTATTGGATCTTGGTGCAACTCGCTTATGTGTACAGTATGGTCGAATCCAACAGCGATTTCTCTACCGGGCTTGACTTCCTTCGAAAGAAGAAAGGACATAGCCTCGTGGAGTTTATTTACGATGCAGCGAAACAAGATATTCCCATTGATGTCGTTAAAAAACAGCTTCATGTGGCATAAGGGGTACTCCGTTTGTCTCTTTTTACATGGTAATTATTGTAATGAAAATTGCTCAACTACAGTACATTTATTGATAAAATTTTCATTGGAGGTGCAAAGCGATGAAAATAGAAGTGAAAAGTGGAAAGTTGCAAGATTTTTCTGCTCAATGTGCTATCGTCGGGATTTTTGAAGGTCAAACCGTGCTACCTGTCTCTTTAAAAGAAGCTGATGAAAAAATGGGAGGAGCGCTGTCTGCATTGTTTGTGGACGGGGAAATCAACGGCAAGCAAAAAAGCGTACAGTTCATACATACGTTTGGAAAGCTGGGCATACGCCGCATTATGACCATCGGTCTTGGAAAGAAAGACGAATTGACGTTTGAAGATTTGCGTGAAGTTGCGGCGCGCGCCGTAAAGGAGGCGCTGAAAGCACAAGTAACCAGGATTGTATTTGTGCTGGATGGTGAGGCACAGATGCTTGGCGCATATGACGCGACACATGCGATTGTGGAGGGAGCACTACTTGCCAATTACCGTTTTCCTGGCTATCACAAAGAAGCGGAAGACAGGCCCTCCCTTGAAGAAATGACTGTGCTGTGCCCGGAAGAGAACATTGACGATGCTAAGGAAGGGGCGTATATTGCCGAAGCGCTGGCACGCGGCACGAACCTGGCGCGCGATCTTGTGAATATGCCCGGCAATTATTTGACGCCCACTGTGCTTGCGGAAAAAGCAAAAGAAATCGCTGAGCGCCATGGTATGGAAGTGGAAATCCTCGATAAAGCCGACATGGAGGTATATGGCATGGGCGGGTTGCTGGGCGTAAGCCAAGGTTCGGTTGAACCGCCGAAGTTAATTGCCATTAAGTATCGCGGAACGGAAAAGTGGGAGAATGTGCTGGGACTTGTCGGCAAAGGAATCACGTTCGATTCCGGCGGTATTTCCTTGAAGCCGGGACAAGGCATGGAAGAAATGAAAGGTGACATGGGGGGAGCGGCTTCTGTGCTTGGTGCAATGGAAGCCATTGGTACGCTAAAACCAGCCATCAATATCGCTGCTGTGATTCCGACGACAGAGAACATGCCCAGCGGTTCCGCGTTAAAGCCAGGTGATGTTATTACGACAATGAGCGGTAAAACGGTGGAAATTCTCAACACGGATGCGGAAGGTCGGCTCATTCTTGCCGATGGTATGAGCTATGCACGAAAAATGGGTGCGGATTATTTGATTGATCTTGCTACACTAACGGGAGCGGCTCTTATTGCGCTTGGCACGTGTACGACGGCCGCACTGACGAATGACGAAGCGTTGATGGAAGAAGTAATGGAAGCGGCTGGCGAAGCTGGTGAACGGCTCTGGAGACTTCCTGGCTATAAGCCGTACAAAGAACAAATCAAAAGCGAGATTGCTGATTTGAAGAATACGGGTGGACGCAATGCTGGTACGATCACGGCAGGGCTGTTTGTTGGTGAATTTGCGGAAGATACGCCATGGGTGCACCTTGATATTGCGGGTACTGCATGGGCGGATAAGGCAAGCGACTTGTCCCCTGCGGGCGGCACAGGAGCTATGGTGCGCACACTGGCGATCCTGGCGCTGCGCCGCGCGGAATCTGCAAAATCGCAGTAAGTTCTGATTTTTGCGGTAAAATAAGAAAAGAAAGCGAATGATTCAATAAATATCTAAAAAAAAGTTCGGATTTTTTGTAAATCCGGACTTTATTTTTTCATGCGGATTATGTATAATGACTCCGTCAGCAAAAAACGAACATTAACGACGCTCGTATAATCGCGGGAATATGGCTCGCAAGTCTCTACCAGATTGCCGTAAACAATCTGACTACGGGTGAAAGCATGACTGATCTTATGAGATGGATTGTGGTCTGATCAGGTGATCAGGCAATTTTAGGATCCGGAGGTCTGTTTTCGCTCCCTGCGAGCGAAAACAGACCTCCGATTTTTTTTACGCATGACGCAAGGGAGGATACACATGGAGTTGCTCAAAGAGAAAATCCGTCAAGAGGGACATGTACTGAACGACAAAGTGCTTAAGGTTGATTCATTTTTGAACCACCAGATTGACCCGGAGCTTATGATGGCAATCGGGGAAGAATTCGCCCGTCGGTTCGCGGATACAGGGGTGACCAAGGTTCTTACTATCGAATCTTCAGGGATTGCGGCCGCGCTGACCGCAGCGTTGAAGCTGAATGTGAAGGTGGTATTCGCTCGCAAGAAAAAGTCGGCGTTAATGAATGAAGAAGCGTATGTGACGCAAGTTCATTCTTTTACGAAGAACGAAACAAACGAGGTAACCGTGCTGAAAAAGTTTCTTGGAGCAGGTGAAAAAATTCTAATCATCGACGATTTTCTTGCAAACGGGGAGGCGGCCATGGGACTTGCCCGCATCGTAGAACAGGCTGGCAGCGAAGTTGTAGGGATCGGCATTGTGATTGAGAAAGCGTTCCAGGACGGCGGAAAGCGTCTGCGTGAGAGCGGATTCCGTGTCGAATCGCTGGCCCGTATCGCCACGTTTGCAGGCGGGGAAGTGCAGTTTGCTGAGGAATGCGTAAAGCATCAAAGCTGAGGAACGGTTCAAGTGTTTAAAGGTTTTTTCATACTTGCGATTTTTAGGAGGAATTCTCTTGGAGAAAAAGTTAGGGCTTTGGGAGATAGGAACGCTTGGTTTTCAGCATGTACTAGCCATGTATGCAGGAGCGGTTGTCGTTCCGCTAATTGTCGGACCGGCGATTGGTATGACGCCCGAACAAATCGCATATCTTATTTCTATTGATTTGTTTGCTTGTGGGATTGCTTCTCTGTTCCAGGTTGTTGGCGGAAAATATTTTGGAATTAAGCTTCCTATTATGATGGGGTGTGCTTTTCAGGCAGTAGGACCGATGATCGCTATCGGTAAATTGCAGGGAATTACGGCTATATACGGGGCCATTATCGCCGCTGGCGTAATCGTTATGATTCTGGCTCAGTTTATGGATAAAATCATCAAATTTTTTCCGCCTGTGGTAACGGGGTCTGTGGTGATTATCATTGGAGCATCGCTGATTGGGGCAGCTATGGGCAACATTGTCGGACAACCGAACACACCGGAGTTCGCCAGCTTAACCAACCTGTTTTTGGCGGGTATCACGCTTTTATCTATCGTGTTGATGAATCGCTTTTTCACAGGATATTTAAAGTCAATTTCCGTATTGCTTTCGTTAGTGATCGGTACGTCAGTCGCTTCGTTTATGGGTCTTGTAGATTTTTCAACCGTAAAAAAAGCCGACTGGTTCCACATGGTTGAACCTTTCCGTTTTGGTATGCCTACTTTCCATGTATCCGCTATTATCAGTATGGTTCTGGTAGGAATTGTGAGTATGATTGAATCGACGGGCGTTTTCTTTGCGCTTGCTGAAGTATGCGACAAGAAAATTGACGGGAATGACATTAAACGCGGGTTACGGGCAGAAGGAATCACTCAGGTTATCGGCGGTATCTTTCAAGCGTTTCCGTATACAACCTATTCACAAAACGTAGGACTGGTTGCTTTGACCGGAGTAAAAGCGAGAAGCGTAGTGATCGCTGCCTGCATCATTATTATGATTCTTGGTCTTCTACCGAAAGTAGCGGCGCTGACGACAGTGATTCCTAACCCTGTTCTTGGAGGAGCCATGATTCCGATGTTTGGGATGGTAATGGCTTCTGGCGTTCGTCAGTTGTCGCGCGTAAATTTCCAGCGGATCGAGAATATGTTTATTATTGCCACATCTGTAGGCCTTGGCCTGGGGGTATCTATTTCGCCAGCGATATTTTCCCAGCTTCCGGAAAGCGTGCGCTTGGTAATGGAAAGTGGGATTGTAACGGGAAGTCTTACCGCTATCGTGTTGAATATTATTTTAAACGGAATGGGCAGACAGGAGACGGAAGGTAAAATTCTAAAAGCCGAACATTCCATGGAATCAGCAGTTTAGTCGTTTAAAAAAGTTTATAAAGTTTCTTAAATTTTTGGCTTGACACATTTTTCATCCCTGTCTATAATTGCATGTAATATCATAAATGATTAATAGTTCTTCAGATTGAAAATTGAAAGAATAATGAAGAATAACGTTGACGGGGACACGTATATGGCCTCTTCTTCCTAGAGAGTCCGGGATGGTGGAAGCCGGATAAGAATGCTGTATATATCTCACCCCTGAGTTGCTATCCTGAACGAAGCGATTCCAGTAGGGATGGGCCGTGGAACACGCGTTACGTGTTAGAGTCGGCGGACGAACGCTGACTCGCCGAGGTTGCCGACCGTGAGGCGGCAATGAATTTTGGGTGGTACCGCGAAACTCTTTCGCCCCAGACTGACGCTCAAGGAGAGTCAGGGGGGTGAAAGGGTTTTCTTTTTTACTCTTTTTTCTGGTATGACGGGCGGAGGCATAAAGTTGTACTCTGTCCAGCATAAATTTTTAGATTATTTTAACAATGGAGAGAGAAAGTCTTAAAGGAGGAACTATCATGAGCACAGATACGGCGATGATTGAGAATCAAAAAGCTTCGTTGCCGCCTATCGAAATGGGAGAAGTAATGACGGGTTCCGATATGTTACTGCGCTGTCTTCTGTTGGAAGGTGTGAAGTATGTTTTTGGATACCCGGGCGGCGCTGTCCTTCCGATTTACGATTCGCTCTATTCGAGTCACCTGAAACATATTTTGACGCGCCATGAGCAGGGAGCTATTCACGCGGCTGATGGCTATGCGCGTGCAACCGGAAAGCCGGGTGTCGTCATCGCTACTTCCGGTCCGGGAGCTACCAATCTGGTAACGGGAATCGCCACCGCGTATATGGACTCGGTACCGCTCGTTTGCATTACGGGAAACGTTGCCCAGCATCTTATCGGCACAGACGCGTTTCAGGAGGCGAACATCACGGGCATTACACTTCCGATTACGAAGCATAACTACTTTGTTCGAGATGTCAAAGACTTGCCGCGCATTGTGAAAGAAGCGTTCCATATCGCGACTACTGGACGTCCGGGCCCTGTACTCATTGATATTCCAAAAGATGTAAGCAATGCGAAGGCTCCGTTCTATTATCCGGAAACGGTAAAGCTTCGCACCTATAATCCTACTGTTAAACCGAACAGTTTACAGATCGAGCGCATGCTCCATGCCATTTCTGAAGCGAAAAAACCGGTGATTCTGGCTGGCGGAGGTATCATTGCCGCTGGGGCGGAAAAAGAATTATTAGAATTCGCAGAAAAAGCTAATATTCCGGTTATTCCAACTTTTATGGGGCTGGCCGGCTTCCCAGGAACGCACCGTCTCTGTCCGGGCATGCCGGGGATGCACGGTTCTTACGCTTCCAATATGGCATTGCTTAACACGGATTTATTGATTAACCTAGGCGCGCGTTTCGATGATCGGATTACGATGGGACGGACGAAGGAATTCGCACCTAATGCCAAAATTGTTCACGTGGACATTGACCCGGCGGAAATCGGCAAAAACGTTGAAACGTATATCCCGATTGTTGGTGACGTGAAAAATGTGTTGCTTGCTGCTCTTCCGAAGGTAGAGCGGGCCGACAGCGATGCCTGGGTGGAACAGATTCATGCTTGGAACGCGCAACATCCGTACTCGTATAAACCAAGTCCGACAGGGATGTTGAAACCGCAACGAGCCATCGAAATTATGTACGAATCCACAGGCGGCGACGCGATTGTAACGACTGACGTTGGGCAGCATCAGATGTGGGTGGCTCAGTTTTTCAAGTTCAGCGGCCAGCGCTCGATTATCTCTTCTGGAGGACTTGGCACGATGGGATTCGGATTCCCGGCGGCCATCGGTGCGCAGTTCGCCCATCCGAATAAGACGGTTATTTCGGTAAGCGGCGACGGTGGCTTTCAGATGAACCAGCAAGAACTGGCGGTTGTTGCAAACCATAATTTGCCGATCAAAATTGTCATCATCAATAACAAATGCCTTGGCATGGTACGTCAATGGCAGGAGCTGTTCTATGAGCATCGTTACAGCCAGATTGATTTGAGCACGAGCGTGGATTTTGTGAAGTTGGCTGACGCGTACGGCATTAAAGGCTTGCGAGCGTCAACGGAAGAAGAAGCGGAGCGGGTGTGGCAGGAAGCCATGAATACAAAAGGGCCTGTTCTTGTGGAATTTGTGGTAGAGCCGGAAGAAAACGTCTATCCGATGGTAGCAGCCGGAAACACACTTGATCAAATGGTGCTGGGAGATGAAGAGTAACATGGAACAGAAACATACGATCTCAATTCTCGTAAACGACCAGCCGGGGGTTTTGACCCGGGTAGCCAGTTTAATGGGTCAGCGCGGCTTCAATATCGACAGCATTACGGTTGGCCAATCGGAAGAACCGGGCCTGTCACGCATGATTATCGTAACGCGCGGTGATGAAAAAACAATCGAACAGATTATGAAGCAATTTCATAAATTAATTGACGTCTTAAAAGTGCAGCATCTGAGTAGTGGCCCTATGGTAGCTCGCGAGCTTGCGCTGATTAAAGTGGGGACGACAGCGGCCACGCGTTCTGAGATTAATGGTATTATTGAGCCGTTTCGCGCAAATATTGTCGATGTGGGGGTATCGTCCCTTGTGATTGAGGTAACGGGTAGTTCTGAAAAGGTTGATGCGTTAATTGATCTGTTAACACCGTACGGAATTAAAGAGTTGTCCCGCACCGGAATTACTGCGATTAGCCGCGGAGCTATCTTGGCAAAAGCATAATGGATCGCTATCAATCTATTTATATATAAAAATATTACACATAATTTGGGAGGAAGATTCGATGATTAAGATGTATTATGAAAAAGACGCAAATCAAGAAATTTTGAAAGGCAAAACGATTGCCATTATCGGATATGGAAGCCAGGGACACGCGCAAGCGCAAAACCTGCGCGACAGCGGCATGAAAGTTATGATCGGTCTTCGCAAAGGCCGTTCTTGGGAACAAGCGGAGAACGATGGCTTTGAGGTTTACACTGTTGATGAAGCGGCTTCCCGCGCCGATTTGATTATGATTCTTCTGCCGGACGAAATGCAGGCAAAAGTATATAAAGAGCAAATTGAGCCAAATTTGAAAGAAGGTGCCGCACTCTTTTTCTCGCATGGCTTTAATATCCACTTCCAGCAAATCGTCGCTCCAGCCGGTGTGGATGTAGTAATGGTAGCTCCGAAGAGCCCGGGCCACATGGTTCGCCGGGTATACATGGAAGGATTCGGCGTTCCGGGACTTCTGGCAGTATATCAAGACGGTACAGGTAAAGCGAAAGAGCTTGGTCTTGCGTATGCGAGCGGTATCGGCTGCACGCGTGCCGGGGTTATAGAGACAACATTCCGTGAAGAGACAGAAACAGACCTGTTCGGCGAGCAAGCGGTGCTTTGTGGAGGTACAGCCGAACTTGTAAAAGCGGGATTTGAAACGCTCGTGGAAGCAGGATATGCCCCGGAAATCGCATACTTCGAGTGTTTGCATGAACTCAAACTTATCGTTGACCTTATGTACGAGGGTGGTCTGGAATACATGCGCTACTCAATCAGCGATACAGCTGAGTTCGGCGATTACAGCGTAGGTCAGCGCATTATTACGGAAGAAACGAAGAAAGAAATGAAGAAAGTATTGAAAGAAATTCAAAACGGTACGTTTGCGAAAAACTGGATTCTGGAGAACCAGTCTGGCCGCGCCGCATTCAGCGCACGTCGCCGCATTGAGAAAGAGCATCAAATCGAGCAGGTTGGCAAACAGCTGCGCGAAATGATGGCTTGGATTAAGAAATAAGCTCAATAAAAATTGTGGAGGTGGCCATAGGGCATGCGTACAATCGAAGTTTTTGATACCACCCTGCGGGACGGTGAACAGTCCCCAGGGGTCAACTTAAGCGCCGCAGAAAAACTGGAAATTGCTTTGCAACTGGAGCGCCTGGGGGTAAGCCGGATTGAGGCAGGGTTTGCCGCTGCCTCCCCAGGAGATTTACAGGCTATTCGTGAAATTGCCAAACGGGTGAAGAACTCGACGATTGTTAGCTTGTCCCGCGCGTCGGAGAAAGATATTGACAAAGCGTGGGAGGCATTGGGTGATGCCGAATCCGCATGCTTGCATACATTTATTGCTACGTCTCCGATTCATCGCAAGTATAAATTGAACATGACGAAGGAACAGATTGTTGAGCGTGCGGTGGCAGCGGTAAAGTATGGAAAGAAATATTTTGATATGGTTGAGTTTTCCTGCGAAGACGCTTCTCGTACCGAGATTCCATTCCTGATTGAAGTGGTGCAGGCGGTCGTGGATGCAGGTGCAACAATTATCAATCTTCCGGACACGGTAGGATACACGATGCCTGCGGAATATGCCAATATCTTTACCCAGATATTAAACAATGTACACGGTATTGAGAACGTGAAGTTAAGCTGTCACTGCCATGACGATCTTGGCATGGCGGTTGCCAATACACTGGCTGCCATCCAGGCCGGAGCCACCCAGGTGGAAGGCACGATTAACGGGATCGGTGAACGCGCGGGGAACGTTGCGTTGGAAGAGGTGGCGCTGGCGCTTGATACGCGCAAAGATTTCTATCAGGCGATCACAAATTTGAAACTGGAAGAAATCGCGCGCACAAGTAAACTGGTCAGCCGCTTAACCGGTATGATTGTACCGGGCAACAAAGCGGTAGTGGGGGCCAACGCGTTTGCGCATGAGTCTGGCATTCACCAGGACGGTGTATTGAAAGAAGTAACGACTTATGAAATTATCCGTCCGGAACGTGTCGGTGTCAAATCCAACCGTCTTGTGCTTGGTAAGCTGTCTGGCCGCCATGCTTTCAAAGATAAATTGCAGGAACTGGGTTATCATTTAACGCAAAAAGAGCTGGATGACGCATTTTTCCGCTTTAAAGAATTGTGCGATCGAAAGAAAGATATCAGTGATGAAGATATCATCGCGCTGGTAGATGCAAAAATTACCAATATTCCAGAAACATATATTCTTGAAAACATTCAACTTTCGTACGGCAACCATTCCGTTCCGACCGCTAGTGTGCGCGTACGTACCGCAGATGGGCGGGTACTTGAAGAAGCTGCGTGCGGCAACGGCTCCGTCGATTCCATTTATAAGGCGATTGATCGCGTAACGAATGAAGAAGTAGTATTAGAAGACTACAAGATTTTATCCATTACTCAAGGAAAAGATGCGCTTGGCGAAGTGTACGTACGCCTTTCCCAGGGGGATTGCACAGTACAGGGACGCGGTGTAAGCACAGATGTGCTGGAAGCGAGCGCCAAAGCGTATCTACGCGCGTTGAATAAATTGATTGTACGCCGCGGTGACGCCGTGGAAGTCGTAATGTAAGAGAGGAAGGAACGAAGCATGAGCCAAACGTTTACTATTACTGTGTTGCCTGGCGATGGGATCGGGCCGGAAGTTATCGAGCAAGCGATACATGTGTTAAAAGCTGTAGAAAAGCTGGAAGATGTTACGTTTACGTTTGAATACGCACGCTTGGGCGGTTGTGCTATTGATGAAGATGGCACGCCGTTGCCGGAGGAGACGCTGGAGAAAGCGCGCCGTTCTGACGCTGTATTGCTTGGCGCGGTAGGCGGTCCAAAATGGGATAACAACCCGGCGCATCTCCGGCCGGAAACAGGCCTGCTCGGTATTCGCAAGGCGCTTGGCCTGTACGCGAATCTGCGTCCGGCTTTCATGCTCGACTGCATGGTGGAAGTGTCGGCATTGAAAGAAGAAGTGGTCAGGGGCGTTGATTTGATGGTGATTCGTGAATTGACCGGCGGACTCTATTTCGGTGAGAAGAAGCGCTATAAAACGGAGAATGGAGAAGTAGCATCCGATGAATTGATCTACCACGAATATGAAATCGAACGGATTGTGCGCCGTGCGTTTGAAGTGGCGCGCTTGCGGGGTAAAAAGCTTACGTCTGTAGATAAAGCGAATGTACTGGAATCTTCCCGTCTGTGGCGCAAAGTGGTGGATCGGGTTGCGCACGATTATCCGGATGTTGAGTTGCGCCATCAGCTCGTCGATTCCTGCGCGATGGAACTGCTCCGCTGGCCGAAGCAGTTTGATACGATTGTGACGGAAAATATGTTCGGTGATATTTTGAGCGATGAAGCGTCCATGCTGACAGGCTCTATCGGCATGCTGCCATCCGCTTCGTTGGCGGACGGTAACTTCGGCTTGTATGAACCGGTGCACGGTTCGGCGCCTGATATCGCCGGAAAAGGAATAGCAAACCCGACTGCCACGATTCTCTCTGCGGCAATGATGCTTAAATATTCGTTTGGTATGGAGCGGGCGGCGAATGCAGTTGAGAAAGCCGTGCACAAGGTGCTGAATTCCGGCGTGCGCACGGCCGATATCGCTAAGAGTAAAGAAGAAGCCGTCAGCACGAAAGAAATGGCTGATAAAATTATCGCCGCTATGCACGAAGTATACGTGCAGGCTTAGAGGCATAAAAAAGCGAGAGGTTAGCGTTACAGCTAATACTCTCGCTTTTTTGCAGCTATCTTTATAAGCCATGTTTGATCAAAAATGATCATTTTTGTTAAGTCCTCCTTATGGTGATTATAGTCTTCCTAAAACTGATTAATCAACACGCCAAAAATAAGCAAGTTTATTCATCATGTAAAAACTCTTTAATGGGTGTTTTCCACTCGATTTCGGCATCCGGATAGCTTTCGGCGATAATCTCTGCGATCTCGAAAAAATCGTTCCGCGTCAAACCGTGCAGCCGCTCCGGCTGCCTGGACCAGATAGAAATCTTTGTTACCGTAAACTTATCTTCCGTATTTCCTAAATATTTTTCCCCTTCAAATAAAACTCCTTTATATGTTAACAAGAAGTTACGGCGTACGTTGTTCCTGTCATCCAGAAAAAATGTCCGCTTTTTTTCCAGCGCACTTTCCAGTTTGCGTTTTGGATTGAATATATATTGAAACCACCAGACAATGAACGCAATAATGGCTAGCAGCAACAATAATCGTAACATGCAAGTCCCTCTCTTCTTGCAAAAGTATCCATTCACTTTTTTATACGGATTGATTAGAAAAAGGATGCAAAAAAATGCTATACTATCACACAGAAATTTATGAATGATGAGGGAGCTTATTCATGAATGTGCTTATAACAACATTGAACGCGAAATATATCCATACCTCGTTGGCACTTCGCTATTTGAAGGCATTTTGTCAGAACGACTTTAAAGTGGAGCTCGTTGAATATACGATCAAAGACCCGGCAATGAACATCGTGTCTGATTTATTCCAGCGCCAGCCGGATGTAATTGGCTTTTCCTGTTATATCTGGAACATCGAAGAGACGATTAAAGTTATTTCTATGCTGAGAAAGATCATGCCAGATGTAAAAATTGTGCTTGGCGGACCGGAAGTATCGTATGATGTCGACTATTGGATGAATCGCTTACAGGAAGTTGATTTTATTGTTGTTGGCGAGGGGGAAGAAACGTTCCACCACCTGCTTTCAGAAATTCAGGGAGAGCAAAAATACCATTTCGTATATGGGCTTGCATACCGCAAAGGTCAGGAAGTTATTATCAACCCGCCGCGTCCAAAGCTCGATTTGAATCGGATTCCGTCTCCGTTTTATTTTGAAGAAGACATTCCGAATCTTAAAAACCGTGTCACGTATTTTGAAACAAGCCGGGGATGTCCGTTTTCTTGCCAATTTTGCCTGTCAAGCATTGAAGTAGGTGTGCGCTATTTTGATATTGAGCGGACAAAACGAGATTTGCTGCATTTAATTAAAAACGGCGCAAAGCTGATTAAATTTGTTGACCGGACGTTTAACATCAAGCGTGACTACGCGATGGAAATTTTTCAGTTTTTAATTGAAAATCATGGCGGCTGTGTATTCCAGTTTGAAATCACCGCCGATATCATGCGCCCGGAAGTGCTCGATTATTTGGCCGAACAGGCGCCGCCCGGTATCTTTCGCTTTGAAATCGGTGTTCAATCGACTAATGACGTAACGAATGAAATTGTAAAACGTCGGCAAAATTTCACCAAGTTAGCGCGTACCGTGACCAAGATTCGAGAAAGTGGCAAAATTGCTCAGCACCTTGATTTAATTGCAGGTTTGCCGGAAGAAGATTACCTGTCATTCCGTAAAACGTTCAATGATGTGTTTGCGTTGCGTCCGGAAGAATTGCAGCTTGGGTTTTTGAAGATGTTGCGCGGCACGGGAATGCGGTTAAATGCGGATAAGTATGAATACAAGTATATGGATCATGCGCCTTATGAAATTTTGGAGAACCGTATTCTGCCGTTTTCCGACATTGTCCGGATTAAACGGGTAGAAGATGTATTAGAAAAATATTGGAACGCGCACCGCATGGATCGCACGTTACTGTATCTTATTGAACGGGAGTTTGCTTCGCCGTTTGATTTCTTTCAAGAATTCGGTAATTTTTGGGAATCAAAAGGTTGGGCGCGTATTGGGCATCAGCTTGAGGATTTATTCACTCGTTTGCACATGTTTTTGCGTGAGCGCGGCACAGAAAAACTGCCGATAATCGAAGGTTTGATGAAGTACGATTTCTTTATGAATTATAAGTATAAACCACGTAAAACATGGTGGAAATACGAAGTCGGGAAATCGGAACATTCCCGCTTGATGAAGTTGCTCGCCCAGCGTCCAGAACTTGCCGGAGAAGCGTTTGTGGTGCGCGGGCTTGACGAGAAATTGCTTCATAAACATACGATGCTGGAGATTTTACCGTTCAATATGAACACATATTTGCAAACAGGTGAAATCAAAGAAGAGGAAACGTTGCTAATCGTTTATTATAATCCGGAAGAGCGCGAGCGCCCCGACACTTACTATGTTCCGATGCGAGAAGTAAACATGGGATCTGTTAAATAAATGACAGTATGAAAATCTCGCGGGCGTTGCCGCCCGCCTTTTTCCACATGGAAACGACCGTAAAAAAGACCTGCCAAAAAGAGCGGCAGGTCTCAGACTGAAGACAAACTCCCTTGCAAATTACACTGCTAAGGGAGTTTTTGTACTTTTTGATGAAAAAACAAAGAAAAAATAGGAAACTTACGCTTCGTTCCACCTGACTTCCAGAGACAGGTAGCTAACTTTTTTAAGTTCATAGCAGAGCGGTCCTTTTCGTATGCATCAATCGATTAATCCAGATACGATTCGGCGATTTTAATCAAGTCTTTTTTGTTTATTTGTTTTCCTGTTTCGATATGGTATCGAATCGTATGCGTACTGTTTGGAACGTCATAAATCCATTGGATATTGTGTCCTGTACCGAAGTCTGTATATATCATTTCTACTCCCTTTACAACAAATTTTTCCCGCTTTGAGCCCCACTCTTTATGAACGAGAAAAGTCTCTTTTCCACTTGTTCTGGACATTGCAACTTGTATAGCACTCCCGCCTTTTTTATATGTGCTAAGGATCCGCCAATGATCTTTCGACATCTCCACCGGCAGCATCGCATATTCTTGTTTCGATTCCTCTGCCTGTTTCCGCAGCTTTTCTGCTATAGCCGTCTGTTCTTTCGGGGTAGGAGGATTCACGTCAGTAATTGGGGTAAAGAAGACCGTTGCATGTTCGAAGTTGTGCTTTCCTGGCAAACTGTCAAAAATTTTGACCGATTGCCCTTTCATTTTGGTGCGGAGTGCGGACACGTCGGTAAAGGTTAGAGGTTTGTCTAAGGTGTACGTTTTCATATCTGGAATGTTCGAGACGACATAAAAGACACCGGCTGTCCCCGCTTTTAACACCTTGTTCGCAAAATCTCTAGCTTTTAGCGCGCGGAGTTGTTCATCCAATGAAGGCGAGGTATAGTTTGCCTCTTCCAGTGTTTTCTCCTCAAAAACAACTTTACCTTGCTTGTTGGTCAATGTCTGATAGCTAAAAGCAAAAGCTGAAGATACCGTCAAAAGCATTCCTGCCACTACCATTACACTCACTTTATATTTCACAAAAAATCGCTCCTTTTTTTTCTGCTCAGCATACAACTTCTCCATCACTTTTCCAGTCAAGTCAACATCGGGAAGCTGTAGGTCATGAAAAAGTTCTCTTAAATCCTGATCCTTGTCCAATGTCATACGGTTTCACTCCCTTCACTTGAGCATAGTGCTTACGGAATTTTGCAGCTGAACGCTCGTATTTTTTTCGAAGAGTAGCGTTGTTTTGATTAAGAATAAGGCTAATTTCTTCATAACTTTTATCCTCAACACAACGTAAAATTAACAAGTTCCGCTCTTCTGCCGATAATTTTGACATCGCCTGTTGTATGTATTCATCAAAATAATTGGCTTCAATCTGTAAATCTACATGTTTATTCTCCTTCTCATCCTGATAAAAAAAGGGGAGATATTTTGCAAGTTTTCGCTTACGAATCACATCAATACATTGATTATAGGCAATTTTATACAACCAAGTGCCGAACGGTATAGCCGGGTTGTACTTATTCAAAGAGCGAAATGCATTCAAAAATACTTCTTGTCCGCTGTCCTCGGCTTCAGCATAATTGCCTAGCATATGATAACAATAAAGAAAAATCGGTTTTTGGTATAATTGCATGATTTTCTCGAACTTTTCGGTATTCCCCTCCAATATGTCAGCGATAATCTGACGTAGAGTATTGTCATCCAAACCGCTCACCCCCTTCACCCTATATAACGAATCACATATGCTAAAATGTGACAGTAGAAACAAAATAATTACTAGTACGTCAGCAATGCAACAAAGGGGCTGTCCCAATTAGTCATTTTTCATGACTTTTGGTACAGCCCCTTTGAAATACGGGGGAAATTTCAATGCGGTTTATCTACATCCTCGCTTTTTCAGACGTAAACAAGAGTGTAATGGTATATAGTCCGCTTAGTCCTATCAGGGAGTAAATGATACGGGAAATGATTGTACCCTGTCCGCCGAAGATTGCAGCTATCAAGTCGAATTGAAAAAAGCCTACGAGTCCCCAGTTAAGCGCGCCAATAATCACCAGAACAAGAGCAATTTTTAACAGAGTGTTCATACCAATCCCTCTTTCCGTTTGATTTTTGGCAGTGAACGTTTCTGCGTAGGAATTGAAAGATGAGAACTCTGTATATTAAATAACTATCAGAATTTTGTTAAATTATTCGTTCTTTTGCAGAAAAATTTTTGTGTGTTCTGTCGAAAGAAGAAGGCTGGATGTTAGGAGTTTTTGCGTTTATGTTTTTTCTGGTTGACGCGGATATACCTATGCATAATAAGCTCTACCGTTCCGAGGGAAATTCCAGCTATAACGCCTCCGAGTAGCGTAATTTTGCTCTGCGGGAATAGCCAACCGGATAGATAGACGATAACTGCTATCGCTAAAGTACCTTGCAGTGTTGCTTTGTAGATACCGTATATGCCGAGCACAACTTCATCCGCTATCAGCCCAATGACAAGCAGCAGCAGGCTAACGTCCAGCCAGTGATTGATGTTTTCGAACATTAACTGAGAAGGAAAAGTGACAGACAAGAGATAAAGAACGCCCGGAAATAACACAACTTTATACAAAAAGTTAAAAAACACACGTTTTGCCAATTTCATTCCTCCTTTATCTTTTAGTATGTGTTGAAATTGTGCGATAATATGGATGAAGAAAGGGAAAGCTTGGATTGTATGCGCAAACGAAGGAATGGAGGAATGATTATGGAAGACAAAATGTTAGCGATGTATAAAGAATTGACTGAAACACCGGGTGTGCCGGGTCATGAGCGCGCGGTGCGCGAAGTGATGCGCAAATATATAGAGACGTATGCGGATGAAGTAACAACGGATAACTTGGGAAGTTTATTGGCGCGTAAAGGAAACAAGGGGCCAAAGATTATGGTAGCCGGACACCTGGATGAAGTCGGCTTTATGGTTACGATGATAACGGACAAAGGATTTCTGAAGTTTCAACCGCTCGGGGGCTGGTGGGAACAGGTGATGCTGGCTCAGCGGGTTGCTGTGCAAACGCGCAACGGCATAATTGAAGGTGTTATTGGCTCGATTCCACCCCATATTTTGCCGCCGGAAGCGCGCAAAAAACCAGTGGAAATCAAGGATATGTTCATTGATATTGGCGCTTCCAGCAAAGAAGAAGCCGAAGAATTCGGCGTCCGTCCAGGTGATACGGTCGTTCCGATTTGTCCGTTCACCGTTATGAAAAATCCGAAGTTAATGATGGCAAAAGCATGGGATAACCGCGTTGGTATCGCTATGGCGATTCAGACGCTACAGCAGCTACAAGGAGTTGATCATCCGAACACAGTATATGGCGTGGGAACAGTTCAAGAAGAAGTCGGTTTACGCGGCGCTCAAACATCCGTTTATGCAGTAAATCCGGATATCGCGTTTGCGGTTGATGTTGGCATTGCGGGAGATACGCCAGGAGTAAAAGAATCTGAAGCGATGTCCAAAATTGGTGAAGGGCCACAGATTTTGCTATACGATGCCTCTATGATCGGACACCCGAGCCTGCGCAAGCTGGTTGTAGAGACAGCGGAAGAGCACAATATCCCGTTTCAATATGATGCCATGGCACGCGGTGGCACAGATGCCGGTCGCATGCATTTGAACGGCAGAGGCGTACCTTCGGTCGTGATTGGTATTGCTACCCGCTACATTCACAGCCATGCTGCTATCCTGCACCGCGATGATATCGATAATGCGGTCAAACTTATTGTTGAAGTCATCAAAAAACTTGATCAAGACACTGTTGAAAAAATTAAACGTCAGGAATATTAAGCAAAACGAGGCGGTTTCAAAAGGGGGATTAATCCCAAACAGAATACAATATATAGATTGCTTATTGCTTTTCTATGCGTATATGTGTTAACGCGAAAGGGTGCCCCATCACTTGGGACACCCCTTTTTTCTCATTGCACCTGTTGGTAAATCGCTTCAATCATTTTTTCTTTTTCTTGCTCGTTCGCTTGCTGCCATACCAGTTCAAAAAGAACGCCCAATCCCGGCAGCGTCTTTTCCTCACGGCTGCTGATAGCGTCCACGATCGTGTGCCGCACGTCCTCCTTAGAAGAACCATGCATATTATGCATAATCGCTGCACGCAAATCAAGGTCGGAAATATTCATGTTATTCACACTCCCTACCGAGATAAAAATAGATTCGTTTTGTAGTTTCACCGGAATGTTTTATTTTCATCCCTCTCGAAAACAATAGAAGGAGAATGTTATAATAAAGGACGAATTAGAGAAAGGGTGGAATTTATGGCGGGTCAATCTTACGCGGTAATTGGGATGGGGCGATTTGGCGCCAGTGTGGCCCAAGCGCTCTACAACATGGGATATGACGTCATGGTCATTGACGAAAACGAGGAGCGCATTCAAGATCACATTAATATTGCGACGCATGCGGTTCAGGCCGATTCAACGGACGAGCAGGCGCTGCGTGAAGTCGGTATCCGCAACTTTGATGTTGTTGTAGTGGCGATTGGAGCGGACATTCAGGCGAGTATTTTAACCACGCTTATTCTCAAAGAGATGGGCGTTAAAATGATCGTAGCTAAAGCTCAGAATGAGCGCCATGGACAGGTGTTGTACAAAGTAGGCGCAGACCGCGTCGTATTCCCGGAACGAGATATGGGGTTACGGTTGGCTCACAACTTAGTTTCGCCGAACGTACTTGATTTTGTGGAACTGGCAGAAGATTATAGTATCGCTGAAGTGGCAGCCCCTGAAAAGATGGACGGCAAAAGCTTGCAGGAGCTAGATATTCGCGCGAAGTTCGGTGTGAACGTTATGGCAATCAAGAGCGGCAATTCGTTTAACATTGCCCCGAGCGCGTCCGACTCTATTAAAGAGGGCGATGTTTTAATCGTGATCGGACATAACGACGATTTGAAAAAGTTTGAGGAAGAGTCCTAATGGATAGGAGTTCATAAATGGAAGTCATTTCATCGGTACAAAACCCACGTATAAAGCAGTGGGCGAAATTACATACGCGCAAAGAAAGGGAAAAAACAGGCCTTTTTTTGCTGGAAGGTTTGCATCTTGTGGAGGAAGCTTGCCTTGCGGGTGCGCAGCTGGAGGCGATATTGCTTGAAGAAGGGCTGGATATCCCGGAATGGCTTGCTATCTTTCAGCGCGCCAGACAGCTTTCCCTTACCTATGTCACGCGTCCGGTATTGGAAAAGGTGGCGGAAACAAAAACGCCGCAGGGTATTATAGCTGTGGCGAAGATAAGGGAGAACAAACCTGATATGCTTCAGAATGGCGGATTGTGGCTTGCGTTGGACAAGCTGCAGGATCCGGGAAATGTCGGCACGCTTATCCGTACGGCGGACGCCGCCGGTTTTAATGGCGTTATTCTCGGAGAGGGAAGCGCCGATCTGTATAATAGCAAAACGCTCCGTGCAACGATGGGTTCGCTGTTCCATCTTCCAGTATGGCGGGAGTCTTTGCCGCAGTTCATAGAACGAGCAAAGCAGCAACAGCCAGAATTGCGGATTATTGGAACAAGCCTGCGGGAGGCGAAGCCGTACACTGATGTATCTTATAGGGGAGCGGCCATTTTAGTTATAGGAAACGAGGGAAGCGGGGTTTCGGATGAGGTGCTCGCATTGGCGGATCAGAACGTGATCATTCCGATTTACGGAAAGGCTGAATCATTAAATGCTGCTATCGCAGGCTCGGTTCTTATGTATGAGGCAGTGAGGCAACGTAGGCAATAGAAGCGTCCCCTTTCTTTACGTTTTATTGTTTACTTTTTTTTCCTGCTGCTTCATCTTTTCCCGCATATTTTGCCACTGATCACGGGCCATGCGTACCGTTTGCGGTTCATTTGCCCGAAGCGGATGTTCGACAACTTTGGAAAAATAGTAAAGCGCTTTAGCGTAATTGTCGAGCTGACGGTGTAGTTCGCCAATCAGGTATGTTAAGCGGATTTCGGATAGGCTTGTACTCACGTAGTCTCCCCGCTCATAGGAAGCCTCATACTCGCTTAGGGCAAGCTTGAGGAAGCGGCGTTCGTTTTCTGTATGCTTCAGATAACGGTATAGCCAGGCGAGACGCAGACAGAGTCCAGCGATAACACAATGTGGCTCTTTGCAGACATTGGCTGTGAAAATCGCAAGTTTGTAAGTGACGATCGCCTCCGGAATCGTGCGAATGCCTGTATAATCTTTCTGCGTCCAGTTAGCGGTGATTTTTTCTTCGATAAGCTGTGCGATTTGTTGTGGCACTTTTTTGCGGAACTGGTCGTTGAATGAGTAGCCGCAGCGCGGACAGACAACAACATGATATAGAATAGGATTTTCCGACTGCTCTTCATAGTATTCGCAGAAGTCGGGATCGCGCTTGTAAGGATGGCTGCGGCGCAGACGCGTTTTCTTGCTGGTAAAGTTATGTCCGCAGTGGGCACACGAGAATTTTTTGTCATAAAGGATTGTTTCTAGTCGGTTCATGTGCTTCTCCCTTCCCTCCAAATTTCCTATCTTTTACTGATACATAAATACTTTTTTTAAAAAAGATATATATATAGTATATGACAAAAATCACTATTAAGATAGGAAAAAAATCATGAGTGTAATTTTTGCACCCTTGCTTATTTGCCGGACATACTATATAATCAGTCCTAAAATAGTTCTTACAGCAAATATCATTGAGAAAGGCAATGACGGAGACAAGTACGTGAAAGAGGCGCTCCCAGGGAGAGAATGCCGCGACTGGAAGCATTCTTGAGATTGGCCATTCACCGAATTCACTCCCGAGTCGGCCCCTGAATGGTAAAGTAGGGGGAATGCCGGAAGCTGTCCGTTATCAGCGCAATGAGATAAGAGCAGGATTTGGCCTGTTCTTGAACAAGGGTGGTACCGCGACCTCTCGCCCCTTACCGGGTGAGAGTTTTTTTATTTTCGTATAAACAGTGTGTATTTTAAGGAGGGATATATTGTGCGCGAAAGACTGGAAGCTTTGAAAGCTGAAGCGCTAAAAGAGCTGGAACAAATCGAGCGAACCGCGCAGGTGCAGGAATTGCGGGTAAAATATCTTGGCAAAAAAGGTTTGTTAACCGAAATTTTGCGTGGTATGGGCAAATTATCCCCGGAAGAACGACCGGTGATCGGACAGTTAGGCAATGAAGTACGTGCAGCGATTGAAAGCAAGCTGGAAGAGAAAAGAGAGGCGGCCGAGCGGGCGGAAGTGGAAGCGAAGCTGGCAAGTGAAACGATTGACGTAACACTGCCAGGGCGTACCGTTCATATTGGCAACCGCCACCCACTTACGCTTGTAACAGAGCAAATCGAGGATATTTTTTTAGGCATGGGCTTTACAGTAGCCGAAGGTCCGGAAGTCGAAACCGATTACTATAACTTTGAAACTCTGAATTTACCGAAAGACCATCCGGCGCGTGATATGCAGGATTCGTTCTATATTACGGAAGAAATATTACTTCGTACTCATACCTCGCCGGTTCAGGTTCGCACAATGGAAAAAATGAAAGGTAAGGTTCCGGTTAAGATTATTTGTCCCGGCCGCGTATATCGTCGTGATGACGATGATGCGACCCACTCCCATGTATTTAATCAGGTAGAAGGATTAATGGTGGGCGAAAACGTGCGCATGAGTGATCTAAAAGGAGTATTGCTCAGCTTTGCGCGTCAGATGTTTGGGGAAAATACGCAAATTCGCCTGCGTCCGAGTTTTTTCCCGTTTACGGAACCTAGCGCGGAAGTTGATGTATCTTGTAGCATGTGCGGCGGCAAAGGGTGCCGGACATGTAAACATACGGGCTGGATTGAAATTTTAGGATCGGGCATGGTGCATCCGCGCGTGCTGGAAATGGCAGGATACGACTCCGAGAAATACACAGGTTTTGCTTTCGGGATGGGAATCGATCGGATCGCGCTTTTAAAGTACGGTATTGACGATATTCGTCATTTCTACACGAACGATGTACGCTTCTTGAAGCAATTCAACCGGGTATAAGGAGGATGGAAAACGATGAAGGTTTCGTATAATTGGTTAGCGCAATATGTTGACCTCTCCGGCGTTACCCCGGAGGAGCTGGCAGAGAAGTTAACCCGCAGCGGCATCGAAGTCGAAGCGGTCGAATATGTAAATAAGGGCGTAAGCAAAGTGGTGGTCGGTTACGTGGCCGAAAAAGAAAAGCACCCGGATGCAGATAAGCTGAACGTATGCCAGGTGGACGTAGGGGACGGCGAACGATTGCAAATCGTCTGCGGCGCCAAAAACGTGGCGGCCGGCCAGAAAGTACCTGTCGCTTTGGTGGGCGCCAAACTGCCGGGAGACTTCAAAATTAAAAAAGCGAAGCTGCGTGGCGTAGAATCAAATGGCATGATTTGTTCAGCAAAAGAGCTTGGCATCAATGATAAGCTGATGCCGAAGGAAATCCAGGAAGGGATTCTTGTGCTGCCGGAAGATTTGGAAGTTGGTCAACCGATAGAACCGGTTCTTGGTCTTGATGATGTAGTTCTGGAACTTGGCCTGACGCCGAACCGTTCGGATTGCTTAAGCATGATCGGCGTAGCATACGAAGTGGCCGCTATTCTTGGCCGAAAGGTAAAACTTCCGGACATAGCTGTTGCTGAGACAGGAGAGCCAATTGATGGCAAAGTAGAAGTGGAAATTACAGCGCCGGATCATTGCCGTCGTTACATGGCGCGTTTGGTTTCCGGTGTTAAGCTCGGCCCGTCCCCGATCTGGATGCAGAATCGGCTGATGGCAGCTGGAGTGCGTCCCATTAACAATGTGGTAGACATTACAAATTACGTTATGCTAGAAACAGGGCAACCGTTGCATGCATTTGATTACTCGAAAGTGGAGAACGGGCGCGTCGTGGTTCGTCTTGCTAAGCCAGGCGAAGGAATCGTAACGCTAGATGATGTAGAACGTACGCTGGATGAGGAAATGCTGCTGATTACGGACGGTGTTAAACCGCTCGGTATTGCGGGCGTAATGGGTGGCGCCAACTCAGAGGTGACGGACAAAACGGACACAATTTTGTTAGAGTCCGCCCATTTTGCTGCCTCTTCCATTCGCAAAACCGCGCGTAAACTTGGCCTTCGCTCCGAAGCGAGCCTGCGCTTCGAAAAAGAAGTCGATCCGAAAGGCGTGGAATATGCACTGAATCGTGCTGCCGCTTTGATGGTGGAACTGGCAGGCGGTCAAGTTGCACGAGGCGTGTCTGATCAGATCATCGAGGCGCCAGAAGACAAAAAAATCGTATTGCGTTTGTCTCGTCTAAACGATTTGCTCGGTACCAGCCTCTCCCTGGAGGATGTAACGTCGATTTTTGAACGTTTGGCGTTCACGTATAAGACGGAAGGCGAAGTGATTACTGTGACTGTTCCGACACGCCGTCAGGATATTACGCGCGAAGTGGATTTGATTGAAGAGGTGGCCCGTTTGTACGGATACGACCATATTCCGACTACGATGCCGTACGGTGACAATACGCAAGGATTGCTTACCCGTGAGCAGATGCTGCGCCGAACCATTCGCCAAGTCCTTAACGGTGCGGGATTGGATGAAGTTAACACATATTCTTTTACCCATCCGGATATCGCTTTCGACTTTGCGACTGTATATCGGGAAACGAAGCCAATTCCGCTGGCGATGCCGATGAGTGAAGAACGAAGCGTATTGCGTACGAATTTGTTGCCGCATTTGCTGGAGACAGCTGCGTATAATATGAACCGTAAACAGCGTGATTTGGCGTTGTTTGAACTTGGCAAAGTGTTTTTGACTGATGAAGAAACATTGACAAAGCTGCCTGAAGAAAAGCTGGCGCTTGCCGGCTTGCTGACTGGCAACTGGGTCGGGCCGCACTGGCAGCAAAAAGCTGAACCGGTTGATTTTTATTTGGTAAAAGGCATTCTAGATGTTCTTTTCAATCGTCTCGGCATTACCGGAATCGAGTATCGTCCGGCGAAAGATTTGGCTGGCATGCATCCGGGCAGAACAGCGTATGTTGTTTTGCAGGGAAAAACGGCGGGATATCTTGGCCAAGTGCATCCGGTAGCGGAGCAGAAGTACGATGTAGGAGAAACGTACGTCTTCCAACTGGATGCTGATTTGCTGATGGAGCTTGCAACCATGCACCAGGGCATGATGCCGCTGCCCAAATACCCGGCTATTAGCCGTGATATTGCGGTTGTTGTGGACCGTAATGTAAGCGCGGGCACGCTGCAAAATATCATTGAGGAAACAGCCGGGGAATGGCTGGAATCTGTGCGTATCTTCGACGTGTACGTGGATGACAAACTGGGCGTGAATAAGAAAAGCGTGGCGCTGTCCTGCACGTATCGCGATCCGGAAAAGACGCTTACGGATGAGGAAGTACAGGCTGTGCATGACAAAGTGGTCAGAGCGCTCGCGGAGGAGTGCGGCGCCGAATTGCGCGGGTAGACAATGAACGGTTGTATATTTATAAAAAGGAGGAACGCATGAGGCGATTGCCTCCTTTTTTTGTTCTCATTTTTGTGGCCCTTTTCATTTTCCGAGCTTTCCTTATTTGTGTTATTGTGTAGAATATAGTTATGGAAAAGGACGTGAGGAGGACGTATTGTGTCAGGACAGAACAAAGAAAGAGTGGTAGTTGAAATATACGGACAATACTACACGATGAAAGGAGATAGCAGCTCTTCCCATATGCGGATGATCGCCGGGTATGTGGACGACAAGATGCGGAAGATTTCGGAAGCGAATCCCCGGCTTGATACGAATAAACTGGCGGTACTCGCCGCGCTGAATATGGCGGATGAATATTTTCGCTTGCGCATGGAATATGAGGAACTGATTAAACTTTTGGAGAAAACGGCGAAAGAGACAGAAGAAGAGGAAGGGGAGAACAGAGACGGGGAAGAGAAGAACGAAATGAACGAGGAGTAAGATTCAGCATGAACATTCTTGATATTGTCCTGATCGTGGTATTGTTATTTAGCGGATGGCGAGGGTACAGACAAGGACTCGTAGGACAACTGGTACGCATCGTCAGCATGATTGCTTCGTTTCTTGTCGCATTTTTGTGTTATCGTCCGGTTGCAGTACGACTCGCGGAGTGGTTTCCGTTTGCTAAAGCGGAGGTGAACGGTACATTTTCTGAAGTGGCCGGATTCCCATTTATTCAACAGGCCATTTATAATGTTGCGGCCTTTGTTTTGCTTGCGCTTGCTACAGGGCTTGCGGTTCGGTTTGTGGGTGGCTTTTTGGATAGTGCGGCGCGGCTGCCGGGACTTTCTGTTGTTAATAACCTGGCAGGCGGGGTGATCGGCCTTGTTAAAAATGGGCTTATTTTGTTTGTGCTTCTTATCGTCGCCTCTCTGTTGCCTGTAGAGGCTGTGCAAGAAACGATAAACGGGTCTTTGCTCGCTTCATACGCTACATCGTATTCCTCTGATTTGTTCCAATGGATAAAAGAAATGATACAAAGTCCACTGTCTACGGGTCGATCCTCCAATTTATTATAATGAACAGAAGAACGGGAAGCCGCTGCGGCACATCATTTCGCAGCGGCTTTTTTTAGAATTATTTTTTAGACGAAAAAACAGGGGGTTTGGCAATACGGATTTTGAGTTCGCTCATTTATGTTTGTTGCCGCCAGCGTTTTGCATGCTGACCTACAAGCGATAGAAATTCTTTTAATGCGGGAGACAGCCATTTTTTCTTATGATACGCCATTTGTGTGGCTACGCGGCAGGCGCTGTCGTCCCAGTCGAGCGCAGCTATTTTTCCTTCCATGATTTCTTTTTCGACTGTAATCAAAGGGAGAAATGAGAGACCGAGTCCTGACATAACGCAGTTCTTAATCGCTTCAATGCTCCAAAACTCAAGGTCAGAACCGGGAAACACGCCACAACTGTTAAGATGTGCTTCAAATAGTGTGCGATAGCTGCACCCGGGCTCCGTATGCAGAAATGTTTCGTTTTTTAGTTCCGGTGTTTTAATATTCTTACCTGTAGCCAATGGATGTTCCGGCGGTGCAATAATTACCATTTTTTCGGTTGCAAGCGTCTCAATATAGAGATCGGCTTCCTGCGCTTCCGGCTCCAGCAAGAATACCACGTCAAGCTCGCCGTTGCGCGCTAGGCTCCGCAGTTCCCAACAGACTCCGGGTCTAAGAATAATTTTTACCTGTGGATAAAGGGTTGTGTATTCGCGGATAATGGCCGGCAACCGAAAAGCGGCGAGCGATTCCGGTGCGCCGATGATCAGTGTTCCAGCCGGGACGGAGTCAGATGTAATTGCTTGTATGGCAGCGTCATGCAGTTCAAGGATTTGGGTTGCGTAGGAAAGAAGTTTCTCTCCGGCGGTGGTTAGTATGACTTTTTTTCCGAGACGATCGAACAGACGGGTCTTCAGTTCTTCTTCAAGCGATTGAATCTGGGCGGTTACGCTTGATTGCGCGTACGACAACAGTTCCGCCGCCTTTGTAAATCCTTTTACCTCGGCGACAACCTTGAATGTATGTAGATTACGGAGTTCCATTGTTCCTCCTTTTTTCATCGGTTTTATTGATAGATTTTCATCGGAATCATCTGTTTTACCGATGATATTATTATCAGTTACGATGGTAAAGAAAGCAAGATATATGATGAAAAAAGGAGATAACAGGAAATGGAAACGACAGGAAAGTTAAAAAAATCAATTGGCTTGCCGCAAGCGGTGGCACTTTATATCGGAGCGGTTCTCGGTTCTGGCGTTTTACTGGTACCGGGACTTGCAGCAGAAATAGCTGGACCGGCATCTTTGCTAGCCTGGGCAATCATGGCGGTGTTAGTGTTGCCGATGGCGCTGGTGATGGGCTTGCTGTCTGCCCGTTTTCCGAACGCGGGCGGGGTCGCGTACTTTGTCAGCCGCGCATTTCATCCGAAAACCGGTTCGCTCATCGGATGGTTTTTCTTGATGGCGGTGCCGATCGGCGCCCCGGTAGCTGCTCTGACAGGCGCCGGATATATGGCGGCGGCATTTGGGCTAAGCCGGGGTGCGGTGATTGCTACTGCTGCTATCATGCTGGGGTGTGCGCTGCTGGTCAATTTCCTTGGCATGAAAGTGGCAGGTATGGTACAGGTGGCGGTTGTGGCGGCAATTGCTTCCGTACTGTTGACTGCTGTCGTGGGTGCCGTTCCTTCTATTGAGAAAGCTCACTTTGTGCCGTTTATGCCGCATGGCTGGGCAAGTGTCGGGCAAGCGGCTGCGCTTTTATTTTGGTGTTTCATCGGTTGGGAAGCGGTCTCGCATTTATCGGAAGAGTTTGTGGATCCGCAGCGCGAAGCAGTGAAAGGCGTATCGGTCGCTGCGGTGATTGTTGGCTTGCTTTATTTTTTTACCGCGTTCGCTACCGTTGGCACCGGGAGCTACGGTGCCTTCGCTTCTTCTGTTTCACTGGTGCTGATTATTGAACGATTGTTTGGAACGAGCGGAGCTATTGTAGTGGGAATTACAGGAATATTTATTTGTACAGCGACGATTATCGCGTATATAGGAGCGGCTTCCCGCCTCGCTTATGCGCTGGCGAAAGAAGGGATGGCGCCGGAATGGTTTAGCCGCCTTTCAGCGCGGCAGGGCACTCCGGTGGGTGGACTGTTGTTTCTAGCCGCATGTTTTGCGCTTGTGCTGACATTATATAGCACAGAAATCATATCTTTGAAGACATTAATCCAATTGCCGAACGCAACCTTTATTCTGACTTATTTAGGCGGTTGCGCGGCCGGTATCCGCTTGCTGCGGGACAGCCGATTAGGTATGGGCATTAGTTGGCTTTCCTTTTTACTAACAGCGGCGGTCTTTCCGTTTACGGGCTGGTCCATGCTTTATCCTTTGACAATCGCCGTTTTTTGCTGGTTGTCCTGGCATTTTCAGAAAAAAAATACAAGTAAAGCCGGAAGATAAGCGTAATAGCGAGAAATCTTCTTGCAGCCAATGATATAATAGCAAAGGGGCGAAAAGTAGCCACCATATTGCGAATAGAGGATGAGAGAAAGAAGAGGCTCCCCTATTCACACTTATAGTAGAGAGGGGTTTTCTGTTGGAAGCACGTACGTTGTCAACGCTTGAATTTGATAAAATTATTGTGCAGCTTGCGGATTACGCTTCTTCCTCGCTGGGAAGAGAAAAAATAGAGCAATTAACTCCTGTGGCGGAGCTAGAAGAGGTGGAACGTCGCCAACAAGCGACACGTGAGGGGACGACTGTTCTGCGGCTGCGTGGAAGTGTGCCGTTCGGCGGTATTCGCGATATCCGCTCGGCGTGTAAACGAGCGAGCATGGGTGGAGTGCTTAATACGACTGAATTGCTTGACATCGCGTCTACGCTGTACGGTGGCGGACGCCTAAAAACATTTATCGCCTCGATTACAGAAGAAGAATCTCTTCCGCTTTTGAAAGAATTGGTAAGTCAGGTCGAACGGCTGTCAGGCCTGGAAAATGAAATTAACCGCGCGATCGATGAAAACGGTGTAGTTGTTGATTCGGCGAGTTCAGCTCTTTCGCAAATACGGGGGCAAATTCGCGGCGCCGAAAAACGTATCCGTGAGCGTCTTGAGCAGATGATCCGTAACAGCAATACGCAAAAAATGTTGCAGGATCCGATCGTTACGATTCGTAATGACCGTTTTGTTATTCCAGTTAAACAGGAATACCGTCATGTGTTCGGTGGCATTGTTCACGACCAATCTTCATCGGGTGCGACACTGTTTATTGAGCCGCAGGTTGTCGTCAATATCAGCAATGAATTGCGTGAGTTAAAGCTAAAAGAAGCGCGTGAAGTGGAGAAGATTTTGAGCGCGCTTTCGGCGAAAGTAGCGGAAGTAGCCGAGGTGTTGCTGCATAATATGGAATGCTTGGCAGAAGCCGACTTTATTTTCGCTAAGGCTTCATATGCACAAGCGCTAAAGGCGATACAGCCGGTGATGAATGATAAAGGTTATCTCCGCATTAAGAAAGGTCGTCATCCGCTTATTCCAGCCGAGCAGGTTGTTCCGATCGACATTGAACTGGGCAAGAGCTATACAGCCATCGTTGTTACCGGCCCGAATACGGGGGGGAAGACCGTTTCGCTCAAGACCGTCGGCCTGTTTTCGCTTATGGCGATGGCGGGACTTCATATTCCGGCTGAAGAAGGCACTGAGATGACGATTTTTGAAGGGGTTTATGCTGATATTGGGGACGAGCAGAGCATTGAGCAAAGCTTAAGTACGTTCTCGAGCCATATGACCAATATTTCGCATATTCTTCAACATGTGAATAATCGCAGCCTCGTGTTGTTCGATGAGTTGGGCGCGGGAACGGACCCGACGGAAGGCGCGGCGCTCGCGATGGCGATTATTGATTATGTACATCAGCGCGGCGCCCGTCTCGTGGCAACGACGCATTACAGCGAACTGAAAGCGTATGCCTATGATCGTCCGCAGATTGTGAACGCGAGCGTGGAGTTTGATGAAGTAACGTTGCGTCCAACGTACCGTTTGCTTGTCGGCATCCCAGGCCGTTCCAATGCGTTTGCCATCGCCTCTCGGCTTGGCCTGCCGGAAAAAATCTTACAGCAGGCGCGCGATTTCGTGAAAACGGAAGAAACTGAAATTGATACGATGATTGCTTCACTGGAGGAAAATCAGCGTAAAGCGGAGGCGGAACGGCGCACGGTCGAACATCTGCGCGCGGAATTGGAGCTTGCGCGCGAGGAGCTTGCCCGCGAGTTAGCCATTTTGGAGGAGAAAAAGGAACAGTTATACCGGCAGGCGGAAGAAGAGGCGCGTGCCGCTGTGGAGAAAGCGCGCAAAGAAGCAGAGCAGATTATTTTTGACCTGCGGAGGCTCGCGAGAGAAGAGCACGCCAATATTAAGGAGCACAAGCTAATTGAAGCGCGCAAGCGACTGGAAGAGGCGGTGCCCACGCTGCGCAAAAGGAAAAAGCAGAAGCCGAAGAATGTGCCGCTTAATCAGCAGCCGTTGGAAGTGGGAGATGAAGTGCGCGTGCTGTCGTTCAACCAGAAAGGTGAGATTGTTGGCAAGGTGAGCGACAACGAGTTCCAGGTACAAATTGGTATTGTTAAAATGAATGTCAAAGCCGATAATTTGGAAAAGCTTAAATCGGCAAGGCCGCAAGCGACCCAGCAGATTACGCGCATTACATCTGCGCGCGAACCGGTACGCATGGAGCTTGATGTGCGCGGCCATACGGTAGAAGAAGCCATTATCCGGATTGACAAGTATCTGGATGAGGCAGTGCTCAGCGGATTGAATCAAGTGTCCATTATTCATGGCAAAGGAACAGGCGCTCTGGGGCTCGGCGTGCAGAAATATTTGCGTAACCATCGGCTTGTGAAATCGTTCCGTTGGGGCGGGCAGGGCGAAGGTGGGCTTGGCGCCACGATTGTGGAATTGAAATAGCGGAGAGAGCGGCGGCTGAAACTGCCGCTTTTTTTTTTCGTATGATATATAAATAATAAGGAATAGACACTATTCTTTTAACAGTGGAGGAGGGAAAGGGTTGGTTATTTTCTCTAATTCTTACGTGTTGACTGCCGCTTATTTCGCTGCCGCCTTGCTTGCAGTTATTATTTTTCTGGCTGTATTTGAGATGGTCACCAAATATAAAGATTGGGACGAGATTAAACGCGGCAATGTTTCAGTCGCTATGGCGACGGGGGGAAAAATTTTTGGAATCTGTAACATTATTAGGTATTCGATTGAGCATAAGGAAGGCATTGGCCATACGCTTTTATGGAGTTCATATGGTTCGTTGCTGTTGCTTGTTGCGTATTTCGTATTTGAGTTTTTGACGCCGATGTTCAAAGTTGATGAGGAAATTGCAGCTGATAATCGCGCCGTTGGCTTATTGTCTATGGTAATTTCCATAGGCGTATCCTATGTTATCGGTGCAAGTATTATGCGATGAGACAATTTGCCTATATATAACGGCAGGGTGTCTGTGGACACAAACACGATGCCGTAGGAGGGATCGGGATGCTGGATAGATTGGCCAAGATTTTGTCTTTATGTGCGTTACTTTTTATTTTTTTCGGCATTCTATATTTTGCGGTGTTTCAATAATAAATAAAGCGAAGATGTAAAGGCGAGAGGTAACGATCGCTCTTTTCTTATGTTTGTGATAAAATAATTACGTTTATGTTTGGATAGCGAGAGGTCGGAGGAGATTATCATGGGAAAATCTTTGGATATTGCGGTTGTCGGCCTAGGTTTTATCGGCCTGCCGTTGTCATTAAGCTATGCCCGCAAAGGGGCGAATGTAGTAGGTATTGATATAAGCGAAGTGCTTGTGCAAGAAATTAATAGAGGGAAATCCCACCATCAGGAATACTTCGAAGGTAAATCGCTGGCGCAAATTCTTCAGGATCAGCTTGCGGCTGGAAGATTTATCGCGACAACCAGCTATGAAGAAGCGGCTGCTAGAGTAAATAACTACATCATTACTGTTGGTATCCCGGTAAAAAATGGCGATCCGCAGATGCATTACCTGATATCTGCGTGCGAATCGCTGGCAGCAGTGTTGAAAAAAGGGGATACAGTTATTCTCCGCAGTACGGTTATTCCGGGTACGACGGAGGAAGTTGTCAAGCCGTTGCTTGAAAAGAGCGGGCTTGTAGCCGGTGAGGATTTTTATCTCGCATATGCATCGGAGCGGATTGCGGAAGGGCGGGCATTCGAAGAATTTATCCATATGCCGCTTGCGCTAGGCGGCGTGAATGAGGCGAGCACGCAGCGCGCCCGCGAAGTATTGGCGTTTGTGACGGAAGCGGAAATTACGATTTCTGACATTAAGGTTGTGGAAACGTCCAAAGTAATCGAAAACGTCCAACGTGATGTTAATATTGCGATGGTGCAGCAGTTTGCCCGTTTTGCGGAAAAAGCGGGTATCGATACGTTTGAATTAATCCGTGTGGCCAATACGCATACCCGCGTAAATCTGCTGACACCGGGCCCGGGCGTCGGCGGCTACTGCCTGCCGAATGCTTTATATTATCTATTGCCGAAGGCGAAAGAGTTGGGGGTTGACCTTAAACTGCTTGAAATGGCGCGCCAGATTAATGACAGCGTACCGCAAGTTCTGGTGGACATGGCGGAAGCCGAATTGAACAAGCAAGGCAAAACGCTGGCCGCAAGTAAAATCACCGTGCTGGGTCTTGCAATGAAAGATTTTTCGAATGATGACCGGATTAGCCCGCCGCACCACCTCGTTCAATTGCTTAAAGAAGCGGGTGCGGATGTGGTGGCGTACGATCCAGCCGTACCAGCAACGTATGATTATAAAGCATCCAGCCTGAAGGAAGCGGTAGAGGATGCGGATGCGCTCATTTATGTTACTGCGCAGAAGGAATTTCTTGACATTGATTGGAACCAACTTATCGGGTGGATGAACGATAATCCGGTGATTCTAGATAGTAAGAACCGCGTGCCACGCGGCGTAGCGGAAAAAGCGGTGCTAGTTCGTATTTAGGAAATGGGGTATAAGACACGGTTTCCTTTATTTTGACTGAAAAAAACTCGCAGAGCGTGCCCGCCCGTACTTTTTTGAGGAAAAAGGACGAGCGGCAACGCCCGCGAGTTTTTCCTATATGAAAGGATGTTTCGGAATGAAGGCGAGCAGAAAAATGTTGCTGGTGGCGTATCTCTTTCCGCCCATTGGCGGCGGCGGAGTGCCCCGTGCCCTCAAAATGGCAAAATACCTGGCCGAGGATGGCTGGGAAGTACACGTGCTGACCGTGGATGATACATACTATGCAACACGGGATGATTCCCTTTTGCGTCAGCTTCCGGAGAACGTTATCATACATCGAGCGCAAGAGTGGAATCCGGTGCAAAAGATGCGCCCGCCGCAGAAAGAATCTCCAAAACGCGATAGGAGTCAGGAAGCAGCGGCGGTTAAAACGGGCGAAGGACTGAGGCAGGCGGTAAGGCAGAAAGTTGTGCCGATGCTGAAAAAAATTAAAAACACGTTAATGATTCCTGATGATATGATTGGCTGGATGCCGTTTGCGGTGAAGCTGGGGGAAGAAGTGATCAAAAAACATAATATTCCGATCATGTTTTCCACATCCGGGCCGTACACAAATCATCTGGTAGGTCGCAGCTTGAAGCGAAAGACAGGCGTTGTGTGGATTGCTGATTTCCGCGATCCGTGGACACAGAACATGCATCGTTCCGGGGTGGCGTGGCGCGAAGCATGGGAAGAAAGGATGGAGCGTAGCGTTATGGCAGAAGCGGATGCGATTACGACAGTGACACACGGATTCGCCGAGAACTTTATGAAGAAGTTTGGTAAGGAAATCAAGCGTATGGAGGTTATTCATAACGGATTCGATCCTAATGATTACCTGGATATTGCTACGCCGCCTGAAGACGGGAAATTTACGCTTGCATACCCCGGCATCTTCTATAAAGAGCGGAATCCACGCCTTTTATTGCAGGCGGTTGCTGAACTTATTCAGGAGGGGAAAGTGGATCGTGCCAGCATTGTGCTGCGCTTTGCCGGGGTGTTCGATTATCCGGGGTACAGCGATAATATTGATTGTGTGCGGCGGCTCGGCCTGGAGGACATCGTGGACATCCAAGGAAATCTTCCGCATAAAAAAGCGCTGGAAATGATGAAAGGGGCCGATGTGCTCATGCTGATCGGGGATACCGCTCCCGGTTCCGGTGTATACATTCCGGGCAAGCTATACGAATACATGGCCATCGGGCACCCAATTTTGGCGCTGTCCGTCGAAGGCGAATCGACGAAGATTATCCGCAAGTTTCATTTAGGCGAAGTGGTAAACCCGCTCAATAAAGATGAGATTAAGCAGGCGTTTTTGCGTATGTATGAACAATGGAAAGAAAACCCTGGTTGCCAGGCGGATCGGGCTGGCGAGATTCTGCGGCGCGCCGAAGACGGGGATCTGGCGATTTACAACCGTCAAGTACAAGCGCGGATGCTGGGCGAACTGATGGAAGAGCTGCTTGCGGCTAAATGGTAAGCAATTGTATAGCCATATAGCAGGCAACACCCCAGATGAGCAACGCGGATATGCGGTTTACCGCTTTCATCCAGCGCCCTGTTTTATCAAACGTTCCGAGAATACGGCCAGCGATGGCTAGGCTGAAAAACCAGAGGTAAGAGATCAGAATACAAGAAAGAGTGAACGCCCATTTTTCTCCGCCTGTATATCCGAGTGAACTTGTACCGATAACACCGATCGTGTCAAGAATGGCGTGCGGATTTAACAGCGATACGGAGACGGCGAACATGATTTGTTTTTTCGGCGGCAGACTCATCTGTTCGCCGTTTTTTATATGGCTGTCACTTCGCCATGTAATCCATCCTATATACAATAGAAAAAGAATACCTGCCGCAAACAGAAGTGTTTTTAACCAACTGAATGTAAGCACGATAAGGGAGACGCCCAGCACCGCCAGTACAATCAGAAGAGTGTCGCAGAGAGAAGCCGTCAGTATAACCGGTAATGCTCGCACAAGCGAAGGCTGGGTCGCTCCTTGCGTAAATACGAAAACATTTTGTGCCCCTAGCGGCAGAATGAGCCCAAACGCTAGAAGCATTCCGTGTAAGAATGCTTGTAACACGTCTTTCTTCACCTTCCTTTGAAATATGATAATTTGATTATATAGGCTTAAGCAAAAGGTGTCTCCAGCCAATGAAAGCAAACAGGAGCCGGCCAATTGTGTGCCGCAGCGAGAAGAAGAAGGAGAAGAGCATGATGAAAAATGTGGAGTGGAAACCGGATGGACAAAGCGGTGTTCCTCTATACAAGCAAATTATCCACTATATAAGGGGAAAAATCGCACGTGGAGAGTGGCCCATAGGTTATAAAATTCCGCCGGAACGAACGTTGGCGGAGCAGTTTGGCGTCAACCGAAGCACAGTAACGAACGCGTTTGCTGAATTGGCGGCAGAAGGATTAATCGAAGGAAAAAGGGGAAGTGGAACAAGGGTTATAAATAATACATGGACGCTGCTGGCGGCCTCCGCTCCCCCGGATTGGCGAGCGTACGTCGAGGCCGGGGCACATCGGCCGAATCTTTCCATGATTCAACGGATCAATGAAGCAGAGTTTGTCCCAGGAACGATTCGGCTTGGCACGGGAGAGATGTCGCCGGACATGTTTCCCTCTGAAATGATGGCGCTTGTATTGGAAAGAACGGCGAGAGTAATGAGACCGTTGGGATATGAGGAGCCTTTGGGGTTATATGAGCTCAGGGAAGCCGTGAGTCAGCACGTACGCCTATTTGGCATACAGGCTTCGCCTTCTGCGATTCTCATCGTGTCCGGCGCGCTTCAGGCGCTGCACTTCATTTCGATCGGTTTATTGCCTCGCGGCTCAGCCATTTTGCTTGAGAAACCTTCTTACCTTTGTTCCATGCGTGTTTTTCAGTCGGCAGGGATAAGACTTGCTGGTATCCCGGAAATCAAAAAGCCGGAAATGATTCCAGCGCGTTTGTCACATTATAAGCACAAACACGAAGCGGCTTTATTATATACGATTCCTTCTTTTCACAATCCGACCGGAAAAGTAATGTCGGAAGAAGCAAGGCAGCAGCTTATGCTATCCTGTGAACATGAACGATTGCCTATTATCGAGGACGATGTTTACGGGGAACTTTGGTTGGATGAAAAACCGCCAGCGTCGTTGAAAGCGCGCGATAAAAACGGGCTTGTCCTTTATATAGGCAGCCTTTCGAAAACGCTGAGCCCCGGATTGAGAATCGGGTGGATTATCGGACCGGAGCCGGTAATTCGGAGGCTGGCCGATATTAAAATGCAAACCGATTACGGTTCGAGCTCGTTGTCACAGTGGGTGGCAAAAGAATGGTTAACAAGCGGATTATATGGGGAGCATCTTACACGTATTCGTGAACAGTTAAGAACACGGCGAGAAATGGCGCTTACAGTTCTTGAAAAATATATGAAAGGGCTGGCCGATTGGGAAGCGCCAGCCGGTGGTTTCTACGTCTGGTTGCGCCTTCTCATAGCACCGCCGCTTCAAAAGTTGTTCGAATCTGCGCTCAGGCAGGGTGTTCTGTTAAACCCGGGAAATATTTATGATCCTGGAGAAAGGGAGCGGTTGCGGATTTCTTACGCTTACGCGTCGCCGGCGGAGTTTGAGGAAGGTGTCCGCAGACTGGCTCGTTTGCTTATCGAAGCCGGACGGAAAAAGCAATAAATTGAAGCTCCACACAGCTGAAGACGCGGGATTCTTGGGTCGTTAGCGTCCGCAGTCCGTTTCCGCTCGCTACCAGAACCTCATACCATGACATCCACAGGAACATGTGACCAGTAGGATGAGCACTGCTCATGGAATTTGATTCTACAGGAAATGGTTGCTCTAAGCATCCCCATGAAGGGATTCCCGAGCAACGTCGCCCTTCATTCCACGGTTTTCATCGTGGGATGAAGGGCAGCATTTTCTGTAAAAGTGAAAAAGCGGTCGCCACTTTTGCTGAAGCGGTATCGACAGATAACGCATCCTCGTAGAAAATCAACGAAGTCGAGGAAGAAAAGGCGGATGTTGTTATAGCAAGATATCAAGCAGTTGCTCTACGTATCGCTCTTGTTCTTGCCTGTACTGAAGCAAATCGGTAGGTGGTGCGTACAGCACTTCACGGCACGTTTTTGTAAAATCATCTGCATCGCGGTTGACAAATGTAATGACACCGTTCGGGCGTTTGACTACATCGCTTGCGATCGCTGGTGTACCAAGATATATCGCTTCTCTTAGGGATATGGCATCTCCGTCACTCGCGGTCGGCCGAACGAATAGTGTGGCTTTTTGAATAAGCGGATAGAACGGGATTTTCTCTTGCACCAGCAAGAACCTTTCTTCGAGGCCATGCGCCGCGATACGTTCCGTATATTGTTCCAGCAAGGCCTGCTCCCCTATATGTGTGATGCAATATACGAACGCCAGCTTCTTATTTTCACGCGCCAATTTAGTAAACATGTCAATGCATAAATCAAGGCCGTATAATTCTTCGCCATTATAAAGATTGCCTACGCCACCGTTTGCAACAATTACCTGCGGGTATTTAGTGAATGTTTTCAGCACATAGTCGGGAATTTTTTTTATATCGCTTTCTAGGTCAGTGGTTGGCGGAATGAACGCCGGAATGACGGAGATCTTCCGTTCTGGAATGCGTAGCTCCAGCAGCTTTTCTTTCACTTCTTCGCTTACGGCCACAAAATGATCTGACAGCAGGCCGGTAAGAAACACCATTACCTTTTGCGCAAGTCCCAGTTGTGTGCCATCATTGCGCAAACTGTGAACGGTATGAACGATCTTTTTGCCTTTGAGTTTTAACAGGGACAGCGTAAAGCGTATTTGCCAGCGCAAGAAATGATTATGGATGATGTCTTCGTTTTTTTGCCACAAGTACTTCCATGCCCATTTTTCAATCTCTGGAATCGGCACAACGGCCCGCTTTTTTTCTCCGTTTTCTCCATTGCCGTCGTAGATGATAAAAGGAATTTGCTTCTGTTCAAGCGTATCGCACAGACGTTCCACATGAACAGAAATCCCCCCGGCTGGGGGGGGATAGACACCGATCTCGGCAATTGACTTTGTTTTTCTCATTTTTCCGGTTGTTCCTCCCTTGCACGCGCTAAATTATAGGCAGCAGACAAAATCGCAAGTACGATCCAGAACATGAAGTCTACACGGTATTGGTGCCAAACATCTTCCGTCAAACCGGCGGTGCCAATCGCGATAACCGCGGCGATCCCCCCTTTGACGACATAAGAAAGCAGACTGTCTTTTTTGTCATTTATGAACAAAGTAACGACCGCGGTTCGCAAGCTCTGGTAAAACATATAGAAGAGCAGGAGAATGGTCAAAATCCCTCCGGTTACAAAGTTCATCAAATAAATATTGTGAAGATGGTTGGCACGCACGCCAGGCATCATGTAATCAGCGTATACTTTTTTGAATGTCGTTAAGTCAGAACCGATCCCGGTTACCCAATAATCTTTAACCATAGGTACAGCCGCTTTCCAAATTTGCAGTCGGAAATCGCTTGAAGAGTCGGTTTTCGGCTTTACAATTGTTTGAATCCGGTCAATAATCGAGTCAGGCAAATAGTTTACGCTAATGGCTGCGGCAATTAAGCCTATAACCAGCAGACGACGGTTAATCATCGTAGCAACAATCACTAAAGCTACGAACATGGCAACCCAGCCGCCGCGTGACAACGTTAAGAATGCGGCAAGCGCAATGAGTACAAATTGAAGGGAAAATAAGATACGGTTGCCCCATGTTTTCGCATAAAAAATGAGCGCAAAATTGAACGGCAAAATCATAATCAAATATTGAACGAATAGGTTCGGGTTTTCGAACGTAGCCCAAATTCGTTTTGCGCCTTCGTTTTTGCTTACATCGATCCACGCGGCTTTCGTATAGTCAATCGTAAAGAAATATTGGTATATACCATAGAGCGAAACGAGGCTTGCCGAGATGATCAGGCAGACGATAAAGCGGTACAGCACATCCCGCGAATCTACCTTCATGACAAGCAGCAAATAAAGCACGAAACTTACAAAATAATAAAGTAAAAATTGGGTTAAACTTTCCATAACGTTCACTGAAGTGAGCGCCGTGACAAGCAAAATAGCCACAAATAAAAATACAGCTAGATTCAGATGATTTTTTAGATTGGCTTTCATCTGCGCATAATTTTGCTTGGTTACGAACAATATGAGCACAAGTAATAGAATGAGAGCCAACAGCGGGCGATATGTCAGAATGGGAAGCGAGAGAGCGAATAAATACAATCCGTACTCCGTTCTATAGAGCGTAATCGCTAGAAACGCCCCCATCAACACGAACTCGCCGGCCATTGCTATTTTATACTGCGCAATGCCTGTGGCAAGCAGCACGCCAGCCACAAGCGCCATGAGAAGACGTGTTTTCGTCATTATTATCGAACTCCCGGTTCTCTACTTATTTGGGTCGAACAATTGCATGAGCAACCGACCGGGGATGCTTGTCCGGATGATAAGCCATACTCGCTCTGGCCCAAGGAAAAGCAGCAAGCCTCCCGCAATAAGGTCAAGGGCGATGATAAGCACAATATTCTCTAGGAAAAGAAGAACATATACATGCAGGAACACCATAATAAATAGTGTCCAGAACACGTATTGCCATTGGATGCTTTCACATTTAGCCTTAAAGCGCGCCAGCAAGGAATGCTGTCCCGCTTTTTCTGAGAATGTTTCTATCAGCCCTATCAGCCCGTCTATAACTTTATGCGTCAGCCACTCATAAAAAGACGTTTTTTTCAAGTTTTCACCTTCTTATTTTACGCTGATTACTCTTGACGCGAATACAGCCTGGTTTGTATGAGCAGGCAAATACAAATTCGCATGGAAGAATGTGTTATCAATAATCGGTCTTCCGTCCAACGAGACGAATCCAGGCGCTTTAATCGTTAAATAAACGTCCTCTTCTGCGTCAAATGAACGCAAATAATAGTTTCCGTTGACGTCTGGCAAATATTTTTCCGCAGGCCTCGTTTTAACGTCAACGACCGTTCCGAATGGCTCAAGTTGACCTTTCTGAAAAATTTTGTCACCTGGTTTGATTGACTTATGAAAAGAAGGCTCCTGCCCTTCAATTCGGAGTACAACGGTCATCTCTTTTGACGGTATGATCAGTTTACCGGCCATGGAGGCTTTCAACGAGATAATAATAGCGGCAGCGATAAGCAACAGAGTAATCAGCGCGTCTTTTAACGTAAAAGAAAAAGCGCGCGCATTCATTATTTATCACCTAAATTTACTTCGGTCAGAAGCGTTTCGATCATGTAGCGTGGGCCTTTGATCGTCAATTTGCTGCCCGCAAGCAGGGGATTGTCCCCTTCACCGACAGCCGTTGAACCGGAGATGGCTGCTTTCGTTTTCACCGTGATGTAGACGGAGTACTTTTCTGGGACGGTAGACATAACCATGCGGCCATCCGCGGTTGTAACCGCCACTTTTCCGGGCTTTTTCTCAACGTTAACGACTTCGCCGATTTTTAAGCCTTTGTCTTTATCTTTAATGATGTCGCCTTTTTTGATTTGATCGACGACAAACGGGTGCTCAGCGCTGTTATAGAGGACATAGGTTACTTCTTTTTGCGTTGTCGGCCCTATGGCAATTTCTTCGCTTTTTGTGAATTTTAATCCAGCGAAAATCAGCGCCGCGATCAAAAGCAAAATAAGAAATAAATCCAAAATGTTAATTACACCAAAAATTCGTCCTTTTTGATCAATTGCTTTCATGGAATGCTTCCTCCTATTTGGTATGAAAAAAAATCATCCAGCATAACCTTCACTAGGATATCATACAAAACTTCTTTTACACAACAGCCTGGTCGTTGTAAGAAACAATCGAAGATATTACCATCCCTTCTTACTCCATCAACGAAAAACCCGCTCTGATAAGCGGGTTTATTTTGCGCGGATAAGTTTCCGGTATAATTCTTTCGTTTTCATCGCCATGTGCGTTAGCGTATATTCTTCCTTTACGGTCTTGTATCCTGCCTCCGCAAGCTTCGTGCGCAGTCCTTCGTCTTCCATCAAGATCACAACATTCTGCCGGATTTCCTCCGGATTTTTCGTTGAAATCACCAATCCGTTCAAGTAGTCAACCAAAAAGTCTGAGATTCCTCCAACCATGGTAGAAATTACCGGCTTTTTGGCGGCCATCGCTTCCAAAAGCGAAAGGCCCAGACCTTCAGAATAAGATGGGCTGATAAAAGTGTCCATCGCTTGCAGACAGCGCGGCACATCCTTGCGGAAACCGGCAAAATGCACGCGTTCGCTCACGTTCGCTTCACGTGCCATGTTTTGCAGTACAGTTTTTTCCGGACCGTCACCGATAACCAGCCAATGAATATGAGGGTAGTCTTTTGCCAGCAGGATAAATGCCTGCATCAAATCGTTTAATCCTTTTACCGCAACAAGGCGGGAGACGGTACCGATCACGAACGCGTTTTCGGGAATTCCCAGTTCGCGGCGGATGGTTGCTACATCTTCTTCGATTGCAAATTCTTCAATCGGAATCCCATGATGGATAAGCGTAATTTCTTCTGGCTTCACACCGTCCGATTCAAGCGATTGCTTGATAGAATTTGAGATAGCGATATAATGATCATTCCATTTGCGTGTCCACAGTTCCATGCGTGAGGCGAGGAAGTAAGCCAGCGGATTTGGGTAATCATACCGCAATACGCTATGAATCGTCGTGACAATAGGCACACGGGGAAGGGAACGGGCGGCGATTCGACAGAAGAAATTTGCCTTAACGCCATGGGAATGGATAAGGTCCGGCTTCTCTTCCTGAAACACGCGGACAAGTCCCTTAACCAACCGGAAATCAAAACGTCCGTATGTATCGAGCACAATAACGCGAATGTTTCGTTTGCGCAATTCTTCGGCAAAGGTAGCGTTATAAAAGCATACAACGACAGGGTCGACCGAGTGTCTGGACAGAATTTCAAGCAATTCAAGAATATGTTGCTCCGCGCCGCCAAACTCGCCTCCGCCGATTGCATGCAATATTTTCATTTTGGACATCCTCTGTTCACTTCCTGACCCTAGAGCAACTAAAAACATCATGCTAAACGATGAAATCGTATCAATTATATCGCATCTGTGGCAGGATGTTCAATGTAAGAGGGTTGATTTTTCACAATTCAGGTATAGTATGAAAGAAGCCGTGTTTTTATGTGGAAGCGATATAAGACAGATTGAAGGTAGTGAGGAGAATATGTACATATGGCACAAACCGTACTTCGCTCGGCAGCAGTAATTATCATTGTCACGCTTGTGGGGCGGGTCGTCGGCTTGCTTCGCGAAACGTTGCTCGCTTATCATTTTGGCACCAGCTTCGCGGTGGACGCTTATCGATATGCGTTCGCGATTCCAACGATGATTTTCTTATTCGTGCCAGGGGCATTAAACGCCATTTTCGTTCCTTCGGTTAAAAGCATGCTGGTTGAGAACAGGCGGGAAGAAGCGCAGGCGCTGTTCCGCAAAATGTTGACCGTAACTACGCTGATTTACTTTGTCATTATGGTGTTCGGCATGCTATTTTCGCGCGAGATTATGCAGGTAATGACGTTTATGCAGCAAAACTCTGAAGCGATTACGCCCGAGCAGCGCGCTCAGCAATTGGAAATGGGAACGAGGATGCTTCAGATGATGTGGCCTTCTGCCGTATTTATCGCGCTCATTGGCGTGTTTCAGGCAACGTTGAACGCGCATCAGCAATTTTTTATTCCACAGATGAGCACGGTTGTGAACTCTGTGGTGGTGTGCGCGGCGTACCTGTTGTTCGTTCCGTTTTACGATATTTATGGTGTAGCCATTGGCACGACGCTCGGCTTCTTGTTCGCGGCCTTATCCATGGCATATTCCATCAAAAAAGAGCAGTATTCGTTTGTACCAGATTTCCGCTGGAAAGACGAGGAAATGAAGAAAATCGGTGAACGATTTCTTCCAATCATGCTTGGCTCATTGATCACGCAAGTATATACGTTTATTTATCCGGTGCTTGCCTCCGGACTGGGCCCGGGACGCGTGGCGGCGCTTGGATATGCTAATACGATTTACCAGCTTCCGATGGCAATTTTTGTTGCGGCGTTTACGCTACCGATATACCCTTATCTTGTTGAATATTTTACTAAAGGCGAATTAGACAAGATGAAACAGTCCATTACCGAAGGGATGCGGTATTTGTTTATTTTGTTGGTTCCGGTTACTGTCGCGATGGCCATCATTCCGGACGAACTGGTTTCGCTTCTTTTTTACACGGGGCCTCGCGGAGAATTTAATCTGCAGTCCATTGAATTGACGGCTACGGCGCTGTTATATATGGGAATAGGACTGTTTTTCCTGGCGGTGCGCGATTTATTGACCCGCGCATTTTATGCGATGGAAAACACGAAAATTACGGTTATCGCTGCCGTTGTGGGTATTATCATCAATGTTGTTTTTAGCCTTGCGTTGATTCCGTATCTTAGTCATGGAGGGGTAGCGCTTGGCACATCGCTCGGCTCGTTAGCCAACATGCTGTTGCTTGCATTCTTTTTGCGCAGGTCTATCGGCTCGTTTGTACAACGCGAGTTTTGGATGACGGCAGGGAAAACGGTGGTTGCCGCTGCGGTAATGGGAGTTGGTTTGTATGCAGCGACTTCTTTGCTTGTGTTTCAAGGAGTTTGGGTTCAAAAAATGTATATTATCTTTTTGATTGCGGCGGGAGCAGGCGTGTTTTTCGCGACGCTTGTTATGATGCGCGAACCGCTGGCAGTACAAATTATTGGACGTTTTTCTGGAAAAATAGTAAAAAGAAAAAGGGGATAATAGAAAATGAAAGTGTTGATAACGGGCGGGGCCGGTTTTATTGGTTCCCATATTGTTGATCAGGCGTTAGAGGCTGGGTATGAGGTATGCGTCATCGACGACTTGTCGACAGGAAAAAAAATGCAGCTTAACCCTCAGGCTGCATTCTATGAAATGAATATCGCGTCACCGGATATACAACAGGTTTTTAAAAATGAAAAGCCGGACTTTGTCATTCACCAGGCGGCGCAAAGTTCTGTTCCTGTATCGGTAAAAAATGCGGTAGGAGACGCAATGACCAATATTGTCGGTACGGTCAATTTGCTGGAAGCGGCACGTCAGTATGGCGTTCGAAAATTTGTATACGCATCATCTGCGGCTGTATACGGGGAGCCACAATACATGGGGATCGATGAGGCACATCCGAAACATCCGTTGTCGCCGTATGGTGTATCCAAGTATGTGCCAGAATTTTATCTTGATGTATATCGCCATTTGTATGGCCTAACATATACGGCGTTCCGCTATGCGAATGTATACGGGGAAAGACAGGATCCGAAAGGGGAAGGGGGCGTTGTATCCATTTTTGTGGACCGTGCGCTGGCCGGCCAGGAATTAGTTGTATTTGGCGACGGGGAACAGACGCGGGATTTTGTGTACGTACAAGACGTAGCCAGAGCCAATATTATGGCTCTGGCTGGGGGAGATAACGAAATCCTCAATATTAGCACGAATCAGGAAACAAGCGTAAATCAGCTTATTCAACTTATGAACGAGGTGCTTGGCACGACGCTCGCGGTTAAATACAAGGCCCCGCGCGAAGGCGATATTGTGAACAGTTATTTGGATAATACAAAAGCTACAGAAAAGCTTGGTTGGAAGCCTCAATATTCACTGCGACAGGGGTTGGAAAAGACGCTGCATTTTTATCAAATGTCAAAGTAAATTCGGTCAGAAGATTAAGCGCCCAGGTGTACAGTTCATCATGGCTGTCGCCTATAAAGCTTGCAAACCGATGCTCGTGGGATGATGTCGTGCTGCAGGAAACAAAGGAAATGATCCAATAACGGCCGCGCGCGGTGATTTCGAAGCGAATGATTTCGCCGGCGCGTTTTTTCCAGGAAAACAGGTCGAACAAAATCTGCACATTGGCCTGGTCATACTTCTTCATAAAAATTCCCCCTTCACAGGTAAACTGCTATGTGAAGGGGGAATTCTTTGTTTTTTGGCTGATTCCTGCCCGTCTTACAAAAGTAGTGGTAAACAGGCAAAAGAAGTGAAATTTCGCGCTTGCATTCGACATATTTTTACTTGTGCCGCCGTTTTAGAAGTTCCACGGCAAGGAGGCTACTTTTCTCCGCTTCCTGTATAAGAGCTCCAATATTGCGGCGGATTTTTTCTTGTGTGCCTGTCAAGTCATTTAGCAAAGGTTCTACATTAGCCAGCAGAGTTTCGTATTCCAAACCCTTAATGTGACCCGCTGATTCCATACCAAGGCGTTGCACAAAACGATCCATCTTCGGGTCATAAGAAATTCCTGCAAATGGAATGTTCATGACCGCGGCCAAAATGACCGAGTGGAGCCTCATTCCGAGCACGAACTGAGACGCGCCAATAAAGCTAAAAATTTGCTTGAAATTCATTTTTTCTTCAATCAATACAGCGCCTGGTTCCTCCATTAGTCTAATAATATCTGCTGAAGGAGCCAAGTCGGCAGGATTCTGCATCGGAAGAAAAAACACTTCCCATCCCCTGCGCAGCGCTTCATCAGCGAAACGGGCAATGGCGGTTTTATATTGTTGCTCATTCTTCCAAGCGCGTACCGAGATAGCCATTACGGGTTTGGTAGTGCCGGGTTTATACTTTTTAATTATATTTTGTCCGAATGATGTATCCACCTGGCTGGGGTTAATGGTTACTGCCGGGTCCGCTGTGACATATATCGGGGCTTTGACGACTCCGAACGATTTCAAATCTTCTCCCGATTGTTCATCACGTACCGTAATGACGTCGACACGGTTTACAATCGCACGGATCAATCGCTTGCTGATGGCCCGCGTGATAGGTCCGATTCCTTGCGCGTAGAAAATGACTGGTTTTCCAAGCATTTTCGCCATCATGACGATTCCGAGATAATAGATGACGCTGCGGGGACTTGTTGCATCTTGTAACAGGCTCCCGCCTCCCATGACAAGAAGATCGGATTTTTTCAATTGTTGAATAATCGCGCTCATTCGCCAGCGGTTAAATGCTGGGATTCCAAACAGGGCCTGTGTTTCAGCCGGCGTATTTGATAGGACGGCAAGCTGCGCGTCAGGCATATGTTTTGTAAGGGATGTAATAATTCCGTACAACACCGTGTCGTCCCCAGCGTTGTCAAATCCGTAGTACCCTGAAATAAGTATTCTTGCCATGAAAGTGACCTTCTTTCAAACCGAACTATATACATCACTTTTTAATATGTATTTAGATATTTGTATCGTAGTGTGGGAAGCGTTTCTCCCAAACCACAAAAGGATGTTGATATATTGAATCGGATGCATATAAAACATGTACACTTTAGTATAACAGGTTGCTAATTAGAAAGAAAGTTATTGTCTCCAATGGAACGGGGAGGAAAAGGGAATAGGTTTACATAATTGTTTAAATTAAATGCTATTCGATTTACATATTTGTATATTTTTTAACACTTATTTAACAGTTAAGTGAAAAAAATTTGAATGAAGAAAGTAATTTTAATTTTGGCATGCTTGTTGCAATACAAACAAAAGTAGAATGAACTCATTTTGAATCAAACATAAAATCTGGAAGGATTACACAACAGGAGGTTGTTCCGATGATTCCATATCGTCCTGAACCGTTTACCAATTTCGCTGATGAACAGAATATGAAAGCGATTAACAAAGCGCTGGAGAAAGTATCGGCTGAGCTTGGCCGCGACTATCCGCTCGTGATCGGCGGCGAGGAAATCATGACCGAAGACAAAATCGTATCGATAAACCCGTCCGCCAAACATGAGGTAATTGGCCGCGTAGCCGCTGCCGATCAGGCGCTGGCCGATAAAGCGATGAACGCAGCATGGGAAACGTTCAAAACATGGTCTCGCGTTCCGGCCGAAGAACGTGCGGGGTATCTTTTCAAAGCCGCAGCCATCCTGCGCCGCAGAAAGCATGAATTCTCCGCCTGGTTGATGCTCGAAGCCGGCAAAAGCCGCGCGGAGGCGGACGCTGATACAGCGGAAGCGATCGATTTTATGGAATACTATGGCCGACAAATGATCGAACTGCAAGACCGTGGCCGTCAGACGCTCGTCCATCTTCCGGGCGAAGACAACCATCTGGACTACATTCCGCTTGGCGTTGGCTTTATTATTCCGCCGTGGAACTTTGCGCTGGCGATTGTGGTAGGAATGACAACGTCCGCGATTGTAACAGGAAATACCGTGATCCTGAAGCCGGCCAGCCAAACGCCTGTGATTGCTTATAAGTTTTATGAACTGCTGGTGGAAGCCGGTCTTCCGGTGGGCGTGGTCAACTTCCTGCCAGGCCGTCCGGAAGTGATTGGTGATTACCTGGTTGATCACCCGAAAACACGCTTCATTAGCTTTACGGGTTCTCGCGCGGTGGGCCTGCGCATTCATGAACGTTCGTCTAAAGTGAAGCCGGGTCAAATCTGGATGAAGCGCCTTGTTGCCGAAATGGGCGGAAAAGACGCCATCATCGTCGACAAAGACGCCG
>NZ_FNDE01000033.1 GCF_900099925.1 Aneurinibacillus thermoaerophilus | reverse complement strand
CGGTCCCTATCTGTCGTGGGCGCAGGAAATTTGAGAGGAGCTGTCCTTAGTACGAGAGGACCGGGATGGACGCACCGCTGGTGCACCAGTTGTTCCGCCAGGAGCACAGCTGGGTAGCCATGTGCGGACGGGATAAGCGCTGAAAGCATCTAAGCGTGAAGCCCCCCTCAAGATGAGATTTCCCACAGCGTAAGCTGGTAAGACCCCTTATAGATGATGAGGTGGATAGGTTCGAGGTGGAAGCGTGGCAACACGTGGAGCTGACGAATACTAATCGGTCGAGGGCTTAACCAAAGATAGACTGGATGTCCTGTGCGTCATGTTTCTTCTGATTCAGTTTTCAAGGTATAACGAAAGAGAACAGCCTTTTGTCTGAAACGTGTTTTTTTAGATAAAGGGCTGTTTTCTTTTTGTATAAATTCGGCCTAAGAACAAAAAATAAAGACCAAGGAGTGATAAACAATGGAAGTAAGACGCGCAAAAGAAATTTTGAATTCACATGATAAAATCGATGTTGGTTTCGAGGGGGTGCAGGTTTGGATTGATTCGATCGATGAACGGAGCAAAACAGCTAGAATACATACCTTGGACAATCCTGCGGATCGCAAAACAGTCGCGCTATCCGAACTGAAAGAATTGGAACATCATTAAAAAGTAGAGGCTGTCGCTTAACGTGGCAGCTTTTTTTATCGACAATGACCGCAGGCATTTGTTACTTCACAAGCAAAAATTTTTCTAGGGAATTTTCAGGCTGGCAGGACACAATATGCCCAGGGGGTGAACCGCTTGGAGTGGTTGATTCTAATCGGAGCTATCCTGGCATTTGTAACTGTTCAAAGGAAATGGTTTTATGATCCGACGCACCCGGAAAGCCCGAAGAAAACCCGAGCAAGCACATGGTTCAGAAGCAAAAAGTAAGCCTTTGAAGAGGAGAGCTTCTTCTCTCCTCCCTCTATACCGGGAGTTAGACAGCAAGGAAATGCCTCTACAGATTCTTTCAGGCTCCCGCTGGTAAAAACAGAAGCCAGGCGTAATAACCTGACTTTTTCCTTCGTCCCTTATTTTTTTGTTTCCGGGAACAAAAAGTCAATGAAATGCTGGGCGGTAGGCTGCGGTTCATGATTGGCGAGCCCAGGCCGTTCGTTGGCTTCAATAATCACGTATTCTTCGCCTGTGAAATCAGGCACCAGCAAATCCAACCCTACAACCGGAATGTTTAGCGCGCGGCCGATCCCTTTCGCCCGTCTGTTCGGATCGACGGCAAGCGCCCAAAAGCTTGCACCGTTGTCCGGATCGTTAAACGCCGCTTTATGATCGATGCCGGTAATCGTTCCGATAATTTCTCCATCCTCCGGGTCTTCCGCGACAAAATAGTTAAAAACATGGCTATACTGATTTTTCATCATTAAAACTGGGTCCGCCTCCACCATATTGCTTTTCCTATAAATCTCATTCACGCGCTCTGCATCACGTTCATCTGTCATGAAGCGGATACGGAATCCTTCGGGCTTCTTTTTTGACATGCGATAGTTATGAAGCCAAAGACGGAATGTAATGGACGGGTCAACGAACAGGAGGTTAGGTGCTTTGGAAAGCAGAACATGGTGGTTGCGCACGTAAATTGCCAAGTCGCGCCGCCCTGTCTCTTCCTCTAGAAAAAGCTCGATAAGCTTGCGATCGTCATCAAAGGTTTGCCCGAAAATGAGGTGACCCCAACCGCAGTCTATAGCAATATCGGACTGCATATCTTTTTTCTTTATTTCAGGAATGTTCTCTCCCCAGCTATGCAAGGAAGGGGTCATAAAACATTCTAGCCGGAATCGTTTTCTCTCTTCTCGATAAGGCATGATTAACACCCCATCTTTTGCAGCCATAATTCCAGCACGGTCAACTGCCAGAGCTTGCTTCCGCCCAATACGGTTATGTGCTCTTCCGGCGCACCCAGCAACTTTTCCACATAAGCCGGGTTAAATAGATTGCGTTTTTTCGCTTTTTCTGTCGTCAAAATGTCGCGTGCAAAATCAAGATATTCATTACGCAAGTATTTCAGGGCAGGCACAGGAAAATAACCTTTCTTTCGATAGATCACTTCATGCGGAATCAATCGTTCCGCCGCTTTTTTCAGAATATGTTTTCCGCTGCTAGCCACTTTCAATTCTGGCGGAATCGAAGCCGCCAGCTCTACAAGTTCATGGTCGAGAAAAGGCACGCGCGCTTCAAGACCCCATGCCATGGTCATATTATCTACGCGCTTTACCGGATCATCGATCAGCATAACCCGCGTATCCAGTCGCAACGCTTTATCCACCGGTATTGTGGCGCCCGGTGCGGCAAAGTGCGTAGATACGAACTTTCCAGACACATCGGAGCCATGGTATTTCGGCTGTAGGGCGTCTATTATTTCTTCGTGCGTGCGATCGAAGAAAGCTTTTTTATATTCTGTTACGGCATCGCGCGTACCGTTCATCATCTTCGGATACCAATGGTAGCCGGCAAACACTTCATCGGCACCTTGACCGCTCAGTACCACTTTCGTTTGCTTGCTGACCTCCTCCGACAGAAGGTAAAAAGCGACCGCATCGTGGCTAACCATCGGTTCCGCCATGGCGGTAACGGATTTTTCGATATTGGGAAGGAGGCGGCGGGAATCAATGAAAATCTTTTGATGTTTGGTTCTGAATTCTTTCGCGATCAGATCACTGTAATAGAATTCATTTCCTTCTTCATTTCCAACGTCTTCGAAGCCAATGGAATAGGTGTGGAGAGAGCAGGGATTGCATTCAGCCATAAGCGCAACAATCAGGCTGGAATCGAGACCGCCGCTAAGCAAGGCGCCTACAGGCACGTCGCTGACCATGCGTCGCTTTACGCTTTTCCTTAATCCATTCAGCACGCGCTCAATCCACTCTGCTTCCGATAGTGTTTCCCTCCGTTCAAACGTTACGTCCCAGTAGGAGAATATCTTTTTTTCTCCGTTTGCGTCGATGCTCATCACAGTCCCGGGTTGCAGCTTTTTTACGTTTTTAAAAATGGTATGCGGAGCCGGTACTACCGCGTGAAAGCTCAAGTAATAGTGAAGTGCTTCGGGAGAGAGCTCCGGACGAATGACTCCGACGCTTTTTAGCGCTTGCGTGTTGGAGGCAAAATAAAATGCTCTTCCTTCCTCAACGTAATATAAAGGTTTAATACCAAGTCGATCTCGGCCTAACAGAAAGCGTCCACGCGTCTCATCATGAATGCAGAAGGCAAACATTCCGTTTAACCGTTTGACGAATTCATCACCCCAGGCGTGATAAGCTTTCAGCAGAACTTCCGTATCGCTGGTTGAGCGGAACGAGTATCCTTTTTTTCGTAATTCATCACGTAGTTCCTGGAAATTGTAGATTTCGCCATTATAAACGATCGCTAGTTTTAACTCTTTGTCGATCATTGGTTGGTGGCCGTTTTCTGATAGGTCGATAATGCTCAGGCGCTTATGTCCGAAGCTTACTCCGTCTTTTGTATAGATTCCTTCATCATCCGGCCCGCGTGTTTCAAGAGCCGGAAGCATTTTTTCTATAAGAGTTTCATCCGTATGGTCTTTATCATAACGAATCACTCCACAAATGCCGCACATTGTTCTTTACACCATCTCCCATTTAAAAATTTATAAGAATAACATTTTTATCCTTTTTTCTCTATTCCACAATCTTTAGTCAACAAAATGGACTGAATTATAATAAATATAAAATTTTTCTTTATTCAACATAACATAACGCGCGTTTTATGATAACGTATTTTATGGCTTTATGCAAACGATGGAGGAAATTTGCTTGTTTTTTCCTAAATATGATTCTTTGTTCTTTCGAATTGAAAATAAAAAGACCTGCGACTTATTTCCTGTAAGGAAATAAGCCGAGCAGGTCTTTTTTTCAGAGCTTAGGCCGCTTCAGATTACTTGGAGTGGACTTTTCTCATAAATTCGTTTACATTAGCGGGTACTTTGCGATCAAGTTTTGATACAATAGATAAAATAAGAAAAAGGTGAGGGACATTGTTTTCCTGCTTTTTTCTTAATTTTTTCGTTATGGCTTTTTGATTCGTTCAGGATGCGTGTACACATTCAAAGAAGAATCACGAATAAAACCAACAGCGGTAATGCTCAGGTCTTCGGCTAGCTGGAGAGCCAGTTCGGTTGGAGCCGATTTGGACAGTACGATTTCACAGCCGATTTTCGCCACTTTCAACAGAACTTCAGAAGAAATACGACCGCTGAAAGCGATGATTTTATCATGCACAGGGATTGCGTTTTTCAGACAGAAACCGTAAATTTTATCCAGCGCGTTGTGGCGTCCGATATCTGTACGAGCAAGAACGATCCCGTTCCGGTCGCATAGTGCGGCGTTATGCGCGCCGCCTGTGCTTTGAAACAGGGCGGAAGCTTCCTGCATGAGGCGGATTAAACGAAAACACTCTTCAATAGTAAGTGTTACATTCTTTTCAGTCATTACTTTGGCCGTACGGGCATCGTTATAGAAATAGAAGTTTTGTCGGCTTTTACCACAGCAGGAGGAAATATAGCGTTTAGAATAGAATTGTTGGCTGATTTTATGAGCTTTATGCAATTCTACATAAGCGAATCCTTCCTGCTCCTGAATGATCAAGTTTTTGATGTCTTGATAGGAACGGATAACGCCTTCGGAAGCCAGAAAACCGATGACAAGATCATCAACGTATTCAGGTGTGCATACCACGGTAGCGAATTCTTCTTCGTCAAGAAAAATGGTCAATGGAAACTCGTTTACCACCTCGTCCTGGCATTCATACAGTTCGTTATTCTTATAGCGTAAGATTTGGCGCGTGCGGACTACAGGATAGGGCATGATAATCACTTCCGTCTTTTTTTATTCCTTAATTTTATTCTTCCGTTTTCAAAAGTCAAACTACGACTCTTACATTCGCTCTGGAAACGTGTTAACCCTGAAGAAGGGAGGAAGGAGAAGGAATGGATAAATATGGATATAGCGGTGACGGATCGCCCGTTCAATGCGGTGATTACTATAATAATGAAAAGCAGAAAGGCAATAGATTAGCTGATTTATGAGTTAGTAAAAAATGGTTGTCAAAAAATTAGTTCAATGATATAGTAAAATTAACTCCAAATGAAACCGTATACATGTCATAAGTTTCAACAAATTTCCGTTTGATTGTCGCTTATGACGTCTGTATCTTTATTGGGGGACATCGATTGTGTATTATGACAAAGATACAATTTATTTAATCGGGGATGTCAAAGCTCCACAAAATAATCCAATAACCGAGCAGTATAAGTCCTATTTCCTAGCACTAGTTGTCGATCGATCTACTGGTAAGATCGTTGATGCGGAATGTTCTGCAACGATTCAACTTACGGCGAAATTTGTTCAGTCATTATTTGTTGGACGGCGGATACAAGATGAAGGTCTTGTTGATGAAATTGCGAACCGTTATTTTGGTTCTTCGCAAAAAGCTCTAATTGTCGCATTAAAGGATGCTCGAAAGAAGTATAATCAAATTTTCACCGCTGCTTTGTCTAAATAAACCTAGACAAAATCCAGTCTGACCGTCAATATGGTAGACTGGATTTTTTATCTTGAAAAATACATATTATTACAAATATTATAAATATTTACTGTGTTACTGTAATGGTTATGGAACTTTTTTTACTACGAGGAGGGCCAGATGATGATTAAAGATGGATTTATGTATTTAAGTGTACTTGTTGCACTTGCGGCAGTAATGGTTGCGTTAGAAAAGCGTTTCCGCACTAAAGGATTATTTAAGTTTATTCCGGGAATTGTTCTTATTTATATTGGAGCTGCATTGATGAATACATTTGGTCTATTTTCTGAAAGTGATTCAATTAGTTCAACAAATAGGACAATTCGAAGTGCTTTATTACCTGGTATGCTAGCTTTAATGTTATTGAAATGTGATATTCGTGAAGTGTTTAAGCTCGGCCCCAGAATGTTAGGTGCCTTTTTTTCAGCAGTGTTTAGTATTTTAATAGGGTTTACTGTCACATATGTAATATTTAAAGGGTTTTATGTTCAAGATACGTGGAAGGCTTTTGGAGCATTGGCGGGAAGCTGGACGGGTGGTTCAGCAAACATGGTAGCGTTGCAGGGGATTTTCCATGTCCCAGAAAACATATTTGGTTATGCTTTAATGATGGATACGATTAACTATGCAGTTTGGGTTATGTTTATGTTCTGGCTTGTTCCATTTGCAGGAAAATTCAATCGTTGGACAAAAGCTGATGTCGGCTTTTTAAATCATTCAATAGAAGTTTCAGCGGCAAAAGAAGAAAATGAAAAAGAAGGCCCATCCTTTCAGCATATATTATATTTGTTAGGAATTGGGTTACTTATTTCTTCACTTTCCACTTTCGCAGGAAATCATTTGCCTGTCATCGGTGATGTTATCAATGCAACAACATGGACCATCATGATTGCTTCGGTTGTTGGACTTATACTTGCTGTAACGCCGGTTGCGAAAATACCAGGTTCAATGGATATATCCAATGTTATGTTATATATCGTAATTGCACTCATTGCATCACAATCGGACTTTTCTAATATTACACAAGCTCCGATTTATCTGTTGTCAGGCTTCTTAATTCTGCTCATTCATTTAATCGTTATGATTTTACTTGGAAAATTGTTCAAATACGACTTGTTTACATTAGGTGTTGCAAGTCTTGCCAATATCGGTGGAATGGCATCCGCACCAATGCTTGCTGCTTCTTATAATCGTTCGCTCATTCCGATTGGTGTCATAATGGCTCTGCTAGGTTCATTTACAGGAACATATTTTGGAATGTTAGTCGGTAAAATTTTGTCAAGTTTGTAGAAAGGATGAATTTTATGATTATTCGAGAGTTGTATGTAAAACAACGCCATTTACCACTGCGTGTACCTTTTAAAACAGCTCTTCGTACAGCTGTCGATATTGAAAGTTTAGAAGTTATGATTGAATTGGAGAATGGATTAACCGGAATTGGAGCGGCAGTGCCAACTTGGGTGATTACGGGTGATTCCAGTGAGAGTATTAAGGCGGCATTGCTAGGCCCTATTCGTTCAGCTATTATCGATGAGGATATAACCAATTTTAAGAAGGTGTTAAAAAAAGTACAAAAATGCTGTATTGGCAATACGAGTGCAAAAGCTGCGGCAGATGTTGCTCTTCACGATCTTTATGCTCGACTACTGCAACTCCCGCTCTATGCTTTACTAGGTGGGAAAGGAACGATTGAAACAGATATGACAGTCGGGGTTGACGATCCAGACGTAATGGCTGCGAATGCAGAAAAATCGGTGAAGGACGGGTTTAAAGTTTTAAAAATAAAAGTGGGGAATGACCCAACGTTAGATATCGCGCGGATACAAGCTATAAGAGAACGAATCCCTGCAACTATCAAAATTCGTTTAGATGCTAATCAAGGATGGACACCAAAAGAAGCTGTTCGTCTTATTCGTGAAATGGAAAACTTAGAGCTCGGAATTGAATTAGTTGAACAACCCGTCCATGCAAGAGATCTTGAAGGTTTAAAGTTTGTAACGGATCGGGTAAACACACCGATTATGGCAGATGAAAGTTTATTTTCTGCAAGTGATGCCTTAATGCTTGTCTCCGGACGATATGTAGATCTACTAAACATTAAGCTTATGAAATGCGGAGGAATCGATGAAGCTATTAAACTAGCAAGCATTGCTGAAGCCAATGGAATAGCATGTATGATTGGGAGTATGATGGAGTCATCATTGTCAGTAGCTGCGGCTGCACATTTTGCCGCAGGACATCCAAATATTAAGTTTTATGATTTAGATGCTCCGCTTTGGCTTGTTGAGGAGCCAGAGGGGATGATCTATAACGGAGGAAATATACAGTTAGTTGATGTACCTGGTCTTGGAATTACAAGGGAAAAAGAGTGGTAGGGGAAGATATTTTTTAATGGATTCTTGCCAAATATGGCGTGGAATGATTCGTTACAATTTCACTGGACAGTTAGCGGAACCATTGGTATAATATATGAAAATAATAACAAAAGATGTTGAATAAAGAAACATATATAGGGTTAAGTTGAAGATAGATTGTTGAAGCGCATTCTATTAGCTTTTTCTCTTTTGTTTTTTGATATGGCGGACTGGTTTTAGATACACTGCGTGGCCGAAGGCTATTCCATCATGAAACGGTTGTTATAGAGGTTAGTTTCTCTATAAAGCTGTTTTGTGATGGGATTTTTTGTTTATTTACTTATGGGTGCGAGAAATCGCACAAATGAAGAGGTAGGAACCTCGGAGCGGTTCGTCGAATTCGATCGAATATCGGATAAGGAGGAGAAAGATGAGTTCTACAGTAAAAGTGTCTATTCGTATTGATGGGCAGGAGGTAAAGGCGATCGAAGAACAGAATGTCATTGATGCGATTAAGGCGAGCGGCATTGATATTCCACACATCTGTTATCACCCGAACCTGGGCACGATTCAAACGTGTGATACTTGTATGGTGGAAATCAACGGTAAGCTGGCGCGTGCTTGCGCGATGAAAGTAGAGGACGGCATGAATGTAGAGACAAAATCACCGATGGCGAGGGCGGCGCAAGTGGAAGCGATGGATCGCATTCTGGAAAACCATCAGCTTTATTGCACTGTTTGTGACAACAACAACGGAAACTGCCGCATTCATAATACGGTCGAGATGATGCAAATCGAGCATCAAAAATATCCATATAAGCCAAAGCCGTACAAAGTGGATATGTCCCATCCGTTCTACCGCTATGATCCGGATCAATGCATTCTTTGTGGTCAATGCGTGGAGGCTTGCCAGAATGTTCAGGTAAATGAAACGCTGTCCATCGATTGGGAACGCGAGCATCCGCGGGTTATATGGGACGATGACGTTCCGATTAACGAATCATCCTGTGTATCTTGCGGCCATTGTGTAAACGTATGTCCATGTAATGCGCTGATGGAAAAATCAATGCTTGGCGAGGCTGGCATTATGACAGGCATGAAGCAGGAGTTGCTTGGCCCGATGATTGACTTTGTAAAAGAAGTGGAGCCGGGGTATAGCGGCATTTTTGCCGTATCTGAATTGGAAGCAACACTGCGCGCAACCCGCATAAAAAGGACGAAAACGGTTTGTACGTTTTGTGGTGTCGGCTGTACGTTTGAAGTATGGACCAAAGGACGCAAAATTCTCAAAATCCAGCCGACTCCGGATGCGCCGGTTAACGGTATTTCCACTTGTGTGAAAGGAAAATTCGGCTGGGATTTCATTAACAGTGAAGAGCGGCTGACGAAGCCACTTATCCGTAAAGGCGATGAGTTTTATGAAGCGACATGGGAAGAAGCATTGGAGCTGATTGCAAACAAATTCCAAGAAATCAGAGAACGCGACGGTGCGGACGCGTTTGGTTTTATTTCATCTTCTAAATGCACGAATGAAGAAAACTATTTAATGCAAAAGTTCGCGCGCGCGGTTATCGGAACGAACAATGTCGATAATTGCTCCCGCTATTGCCAATCCCCGGCGACAACGGGATTGTTCCGTACGGTCGGATATGGTGGTGATGCGGGCACGATTTATGACATGGCAGGAGCCGGCCTAGCCATTATCGTTGGCGCCAACCCGGCAGAAGCACATCCGGTTATCGCTACGCGTCTGAAGCGCGCTCATAAATTAAATGGACAGAAGCTTATCGTTGCCGATCTGCGCAAAAACGAGATGGCAGAACGCTCGGATTTATTCCTGCGTCCGGCGCCGGGGACGGATCATGTCTGGCTGTCCGCCGTCACAAAATACATCATTGACCAGGGATGGCATGACAGGGAGTTTCTCACCAAGCGCGTAAACGGTTTTGATGAGTACGTGAAATCGCTAGAAAAATATACGCTGGAGTATGCGGAAGAAGTCACTCGTATTCCGAAAGAACAGCTAATCCAGACAGCGAATATGATTTATGAAGCTGATGGAACAGCTATTTTCTGGGCGATGGGCGTTACTCAGCACTGTGGTGGCAGCGAAACGAGTACGGCGATCAGCAATCTGTTGCTTGTGACGGGAAACTTTGGCCGTCCGAATGCCGGCGCATTCCCGCTGCGCGGACATAACAACGTACAGGGGGCGTGCGACTTCGGGGCGCTTCCGAACTTCTTTCCGGGTTATGAACTTGTAACGGACGATGCGGTGCGTGAGCGTTATGAAAAAGCCTGGAACGTAAAATTGCCGCGAGAAAAAGGGCTTGATAATCCCGGTATGGTTGAAGCCATTCATAAAGGCAAGCTGAAAGCTATGTATCTAATGGGGGAAGATATGGCATGGGTTGACTCCAATGCGAACCATATTCATGCCGCACTGGAAAAGCTGGAGTTCTTCGTCGTTCAGGACGTGTTTTTCACAAAAACGGCTCAGTTCGCCGATGTTATACTTCCAGCTAGCCCGAGCCTTGAGAAAGAAGGCACATTTACGAACACGGAGCGCCGTATTCAGCGTCTGTATCAGGCACTGGAACCGCTAGGTGAATCCCTTCCAGATTGGAAAATCATTACCGCCTTGGCGAATCACCTTGGCGCGCATTGGTGTTATGAGCATCCAGGAGAAATTATGGCAGAAGCGGCAAGCCTTACGCCGCTGTTTGCTGGTGTAACGTATGAGCGCCTGGAAGGATGGAATAGCTTGCTCTGGCCGGTAAATGCGGACGGAACAGATACACCGCTGTTGTATACAGAGCGCTTCCCATTCCCGGATGGAAAAGCGCAGCTTATGCCGACTGACTGGGTTCCACCTGTGAAAACAGGGGACGAATATGACCTGGTGTTAAATAACGGTCGTTTGCTTGAGCACTTCCATGAAGGAAATATGACCAATAAGTCCAGGGGGCTTTTATACAAAGTGCCGGATACGTTTGTGGAGGTATCGCCGGAACTTGCGAAAGAGCGCGGGATCAAAGACGGGTCCCTTGTCCGGCTCGAATCTGAATACGGTGCTGTAAAACTGCGTGTCATAGTTACTGACCGCGTGCGAGGGAACGAAGTGTATGTGCCGATGAATTCGACCAATGAAGATTCGGCGGTTAACCTTTTGACGAACAGCTTCTATGATTTGGTGACACATACGCCTGCTTATAAAGAAACAAGGGTAAAAATGCAAGTGCTCCAGGTGGAAGGTGAAAGTCCGCTTCCCCGCTATAACTCTCGTTTTGGCAAACGCAATCCGCAGCGCGGGGTAGAAGTGGAGCGGAAATGGAAGCGTGCGGATTATAAGGCATTGGAAACCGCTGGACAGGGGGAGAAGTAAATGGCAAAACCTACAACCACGATCAAGAAGCACGAACCGACCGAAGCCGAACTTCAGGCGCAGGCGCTCGAGGAATTGACTGGTCTTATCGCCAAAAACGGTGAAGCGCTGCAGGAATTACTGAAAGTGATTCGCCTTTTGTATGAAAGCGGAGCCTTAGAGATCATTGGGGGGCTAATCCAGGCGCGAGAGAAAGTTGTAGAAATCGGTATTTCCCAGCTTTCCAAACCTACGATGACCCGTGGTATTAATAGTGTTATGAGTGTGGTCGGAATGTTGGGGGAAATGGAGCCTGAAACAATTAAAAAAGTAGTGGAAGGCATTGTTAATGGCATGCGTTGTTCCGTCGAAAAAGCGAGAGCGGACGAAAAAATGAGCTTGTTTGATTTAATAAAAGCTTATAAAGATCCGGATGTAAATCGTGCTATAACGATTATGTTGAGCTTTCTGAAAGGGATGGGGCAAAAGTTGTAACTTCATCCAAATACAAAGAAAGAAACTGTCTCAAACGGTTATCTGATTATAAATAGAATACAATGTGTAGATTATTTATTGTTTTGTATATGCATATATAGCAACACAAAAAGGGGGCCCTATCACTTTGGGCCCCCTCTTTTTTTATATGCATAGAATTATGCGTATATGCATATGTGCGGAAAGTTAAAAGGCATTCTTCCTAATTTTTTAATTACTTTGACTTATATTGAAATTGGCATAATAATTGCTTTGTATATCTATTGTAAAAAGAGATGAAATGATTTTTTATGTTCATTCTCTTATTTCATGGAGTAGGAGTTGATGTTATGCAAAACAAACTATTTCTAATCGCTGTTCTACTTTCCATGATTTTACCTGCGTAAATGTAATTAACGGAGCCGGTTCTCAAGAATGCATTTGATGTTTTGTTTTATATAAATATGGACAACAAAGATAAATGGAGGGACCGAGATCATGCAATATCCGCTTTCACCGGATGTACAACCGGAATTTTGTACAACCGGTTCTTTTATGAGACTGCCTTCTAAACGTGAAAACGCAAAGGTTGCTATTCTTGGCATGCCTTTTGATACAGCTGCTTCCTTTAGGGTAGGCGCCAGATTTGCGCCGCAGGCAATTCGTCAGGCGTCAATGACATTATTCCCTTACCATCCAGTGAATGATGTGTATCCTTTTGAAGATACAAATGCCATTGACATAGGGGACGTACCTGTTATTCCACACAATATTCACCGTAGTTATGAGCTTATCGAAGAGACTGTATTGAATCTAATGAATGAGGAAATTGTGCCGATTGGATTGGGCGGAGACCATTCTGTCACATTGGCAAGCTTACGCGCGGCGGCCAAAGTATACGGTCCTGTTGCTTTGATTCATTTTGATTCTCATACAGATACGTGGGATACGTACTATGATGAAAAATATTGGCATGGTTCTACCTTTATCCGTGCATATGAAGAAAAATTATTGCAGTCAGATAAAGTGTTCCAAATCGGAATTCGGGGCACGCTCAATCATCCTGGAGATGTGCAGGCGAGTGTAGATTTGGGCTACAATGTGATCACGACTCAAGAGCTGCGTAAACGTGGGGTAGAGGATGTTGTCCAACAAGTAAAAGAGACAATTGGTAACACCCCTTGCTTTTTAAGCTTTGATATCGATTTTGTTGATCCTTCCTGCGCACCTGGAACCGGCACATTGGAAGTGGGCGGCTTTAACAGTCTTGAAACGCTTGAAATGATTCGTTCTTTCACCGGTTTTAACTATGTCGGTTTTGATTTGGTAGAAGTTTTGCCTCCTTATGATCCGACGCAAATCACCTCTCTTCTGGCTGCAACATTAGTGCATGACTTTGCCAGTCTGGTAGCGTTGAATAGAAAGAAAAAATAGAAGGTGTAATAAATAAGACAAACAGGCTTTCCGTAAGCAAATGTTAAGGAAATGTCTATACGTACATGAGCGTAGGTGCTACAACATCTACGCTCATGCTGTTGACAAAGTACAGGTCAACAGCATGAGCAAAAAATTCATACCCAAAATTGCATAAGTTATTCTATTATTCATAATTGTTATTACATAATTATTTGTAAAATTTAAATGTATTCTTTTTTGTTTTACGCATAAATCGCGCAAAATACTGCGATATATTTTCCTCTCAATAATTAGAACAATTTTAATATTCTTACATGGCATGGTGTTTGCTTTATCAATATGTTGTTCGAAAAATTTCGATTTATGTAGTAGTTACAAGGAGGAAGATATATGGAAAAAGTAACTTTAAAGCGTTCTTTGAAGTTGTGGCACATTGTTTTAATGGGCATTGGATATATGACGCCGATGGTTGTGTTTGACACGTTTGGAATTGCTTCTGAGACGACCGGGGGGCATGTACCCACAGCTTATATTCTTGCATTGGTAGCAATGTTATTTACAGCTGCTAGTTACGGTAAGATGATACAGGTATTTCCAAATGCTGGTTCTGCATATACGTATACACAAAGAACTATCAGTCCGCATATTGGGTTTCTTGTCGGTTGGGCCGCGTTAATGGATTATTTATTTTTGCCAATGGTAAATGCTTTGATTGCTCAAATTTATCTTTCTGCTACTTTTCCTGGGCTTCCTGCGTGGATATGGGTTATTGGATTTGTCGCTATTGTAACGTTAGTTAATATTTTTAGTGTAAACTTTACAGCTAATTTCAATACAATGCTTGTTGTTTTTCAAACACTAATCATGGTTGTTTTCATCGGGGTAGCCATAAAGAGGCTGCTGAATGGGGATGGTACAGGAATGCTGTTCTCCATAGAACCATTCTATAAAGAAGGAATTAATACTTCGGCGCTTATCGCTGGCGCGACCTTGATGTGTTTTTCTTATTTAGGATTTGATGCGGTGACAACACTTTCAGAGGAAACACCCAATCCAAAGAAAACGATTCCACGCGCGATTTTTCTTGTAGCATTGATTGGCGGTGCTATGTTTATTATAACGTCTTACTTTATTCAATCAGTATTTCCGACCGCGGCCCATTTTAAAGACCCGGAAGCCTCTTCTCCTGAGATTGCTGCGTATATGGGCGGCCTGGCATTTCAGGTATTTTTCCTTGCAGGAGGACTTGCAGGAACGCTTGCTTCCGGGGTGGCATCGCACGCCAGTGTTTCGCGTTTGCTGTATGTAATGGGACGGGACAGTGTGCTTCCGAATAAACTGTTCGGGTATATTCATCCGCGCTGGAGAACTCCGGTTGCAAATATTGTGCTCGTTGGCTTGATTTCTGTGACCGCGGTTTTTTTCGATTTGGCTACGGCTGCCTCTTTTATTAATTTTGGTGCATTGATTGCGTTTACATTTGTGAATCTTTCTGTTATTTCGTACTATGTTGTTCGTAAGAAAATGCATAAAACATTCAAGGGATTTTTCTCTTATCTGGTTATGCCGCTTTTGGGCGCTGGTGCTGTAGCTATTCTTTGGGCAAATTTAGAAAAAAGTTCTTTAATGCTCGGAATTGGGTGGGCTATTGTCGGTTTTATCTATTTATTGTATATTACGAAGTTATTTAAAGTTAAGCCGGCGAGCATTCACTTTGAAGAGATGGAGGAAATGCATCCTTCTAGTTACATCGATGAAGAAGAGAAATCATTTGCGGTTGAGGAAACAGGAGAGATTAATCAGGCTAAAAACGCATAGCTTTTATATTTAAAAAGCGTTGGATTCGTTAAGAATCCAGCCATTTTTTCTGTTATTTGGTAGTTCAACTTTCTCACCTTGAACCACGTTATGAAGCATTGTATAAAGGGCATAATTAAGCAATGGCACAATATTGGCGCCATCGAAAATCGCTGTGTAATGATCGTACGTTCTAAATCTAATACATTTTGCAGAGAAGATAAATGTCCTTAGTGAATAAAGTGCATGAGGAGACCAACCTTTCTCATTGAGTTGTCTGGACAACTACTCTATTCGAGATTTGGGAAGGTACTCTTTTTTTATGCCAATTGAGCCTTACGGTTCAAGGAATTTTAGTTATGAAATTCATTCATTTGACTTTGAGTATTCTTTAGTTCGGCTCATCCGAATTTATCATTGGCAAAAATGGCCGATCGACTAGGGGTTAGCCGAATCGTACCCTTTCGTTATTCTCTGTAATGGTATTTTATGAAATGACTTGTTTGGGGCTCTGGGTACAATCCGATGCGGTTCACCTGTGTGTCAATAATTCCATCGGCTAACGCGAACTGCTGTCGGATATTTTCCGCCTGTTCGGGTGTATTAAAGTAAGCGAGGATATATCGTTCCTTCATTAAACATGTCACAAAACATGTCGCATCCTTTCCGTAACATTCAGACTTATGCTTTTATTGTTCACGGTTTTATTCGTATTTATGCGCGAGTTGGAAAAACGTTTCGCATAAAAACCCAACAGAGCATAAGCAGTAAATTTAACCCGATCAGATACAGTACGAGCGCTTTGGTAGCTGTGGTCGCCATGACGAGCAATACGAATAATAGCGTGCTGAGCAGACGCCCCAGGCTGAAAGCAAACTCGCGAATAACGATATATTCTACCCTTAATTTTGCTTTCTCCATGCTTTCCCCGATCACATCAAATGATGTGGAAACAAGGGGCACGGCAAAAAAAGGGTAAAACAGAGCGGTACCGATACCAAGCAAAAGCAGTGTGCTGAAGCGGATTTGCGAGAGCAGTGGCAAAACGGCCACTATGAGCATGAAAGCTCCGATAAAAAGTGAATATTCCCGTTTGTGAGGACGAATCCATTTTCCCACAATATAGTAAGACACAAGTGACAGAGTAGACGTAAGAAATGCGTATATTCCTACTGTCAATTCGCTTGAAGAGGCGATAAACACCAGTAAACCGACGAGAAAGACAACTACGCCTTCTCGCATACCCCAGAAAAAATAGGAAAACACGACGTAATGCCAACGTGAAACGTTGCGGGTATCATTCCATACACTGCGCAATGAAAAGTGTCCTTCGCATTTTCTTTTGGTGATAAAGAAGCTGACCACTACCGCCAAAGTGAAAATGATGAGCGAAATAGAAAAAATAAGCCGGTATCCATTTGCTTGGTGTGAGACGAGCCATCCAGCAAGCAACGGGGCACCTCCGGCGGCCATCGACATAAGCAGTCCGTTCACCCCGTTAAAAACATCTCGGTTTTCTGGCCCGGTAATTTCAAAATACATAACGTAATATCCAAGCCAATAGAAGCCGGCTCCTATGCCAAGCAAAAGGCCAAGCAGAGCGACATAGTTTGTGGCTGACGGACCGAGCATGAGGACAGTTAGATAAAATATGGCCAGAATGAAAACGCCGAGGCGAATGCTTATGACACGATCCCATCTTTTTATAAGGTGACCGCCGATCCAAAATGTAGCTAGAATAGAAAAGAAGGTAAAAAAGTTAAACCATCCGATCATGGCATAGTCTTTTTTTACTTTCCACAGGTAGATATTGACGAAAGTGTTGGAGAGGCCGACGGAGATAAGGTATAGCGTATTCATTAGCAGAAGAAGCCAGGACTGTCTGTCCAGTTTTCCTGTTTGTTTCATATGAAAGCTCCTTTTTATCTTATTGAGACGGTCGTTTTTAGCGTACCCTGCCGTACTTCTCTTTTTGCAAACAGAAATTTCCACAGATGGTTTTTAGTTTATAGTGGATTGACAACATAAAAAATTTTTATAATATACCACAAGGGGTATATAGGGTATTTACTATTTGGACATATGCTATACGGGATTGAAAATTTACTGGGGAAATGGGCAAAAGAATAATGCAAGGGTATTTGGTGAGAAAATAAATGCATCCGCTGTGAAGCAGAAAGAAGGTGAAGATATGCTTCGCGTAACTCCGGAAGCGATTGCGAAGCTGAAGGAGACAATGGAATATCCGAAGCAAGATATTCTCCGCATTTTTATTGCTGGAGCTGGTTGAGGAGGCCCCAACTATGAGATGGCTCTGGAGGAATCCATCGAAGATACGGATAAAGAAGTTATGGTTGACGGCATTCGTTTATGTTTAAAAAGATGACCGGAATATTAGTTTCACGAAAAAAACAATACGATATCTCTTTGTACTTATTTAAGCGTACTGTTTTACTACTTATATGTGGCAAAAGAGAGGAGAGGCAGTGGAAAGAAAAGGGGGGAGGGGCTTTGCTTGATGCAAGAAAAAATGAGCAAATGTTGTATAAAAAAGCCCCGACATTTTCATGGCCGACTTCTAAAAGATTAATTTTGCAGTTTATCGCGGAGCAGGGCGATATCCGCTTCTAGCTCGTCCACTTTCATTGCCATTCGATTCTGGCGCAGCTCCATTCGTTCCAGGCGATACATACCTCGTTCTACGTCTTCAATTCGGGAAAGTAATTTCTGTTGTCCAGTTTCTAAAGATTGAAGAATCAATTCATCGGCTTTGATACTTTCAATGTGTTTGCAGTTAATAGAATCTTTTAGTTCGTCAAAGCGCTGATTCACCTCTTTTTCAAAAGTATCAATACGTTGGTTTAGGTTTTGAACCTCACTTTGGACTCCTTGTAAAGCTGACAAAATCAAATCAAACCTATCGTTCATTTTTCATCACCTCCTGTTTATATTTTTAAAATTGTCCTTCCTAAGCCAAGTGCAAGAGGTATTTAACTAGTTCGTTAGTCGCAACGTTTCCTGCTCTCTTATTTTTCTCGTTATGTTATGAATGCTGAATGACTAAGATGATACTCCACACGGCTAAAGCCGTGGGATTCTTGGGGCATTAGCGCCCGCCGTTCGCTTTGGACAACGCACAAGTTCAGGGTGGGGTGTCATCCCATCCCATACTACACCGCATGTACCCACATGGGCAGCGTACCACCAGTACGCTATTCGTGCGTTCACTCCCATGGTTTTACTTCGCTATCAGAACCTTATACCATGACGTCCACAGGAACATGTGACCTACTACCAGTAGGATAAGTGTCGCTCATATATTTAATTATACAGGAAATGGTTGCTCTAAGCATACCCATGGATGGGATACAGAGCAACGCCGCCTTTTATCCCATGATGAAAACCGTGGGTTTTCAGACGGTTGCAAACAAATACTTGTGAAACACCGCCTGTATACTTTGTGCAGACGAATTTCTTCGCTTAGAAAAAAGCGAGAGTGAAACAGAAGAGGCGAGAGTTTTCTTTCGATTTTGCGCCTTTCATCATGAAGTTCCGCTTCGGTTTGGAAGTGTGGTGATTTGCGTAAATCGAACAACAGGCAAGCTCGATCAATATCTGGGGCTTGATGTGTTTCCTGAGGAATTTGAGGCGATTTCCCCTGTGCCATCTGTTTCAAATGAACAAGCAGTAGCATGTTTTTGTTCCAAATTGGATTTTGAGTTGCAGTGGAGAAAAGAGTATACGGAGGATAACAAAGAGTACTACGAGCTAGCATATGTGCCTATATTTCCTTCGATACCGGGTGAGTTGCGTTTTATCGAGGCGCATACGGGAGAAATAATAGTAGGGAAAAAGTGACGAGACAAGACTGTTCCGAAAGCGGGCGGTCTTTTTTGTGTTTGCATAATCTTTACATGTACTTAAATCAAAATTAAAAGTTCTATAAAAAACGGCTTGTAAAATAAAGGTGAATGTACATAAATATCATTTGATATTTCGATATTCTTGCGTGGTTGGAAGGAAGAAAGGGACACGAATTTAACAAATCAGGAGTGATATCTTTCATGGAGATGAACCGGAGGGAATTTCTTACATACTTAGGCGCCGGAACGGCTGCTTTGGCTTCTATTGCAACAGGAATTCCGGCCTTTGCCGCTGAAAAAACATTATCCGAGAGAACGGCGAACCATCTTTTTGGTTTAAGTGAGGATAAGTGTAAGCCAACGAAAGTAAAGTTTAAACCAATCCAGGCAACAGATAAAGATGATCTTGTGCTTCCGCAAGGATACAAATATGACATTGTCGCTTTGTATGGAGATAAAATTAATGCAAAAGGTGATACATTTGGGTTCAACGCAGACTTTACCTGTTTTCTGCCGATAAACGGTAGCAGTGAACATGGTCTACTCTGGGTGAACCATGAATACCTTGGCGAGCTTGAATACTATGTGACTGGGTACGATGCTCTAAATGCTGATCCGAAAAATAATAAACGCACGGCCGAGCAAATCGAAAAGTACCTGTACTCGCTGGGGGGCTCTGTCATTGAAGTTAAGAAAGAAAACGGGCAGTGGCGCTTGATTTCTGATTCGAAATACGGACGGCGTGTTAGTGGTCTGACCAAGCATACATTAACAGGACCGGCCGCTGGTTCTCCAGCGGTAGGCGGCACACGCGAAGTGATTGGCACATTCGCCAACTGTTCCGGCGGGGTTACGCTCTGGAACACCATTCTTTCTTGTGAAGAGAACTTTGACAGCGTTGTTGAAGACACGAAACGAAAAGATGCAACACATTACGGCTGGGTGGTAGAAGTTGATCCGTTTGATCCGAATTCCACGCCGAAGAAGCATACGGCACTTGGCCGTTTCTCTCATGAAAATACGGCAATGACCATCGCGCCGGGAGGACAGTTAGTTGTCTACATGGGAGATGACGCAAATGACCAGTACGTATACAAATATGTTTCTAAAGGAACATATAAGCAGGATGCAGGGAAAGCAAACACGAAACTGCTTGAAGAAGGAACGTTATATGTGGCTAATTTCGGCAAAGGGAAATGGATTGCCCTGGACTATGAGAAGAATGAAGCGCTGCAAAAAGCCTTTAAATCACAGGCTGATGTGTTGGTTAATTGTCGGGAGGCCGCGAAGGTAGTAGGTGCAACGCCGATGGATCGGCCGGAGGATTTGGAAGTACATCCAATTGACGGCACGGTATTTATCTCTCTGACTAATAACTCCAAGCATGGCAATTTCTACGGTCAAGTTATCAGATTATTCGAAGAAGATAACAATCACGCTGCTGAAGAGTTTACGTTTGAAATTTTTGCGGCAGGCGGTCCGCAGAGCGGATTCGCTGCGCCGGATAACCTTGCTTTTGATAGTGCAGGCAACCTCTGGGTTGTAACCGATATTTCTTCCAGTTCGATGAATAGCGGAATCTATAAAACGTTTGGCAATAACGGTCTGTTCTTCATCCCGACGTCAGGCCCGGATAAAGGGATCGCTTCACAGTTCGCGTCTGCCCCAGTCGGTGCTGAAATGACCGGCCCGTGGTTTACGCCGGATGAAAAAACACTATTCCTGTCTGTACAGCATCCAGGTGAGAACCTGGAATCATACGCGGCACCGACTAGCCACTGGCCGCGTGGCGGCGCTTCCATCGCGCTCCCGGGTGTTGTAGCGATTACTGGATTTTAATTAAATAGAGGAGGCAATAGCATTATGCTATCAAATATCGGAATTCCGGGACTGATTCTCATTCTTGTGATTGCGCTCATCGTATTTGGGCCGAACAAATTGCCGGAAATCGGCCGTGCGTTTGGTCGTACGCTAACAGAGTTTAAGTCGGCGGCGAAAAATTTAACGCAGGATGATGACGAAGAGAAGAAAAGCACGCCAGCGCTTGTCAATTCTGAAGAGAAAGTTAAGAAGCTTTCGTAATCGTTACGAAAAGAACGGTATCTGTGGGTACCGTTCTTTTTTTATGCATAGAAAAAAGAACGGTTGATCATTCGATGCTTACTAGATATTTTGTGGATACTGCTTTTGGATTGAGGATGCGGACAGACAAACTTTGTTCGTTGAAAGTGAACACAGACGCAGAAAGAGGAAGCATATTTTGGTGTTATGCAAATAAGCATAACTTTAAAAAGAACGATGCTAATCTTGCTAGATTGTGTTATTTTGATTACCGCTCAAGGAAAAATACAAAATGGCCGTATGGTTGCTTTGTTTGGTTCTGGCACGTTTTTTGTTTCTATAAAAAATAAGGATGATATGTGCCATGTTGAGACATCAAAAGAAAATACGGAGGTGGTATTGATTCATTCGGCGCCGTTACCCATCTTTTTAGCCATACAATTTCCAACCAGGAACTGCCAGAGAAAGAGTGTGATGTGTTAAACATCACAAATTTTATAACTGCGTTACCAGCATTCGCTCCGGCTGTTTCCCAATACTAATATCATTATTATGCTTATATGAATATAATTATTCAAAAACGCATAAAAATGTCTGAATTAATAAAAAATGAAAGGGTTACGAGGCTATGAAAAAGTGTTGATATGATGCTATTCGTAAAAAGATAAGCGTTCGCTTTTAAATTTGGCACAGGTTTTGCGAGAAATTAAAAAGCGAATCGCAAAATTTAAACATGGAAAAGAGCGAGGAGGACTGCACATGGCAGAAGTGGCAAAGACACAAGGGTCGCAAAGCGTACAGGGAGCGGGCGCTTTTGAAGTATTAAAAATGTTTATTGACGGACAATGGGTCGAATCTTCAACAGGCGATACGCGCGAGGTTGTGAATCCAGCCAATGGTGAAGTAATCGCAGTAACGACTGAAGGAAATGAAGAAGATGTGCGCAAAGCTGTGGCAGCAGCAAAACGTGCTTTTTATGAAGATGGCTGGTGGGACACTCCGGCGAGCGAACGAGCGCGTCTGTTGTTCGAAGTTGCGAACAAGCTGGAGCAAAGAGCGGACGAATTTGCCAGACTGGAAACACAAGATAATGGTAAACCATTGCGTGAGACTCGGATCGACGTGGCGGACGCGGTCGCTTGCTTTCGTTATTATGCGGGGCTTGCCACGAAACCGCACGGTCAAACATACGAAGTTGCGGACCCGATACAAGCAATGGTTGTCCGTGAACCAATCGGAGTTTGCGGCCAGATTATCCCGTGGAACTATCCGCTGCTGATGGCTGCTTGGAAACTCGCTCCGGCTCTGGCTGCGGGCAACACGGTTGTATTTAAGCCTTCCGAAGTAACGCCGCTGACTGCCATCAAGCTGTTCGGCATTTTCGAAGAAGTCGGATTCCCGGCTGGCGTAGTTAACTTGGTGCTTGGCGCAGGTCAGACGGTGGGGCATGAGATTGCGGTTAACTATGACATCGACAAAGTAGCGTTTACGGGCGGCACGAAAACTGGTCGAAGCATTATGCAGGCTGCAACTGGGAACCTGAAGAAAATTTCGCTGGAGTTGGGCGGTAAGTCCCCGAATATTGTATTTGCGGACGCAGACTTTGAAACAGCGGTAGATTATGCACTATTTGGTATTTTTGTTAACCAAGGGCAGGTATGCTCCGCAGGTTCTCGTCTCTTGCTGGAAGAGAGCATTTACGACAAGTTCATCGAGCGTCTTGTAGAACGCGCAAAAAAAATCGAGGTAGGGCCAGGCTTGGCAGAAGAGACGGAGATGGGGCCGCTGGTTTCCGAAGCGCACATGGAGAAAGTGTTGAATTATATTAAGATCGGCCAGGAAGAAGGCGCGAAGCTTGTTTGCGGTGGATATCGCATTACGAAAGGCGAGCTGGCCAAAGGGTACTTCGTGGCACCAACGATCTTTGTCGACACAACACCGGATATGCGTATTGTACAGGAAGAAATTTTTGGACCGGTACTGGTTGTACAGAAGTTTAGGGATGAAGCAGAAGCGATTAAACTGGCAAACGATACGGTTTACGGCTTAGCTGGCGCGGTGTTTACACAGGATGGTGCAAAAGCACAGCGCGTGATTCGTAAGCTTCGCGCGGGTATCACTTGGATCAACTGCTATCATCCGACCTACAACGAAGCGCCGTGGGGTGGATATAAGCAGAGCGGTATTGGTCGCGAACTCGGCACATTCGGTTACGAAGAATACACGGAAGTAAAACAAATTAATATCAATCTACAGGTAGAATCGACTGGCTGGTTCAAAAACTAATACTGGTATTTTTCTTCTATCTCTATATATCGTATCAAGCCATAAAGCAAAAAAAACGGTAAGATTGCAGGCCGGATGCGGAAAGAAATGCATTCTGGCTAAATAAATTCAATGAAAGTGGAGGCATCAAAGCATGGAAACAACTATGAACAAATATAAAGAGGTATACGAATATACAGCCAAAGTTTTGGACATTATCGAGAAGACTGATGTAACGAAAGAGGAAGCACAATGGATTACGAGTGAAACCGTGAACGGGTTCCGCGAAAACGTAAACTCTGGATTTCTTGAGTACCGCAAATCGGTTACGAAAGGTGGACAATACGCTTCCGTAGAATGGAAAGACTCGGGTCTGAATTGCTTTATTGATGTAAACGGCAAAGAATACATTGACTGTCTGGGTGGTTTCGGTATTTATAATGTGGGACATCGCCATCCAAAGGTGGTAAAAGCGGTAAAGGATCAGCTTGATAAGCAGGCATTGCATAGCCAGGATCTTTTGGATCCGCTGCGCGCGATGCTGGCGAAAGCGTTGGCTATGCTCACACCGGGCGACTTAAAATATTCCTTCTTTGGCAACAGTGGTACCGAAGCGGTGGAAGCAGCACTGAAATTAGCGAAAATCTATCACCATAAAGAAGGGCGTAGCACTTTTATCGCGACGACACGGGCGTTCCACGGCAAGAGTCTTGGTTCCTTGTCCGGTACGGCAAAAGGCGTTTTCCGTAAGCCGTTTATACCGCTGGTAAGCGGATTTCGTCATGTTGCGTTTGGTGATATTGATATGATGAAGAAAACGATGCATGCCTGCCATATGGTTGGTGAGGATGTAGCGGCGGTTATCGTTGAACCGATTCAGGGCGAAGGTGGAGTTATCATTCCGCCGGACGATTATCTGCCGAAGTTGCGTGAACTGTGTGACGAGTATGGCGCATTGCTGATTTTCGATGAAGTGCAAACAGGTATGGGCCGTACGGGTAAAATGTTCTGTGCAGAACACTATGGAGTGACACCGGACATTATGACTTTGGCAAAAGCGTTCGGCGGCGGCGTTATGCCAGCAAGCGCAACCATTGCTACGGAAGAAGTATTCTCTCATCTATTCGATAACCCGTTCCTGCATACAACAACATTCGGCGGTAACCCGCTGGCATGCGCGGCGGCTCTTGCTACTATTAACGTGTTAATTGAAGAAAAACTGCCGGAACGCGCTGCGGAAATGGGAGAATATATGTTGAACGGGCTGCGTGAAGCGGCTAAAGGACATGAAAATAAAGTGCTTGAAGTACGTGGTAAAGGTCTTTTGATCGGTATCGAATTCGTTAGTGACGAAATTGGATACGAAGTGGCAAAAGGCTTCTTCGATAATGGAGTTTTGACAGCGGGAACACTCATCAATGCGAAAACAATCCGCATCGAACCACCGTTAACGATTGAAAAAGAACAGTGCGATAAAGTATGTGAAACATTTGCGAAGGTGCTAAAAGAGGTGGACAAAGCAGTTCTCGTATAGGCTGCGTGAGGTAGATGGTCATTCAGTATCCGGTGCTTAGTCCTTATTATGGAAAAGTAGAAAAGATTATACATCCGTCTGCCTCATACTTTTACGAATGGGAGACATTGTTCTTGATTCGTACGAGTGACGGAATGATCGAAGAAATCGTAGCCGATACTATATTCCTATGAAGTAGCGAATGGGGATCGGATAATTCCAGGGATGGTACTCGCATATATTAGGGAAGAAGCCCCGCAAGCCGGAAATGATGAAAATGACAAAATGAGCGATTTATGCGCGGATGAATAAAAACAAGCAGGAAGTGTGGAACAAGTTTTAACGCTTTCCTGCTTGTTCTCATATGTATGCAGTAGTGTATAATAAAATTAGTTTATGCATAATTTCTTGAACGGAAGGAGGAAGGAAAGTGCTGGTATTTACCGAAGAGAATGTACGAAAAATTCATACCATATCTACAGACATGTCATTTTCTGAAGTTGAACGTTATTTAGAAGAGCAAAAAGAACCGGTTTTGTTTGTCAAGAAAAAAGAGGAAGTCATTGGCTATGTTCGTGTCCAGGATTTATCGTCCGATAAGGAAGCGGAAAACAATGAAATTCCTTTCTGGCAGGCACATTTGATACCGCTGCATTTTGCTTACCATATTTATTGCGATATATCTGTATCTGATGTATTTAAGCTGCTCGGGGAAGAGATTGTTATTGTAAAGAATAAGCAGGATGAAGTATGCGGATATTTGCGTAGGGAAGACATTTTGATAGAACTCCTGCGGCAAGACAACCACAATATTGACCTGTTCCGAACGATTCTTTCATCGATTCCAAAGGGGATTTTTGTGGTGGATAAACAGGGGAGTATCATCAATTATAACGATGAAGGATTGCGCATGATCCGCTGTGAGAAAGAGAAAATTCATAATCGACCAGCGCGTGAAATTTTCGGCGCGGAACAAATTGAACGTGTATTCGCCACAGGCGAGACGATTCTTAACCAACTTCATATTCGTCCTGAAATGGGAATTTTAGCTGATTATAGTCCAATTCTTAGTCCGGAACATGAGGTTAAAGGCGTTGTGATTGTGGTACAGGATTTGCCGATGCTAGAAGAGATGGCGATGGAACTTGATTATGTAAAAGATTTGAATAAAGATTTAAAAGCGATTCTTTCTACCATTTATGACGAGATTCTGGTTGTCAATCATAAAGGGGAATTGTTGCGTTTTAGCGACAATAACACGTTGAATTTTCGCCAGGATGATTTAGAAAATCTCGTAGGCAAAAATTTGCTGGAACTGGAAGATCAAGGGCTGTTTAAACCATCCGTTACACGCCTTGTGCTTGAGCGAAAACGAAAAGTTTCAGTTATTCAGGATATGAGTAACGGAAGAAAAGTGCTGGCAGTTGGAAATCCAGTGTTTGATGAAGAAGGCAACATTGAACGGATTGTCATTGCATCCCGCGATATTACAGAAACGACAAAGCTAAAAAGCGAATTAAAAGAAATGAAAAAGCTGTCCCAGCAGTATAAAGAAGAATTGGAAAGTTTGAAAAGCAGGCATACGTTAAACCGAAGCGTTGTATATTGCAGTCCCAAAATTGACCGTATTATGCGCGAAATTGAAAAGATTGCTCGATTTTCTTCCACCGTGTTGTTGACCGGTGAATCCGGCGTTGGTAAAGAGGTGTTTGCCAAGGCGATTCATCAATTGGGCGCACGCGTGAACCAGCCGTTTTTAAAAATCAACTGCGGCGCGATCCCGGAAAATTTGTTGGAGAGCGAATTATTTGGATATGAAAAAGGGGCGTTTACAGGCGCCGATCCGAGAGGGAAGGAAGGGTATTTTCAAAAGGCGAACGGTGGCGTACTTTTTTTGGATGAGATTGGCGAAATGCCGCTGTCACTACAGGTAAAGCTGTTGCGCGTGCTGCAGGAGCGGGAAGTGATTCCGGTAGGCAGCACACAGACGATTCCGGTCGATGTGCAGATTATCGCTGCAACCAACAAAAACCTAGAACAAAAAGTAGAGGAAGGAAGCTTCCGTGAAGACTTATTTTATAGATTGAATGTAATTCCGATTCATATTCCGCCGCTTCGAGAGCGCCCGGAAGACATTCCGGTATTAGCTTATTATTTCTTGCAGAAGCTGAACGAGAAGTATCACCGCGATATTCAATTGAGTCCGGACGCACTTAATTTGCTTGAAGTGTATTCTTGGCCGGGGAATGTCCGCGAGTTGCAGAATATCATTGAACGGGCGGTCGTGACGACCGAAGAAGAAATGATTCACGCCGATCATCTGAATCGGTTCCTGCAATGGAAAAAAGCTTCAACGAAAGTAAGACCGATTATCACGAATTTGATTCCATTGCAGGAAGCGCTCGAAGATGTGGAGGAGCAGTTAATTTTGCTGGCGATGGAGCGTTACAAAACGACCACCATGGCGGCGAAGGTGCTTGGCATTAGCCAGTCTTCCGTCAGTCGCAAATACCAAAAAATTGTGCAAAAGCAGGCGAGTATGCATGCATAAATTGTTTGGCCCGCTGGTTCGCAAGTCTGAGAGGGGTGCGAATGGGCGGGTTTTTTAGGTGAAAAGGTCAAAAATAGGAGGATATATCTTGTTATTTATCATATTTGGCCTATATAATATTCGTTGTATGGCTATTTTTTATATTTAACTCATGGAAATGTTTTTATTTTTGATTATGGGGGAGAAAATGTCAAATTTATCTTGCAAATTTGACGGCAGAGAGTTTGCCAGTCTTGAAAAAATGGTAGAGATACTATTGCATGAAGCAAGTGAGCAAATGGCGCTTATTGATGGAGGAAAAAAGAAAAATAGCCATCAGGAAAGGGCATATGCGAAATGGCGTCTGGTTCATTTGCAACATTGCTTCGGAGAATATGTACCTGAACAATACAGAAGTACATATAACTCCCTGTGGAGTCAGCTCTATCGCTTGGAGCACCAGAGTAATTATCGGCATCCGTACATCGTATATCTGCTGGAAAAAGCGTTGGCTCAAGAGCATTCGCACATCGAATAAACGTGCTGTCCTATTAGAGGACGGCTTTTTTGTTATGCAAAATTTAAGCCAGGCTTAAGGAAAGAGGATTTTGGAATGTGTTATAATGACGGAAAATCCATGCCGCATACGATAGGTTGAGGTGACGGGAATGCTTGCGATGCCGGATATGTCCGCCAAAAAAATTTTGCTGATCGATGATGAGATAGATATTTTGCATTTGCTGGAAACCGTGTTAAAGAAAGAAGGATTCTCTCATATTTATAAGGCATCAAACGGATGGGATGGAATTGATATGTGCTGTGCGCATCAGCCGGATATTATCGTGCTTGACATTATGCTGCCTGATATGGACGGCTTTGAAGTATGCCGGCGCCTGCGTGACATTACGGTGGCACCGATTCTTTTTTTATCGGCGAAAAACGAGGATACGGACAAAATCCTTGGTCTTGGGCTCGGTGGTGATGATTATATTACGAAACCGTTCAGCCCAAAGGAAGTAGCGTATCGGATAAAAGCTCATTTTCGCCGCCATTATTATTTAAGCAGAAAAGAAGAGACAGTATACACATTTGGTGATGTGGAAATTGATGCCAAGCGTGGAGAAGTGCGGAAGGCAGGGAAACTGGTAGCGTTAACTGCGAAGGAATATCAGTTGCTATTGTTTCTTGCGCGCCATCCGAACCAAATTTTCAGCAAAAGCAAACTGTATGAAGCAGTCTGGGAAGAAGAGTATTTCGGTTATGATAACACCATTATGGTGCATATGCGACATCTGCGTGAAAAATTGGAAGACAACCCGTCTGCTCCTGTGTATTTGCTGACGGTACGGGGGCTTGGATATAAATTGCAGAATGAGGGGAAAGTGCAAGCATGAAGTGGAAGATGACCAGTTTGTTCCTTGTCCCGCTCATTTTGATGACGGTCGCATTTACGTTTATTAATTTAGCGGCCGTTATTTATTTTTCATCGGCAGAACCGGAGAAAAACGCATTCATCTCCTTTTTTCCTTATGAGGAATATACACGGAAGTTTGGCCGTTTTATCGTATTTGTGGATGATAAGCCGCAAGTTTCGCCTGAAGGAAAGAAAGAACTAAGCAAGAAGCGAGCCTGGATTCAGATACTTAATGCGAATGGTACTGAAGTATACAATCTGAATAAGCCGGAAGCTGCCCCAAAGCATTATACGCCGGGAGAGCTTGTGCATTATTACAGATATACCGCTTCGATTCAAGACTCGACGTTGTTTGTTAGCTGGGTTACTCATGAGGACACGAAATGGACGTACATTCTTGGGTTTCATTATCATACGATTTCCCGATATGTGATGTCGTTTAGCCCGTTCAAAATGATAAATTTTTGGAAAGAAGTCATTTTGGCAGTGTTTGTGTTAACATTCTTAATGGTGATTACGATCGGGTATTTTTTTGGCCGCAAGTTGACACGGCCCTTGGTCGAGATTATCGGAAGTATACAGGCACTGGCACAAGGGCATTATTCCATAAAATACAACATACGTGGTTTGTATAAAGATGTATATAAAAGTTTGAATCAGCTGGCTGATGCCCTAAAGGCCAGCGAGGTGCAACGGATGCGGCTAGAGAAAATGCGTGATGAATGGGTTACAAATCTTTCGCATGACTTAAAAACGCCGCTTGCTTCCATTAAAGGGTTTGGGGAAGTGCTGGCCGATTCAGACTATGAAATTTCACCGGACGAAAGGCGAAAATATGCCGACATTATTGTTGGTAAAACGAGCTATATGGAAAAATTATTGGAAGATTTACGGTTGACATACCAGTTAAAAAATAATCTGCTTCCGTTGCAAAAAAAGGAAGAAAATGTGGTTGAGCTTGTCCGGGAAATTATTATTGATTTGTTGAACGATCCGCAATACGGAGATAGAGCGATCGAATTTGTTACAAACAAAGAGCATGTACCGCTTTTGCTGGACCGGGCTTATTTCACTCGTGCTTTTACCAATCTTATATACAATGCGGTTATTCATAATCCGCCCGATACCCGTGTCTGTGTAACCGTGACAGAAGAAGCGGAAATGGTGACAGTACTTATTCGGGACAGTGGGAAAGGGATTGCGGAAGAAGAGATAGATAAGCTGTTCACCCGCTATTACCGCGGGACGAGCACGAATGAGCGGCATCAGGGCTCCGGTCTGGGCATGGCGATTGCCAAGCAAATTATTGACGCGCATGGCGGTGAAATTTGTGTCACAAGCAAACTTGGGGAAGGAACAGCGATTCGTGTTGTTTTTTTGCGGCAGAAAGACAAGAAATTATAAATATGTGTTCATGGTTTGATATTTGTTTGGAAGGGAAAGTAAGAGAGGAAGGAAGAAGGGCTTTGCATAAAGACAAGGGGCTCCGGCTTGCTTTTTCTTCTCCCCATTTTCCCTTTTTACCCCTCTTACCATCATATAAATTTCGAAACATTAATTTTATATCATTTAAGTTTTATTGGCCAGATTATAAAATGCTTCAGAAAATTTGAAGATAGCTTCTTCAATCGTATCCTCATAAGCTCGACCAAAAGTAAATCGAACATATCCTTTTTTTGTCCCTAAAGCACTTCCGGGTACAAAAATCACTCCATAATTCAGCGCAGTTTCGAGTAACTTTTCTTCATGTATAGGAGTTTTCATCTTACACCACATATGGATTCCGCCTTTGGGAATAAAAAATTCGACGTGATCGTGAAGATAATTCTTTATTGAAGAAACCATAGCATCCCGCCTCTTTTTTAATTCCAATACAAGTTGATTTATATGTTCATGAAAATAGGGAGACGTCAAAAATTCATTCGCTATCCACTGTGAAAAAATGCTATGTCCGAAATCAATCTGCTGTTTAGCATCGGACAGGCGGTTAATGACCCGTTGCGGCCCGGTAATCCATCCTATTCTCAAGCCGGAAGAAACGATCTTGGACAAAGAGCTAATATAAAGAACAATTCCATAAGGGTCCATAGATTTTAGCGTAGGAAACGGTTCCTGTTCAAAAGCGGTTAACGTATACGGATCGTCTTCGATAATAGGGATTCCGTATTTTGCCGCGATATCGAGAATTTTCTTGCGACGTTCGGGATGCAGACTGACTCCTGTTGGATTTTGAAAAGTTGGATTTAGAAAAATCATGCGAAGCCGATGTTTTTTATGAAGAGTCAGGAGATCATCAGGGTTTACTCCATTCTGGTCAACCGGCAACAAATGCACTTTTAAACCTACTGACTTAAAGATAGGCAGTGAATAGCAATACGAAGGATCTTCGATAGCGATCGAATCTCCCGGTTTGAGCAGGCATTGCACAATGAGATGCAACGCTTGTTGCGCGCCGGAAGTAATGAGAATGGAGGATGCGGTTGCATCAATGTTTTTGTATTTTTTTACATGGTTAGCAATCGTTTCACGCAACTGGAAATTTCCTTGCGGATTTTCATATCCTAAATGAAAATTGAAGTTTCCTGTTTTTATTATTTGTTGAAATTGTGCTTGCGGAAATAGATCAGGAGATAATTCTCCTGTGGCTAAATCGATAAGATCTTTATTGAGCGCTTCTTTTAGGATGCGGCGGATTAATGGTATGTTGGGTAAAAGAGAGCCTCCGACCACATATCGATTCCAATTCGGCACCCGTTCTTTAGAATTCTCCGCAAGAAATGGGCTCACGCGTGTCCCGCTTCCTTGTTTGCTAATAATAAGCCCTGATGCGCGCAGTTCCTCATAGGCCGTGACCACTGTGCTTCGATTCACGTTCAATTCTTTGGCAAGAATGCGTTCGGAAGGCAATAAGCTTCCGGGAGGATATTCTCCGTTGAAAATCCGGTATTCGATATATTCGACAATTTGTTTATAAATAGGTTTATCATGCAAACGATCAGGTTTCCATTCCATATTCATATTCCTCTTTCTTATGAATCCGGGTTGAATAAAAACTATTATAAACAAGTGGATGGTAAATAAAAAGTTGAATTGGATGGTCCATTTTTTTCATGTTTAATTATTCTAAAGGTATAAATGGCTGATTTGATGTAGAAGAGGGAGGAAAAATGAAAAAAGTTAAAATATATGAAGGTAAATATTGTTAAGGAATGCGGTGGGAATATGAGCGATAATATGTTTCTTTGGATAGTCCATATTTGTCTTGTCGTTTTCGGTGGAGCCATTTGGATTTTTTATAAAAATAATAAAGATTTTCTATGACATAAGTAAAGCCGGTTATTTCTTGATGGAGAAATAATCGGCTTTTTGTCATTTAAGAGGCACACTTGTTGATTAGCCATATGGTGGAGGAAGAAATTCAGCTATTTATTAATGTACGGAGCAAGGAATTCTTTCACTCTTTCTTGCACTTGTGGCGAGAGACGGGAGAACATCTCCAGCATCTCCGGTGTTATCGTAAAGTCTTTGTTCGTTTCCAGAAATGTTTTTGCGTTTTGCGCCATTGCTTCAAACAGCGTCAGCTGCTCTTTTTCCGGCAACTGAAGCGCATTTTCGAACATTTGCTTAAACATTGTCATTTGTTCTTCCGTCATTTTGTTCCCTCTTTTCCTGATGTAATTTTTTCAACGTTTATTATACATTAGCGATGGTATACGGAGAATGGGGAATAAGCGGAAAGTTCCTCATCTATTAGCGCAATAGAAAAGAAAATGTATCTTTTGCAAAGAAAAATGAACGATGGAAATGGATTGAACCAATATCAAATGTAGAATCAAAAAGGGGGGTGAGATGCGATGGAGCAGGAAAACGAAGAATTGTTGGAGAACATTAGGCGGTCGATTGCTGGTGACAGGGAAGCGTTTGCTAGAATTTATGATTGTACGGTGCGCGATGTGACGGGAACTGTGCGCTTTTTGCTTGAAGATAGAGCGAGTGCTGAAGATGTCATTCAAGAGATTTACATTGAAATATATAAATCGCTGCCGAAGTTTAATCCGGCTCGATCTTTTCGCTCTTGGGTTATCGGAATTGCCATTCGGCAAGTGAACAATTATCGGCGACGAAGATGGCGTTTATTTCGCCTATTGGCGAAAAACCAACAATATACTTCTCAGGAAACCGAGCCGGATTTTTCAGGGGAGGTGGCGGACAGGCTGGATAGTCTTGAGGTGATTCGCCTGGTTGACAATTTGCCTTATAAGTACAAACAGGTGATTGTACTGCGGTATTTGTACGAGTATTCACAGGAGGAAATCGCGCGTATTCTGGATATTCCGGTTGGCACGGTAAAATCACGGCTCCATTTCGCTCTCGAAAAGCTTCGTAACATATCGTATACGAACGCTTATTCTCTGGGAAAGGCGGGGGAAAGTCATGGACATTGAGAATCGGTTGCGTCAGATTTTGAAAGCAGAGGCGGAACGAATGAAAGGAACACCTGAGATGAGAAACCGAATTTTAAGCAGTATTTCATATAAGGGGGAACAGAAGAGAATGAAAAAACGTTTGATAGCGGGAGTTGCGGCAGCGGCAATTATGATTCCGACGGCAGGATTCGCAGGTTATTCATATTTGTCGGACGGTATTTTCGGCTCTCAGGAGAACTTCGTTGCCCAGGGAGGCACGAAAGCAGAATATCAGCATGTTGAAGAAAAGCTGGCACAGGCCAAAAGGGTATTGAACAGCAAAGAATACAAGGAAATGGAAGCTTTGTTGAAAGAAGCTGCGGGCTATCATGCGAAAATGGCGGGGCCGGACGGAACGCTTGATGCAAGCCGTTTGAGCGAAGAGGAAAAACAACGTTACAACCAACTGGAAAAAGAGCTTGCCCCTTATTCGGCGAAAATAATGGCGGCCGAAGAAAGCCCCGTTGACACTTTGACCTTGGAAGAGTCGCAAAAGCTGTTGACATTTCCGGTGCGAAAGCCGACGTATGTACCGGAAGGTTATGTGCTGCGCACCGAAGTAGGAGCAGTAAGCAAGGATACAAAGGAACGGAAGCCGGTCATTAATATCTATTATGAGAAAGGAGAAGAAGGGCTCGGCATTTTGCAGCAGGAGCTTGAAGACCCGGATGACATTCATCTCTTCGGTACGTATTCCAATATAAAAGAGTATACGCTTGAAGGTTTTCAGGCGTTATATGGTGAAAAAGACAAGCGCAACGCAAATGGACTCTCTCTCATCGTTCCCGCAAAAGGAAAGCAAAGCGCGTACCATATTCATGTGTCCGGTCCGCTTCCGAAAGCCGAACTGGAGAAGGTGGCGCTTTCTATCGTACAGCAATAGAGTACTATAGTTGTAAAGTAGAGCATGTTATGTACATGATTCTTCCCTTAAACCATACAAGGATGTCGATATATCAAATGTGATTTATATAGAGTCTTCCGGAGAAGGAAGGCTCTTTTTGCGAGAGCGTAATTAAGAAAGAATTAAGGAACGCTAAAAGGGAGATTAAGATACGGACAGTACAATGAAGTCAAATTAAATCGAGAGGATAGGGGGAATAGCCATGACTTCATTTGTAATCGAAACAGAGCAACTAACCAAGAGATTTAAAAAATTTACACCGGTTCACAACCTTTCCTTACAAGTGCGAAAAGGGGAAGTGTATGGATTTCTCGGTCCGAACGGTGCGGGAAAAACGACAACCATTCGGATGTTGCTTGGGCTGATTAAGCCGACGTCAGGAGACATTCGCATTTTCGGTAAACCATTGGCAAGCCATAGACTGGACATCGCCCGGAAAGTCGGCTCTCTTGTAGAATCGCCTTCCTATTATGGACATTTGACCGGCTATGAAAACTTGGAAGTGACGCGCAGGCTGCTTGGCGCGGATAAAAAAGATATTGATCGTGTGCTTGACATTGTCCGGCTGACTGAATGGAAGAACAAAAAGACCAAAACGTATTCGCTGGGCATGAAGCAACGGCTCGGCATCGCGCAGGCGCTATTGGGAAATCCGGAATTGCTCATTCTCGATGAACCGACGAATGGTCTTGACCCGGCGGGCATTCACGAAATTCGTGATTTAATTGTCAGTTTACCTGAACACATGAATATTACGGTGCTTGTATCAAGCCATATTTTACGTGAGGTTGAGCTGATTGCTGATCGGGTGGGGATCATCAACCGAGGGCAATTGCTGTTTCAGGGCAAGCTTTCGGAATTGCAGGCCCGCAGTAAGCCGAAGCTGCGTGTAGAAACAGATAAGATGAACGAAGCGGCGAGACTGTTGTTTAATGCCGGGTATCGCGTAGAGAAAAGCGAGGATATTCTTTACATTAATACGGATAAAAGCGAAGCGGCTAACGTTAACCGTCATCTTGTATTAAGCGGTCATAAAGTATGGCATTTGAGCGAAGAGAGAAAATCGCTGGAAGATATTTTCCTTGAACTAACGAAGGAGGCGCAGAGCGTATGAGTCGCCTGGCTGTTTTTATGACTGAGATGTATAAGCAGAAGAACGGTGTGATGTGGTGGCTCGTTATCGGTGGCCCGCTGCTGATTGCGGCTCTCGTATGGATTGATGTAGGTGTCCGTTACGATTACTTAATTACAAAGAAGAGCAATGCGGGACTTGGTTCCTGGGGAATTATACTGGGTGAGTTAATGTTTTTGTGGGCGTTTTTTTGTCCGATTGGAGTTACGTTAATTGCTGCGATTGTGCATTACCGGGAGTTCAGCGAAAACGCGTGGAAACATTTGTTGAGTTTGCCGGTGACAAGAAGAAATGTCTATTTTTCAAAGTGGTTTTTAATATTATTGCTTACATATCTTGCTATTTTTGTTTTGTTTATCGGATTGTTTGTAGTCGGTAAAATACTTGAATTTTCCGAACCATTTGCCTGGGAGCTGTACGGTCGCTATGCCTTATATCAGGCATTGGGTGTGCTTGGCATCGTTAGCATCCAGCATTGGCTAAGCTCCCGTTTTAAAAATGTAATTGTACCGATTGCGATTGGGATTACCTTGAGCGTATGCGCCCTTTTTTTTGCTCAATCCGAAATGCTTAGTTTCTTTCCGCATGTGACGATTCTTTATGCGACACCATTAGAAGACATTGCAAACAACCGTCCCGTATGGAGCGGGCTGATTGCTGGACCGCTATTACTGGTGCTGGGAATGCACGAATTTAAGAACCGGGACATTGTATAGGAGGAAGGGAAGAGGATGAAACAATTGCTTGCGGCCGAATGGCTAAAACTGCGCCGTTCAGGCATGATATGGATCGCCGTACTTGTGCCGCTGTTTTTGGTGGTGCAGGGCGTAGGGAATTTTCTTCGTTATCGGGATACGGTTTTTGCCGGAAGCACGCGCACAGAATGGGAAATACTGTATGAACAATGCATGTTTATGTATCCTACTATGCTGATGCCGCTTGTCATTACGGTGCTGATCGCTTTGCTTGCGCGCGTTGAAAATGTTCACGGCGGATGGAAACAATTATTGACGTTTCCGGTGACGCGCGGTCAGGTTTATGTTGCGAAATTAGTGATAGCCTGCATGCTTGTTTTGCTTAATATGGCGGTATTGAGCGGCGGTACGTTGGCAGGGGGATGGATCACCGGAGCGGAAGGACAGGCACCTTATGGTTTGTTGCTGGGCAGAGGAGCACTGGCGTTTGTGGCCGCGTTGCCTATTATCGCGATTCAATTTGTGCTAAGTTTTCGTTTTTCCCACATCGGGATTCCGTTGACCCTTGGCGTCGGATTTGCGGCGCCGGCAATTTTCGCTGCGAACTCGGAAAAACTGTGGATTTTTTATCCGTGGACGTATCCGATTACTACATTTTTCGCACCTTCGATGGAACGGTTTGATAAAGGACTCTTAATGTATGGCATTGCCGTTACGCTGTTTGTTATCATCATGACGTTTGGCTTGCGCGAGTTTAAAAACAGGGATATGACATGAAAATGGAGAGGATAGCACAAAAAGGATGGATAGGAAATACAGTAAATAATGTAACGGAAAGAAAAACTACTTGCATTTTTTGCCCATATGCAAAATAATTTATATGAGGAAAATAATATCCTTTTCTTTTTTTAGACAAAAAGTTGAGCTTGGTAAAATATTTAGCGCTTGGCTAATTGTCAAGTTGTTTCGAGGTGATTGGATGGTTGGCAGCAAGCAAGGAATTATCCCTTTAGCGGAGCTCTTACCTGGTGATAAAGCGAAAGTAGTAGCGCTGTCTGGCGAGGGTTTAGTGCGCAGGCGGCTTCTGGATCTAGGAATTGTGCCACAGACCGTAGTAGAAGCCGTACGGCGCAGCCCGATCGGCGACCCGGTGGCGTACCGGGTGCGTGGAACGCTTATCGGATTACGAAAGGAAGACGCGATGAAGATCATGGTTGAACCGTTGCGAAATAAGGAGGAAGACAAATGAAAGGGTTACAAGCGGAGAGGAGAAAAGAGCTTTTACACAGTAAATTTGGAATCGAGATGACAACATCTGAGCAGATTGTCATTGCGCTTGCTGGAAATCCGAATACAGGGAAGAGTACAGTATTCAACGCGTTGACGGGCTTGAATCAACACACCGGAAATTGGCCTGGAAAAACGGTGGGGAATGCGCAGGGAACATTTACACATCGGGGTGAGTCGTTTCTTATGGTTGATTTGCCAGGCACATACTCTCTTTTGCCGAATTCCGCGGATGAACAGGTAGCGCGTGATTTTATCTGCTTTGGTCGTCCTGATGTGACGCTTGTTGTAGTAGATGCGACGGCGCTGGAACGGAACTTGAATCTTGCACTGCAAGTGATGGAAATTACTGATAAGATTGTGCTATGCGTAAACTTGATGGATGAAGCGAAACGAAAAGGAATTACGGTAGATACAGAGCGTCTTTCGCAAAAGTTGGGCGTGCCGGTCATTGCCACAGCTGCCCGTCAAAAGCAAGGACTGAAGGAATTGCAGGATGCGCTGTTCGATGTGGCAACCGGTCGTGTGGTTCCGAAGCCACTGATTCTCCGATATAGTGAACAGATAGAACGGGCGGTAGAGCAATTGGAAGCGGAGATCGCACCGCTGTTGCGAGGGGTGCTTAATCCGCGCTGGGTGGCGCTGCGCTTGCTGGATGGGGATCATACGTTGCTGGAAGATATGGAGAAATATTTGACGGATGACGTGCTGCCACTACATTCTGTAAGTCAGGGGGTATCGCCATCATGGCCGCAGGCATAGGGAAGAACGACTTGAACCATTTGTATGCGATTGCACGTCGAATTGAAATGGGGAACAAAGAGCCGATAAGAGATGTACTGGTAGAACAAATTTTTCAGTATTCTCAGAAAATTGCTGAAGAAGTCACCAAGACGAATGAAAATAAACGAATGGATTGGGATAACAAGCTGGATGACATTTTGACATCTCGTTACCTTGGATTTCCAATTATGTTGGCCATGCTGGGGGTAGTGTTCTGGATTACGATTGCGGGGGCCAACGTACCGTCGGATTTGCTGGCAAGCGGTTTTGGTTGGCTAGAAGGAAAATTGACGGCTTTGTTTATGTGGGCTGGCGCTCCAGCCTGGCTGCACGGCATTCTAGTGCTTGGTTTATTTAGAGGTGTTAGCTGGGTCGTTTCGGTTATGTTGCCGCCGATGGCCATTTTCTTTCCATTGTTTGCATTGCTTGAAGATTTTGGTTATTTGCCGCGAGTTGCGTTCAATCTTGACCGATTGTTTAAAAGAGCGGGCGGACACGGTAAGCAATCGCTAACCATGGCGATGGGGTTCGGATGTAATGCAGCGGGGATTGTTTCTTGTCGGATTATCGAGTCGCCTCGCGAGCGCATGATTGCGATTTTGACGAACAATTTTGTGCCATGCAACGGAAGATGGCCGACGTTGATTTTGATGTCGTCGCTATTTATGACCGCAGCGGTCGGCACAGGTGAAAGCATAACGGTTGCTGCACTAATTGTGGTTGGCATGGTATTGTTCGGTATTATGATGACGCTGTTTGTATCGTGGGCGCTCTCTAAAACATTGCTGCGTGGTGTGCCGTCCCACTTCACGCTGGAACTTCCACCGTACCGTAAACCACAGGTGGTGCGCACGTTTGTTCGTTCGGTATTTGACAAAACGTTATTCGTATTAAAGCGTGCTGTGATTACCGCTGCCCCGGCTGGCGTCATTACGTGGTTGCTGGCCAACATTACGGTTGGGGAGCAAAGCATGCTGGCGCATGCGGTAAATTGGCTTCAGCCGTTCGGACACGCGATTGGGCTGGACGGATATATTTTGATGGCGTTTATACTTGGACTGCCGGCCAATGAAATTGTTGTGCCGATTCTTATCATGGCGTATATGGCTTCCGGCGCAATGTTAGAGTTGGAAGATTTAAGTGCGCTTAAAGCATTGTTTTTGGAGCACGGTTGGACGTGGCTAACAGCGCTTAATGTGATGTTGTTTTCGCTTTTGCATTATCCGTGCGGTACGACGCTATATACGATCGCGAAAGAGACGAAAAGTGCAAAATGGACGGTGCTTGCGGCTCTTATTCCGCTTTCCATTGCGATTGTGGTTTGCTTTGTGGTTACTCAGATTGTCCGCTATTTCGGTTGGGTGGCATGATATAGATCATGATATAGATAATAAAGTTAGGAAGGCAGCTACCTGTGGTAAGGGGCTGCTTTCGCTCTATTTTCAGCTTTTCCTTTTTGAACGTGAAACGGAAAAGCGAACGGCTCGATCAGAAAAGGATTTGAATAAAGTCCAGAAGTCTGAGGAATTATCGCTTGTGCCTTTAGCTCATGAGTCGCTTCATAATTTTTTAGCTGGTCATATCCAGCATTCATCATGATAAATTCAATGTCGGTATTCGAAACTTCTTGGTAGTTAATGTCTCATTTTTTTGTTTACAAATCGTAATCATTACGTTATACTGTTTTTTGGAAATCGGAAGAAATCTTATTTACAGAGTGAGGGATGACAAAAGTGAAAGGTTATTGGAAACTTTTCTATAGTTTATTCGTACTAAGCCTTGTGCTGGCTGTTTTTTTGATAGGCTGTGGACAAAAAGGTGAAGGGGCTGCTTCTGCCGGGAAAGCAAATGGAGAAAAAATACAAGTATATACAAGTATATTTCCTTTATATGATTTTACACGGACTATTGGCGGTGAGCATGTACAGGTGACAAATTTGTTGCCGCCTGGAGCGGAAGGTCATGACTACGAACCGTCAGCAAAAGATATGGCCAAATTAAATGAAGCGAAGTTATTCATCTACAATGGGGCAGGTTATGAGACATGGATTGAGAACGTCACGAAAAATCTTGATCCGCAAAAAACGAAAGCACTGGATGCAAGTCAGGGATTGCAGCTTATAGAAACAGAAATGCATGAACATGAGGGAGAGCACGCTCATGAAGGGGAACATAGTCATAAAGGAGAATCGGTGCATGAAGAGGATCACAGTGAGCATGCTCATGGAAAATACGATCCGCACGTTTGGCTAAATCCGATGTTAGCCAAACAGCAAGCAGAGAAAGTGAAAAATGCGCTAGCAGAGGTTGATCCGGCTCATAAGGATGCATATGAAGCGAATTACAAGAAGCTTGCCGCGGATTTAGATGCGCTCGACAAAGAATATAAAGACGTGATCGGTAAAGCGAAGAAAAAAGAATTGGTTGTATCTCACAAGGCGTTTGCATATTTAACGAGACAATATGGTTTAATCCAGTTGTCTGTATCTGGTCTTTCTCCTTCAGAAGAGCCGTCTCAGCAGCAATTAAAAAGTTTGATTGATACGGTAAAAGCGCATAATATTAAATATGTGGCATTTGAAGGACTTGTTGAGAATAAAGTAGCAAAAACGGTACAGCGGGAATCCGGTGCGGAAGCTGTGACACTTTATACGATTGAGAATGTAACGAAAGAGCAATTTGACGCCGGTAAGACTTATATTGATTTAATGAAAGAAAATCTAAATACGTTGAAGAAGGTGCTGGAAGTACAGTGAGTGACATTGTTTTAGACGTGCAGCATGTTTCGCACCGTTATGGGAGCAAACGCGTACTCGAAGATGTTTCCTTACAGCTGCATCGGGGTGAAATGATGGGACTTGTCGGACCTAACGGGTCTGGCAAGTCTACTTTGCTTAAAGTTATTCTTGGCGCATTGCCCTTGCAGGAAGGAAATGTTACGTGGTTCGGTAAGCCGCTACGCAAGTTTGACGAATGGTCGCGTATTGGGTATGTTTCGCAGAAAGCGAATAGTTTTAATACCGGATTTCCGGCCACGGTATTCGAAGTCGTTATGATGGGATTGACTGCGAAGATGGGATTGTTTCGCAGGCCTGGCAAGAAGGAGAAAGAACGGGTCAGGGAGGCAATTGCGACAGTTGGTATGGGTGGATTTGAAGGGCGGAATATCGGTCGCCTGTCCGGGGGACAGCAGCAGCGTGTGTTTATTGCACGGGCGCTGGTCAGCGATCCGGATGTGCTCATTTTAGATGAACCGACCGTCGGCGTGGACGCACAATCAGAAGCGCATTTTTATGACTTGCTGAAGCGTTTGAACGAAGAAAATCGCATCTCTATTATTCTTGTTTCTCACGATTTAGGGGCTATTAGTACGAAAATGCATTCCATTTCCTGTCTAAACCGCAAGTTGCATTTTCACGGACGAGCCGAAGAATTCGAACGGATACGCCCCGAAATTTTGTTGAAGTCATACGGTTACGATGTACATGTGCTGCATCATAACCATTAGAAGGGAATCAGAAAGCGATGATTGAAGCGATACTAAGTTACAAATTCATGCAGCATGCGCTGCTATCCGGGTTAATTATCGGTTTTGTGGCCCCGCTAATCGGCGTGTTTCTTGTAGTACGCCGGATGTCGCTGATTGCGGATGCTCTGTCTCATATCACGCTATCGGGCGTAGCGGCGGGGTTGCTGCTTTCACAGTATATCCCGTCCTTTCAGAGCATCAGCCCGGTTTATACAGGAATGTTTTTCGCGGTAGGCGGCGCCTTTATGATAGATAAGCTGCGTCAAGCGTACAGGTTCTATCAGGAGCTTGCCATCCCGATTATTTTGTCCACCGGTATCGGACTTGGTGTAGTGCTTATTAGCCTGGCGAACGGCTTTAATGTCGATTTGTTCGGATATTTATTCGGCAGCTTGTTGTCTGTTACGGAAGAAGACTTGGTGCGGGTTGTGATCGCCAGCTTGGTTGTAATTGCAATTGTTTGGTTATTTTACAAAGAATTGCTATATCTTTCATTTGACGAAGAAGGAGCGCGCATTTCGGGCGTTCCACGCAATTTGATTAACGTTGTATTCAGTGTTTTGGTCGCGCTTGTCATTAGCATCTCCATGCAGGTGGTGGGCATTTTGCTTGTTTCGGCGCTAATTACGTTACCGGTGGCGGCCGCGTTGCAGTTGGCCAGCAGTTTCCGGCAGACATTTATCTATGCAATTGTCTTCGGAGAAGTATCCGTTTTGAGCGGACTGTTAATTGCCTATACGTTTGATTTGGCTTCGGGCGGCACGATTGTACTTGTTGCCGTCTTGCTGCTTGTGTGCGTACTTGTCGGCAAGCGGCTACGCAACTCTTGAAGTGAAGTAAAAGGCGGTGGAAATAATGACCGTGGAACAGGCTTTGCAGATTTTAAAGAAAAGTGGATATAAATATACGGGCAAGCGGGAAGAGATGATCCGCATTTTCGCCGAAGAAAAGCGGTATTTGTCGGCTCGCGATATGCTTGAGTATATGCAGGAGCATTATCCTGCGCTGAGTTTCGATACTGTATACCGGAATTTAACATTGTTCGCGGAGTTGAATATTTTGGAGGTAACCGAACTAGGCGGAGAGCGGAAGTACCGTTTCCGCTGTTCAACGGAAGACCATCACCATCATTTGATTTGCTTGTCCTGCGGAAAGACGCGCCATATTAGATTGTGTCCGCTGGATGGGGGATTTGGCGAGCCAGAAGGATTTACGATTACAGGGCATAAATTTGAAATTTATGGTTATTGCTCGCAATGTGAAGAGCAGCATGTGTGAAACCCCTTGATTTATAAGGGGTTTTCTGTTTTTATAGTTGACCAAACGCTTAGAAAATAGTGTTTTGACCACATTTTGACCACCTTTAGTATACTAAAGTGAGTTTTGAGCACTTTTCATTGCTTCTTCAAATCGATGGGAAGCGTCTTTTTGCATGTCTGGAGTGACGTGGCTATAAAGGTTGAGTGTCATTTGGATATTGGAGTGACCTAGCCGTTCAGAAACGATTTTCGGATGCTCGCCCAGTTTCAACATAATGGTTGCATGTGTATGTCGTAAGTCGTGAAAACGAATGACTGGTAAACCAGCTTCAACAGTCAACTTCCGGAAATAATCTGTAACCCCACGCGGATTCATGGGATTCCCATATGCACTGGCCGCCACAAGATCTTGGTCGTTGTATGCTTCTCCTATTCTTAGTTTTTCTTTTCGTTGCTGAAGCTTGTGGTTTTTTAATTCTTGAACCACAAAATCAGAAATAGAGATACTACGGTGCGAGCGTTTTGTTTTTGCTTCCTGAAAAATAAGCCCCTGACCACTTACCCAGCTCAATGTTTGATTGATGCTGATCTTCCCGTTTTCTAAATCCACGTCCTTCCAACGCAACCCGAAGATTTCACCACGGCGCATTCCTGTATAAATGGCGAGCAGGTACACGATGTAACGGCGGGTTCCTTTTTCTTTTGCATAGTTAAGAAATTGCTGTGCCTGTTCTAGTGTCCATATCCCTTTCTCTTTTCTTTTAAGTTTCGGAACCTCCACGTTGCTCATAATATTTTTCGAGACTAGCTGCCATTTGAGCGCCGTATTAAATGCGCTACGCAGAATGGAGTGGATGAAACGAATATACTCGCTGGAAAGATCCTCTTCTACAAGTCGTGTATAAAATTTTTGAATATGAATAGGTTTGATATCAGCCAATTTTAAATGACCGATAGCCGGGATAATTCGATGGTGAATGGTTCGCTTGTATCCATCGAAAGTTGTCGCTCGGGTTGTTTGCTTTGCTGCGTTATCCAGCCATTGTTGTAGAAAAACAGCGAGACTATCCTTACTTGTCTCAAAGAATTCCCCATTCTCAATTTGTGCAATCATTTCAGCGCACGCTTTTTCAGCTTCTTTTTTCGTCTTAAACCCTGATACAGTTTTCTGTTTCCGTTTCCCGGTTTCGGGGTCACGGCCTACATCGATAGTAAATGACCACTTTGTCCCACGTTTGCGGAAGTATCCTTTCATTTTTCATCCTCTCCTTTATGTGAATATTGTGGATAAACTTGTTGATAAATAGGAGCGTATGTTCTATTTTGTGGTGAAAAAGAAGAGCCCTAGAGGGCTTGATATATGTTATCTTTTCCATGAGTCGATCATTTCCTGATTGATTATTCTTCGTGCGTCTACCATATCTAATAGTTCATCGTGAGGAAGACACCCTTCTTTATCGGAGTAGAAAAGAGTGATATGTACACCTTCAGATTTAGCAATTTCAACTGCTGGGAGGAAGTCACTATCACCTGTAAGTATGGCAGCATGGGT
>NZ_FNDE01000063.1 GCF_900099925.1 Aneurinibacillus thermoaerophilus | reverse complement strand
CGTATTCATCATGCCAAACTCCTTCGTCCTTTTCTAAAAGAGCATCATCAGAGACTCTACTTATTGTTTTTGCCGCCGTATTCACCCAATCTAAATCCAATTGAAAAGCTTTGGCGCTGGCTTAAAGATAGTGTCATTTCAAACGTGTTTCACAAAAATCAATCGGAGATTGAACAGGCGGTTCAGCGATTTTTAGACTTTACACAATCTTGTCCAGAACAAGTACTACGTCGTATTGGCTATTAAACTGTCAATTGGAATGTATATAGTATATCTACACCAAACAGTCCACCCGCACCATAGTTTTTCAGAAACCATTTATAGCTTTGCGGAAACTCAACCTTTAGTTCACTTTCGATTTTTTCGATGTCCTCATCGGGGATTCCACCAGTAAAATCCGTATCGTCAGAGTGTTCTTGAATAAAAGCAATCAATTCGTCACGTTCCAATTTTTACCCCTCCTGAAAATACAAATTATCTTATTCTTTCCCTTCGAGTTGTTTGGCTCTCCATCTCCAGTACTTTGACCTGAAATTATCGCTTGGGTACGGGAAATCTGGATTTCGTCCACAAAAGCTACGAGTTTGACAGATTCGTCTTTAAAGATCATCTCTAGGCTATTCATGATTCCTTCTCTCCTTTTCCTTTACACACAAAGGAAATTTTTATGTAGGGGATACGGGATGTTACTGAAGCTATCTTTTCCAGACGCTTCCTAACGCTCATTTCCATAGTTTTTCTTATTTTTAGCTTCTGAACGATAGGTGGAGAGAGGGAAACTACCGCTTTCGTCCTCTTAGCGGGGGAATGGGGTGGTAGGGTAGGGGGGCATTCGTACTTTTTCGTATCCGAGAGAAGTCGGTATGTAGGAATTAAAATAACACGGACTGTTGCAGATATTACCACATATTATTTTTACCTCGGTTCTAAAATGGTTATGGGCGATTTAAACGGGGTAAATTTACATTCCCTCCTCAAACCATACGAATCTAAAACTAGTTAAACGAAATATCCCCTACAACGGTTTCTGGAAGTTTAACGCCCGATTTTCGCCGATAGGGGCTTTAAAATTATAAGGTAGTTCAAAGAGTTTTAAATTAAAGCATAGTACAATAGACTCCAGTGTAGGATGTACTTTCCCCGTCTTTTAAATGTCGAACGTTTTAAAACTATTCAAAGTCACCTTAAAGCTAATTAGGCCGCTTACGTCAAATAAAGGCTCTATTCGGCACTGGGTAGCCCCCACCAATAAGAAAAGCTATAGTAGGCAATTGTGCTCAACTATAGCTTCGCTTAAAATGTACTATCTTTTTAAAAACTCTACACTAATTCGGTCAACTTGCAACTCCACATACTTTCCAATTAAACCTAGATAATCAGCAAAATACTCATCTTCATCTAGGATCGTTATTCCTGCGTCTATTGAGTCCCTATTTAAAATACCTCGAATATAGTATTTGTAACCTGAGCCAATACGCTCCAATTCTTTCTTCTCATCGTATATTACTCTAATCTCTAACTCATCTAAAATTGTAAAACCGATTGAGACAGGATAACTTTTTCCTACTTCAATTTCATACGGACATACAGAAGTGAAACCTGTAAATTCAATTCCTTCCACCTCTAAGGTGACTTCTTCTTCTATATGCGGGTCTAATCTTTTAACTAATGCCAAATACTCCATCTCTAGCCCCCTCTTCTTACTCAACAGGATTGATTACCGGAATGTTTTTGCCGTTTATAGTTTTCCAAAACTTCTTGCCGCTTTGAGTATGATAAGTGGTAATTTCACCATTATTGTTCGTACCTACAAACTCAAATTTAGCTTTACCATCTCTGTTGTTACCCATAAATTTCACGTATCCTGTTCTAGTCTCTCCTTTATATTCATATTGTACCTTAATTCCGTTTTTGATTACGTCCTGTGCACCTTTTAAATATTCATCTGCATTCTTATATGTTCCACCAAATTCATTTCCGTGTTTTTTATAATGTGCCTCAAGTTTAGCACGGTCGGCAAACTGAGATGGAACTTTACCCGTCCCCTTAGTTGTAAACCTACAACCTGTAAAGGGAAAGGTGGGTACTCTAGTAGACTAGCCCCACCTTCTATTCTATCATCCTGCCTTCTGCTGCTCGGCTTCAGGAGCGACATATGCGGTCTTGTGTTTCATCATGCCATAGATGATGTTGACCAATCTACGCATGACACAGATTAACGCTTGACCTTTCGTTTTACCTTCTGCCAGCTTCCTATGGTAATACTCGTAGAAGAACGGATTCCGTGGCATCTTGCTTCCTTTCGCTGTCTGTACTTGCTGAACGGCTAGTGTATAAAAGATTCCGTGTAACACTCGGTTCCCCTGTCTGCTTTTCTGATTTCGTCCTTTGCCGCCCGAACTGTAGTTCACAGGGGCAATCCCTGCGAATCGGGCTAACTTATCAGGACTCGAAAACCTGCGAATATCGCCAATCTCTGCGACCAGTGCTGAAGCAGTCACAAGGTTAATGCCCGCCATCGTTTCTAACTTGTAATCAAGTTGCATCATGACGTTGCCAATGGCTTGTTCCACCTCTGCAATTGCCTTTTTCTTAAACTGGATGTCGCTCACGATACTCTGAATGAGAAAATCTCGTGACTCCTGATACTCTCGTCCCGTATCTCCGTCTGCTTCTACAAGCGTAAGAATTTCTCTCGCTTTACGGGTGGAACAGGCATTTGCACTAGCTTTTGTGTCAATTCCTCTTCTGTCACCCCCGCCAAGCAATGCGGAGCGGGGAAGCGACTCCAAAACGCCAGTGCAGTTTTTCCGTCTATCTCGGAGAAGAACTTATTATAGCTGGGATACTGATAGCTGAGTTGCATGTGCAATTGATTCTTACAAGCGGATAGGTTTTTCACCAGCGCATTCCGTCTGGAAACCAGTTGTCCGATTGTCCAGTAAATATCCTGCGGGTTCGCATCGGGCAAGGTATCCAATTGATTGAGTAACACCTGTGCTACACATTCCGCATCCCAACTGTCGCTTTTCTGCGTAGTCGAGTAGCTTTTTCGTTGGGCATACGATAAAGCGGAGTTTACTTCCTTTACCATGTATCCATTGTCTTTCAAGTATATGGCTAACGCTCTGCCGTACCCGCCCACATCTTCCAAACCAAACACAGGAGTCAATTCTTCTTTCTTCGCCAACTTCTTGACCAGCTTTACAAGTTGGGGAAACGCACTCGGCTTGTTTTCAAATGTCAGTTCTCCCTTCTTTTCATGCCAGCAGTTGATGACTACGGCTGTATGCTGATGTTTATGTAAGTCGACACCAATGTACAAATGCTTGAGTTTATGATGCACAAGACTTCACTCCTGTTCTTGGGTATTCATGAACAACATGTCGGCAACCTGAGTTCAAGCGTTAGTCCGAAGACCCGCAGTGGTACGCTAGCCAGTCCATGGTGTTCATATTGTAAAGCTATGACTTGTTACAGAATGGGTTGATGTACCCCTTTGGATGCGATGTGACCGTATGTGTATATACCTTTGTATAAGTTCTCACGGTCAATGATTCGCTTGACTTGTACTTTCGTAAAACATTTGCCTTGTTTCGTTCGGTATCCTTCTTCATGTAGCTGGGAAGCAAGTTGAGACAGCGACCATGTAGGGTTCTGCCGCCGCAAGGTAAACAGTCTGCGCACCACTTCCGCCTGTCTTTCATCCACTTGCAGGACTTTCTGCCCTTTCGTGGCTCGATATCCGAATGCGACCCCACCTCCTGCATAGCCACCCTGTTGGGCTTTCTTTCGTCTTCCTCTGCCCAGTTTCAAGGCAATCTCTAGCCGCTGATACTGGTCAAGCAGTTCCATCATGCCGTTGATGAGAAAATCATTCGGGTCATGAACGTAAATACTATAGTTCGGCTGTTCAATCGCTTTGACGTCTACGTTGTGACGCTTCAATTCACGCTGTACTAAGACTTTCACCATGTCTGCCCGCCACAGGCGAGAGGTGTTCAACACAATCACCTGATTGATTTCCTGCGTTTGAAGACTCGCCAATAGTTCCTGCAATCCTTGTCGGTCTATCGTCAGACCATCTTCATCGACCTTTGCGCCGCTGATGCCTTCATCCTTGTAGATGTGAAGCAATTCAAGGGCATGTTCCTTGCAGTATCGCTCAATCTCTTCCACTTGGTACGCTAAACTGTATCCATCCTTTACCTGTCCTTTGGTGGATACTCGTACATATCCAACTACTTTTGCCATGCCAATCCCCCCACCGTTACAGGAATTACAATCATTGTAACGCTTAACCGAATCGTTATTCTTATTGTATAACGCTTAAGGGTAACATTCAATGACTTCTTCATTCAGCAGTGCTATAATAAGCGCAAACAATAGTACGCTTAAGCGTCACTTATTCTTTATGGAGGAGTTCGCATGGCAGTTTATATTAAACTCCGTCAGATATTGGAGCAAAAAGGCATCTCTCAACGTGAATTGGCACGTATGACAGGTCTTCGTGCAAGTACCATCAATCATCTTTGTTCCGAGAAGGTAGATAGAGTATACCTTGAGACGCTGGAACTTATCTGTAAAACTCTGCATATCCGCATTGAAGACCTGATTGAGATTGAGTAACATATCATCCTGCTTTCACTCGGCTTACCATTCCGCATAGTAGAGCGCATGGCACAGTCACGTTTTCCTCCCACTGCTCCTGTGCAATCTGGTCAAAGTCTACCGTTTTCTGTGATTCAAGCAACCTCTGCTGAATGGCTCGTCTGTGATATGGCATAAAGTCATCCAGAGTCATTAGTCCTTGCTGAACCGCTAACACCATCGCTCTCTTTTCAGGCTTTAATGGTGTTACATCTGTCAGGATAGAACAGGAGTACAAGTTATTGAACGTGGGAGGAAACTGAACTAACGAACCAATCGGGATTTTCTCTTCGGGATTGTAGACAATTTCCACCCTTGTCAGTGCCCCCACCACCTTCTTCCGCTTTCTCTCCTTCTGCTCCTTGCACTTGTCGTACACTCTGCAATAGCCTACCTGTTGCCGCTGGCTCTTCTTGCCGTAGTACCTTGTTCCCTCGTATAGATTCATGCGTCTGCCTGTTCTCGATGCAGTAAAGACTTGATTCATCGGGCAGGGAATGTCAAACGCTACGTCACAGCGGACAAACCAGATGGAACTTGCATTTACCTTCAATCCATCAAGAATAGGCTGGAAATGCTCCAAATGGTCAGGATGCGTTTCAATGCGTAACGTATGCTTCATAGACTTTGGCTCATGATAGGGCTGATATGAGATATGGAAGTAACGGTCAGGGCATTCCCGAATATGAAGATGGTACTTAAATCCCATTTTCCCGATATACTCCTTAATCCCATAGTAATCACAGATGCTCTGCTTGAACGGGTTGAAGAATGTCCAATAGACATCTCTGTACTCGATGACGATTCTGTCGATGGATAACTTGATGTTGCTCATGTGTTCCCCCTCAAAAATTTTCCCGAATTCTCGCTGAATTAGAGGGAAGGTGGCTAGCCCTTACCACATGACCTTCCGTATGATATATAAACTGGCACGTTACCAGATTGATGATGTCCTGCTATACACAGTAATCGCTACAGGTTCAGAAAAAGTTGCGATTCTCTTAAAAGGAATCTCATTATTTTTCTCACCCTAGTTGTCGATGTATGACTGAAATTGTTGCATGAAATATGAATTATAGAGAAACGGGAGATAACGAAGGTCATGATTTTGAAAACAAGAACGATAGGAACTGAACATATTGAGGGTGAAATGAAAGGATTGGAGACGGGAAATAGGTTATATATTTCAATACATGCCATGATGTACGTACAAATAAATCAAGGAAATATTGTACAGGCATGATTAGGGTTATGTTTGTTAGTAACAGAGAAAGTGACTTATTCGGCACTGGGTAGTTCGTATAATCTAAAGAAGCCTTGAAAGAGCCAGCACTCAATCAAGGCAATCATACCTACTCGTTTGTTAAACTACTGTTAATAGACGGAAAGTAAGCTGTTAATTTACCTTGCGGATGATTATCTTGCCAGCCGCACGGCCACCCTCCTTTTCGGTAAACCTCAAAAAGCTGTTCAAAAAAATTATAATCATTTCCGTTTACTGCACGATTGAAAGCACAGTTGTATAAGTCGGCTACGACATCATCGAAAATTTCACTATACATACCTTTCAATCTTCTTCTAAGGTACATTACGAAAGTATCAAGAAGCTTATCAAGTTCTTCCTTGTACTCTTTCAAATCTTCCGTTTCATAATAGTCTTCCATGACTTTGCTCATCTCATTCTCACGACGGTCTGTCCAACCATATTCCTCGTCCCACGCTAGAGCCTTAGCCCTTTCAAAGTCAATAATAATATGAACATTCTTTAATGCCCCATCTTTATTAGTTGGAACAAGTAAGTTACCACTTTTCACAAAGTTAATAACTTCCTCTACCAATGCAGTGTTTGGTCCATACTTCATTTACTTAACCACCTTTCCCAAAGTTCCACTGTTGCACCCTGTTTCGGATACAAAGGTAATCCTTTTTCTTGAAGTCGTTTTAACTTTTGTTGCAATTCAAAGACTTGCTTCTGTAACGCTTCTGGACTTTGCTTAACATCAATTTTGTCTAAAGCCCTTTCAACAGCTTTATTATATACTGAATGAAATCCCTTGTGACGAGACATGGCACTAACATCATTAGCAGGAACTCTCAAGAAGATACCATTAGAAGCATCATCAAAGTCCATTCCGATCTTTTTTATAACAGGATGATTCTTCATTTGCGAAGGAATAATATGCTGCGCTTGATATCCCTTCCAGTTCGTGGAGCGTGAAAGTCCCATAGACTCCATCATGTTTTTACCAAGCTTAGTCGAATCTCCTCCAGTTACTACTCCAGTTTTTCCTGGAATTAATCTAGGAACATTACCCGTCCCCTTAGTTGCATTCCCAGTGGATTGTTTCGGCTTCGGCGGTTGTAATGGCTGTTTCGCTTTATCCAATCTTTTTGTAATTTTAACCGTTTTATTGATGTTTTTGACAATCTTAAGTCTTCCTAAAAACAAATTTTCTAATGCTCCGCCTGCGGCTTTCACATCATCCATCGTCCATTTATTGTCTGTTAATGCGTCAAAATTCTCTTTTCCAACTAATTCCCT
>NZ_FNDE01000101.1 GCF_900099925.1 Aneurinibacillus thermoaerophilus | reverse complement strand
GCAATGGTGTCCACAGTAGTGACCCATTATTAAACAAAACTAAACTAAATAATCATAATCCTCATCATGCGCATACGCGTGAGGAAAATCCGATTGCTGTTTACGAGCAGGAAATTGGAAAGTTTACAGATACCATCAAGGACGCAATGTTCGATTGGCTTGATGGAGGATATTTCGATGAACCAGACGGCATTATGATCGCAGCGATTAAAGAGGCTGCTTTAAACGAAAAGCGCTCCTGGGTCTATGTAGATCGGGTGTTGAATGCATGTAGAAGGGAAAATGTGCGTACAGTTGCACAGTTCGAAGAGAAAAAGCAGGCGTTCCAGGCACGTAAGCAGCAGGAACAAGCAAATACAAAACATAGGCATTTACACGTTGTACGCAGTGAAGAGCCGAAAGAACGTCCTGTTGTAGATCGAGAACCGATTGACTTACTCGGTATGGGAGGATAAGCAACATGGGGGAAACGAAAGTACCGACCGATCAACAAGCAGAAATGGGCGTTATTGGCGCAATGATGAACAGTGAGGAAGCACTGGATGAAGTCATGTCAATTGCAGATGAGGATTTTTTCTACTACGACACCACACGGAAGGTTTTTCGACTGTTGGTAGATTTGTCAAATACGGCACGTCCGGATTCACAAGCGGTACTGAAACGATTGGAGGACACAAAAGAGCGGGCGCTTGTCCGGCAGGCGGACCAGATGTGGAACGGTATGCAAGGGTTTCGGAATCACCTACGAGACTTAACGGAAACGTACCGAAAACGACAGTTTTACTATATCGCGCATAAAGCATTGCAGATGACACAAGAAACGAGTGCAACATCCGAGGATATCTCGAATGTGATGGAAAAAGGCATTGGCACGATTTCGTTTGAGGATAGCCGGGAAGACATCATCGCGCCGAAGCAGTATGCGACGGAAGGGTTAGAGCTGTTCAGACAACGGTTTGAGAAGCCGGAAGAGGCGTATGGCATTCGGCTATCGCATACGGTACCTGGCGGCCATGTGATGGGGTTTCCATCCTTGGACGATACGTTTATGGGCCTGCGTGGCGGAGATTTGATTTTGCTGGCAGCACAGAGCGGACATGGGAAGACGGCACTGGCGCAAAATTTAAGCCGGAT
>NZ_FNDE01000075.1 GCF_900099925.1 Aneurinibacillus thermoaerophilus | reverse complement strand
AAGCGAGAGCGCAACTAAACTTGAAAACAATAAAGCTTTTTTCATAATAGTTTCCCCTCTTTCATATACCTTTACATTTATAGAAATATTTTCTCTAAACCGTAAAATAATTCCCTGCTTGTCCATTAGGTTCAGGCAGGGTTACTGTTTGTTAGGCTTCAATAGATGTAATTCTTCTTCGGTGCGGGCAATGCGTAGAATCTGATAATCCAATCGCTTGTGAATACGTTCAGCATCTTCTTTTATAGCTGTTACTTCACCATGAAGTTTGTGTACGTCTAGTGATAAAGATTCCATTTGTGCTTTTAGTTCTTCCTGGCCGTCACGTAATGCATAAACCACTTGCTTTATCTCTTGCATCTCTTCTTTGATAATTGAGCGTATAAGTTCAGCAAGCTTTTTTTCATCCACTGTACCCACCACCTTATTTTATTGTCCAAGGCGTTTCAGGCGACTGATCTCTCTTTCGTGCGCACTTACCTTTTTGTACATCACATCAAAGTCAGATTCGAGAAAGCGGAGGGTGCGATCAGTTTTGTCAAAGCGTTCATGCATTTCGGAAGTCAAAGCGTCTAGTTTGGCATCTGTTTCGTCCTGACGATCACGGATATTATGCATGATTTCGCGCAGCTCTCTTTGTCCTGTTTCAATCGCCGAAATGCAGCTATCCATCTGAGTAAGTTTTTGAAGAATCAAGTCAAGTTTGTCAGACATTTTGATTCACCCCCTTTTATTTCTTTTTCTTTAGCTTCTTAACAAGTTCAATGGCTTGTCTCGCTTCTTCATACATATGTTCACGAAAGGCTTCCTGCTCTTCAGGCGAAAGGTCTTCATATCCTTCCAGTCCATCATAGAAGAAGAGGTTCATTTTTTTATCGGATTCTTTTGGTGATGGATCGTTGGTACGGCCTGTTAAGTAGTCCGTAGTTGTTAAAAGTAGATTAGCTAACTTTTTAAGGTTTTCAGCATCAGGTTGGTAAGTGTCAGACTCCCACTTGGATACGGTCGTGTTGTCTATACCTAGTTCTTTTGCAACTTGAGCTTGAGTCATTTTACGTTCTTTTCGCCTTTGTTTAATTCTTTGACCGAGAGTCAACATTTCCACTCCTTTGCTGTTTCATCAAATAAATAATACCATTTTTTGAGCATATCAAAAATAAATTTGATTAATTAGCAACTTTATAATTGACATTTGAGCAAAAATCAAATAATATTAAATCAACAAGTTGAGCAAACATCAAATAAGGTGGTGAGAAAAATGAACTACGACAAACTGAGAGAGCTAAGAGTCTCTCGTAAAATACCTTTGCAAGAAATGGCTGATGCAATTGGGTTAAAAACAGCAGGTGGATACCTACGTATTGAGACAGGTGAAAACAAATTGGATGCAAAACATCTTCCTGTCATCGCCAAAAAGTTCAACATGGATTTAAATGAGTTGACTAACGAAATTTTTTTTGAAAATAAAGTTGAGCAAACATCAAATTTTGATACTCGCTCAGCCTAACACAATTTTTTTACCCACTTCGATTACCAAAACCGACCTCAGTTGGAAGGGGAGAGAGCCACCAAATAGGTGGTGGCTACTTGATGCGCTTGAGTTCAGCTTCTTGCTGAATAGAACGAGCAGAGAGTAATTCGATAATACGTTGCTGATTATCCTGAATTTCCTCCAAACGCTTAACAGAGTCGGATGTATCAAGAACAGCGCGTTTGATGAGCGGGAGATCGGCTACATCTTCTTTCGTAGCCATGTTGTTTTCTACTCGATCAAGTCTCTGATTCAGTTGATCGAGCTTATCGAGGATTTGTTCCAGCAGTTGATTACTCATTTGTTACCAGTCCTTTCTAAAGTGGATTGTAAGAAAACATTCAGATTCTTCCGTTCCTCCGGCGTTAGCTTCTTGGCAGTCTCGATGAGTTGCAGGAGGTCGGGGGGTAGAGAAGGTTCGTTTTCATCAGCTAAAAGTTCAGATGGTTTTATAGACAAGGCATTACAAATTTTAAAAAGCGTATCCAATGTAGGGGATGTGCCATTTTCAATTTGACTAAGTGTTGATTGACCAATTCCAACAGCTTTAGCGACTTCAACACCAGTCATACCCAAAACTTTTCTTCTTTCTCTGATTTTTTTACCAATATCAATCATGGCGTACCTCTAAATAATATCGTGATTTAGATATTTTCAGTGTATCACATAGGTGTACACTGAAAAGTTTTAAATAAAAATATCAAAAATACGATAAAATATATTTACAAATTATCGTAAATACGATATATTGGTATCAGAAAGACGATAGCGAGGTGAAACAAAATGGAACTGGGCAACAAGATTAAGGCTTTGCGCTTGCAGAAGAAGTTGACCCAAGCCGATTTATCAAAACTGGCACAAGTTGCTCAATCTGTGATAAGCGACATTGAAAACAACAAGCGAAAGCAAGGAATCTCAGTTATATATGTGCAACGTTTAGCCAAAGCCCTCGGCGTAACGGTCGCCGAACTACTCGACGAAGAAGAACAAACAGCCTAAATTTTTACCCACTTCGATTACCAAAACCAACCTCAATTGGAAGGAGTGATACCATGGCGGCAAATCCTATCGAGGAAATGTTCCGCGAAATCGTTCGGGAAGAAGTCGGGAAAGCAATCGCTGAAATCAAGGAAATGCTTGCCGGAACTTCCCGTGAAAAAGAAAAACTTATCGGTGCTGAAGAAATCAGTGAATTTCTCGGCATCTCCAAACGTCGTGCTTATGAATTGATGGAGCTAAAGTCATTCCCTTTAGTTCGTATTGGTACTCGTAAAAAAGTTCATCCAAAAGATTTTGAGCGATGGTTGGCTGAACAAAAGGAGGTCAGCGTCTCATGAACCACCAGGCCGAAGATCTTCGCAAAGAGAGCGAAGAAATCAAGCGCGGCATCGACCGAGCTTTTGCACAGCGCACGCCTGAACAGAAGCAACAGGAGCTGGCGCGACTGGTCGAAGCTGCCCACCGATTGCTCGGACAAGCTCAACAGATGAAAGGTGGTGAATCGTAACCACTCTATAGGACAAGCATAGCATGAATGTTGCAACCAAACAGGGACAAAAAGGAGATGAGAACATGTCCATCGCGGACAAAATCGGACAGTATTTGGAGGAAAAAAACATTCCGGCTGGCGTACTTGCTGAGCAGCTTGGATACGAGAAATCAACAGTAATCAAAATCAAAAATGGTAAGCGTAGATGGCAGGAAGAGAATGACCCGTCACTAGCAGCTGTAGATTGGAGGTTCGCGGTTGCTATCGCAGCGGAACGGTCTGGCGGATATATCTCAAATTTACTGGACTTAGACCCGGACATCGACATTCATCCAGCAGCAATGAAAGAAGTAGTCCTCAAAGAACTACACGACTTGGAGCGAGTACTGGAGGCGACAATTGTGTCAAAGAAAGATTCTCCAAAACGAAAACTGGAAGGAAAGCGGCTCTGGAAAGAGTTGAAAGATGTACTGGACAAAGGCGCGGTCAAACTCGGAGTGATTGAAGAAGTGTACGGCTTAGATCGCAAAGAGTTGCTTGCAGAATACGAAGAAGAAGTGAGGCGAGGGGAACGATGAAAGAACAAATGAAACGGCTCAAAGAACGCGCAGAATGGCATTTGAGGATGGCAGACGACTATGAAAATTCAGAGTTGCCATATGGAAAAGCGGCGGCACAACAACATAAAGAAATGGCACATGAATG
>NZ_FNDE01000062.1 GCF_900099925.1 Aneurinibacillus thermoaerophilus | reverse complement strand
CTGGCTCCTTTGGCGTATGGTCTACTCTTTTCAAAAGATGCATTTTTAGCGTTAGGTCTTGCCATGAAAGGGATGCAGGCGGGCGCGATGGCTGTTCTTCCTCCTCGTGTCGTACAGATGGCCAAAAGATTCGATATGTTTAGGAAGGCAATTATAGGATTGCCTAAAATGCTCGCAGGACTTGGCCCAGCTTTGGCTACGGCGTTTAGGGTAGCCCCTCTCGCACTAGCAAAATTTGTGGCGGACTTTGTAAAGCTCAATCCAATGCTGACTACTTTCTCTTTGCTAGCCACTGTGATTATTGATAACTGGGAACGCGTTGGTCCCTTATTAAAAAAGATATGGGAAGATATCAAATATGCTTTCAAACCTGTTCTTGACTTATTCCGTGATGCAAATGGCAATATATGGCCAAAGATGCGCCGAATCCTTGAGGAAATCAGTAGGGTAATAGGGGATATACTGGTCGGCGCTTTACAGGTTATCGAGCCGCTAATTCGTGGTATTGCCCAAGTGATTAATGGTGATTTCAACAAAGCTGCTCAATCATTCGAAGAAGCTTTCAAAAATATCGGATCGATTTTTGATACGATTTTCAAAAACTTCGACTTAACCAAAGCTATTGAGTTTGGGTTAAAAATTGGTGGGTCGATTCTTGATGGCATCACAAAGGCTTTATCAACTGGACTAAAAAAACTATTTGAGTTAAACGTACAAGCAGTAGCTTCCGGTGACGTGGGAAAAATCGCAACTGCGCTTACAGCCGATTTGCTTGTTGCTGCAGGTGCCGCACTTCTGGCCGCTCCCGCTTTCCGTGCAATGAAAGCCATGTTTTCCATGGTAGGTGGGAAAGAAGGTGCGGTAAGTGGCGGTCGAAAAGTCGGAGCGATTGCTGCTGGTACTACCCGTACTACAGTCCAAAAAGTAAAAACAATATATGAAACGGTTAGACACCCGAGACAAGCGATTGCTACTGCCTTATCCCCACTCTCAGCACTCGCAGGATATGCAATGGCTGGGATGGGTATTTCTTCGCTCGCAACCGCAAGACAGCGCCAGACAATGCGCCAAAAAGGTCTTGGATTAAACACAGCGGATATAGAACGATGGGGATTGCGAGAAGGACGTACAATTGCTTCCACACGTGATTTACAGCGAAACATCACTCAAACGGGCCGTTATAACGGCCGGCAAATTTTTATGGCGCGGCAAAGTTATCTATCCCGTATGCTGTTTGGTCAGAAATTCTACACTTATCAAGGTGGCCGCATTCAGCGAGATGCGAATGGAAACATCATGCGAGACGCAAGCGGGGCTATTATGTACACTCATGCACAACGAAACTTGCTTATGCGTCGTGGCGGTCTTTTTAATCGAAGAGGTAATGATGATCGCATTGTAGACCGTAACATTTGGAGTGAACGCTATACTCGCGCAAGAGGGGCTATTATTGCAGCAAGAACACAGGTGAGATCATTTGCTCAAAACCATCTCATTGCGCCACTGGCTACCCCGATTCGTAATAAAGCACAAGAGTATGCTATTGGAGCAAAAATGCTCGTAGATCCTGTTAAACAAGGAATAGAGGGAAAAATCATTGGGGCAAAGATGTTATATGATAGCTTTACCGGTTCACGATTCGCAAAAGGTGCGAGCCGCTTAAACAACTATGTTACAGACCGAATGGAAAAGGCAGGATTAACCAATCACTACGCTAATATGTTCCGCACAAAAGATTCGGCCGGGAACCCTCTGACGCGTCGCCAGCAGATGATGAACTTCGTGAAAACCGGCGTAACAGGAACAGCAAAAACAGGTTTCGGTATTATCGGCGGCACCGCTAGAAGAGTGGTAGGTGCTGGGCGTATGATTGGTAAAGGAATTGGCATGGCTGGGAGCGGTATTGGCATGTTAGCAGCTGGCGCTATGGCCTTCGCTCCATGGTTGGCCATTGGTGCTCTGGCAGGTGGAGCCTTATACAAAGGGCTATCTAAAGGGGCGGACGGAAAAAGTGATCCATCCAACGTGGCCAAAAACATTGATAAAATCACGATGGATATCCAAAAGAACGGCGGAAACCGTATTCGCGCTTTCTGGAAAGTATTCACCACTGAAGGTCCAAAGGTTCTCCGCGCGGTTGGTAATTTAATAAAAACAACATTCCAAGTGATAGCAAAAGCTTTACCACCTATCATGCAACAGGCATGGAATTGGATCAAGTCTATGGCAGGGGCGGCGTGGAACTGGATTAAAACAAACGGATTAACCTTGCTCAGCAACTTAGCATCCGGGGCAATGTCGCTTTTAGGAAAGGCATGGAACTGGGTTAAAACAGACGGCATCCGCTTGTTCGGGTTGTTAATCCAATGGTTACTTGGTACAGCTTTGCCTGGCCTTGTTGTAGGCATTATCAAATTACTAAAAGGTGCTTGGGAATGGGTAAAATCAGATGGGATGCGCTTATTGGGAGAGCTATTTGATTGGATCATTTTCACAGCCCTTCCCACTTTAGCTTCTTCCATCGTAAAAGGACTATTATCTGCCTTTACTTCTGTTTGGGAGAAAGTAAAAGAATTGTTTGGTCAAGGAGTAGAAACAAAAGTTAAGGTCGATTATAGCGTACCATATGGGCCACCAGCCCCGAAAACTCGACCAACTCCACCTGTCACTCGTAAAGTAGACAATAAAGAGGTATTTAATCCAGCGGCACAAAAGAATTCGTTTTTACCATACGCTCTTACGAAACATGTTGAAAAGAAAGCTAATGGAGGTATTGTAGGTGCTGGAAATAGTATCAAAAAGTTTGCTAATGGCGGTATGGCAGGTAAAGGCGGAATTGTTAAAGTTCCTACATGGGTAGGAAACGGAGAAGCAATTGCAGGAGAAGTACCTGGACAACCAGAGATGGTAATTCCGCTACATCCGAGCAGGCGCGCTCGTGCAATTTCGTTATGGCAACAAACTGCAAGATTGATTGGCATAAAAATGTTTGCTAATGGTGGCATCGCTGGTTCATCATACCGCGTTCCGTTTCTTGGTTCAATCCGAGAGCTGTTTACTTTACAAAAACAAGAGGAAAGTACAAAAAGAGAATTTTCTCTTTCTACTTCTTCACAAAGCAAAACACCAATTGTCATTCAATTTGGTGATATCAATATAAATGGCGGAAATAACAAGGAAGAAATCGGAGACTATGTTCAAAAAGAACTGGCTAAATTCGCTAAAAAAATACCAGGAATTATTGAAGCAATCGAACGAAAGAAGCAACGAAATAATGCTTCTTATCGCCCTGGCTTGTCTCAATAAAGGAGGGGAGATAGCATGTTAATCATCGGTGATGTAAAAATGACAGGGCTCGCTGCTCCCGAAAATTTTCCCCTGGGTGGCGAACAGGTTATAGCAACACATAAACTCCCTGGCGGCGGAGTTATTAACCAACCACGTGGATTCTTTCCTGTTTTAGAGTATGGTTGGGAAGGTACGTTTGACGGCCCAGACGCGCATCAGAAGTTTGCTAAACTTGAAAAGTATTGCCAGTCAGGAGAAAGTGTGCAGGTTTCATTCCACACCTTCTCCTTTTATTGTTTCGTGCAAAAAATCGAACCTTTATGGGTGCGTAAAGACTGGCTTGATTTCACTATCAATCTTAAACGCGACCCATCAAAAACAGTAGCTTCAACCAAAACATCTGCTACCAATGCTCAAAAAACATCTACAGCTTCTATGGTCGCAGCCAAACGTCTAATATCCTCTGTAGTATCTCGGCAAACCATACAACAAAAGAAACCTAAAAAGATAATACATGTTGTCGTTAAAGGGGAAACACTCCGAAAAATCGCGCAGAAATACTACAAGGACCCGGACGAATTCGAAAAAATTTATCAAGAGAATAAAGCGGTTATCGGAAACAACCCTAACAAAATCAAAGAAGGTATGAAGTTGGTGATCCCCCTATGATCTACAAACAATCTGTGTACGGAACGCAAAAACTGTTTGGTGAAGTGTACTTGGCTGGGCAAAAAATCGGCTTTAAAGAGTGGAGTGTAGATTTATGTGCATTTGATGAAGCGGATAATTTCGATGTAACAGCGCCATGGAATGTAGGAGGAAATGGCATTCTCGCTTCTAATGCAAAAGCAAGCACAACTCTTATTTCCGGGAAGGATATTCCGGTTCAAATTAAAATTGGGGATCGCGAATTGATTAACGGCATTGTTGATGAGCCAGACTGGGATTTTACTGATGAGGAAAAAGTTATGATTTCAGGACGCGGGAAAATCGGAAGATTAATTGACCGTGAAATTCCGCGCAACATCAAGAATCGCACAGCCTCTTCTGTGGCAAATGAAATTTTTGCTTATCACAAACTGAAAGCGAAGGTAACAGCAACGTCCCGTAAGATCGGTTCATATTCGGAAGACTCCCAAACCGCAAACACAAAAATGAATGATTGGGAGCTGCTAAACTGGCTGGCAGAATGGGAGGGATTTGTGGTTCGAGTGAAAGGAAATGAAGGTTTTTTTGGACCACTCGACCAAATCCCAGAACTTAAGCTCGCTCCAATCCCCTTCACATACGGAAAAGATTGTGAAGTCCGTAGTATCAAACGACATATGAGTGGTGCCCGGGACATTATCGTAGAGGGGCGCTCCTACTATAAAGGTCGCACGATTATCGAATATTACCCGCGTACCCCCAAAGAAAATAAAAAAGGTGCATCAAATGACGAATCGGAAACAGCGCTCATAAAAAGATACACTTTAACCGGGCTCTCTCAAGAGCAGGTCCGTCTTCGTATTCGTTCCATATATCGTGAATTAACAAAATGCGACATAACAGGGGAGATTTTTACTCCGCGCTATGTAGACCTGGATACAGACCGCCGCATCGCTTTATATGGCGTAGGATTGGGGCTTTCACAAATTTATTATGTCACTCGCGTTCGCTACAGCGAAACGTTAGAAGATGGAATTACCACAACAATAAGCTTTGGAAACAAAATGAAAGAGGTGGGATAATGCGGAATCCAAGTATAGCTGAAATTACAAGCTCAAAACCGGAAGCAGAGAAAGTCATTCCCACTTTAAAGCCATCGGAGCAAGAACTCGGATGGCTTCCTTTCTTAATCGATGTAGAAGATGTGCATGTCGGACAAGAATGTTTTGTGATTCCAGCGGAAGGGACGTACGGGCAAAGTCTTGTCATTCCCATCGGCATCCGGTTGCCCCGAACTGCCACAATCACAAATCATGCCCCGATTGAGGTCTTAATCAAAGGAAAATCTATGCAATGCCAGACAACCGTTCCCATTACCATCAATGATGTTGGGAAAACAGCGTTGTTAGTACCAGTAGTCAACGAAAAAGAGGGACCGCTCAAATATGTAATAACTGGGGTGATACAATGAACGAACCCAATGAAAATGAAGTCTATACCGGAACTGACATCTTTTATGATGTGAAAAAGCGAGATATTCAATTTGTAGGCAATGAGATTGCTACCATGTCGCAAATTGAAAATATCCGGAACCAATTATATTTGCGGTTGCTTTGTGAGAAAGGCGAACTAATCTATTACCCTGAATATGGCACGAATCTTTATCGCATGCTTTCCAAGTCTATGACACCTGCTCAAATCCAAAAAATCGAAGGGGAAGTGCGGGATACTATCATGCAAGACCCGCGCGTGGACAATGTACAAAGCGTAACGGTAGAGGTGGGAAAAGATGATGTCGTAATCATCACAGCAAGAGTAACCGTACAAGATATCACATTTGATCTTGTGTTGGAGGAGGCGACGTAATGGCTATTGAGTTTCCAACACCCGACCAACTCATGCAAAAGTTTGTGAATGTATTGATTGGCGAGGGCGCTAAAATCGAGGAATTGGACGACCAGTGGCTTGTCAAACATATCGCAATAGGAACGCGGGATATGGTATATGACCAAATCATGGCAGCTAAATCTGTACATGAAGATCATAGCCCTTTCACAGCGAAAGGTGATGCTTTAGATGAGCAGTGCGAAGAATGGTCATCGATTGTACGAAGAAAGCTGGCTAAAAAGGCTATCGTACGCTTTAATGCCAAGCGTTCATCTCCTGCATCTGTTGATACACCAATTCCGGTCGGCTCTCTTATTACGACACAAGCTATAGGCGATATGCCAGCTATTGATTTTTATGTTATAACGACAAAGGATGAGCCTGATATACCGGTAATTCCTGCCGGTCAAACAAGTACATATGTATTAGCAAAGTGTTCGATTGAGGGAAAAATAGGAAACCTCTCTGCCGGAACGACGGTTCATCCTGGCATGGTTGGTGTAGATACAATTGAGGTTGTTGAACTGGTGGAAGAGGGCGCGGATAAAGAGGATGATGAAACACTACGTGGACGGCTTATCGAAGATATTCAAAACCGTGAAAAAGGCGGTACGGAATTTGATTATCCTATATGGGCCAAACAAATAACAGGTGTAGTTTCTGCCCGTAGCATCCCATTAGCGCGCGGAAACGGTACGCTTGATTTGTTGATTACCGGAACCAACGGACTTCCAACTCAGGAGCTTATTGATGAAGTACAAGCGTTCATAAACAAAAAAATTCCGGCTGGTGGTTGTAGTGTTCTCGTTAAAGCACCAACCCCCATTTATGTCGATGTATCAGCCCAAATCAAACTGTTGCCCGGTTTTACCTTCTCTACTATTCTTCCGCAAATTAAAAAAGCTCTTGATGCTTGCATCGAAGCGGAGAATAAAGTGCTTATTGTACGAACAAATAAGTTGCGTAATGCAATCAATGATATAGAAGGGGTATTTAATTTCACTTTGGATGCTCCAGCGAAGGATATTCCGTTGAGCGGCGGAGAGCTAGCTTTACCTGGAATATACACGCTTACTGAGGTGGTGTAATGGATGCGTTAAAAGAACAGCTTAAAAGCTACTTTCCCAAGCGATGGTTTAAGTTTAGCGGCATCGATATGGAGCGGTTGCTTAATGCCATCGTGGCCGTGATTAAAGAAGGGGAAAGAATCATCGAAAAAATAGAGGCGGAACGGCTGACAAAAAACTCTGTTGATACGCTAGCAGAAAAAGAGCGATTGCTAGGGCTAAGCAACGGTGAGAAGTTAACGCTTGAGGAACGTCGGCGACGCATTATAGTTCGGAAATGGGAGCGGGGTGGACCAACAAATACAGAAGAATTTGAAGCTGCTATGTCTTACTTGCTAAAAACTCCCGTAAATATCATTCCTTTTTTTCATGATTTTCTTGTCATATATGAGTTTCAGAATACAGACAAGGTTATTAATTTTGATGTTGCTGAAGAATATATCAGAAGAAATAAACTTGGACATTTAGCGCATCAATATCAAGCTAAAAACAAGGAAAAAGAGGCCATTGTTGTCTCCCTTAACGCCTACAACCACCCAATAGATTTTCCTATATGTGGCTTAGATGTACCCATGACAACATCTATATCAGGGAAAATTTTCAGTCAATCATTTTCTGTTTATGGTGATGAATATTATCACCGTGTAGATGGTCCAATTACCGGTTTTGAAATTACAATGAAAAAGGGGGAATAATACATGGCAGGCATTATTCAACCGCTATTGCTTGATTATATTGTTCAAGACGCAAGTGATCGTTTTGATCATGCTCTAGTAAATATATCTGGGGAACTTATTCAGTATCCGATACACAATACGATTATTTCTGGTCGCTCTGTACGAAAATACGTTTATGTAAAAGAGACAGAAGCTGTGGGAAAACAAATTCTTGGTGCATCACTAATGGACAACAAAGGCAATACACTAGCCAACACTGCCCTTAACGTTATAAAAAACGATAAGGGTTTTTTAATTGGGTTTGAATTTTTTGTCGAGGTGAAGGCGAATGACATATAAAAAACAAAGTTGGCTCGATGAAATCCCCGATTTAACCAAGCCAATTTTAGACCCAAAAACAGGGAAACA
>NZ_FNDE01000018.1 GCF_900099925.1 Aneurinibacillus thermoaerophilus | reverse complement strand
AAGGTCATTATGATCATCGATAATGCCCATATTCATCATGCCAAACTGCTTCGTCCTTTTCTAAAAGAGCATCATCAGAGACTCTACTTATTGTTTTTGCCGCCGTATTCACCCAATCTAAATCCAATTGAAAAGCTTTGGCGCTGGCTTAAAGATAGTGTCATTTCAAACGTGTTTCACAAAAATCAATCGGAGATTGAACAGGCGGTTCAGCGATTTTTAGACTTTACACAATCTTGTCCAGAACGAGTACTACGTCGTATTGGTCGTATTGGCTGTTAAACTGTCAATTGGAATGTATATAAATATGAATGATAATATGATTTTAATTGTATATAAATCGCATAATTGTAAACTATTTTCTTCTATAGTCATATAGTTCTTTTTCTACATCAATTTCGTGACCATTTATAGAAACCGTATCATTATCCAACCATTTTACATTTGTATCTAATGTTCTATAATCCCAATAAATATTTTTCTTTGTTTCTTTTTTATTTGTGATGAGTTCACCTCGAACGGCTGGCGCGACAGTCGCACCTCCATATACAATGTACATTTTTATGGTATGTCTTTTATCAGGAGAATCTACTTGTTTTATAAAATCTCCCTCAGGAAGACGAGACATGGAATAGAAGAGAAAATAGTATAGATAACCAATAATTCCAACAAATACAAGGATTAATATAAGCAAACTCCATAAAACTTTCTTTTTTACAGACATAACTAACCTCCTTAATAGTGGAGAAACAAAGTTTCATATCATCTCTAAGTATTTATTTTTTCTTCATCTTTTTTCCTTATTTTAACATATTAATAGAATTATTACCACGTGCTGAAGGTATATATGAAAAACGGCCAGCTTATCCTAAAGAACTCGAAACCTGACTATGCATTTATATGGATGCAAGCACGAAAAAAACCGGCGTGGCCGGGGAAGAAAAAGGATTCCGTTGCATGACTTCGAGATATACGCCTATGAGGTTTGAACAGGACGAGTACCGATTGATTATCTGGCTGTAGCAAATCAAATCTGGAATATAGGAGGTATCGAAGTATGAGTGAAGTGTTTTTTGAAGAAGCACCAGAAGTAAATAGCATAAATCGGTTGCCTGCCGGGAGTCCGATGGGGAATACAAAAAAGGTTCCCTTGACTAGAACACAGGAACGTTACAAACCTATTTGTTTTTAGCATACAGAAAATTATATTTACTAGCATGTTTAATCTCGTCGGTTAAAATCTCAAACACCATATTTTTGAATACTGTACCCGGGATCATAAAGTAAATTTTGCGATAAAGCTCTACTGCGCTTAGTTCACCAAATATGGCTTTTTCGATTCCAGAAAGATAGTTGGCTGGTTTCTCAAACGATTCGCTATCGCTTGGCCCAATCATTTGACCTGTTAGAGAATAGTACATCTGCCTAAACATTTGACGATGACGTCTTTCATCATCACGAATGGAGATAATGATTTCTTTGTCTTGATTTGATGGAGCGTTTTGAATCAGGTAATCGTAAAAAAGTTCGTCGTTACGTTCTCCTTGTATTGCTTGTTGTAAAAGAGGAAGAACGGCTTGTAAATTCGTTTGGTACATCGCATATGAAGAAGGCAAGGAAGATTGAGCTTGGTACTGTATAGGTGTCACTGTGTTTTGGAACATCAAAGGATATAATAGATGATATGCCTGCATTGTATAATCAGGATAGATTTTCATAAGAAAATTCCTCCTAGGACTAAAATTATTTAATATCTTATGTGTAAGCGCCGTAAACGGTGAAGGAACAATGAAAACGTACGAATAAAAAACATGGCCTGAATATTTCCAAGCAGTGCTGGATGGCCGAAAAAAGTTTGAGATTTGGAAAAATGATCGGGGATTTGAAGAAGGAAATACGCTTGTATTGAAAGAGTTTGACCCAGACAAGCAGGAGTATACCGGACGGGAAGTAGAGACTGCGGTGACGTATATGACCGATTATACGCAATGGTCGCCCAGCAAGTGAACGAAGTCTACCTTGGAGACGTCGAAGGTGTCCACAGAAACCCACGTATCTACGGATCGCCTAAGCGAGAAGTAGTAGATGGTTTGTTCCGACCTACGCCCGTAAGGGTGTGTTGCTGAATGATTCCCCTCGCAGACGGCACGTGTCTGTGAGATTAGCGACAACCCGCTGATCGCCTGTTCTATCGAAGTGGATAGTTCAGAAACCCCTACTTCAACCTATGGTAAGTGGGGGAGGTCCATAAAGCAAGTGGAGACGTTTATGCGTGATGCTGATGAGTTTGACAGGGAATTTGAAGAGATGGGATGTCATAATAATGAACGATAACTGTGATGTTTCGTAATCTCAGCTATGTACAAAGCGGCTCTCTAGTGCACCAGAGAGCCGCTTTGTTATAAGTTTCCACTATATGAGGGGGCTTTGAATTAAGGTGGAGAATTCAAAATTATGGACATGGCCATCGTTCAGTGTAGTTCTCCCTTTGGCAAAGTGTACATGTTTTCCGTTACCGACAGGAATAGCAGGACCTGTTATGATTCTAATTTGATGCAGGTGATTAAAAAAATCAGTATTAACGGTTATTACATGTACATGGCTATTACCTCTGCGGATTGCTTGGCTTGTAACTCCTGCAAAACGATGGTTATGTCTGTCAGCCCCTGCTTCTGCCAACTTGGTACTACCTAAAAATTCGTGTGTATGTGTTTGTATCCGTTTTTTTGCATGTATTTTGCTATTCGCTTTGTTTTTTATTTTAAAACTTTTTATGTTTGCAGGCTCTTTATTCATAAAGATGCCCCCCTTGAAGTAAAGTCTTATGGTATCGTATGTTTGTCTTTTCTCTTTGGTTTGGACAATTATCATAGGCAGATGTCTTTTTTAATTAAATCTTTTATAAATGGAGGATTTTGGTTTGACGAAAGAAAAACGCCACCCATTTGTAGATTTGCCTCTCTATATGCTTTATCCTGCATCATGATCTTATGCGCTTTTGCAAGGTTCCAATATGGAATCGTTGGCCACAAATGATGGGTAAGATGATAATTTTCAGCATGAATACTTAAGAAAAATGCTTCGATCCAATGACTAAATCTATTTCTTGTCATATACAGGCTCACTTTATTTTCATGTACCAGGGGATAATGTTCTGCTAACTCCACAAACCATCCTATAACCATAAAAGAGGTGAAGTAAGGTATAATCCAATATAAGATAAAGTAGTTAAATAAATCAAAATAAATAATACCTGATAATAATACTATCCAGTATATACTCATATTTACAAATTGCTTTATATTTTTGAACTTAAACATTCTATACTTAAAAACATAATATGCATAGTGGGCTAAACTTAATAGTAAAAAAGGTCTCAATACAAATTTAAATAAAAAATGTTTTTTGTCTTTTACACTATATAATCCGATATCTAAATGATATTTGTAATCGGGATCTTTCTCTTTGTCCCCAAGGAAAGGATGATGATTTGCTACATGTGAATCCCTATAATTATAAAATTCCTGTCCAATTAAGTAACCTGAGAAATATTTACCCAAAAAAATACATAGTTTTTTACTTTTTGCTAGAGAGAAGTGAGCTGCTTCGTGTAAAATAGTTGCTAAAGCTTTTTGTCTTCCGCCGATAACTAATACAGAAATAGGATATAGATACCAACTGTAAGTACCAAGCATAATAGCTCCAAATATGACTAAAAAGTCAAATAGTAAACCGATAAGGGCTCTATAGTTGTTAGATTCATGAAGCGGTAGTAATTGTGCCTTTATTTCCTCTGAAAACTTATAATTTACCACTACTTACACCCCTCTACATAATAATTACTTTGTGTAGATTGCTAATTTAACATTTAATAGTATTCGATGATTCTAAGGTGCAAGCATAAATCTACCAACAATATACTTTTCATATTTTTACTTCCCTTATGGGAGAAGTTCACTTCCTTTCTTTTGCTCTTCGGCACCTCCCCTTTCGAATATGATTATTATTTAAAATATTAAGGAGATAACATGAATAGTGTTATATTATTCTCCACAAAACAAGACAGCCCACTCCTACTAACAAAGATAGTACAATTTGTTTTTTCCATAATCCTATCCATAAAGCAAAGGCTCCAGCTACCATATACTCAGGATTCCATATGTTTGCAGGTGTATGAAAGAGAATTGGCGGAATTGTTAATGAACTAAAAACCCCGACAGGAACCATTCTAAGCCCACGTTGAACCCAAGAAGGCATTTCTACACGAGAACTTAAGACAAGCATTGGAAATCTTGTTAGATAGGTTATTACTGCCATTAGTAAGATGTATAATATTAGCTTATCGTTCATCAAAAATAACCCCCATTATTACAGCACTAAAAGTTCCCAAAATAACCGATAATGTCACTCCATTTAAGTGATACCCCAAACATGCAAGAGAAGAGGCAACAAGTGCTGTCTTTACATAAAATGTTGATTTTAAATTGATTGCCAGAAATCCAATAAAAGTTGCAATATAAGCAAAATCAAGTCCATATTTTTGAGGTTCTGAAATCAATGTACCAAAAGCAGCCCCAATTAATGTGCTGAGGGTCCAAATCATTAAATCAACCACTCCAGCTCCACAATAAAAAGGAAGACTTGTTTTCTTTCCTTGTGATAGATAGGTTGATTTAAGAGCATAGGTTTCATCATTTAACATCCATGCTGCACCCATCAGTTTCCAGATGGGAATATCTCGAAAGTGGGGTCCTAAAGATAATCCATACAATATTTGCCGTGCGTTTAACAACATAGTAGATATAAGAATAGGAAATCCTGCTACACCTTGGGAAATAAAGCCCAAAGTGGCAAATTGTGATGATGCCGCATTAACTAAAAATGAAAACAACACGGCTTCTGTTACGCTGAATCCTGCTTGCCTCGCAAGAAGACCAAACACTAATCCATCGATAGTACCGGCTAACGCGACGGGTAGGATTTGCTTCGCCCCCAATAGAAATTGCTTTTTTTTATCAGGTGCGTCCATAATTTGGTCACTTATTTGCTTTGAATTATTTCTTAACAATTCCATGTAGTTTCCCTCCTTTTTGGTATATAAATAATAAATAATAATTTATGCAAAATTCGTTCCAGAAATATTCATAATACAAAGTAAATTTAGAGTATAAAAATGCGGTTAAATATTACCAAATATATTGAAATGCAAAAAATTAAGCGTGTTGACGCAAAAAAATTTGCTATAATTTGATAAAAACAGAGTAGATGCAAAAAATTTTGCTGTGAATTAATAAAAATAAGACTTTGTTATCGTTTGTCGTTTATTTTATAACCAAATAAAAACAGCCATCTTATATTAAGGTGACTGTCAGGTTGCCAAGACTTTTTCGACAACCTGTGACTTACACAGTAAGTCTTATATTTGGAGGTAACCATATGCCCCTCATTGAAATGAGAGGCATTCTGCGACTAAATCGTAAACTAAAGCAACGAATAAATTTCTCCGGCTGCTTATTTTAGTTCAAAGGTATATATGTCGGCAATATTAGTACTTATTTTATCAAATAAAGGGGAGGAATAATCATAATAACTTGCAATACCCGCTACTATAAGCAATACTACTATAAATATAATGAAGAATATAGCGAACAATGTATCTTTGGAAAAAATAATTTTCTTTAGATGATGAAATTTCTTTCTCGCTTTATATTGTCTTAAATAAATGACATTGGATGTAGAAGCCATTTTTACTCCCTCACTTTTTATCTAAATACCAAGTTTGTGTTAATATGTTTTACATTTATTATCATGTTTATGGGGCTCTCTTGACAAAGGTGGTCCATCTCCATGAAAGCGGCAATCATATCCATTGAAAACTAATGAAAACGTACATCATGCTATTTATTCTTACTATTTTGTCGTTTTTCACTGTTTTTCATTACTATTGACCTACATGACTTTTTATCAGGACGTTAAGCCAGAGCCTAGTGTGCCGAATATGGACTTTAGCAATGATATGCACCTTGACTGGAATGCGTTGAATCTTGCAAGAGATGTGGTCTCGTATTTTGACAGCTTCCCGTAGTTCGGCATAAACACCGGTCGGAAAATGGGTGCGGAGTACCGTCCAGCTTTTATGAGATGTGCGATTACACGTGCATTCTTCGGATCGTTCTGCGTTGGCGAATATTTCATTCATTACAGGAATGCTCCTTTTATATGAAAGATACTTTTTATAGATAAAAAAGCAGAAGCGATTCATCTCCCACCTATAGAGAAAAGGAATTTTTCGCTACTTTATGTTAAATCACACTATACCAGGAAAAGTATTTACTACACAATATTTTCCTGATATATATATAAGTAACCATTAAAAAAATAGGTGCTGCCTATTTTTTTTTAGTTGTTGCTTAAAAAGGAACGAAAAGAAAAATGTTTGAAAACATCACTTCAACAACGAACGAAGTAGAAGAGTAAGAATTTATACTTAAGATGGAGGGAAGGCTTGTTGGATCTAAAAGAGTTGATTCGTTTTCTTAATAAATTAGAGGAAAATCATATATTCTATAAGCTAGGTAAAGTGAGGAATGAAGCAATTATGGTTGAGGTAGCCGTTCCAGGTCAACGGTGGGAAATAGAGTTTATGGAAGATGGTACAGTAGAAGTTGAAAAATTCATTAGTAATGGAGAGATTTATGATAGTAAAGAGTTAAAGTTTCTGTTTGAAAATTTCAGTGATTAATTTGGATAAAAAGAATAAATTTTAATTCTATTCCATAAGCATCCTATTCCAATTTGGAACAGGATGCTTTTGTTATATTTGGTTAAAAAATATATACAAGTTAAAGTTATGTAAATTAATGTTGCTTATAAATAGGTGAAAAGAATTATGTGTTAGTTGAAGATATTAATAAGGATCTACATGACATGGGGAACTAAGGGCAAACGAATCTCGACAGTTGTTCCCTCTTTTTCTTTTGACTGTATCAGAATACTTCCTCGCATTTCCTCAACTAACCTTTTACATATGGACAAACCTAATCCCGTTCCGTCTTCTTTCGTTGTAAAAAAGGGCTCAAAAATTTTATTTATGTGATTTTCCGGAATCCCTATTCCATTATCGACAAAAGTTAAAATCGCTTCTTTGCTGTCTATCGAAGGATACAAATTGATGAGTAAGAGTCCTCCAGGATGTAGCGCAGAGATACTGTTTTTGATAATGTTAAGCATGATTTGTTCGATATATGAAGAGATTCCATAGGTGAAAAGAGTAGTTGATGGCAGAGATAAATGAAGAGTAACGTTCTTTTCTAATGCAAAGCATGCAGCTAACGCATGAATTTTTTGGAAAATTTGATTGATATTTACTTTTTCCCAGCTTCTTTTTCTACTGTCTCCTTTACGCGCTAACAAAAGGAAATCATACACCAGGTTTTCGATTTTTGTAATTTCGTTAATGCAAATATCGATGTAATTCAAAAAATTATTTGTATTTGCTGTTTTATTAAGGACCATTCGTTTCATCAGTTGTTGAAAACCTTTAATACTGCAAAGCGGATTTCTGATTTCATGAGCCATGCCCGCTGCCATTTGCCCCATAATTGATAGTTTTTGATTATGCAAATAATGGATTTGTTTATCTTTTGCAGAAAGGAAGCCGTTGACACAACTGTTAAATCTCGCATTTAGAATTTCAAAAAGCCTAGAGATCAGAAAAGAGCGTTCTTCTGGCTTGGAGAGATGAACATTAATTAAAGAACAAACATAATCAAAAGAATGTATTCGAATACTATGTGTTAGCTGGAGGAATGTTTCTCGATTCATTTCTTTTACTTCTCCAAAATAAAGCCCTACTTCATAGCCTGTTTTCTCCAGCTGTTGTAGCGCTTCTATATATTCCTCATTCTCTTTAAATAATATTCTCGCCACAGTAGTATATATTGAATATAAAGAAGTTCTATAGGCTTCAAGGTCTTCAATAACTTTATGGAAGTTTTCTGTTTTTTGTAGCATATTTTGAATATGCGCTTCGATCATGTTTGGAACTTTTTCGATAATTAAATACAACAATTTTTCTTTATCCTTATGTGTTTCAATCATTCGTTTTCCTTCCTCAGTAAGTATGAATTTTTTAAAATGGGTATTTAGAGATGAAAATAGCAGCATTATTTCCACCGTATCCATGAGAAGTAACAACAAAACTGTCAACTTCCGTTTGAATGGTATCATATACAATAGACAGTTCCGGATAATCCTCTCGAACCGCATTCACTGTACTAGGAATGAAATTCCGTTCCATTCCAATAAGAGAAGAAATCATTTGTGCTCCTGCACTTGCTCCAAACGTATGACCGGTTATACTTTTTATAGAAGTAATAGGAACATCTTTACCAAACAACTGCATATGGTTGATAGCTTCAATCCTATCGTTTTCTTTCATTCCAAGTGCCTGGCTATTGACATATGTAGGCTTTCTATGTTTAGTTACCTTTTCTAAATCACGAAGCAAATGTTTCCCTTCGCTGTCTGAAAAAAATATTCCTTTTCCATCGTTTGATGTACTGACCTCGTCAATGACACCTAAAATCTTTGTTCCCCTTTTCAGAGCGCTCGATTCTCTTTCAAGCACTAATACGCTTGCTCCTTCAGCGATGACAAATCCTCCGCTCTTTTTTGAAAATGGAACGCCCATCATATGTAGCTCTTTGTCTTGTGATAAACATCTTATTTTTCCGAAGGCATATATCACTGTTTTAGAAATAGGCGCATCGGCCCCCCCTACGATGCAGATGTCTAACTCGCCAGAACGCAAATACATAATGGCATCCTGGATGGCATCAATGCTTGCTGCGCATCCTGTGGCTACGGTTCTCGTAACTCCATTTACCCCTAGAAACTCTGCTATTGAAGAAGCTAAGCTATGATAATGGACGATCCCACATCCACTGACAGGCATATCTTTCAGATTATTCTGTTGGGCAAGAACGACAATCTCATCGTATCCTAGGGTTCCCCCTAAAGCCGTTCCGAGGAAAATTCCTGTTTTATATTGATCTAAATGGATATTTCCTGTCATTTGTAGCGCTTCCTTTGCGGCTGACATAGCCAGAAGACTGATCCTAGGGTATCTTCTATACTTTTTATTCTGTATTTCTGCTAATCTATCATGTACAACCCCGAATGCGATATTTTTTCCTTCCGTTCCTTCTCCTATGTAAAGGTCTAGAGCGCTTTTTCCCGTTAAAAGAGTATCGGCAAAGTGATTTACATTATATCCACCTGGAACTTTGATTCCATATCCTGTGATAACGACTTTCTCCCCTTTCACATATTATTCCTCCTTTGGAATTTAAATAAAATATACATAAATTTTATCTAAGAAAATAAGATCAGTAAACGATAATTTGGAACCCCATTTATCACTCACCATTTGTCCCCTTGAGTACATATTTGCATAGGATGGTCTATGTTTATAAATGTTACGAAGTAGACATAAAACTATTTTGAGTTAACCGCTCAATGATTTAGGGGGTATATGGTGCTGTTATATCTTTGATTAAATTAATCCGGGGATAAATGGCCTGATTTTTGATTGGATGGGCGCTGTTTTGAAATAGGGGGAGTATGATGATAGTATCAGAAGATAAGCGAAGGGGCCGTGTCAGATAGGTGCAATTTTTGCATGTCTTTATACCTATTATCGCTTTGTTTTTAGTGATAATATATTCCTGCTGAAAAAGGTAAACTTATTGAAAGATAAGGACGCAAAACTATAGGGGCTTCTATCTTTAAGATATGCCAGCCAGTTGCCAGGAGGAATATATGAGAAGAAAAATGTATCGAGTTGTTGATGCGATAGTGGATTTTTATAAACTTCTAGAGAAACACCATGATGAGTCACAGCATTATTATATCTTTACTAGTTTTTTTAAAGGTCTGCTTAGAGAGAAAGCGATTGGGGAAACATTACCAATAATAGAACTAATCACTATTCTTAAACATGAAAAACCAACCATATTTTTTACGATGAAAAAACAGAAGGAACATTGGTTAGATATCATTAGTAGTGTTGAATTGGATATTGAAGAAGCAAAAGAGAGAATTAAGCGTATGATAGACGAAAATAGTTTGAGATAAAATGTTAGAATGCCTACCATTGGAATTAGATTTCTCTGTAGTGTCATGTTAAAACATTGTCGGGGTATTTAGAGGAAGAGTGCAGCAAAAATAATAATGCCCCGCTGCCCATTTGGGTGGCGAGGCTTTGCTCTATAACCATCGGTATCAGCTACAGCTATCTTTTTTCTACATGATTCATTTTTTCCCGTCACATAAAGACGGTTATCATCTAGAGCGAAACTTTCAGCCCTGGGTGCTTTTGTAGAATGCAGCTGCTATTTCCATATCCTTTGTAGTTTGAACACTTCTTGTATATATCCATATGTTGAAACGGGTGACATAATCATTTGATAAAAAAGAACAAATAAAAGAAAACCGAGAAAGTTTTTACGAACTTTTAAATGTAAGGAGGTAAAAACATATTTTTTTTGAAAGAAATAAAGGAAACTATAGCTTATTAAAGTGAGAGGTAAAACGAGTAATGTCATAGGTCCAACAATCCAATAGTAACCGAACCATGCAAGAACAAGGCCAGGAATCCAAAAGAATGTGTATGCAAAGTCCAAATAAGGCATAATCAAATTAATAAAGGTTAAGTATTTTGTATATAGCTGGGGTTGTTCCCAGGGTTTAATTTCCTTTAGCCCTTCAATCATTCCTCTAGCCCAACGAGAGCGTTGACGAACAAAGTGTTTCAAACTGGTAGGTACTTCTGTAAAAGCTACTGCTAATGGTTCAAAATAAACTTTCCACCCTTTTTGTAAAAGTCTCCATGTTAAGACAATGTCCTCACCGATTGCATTAGGCCATCCCCCGATTTCTTTGAGGCATGAAGTTTTGTATATGCTATAGGCTCCTTGTGCAACAAGTGTTCCCTGATATAAACCCTGAAGCCGTTTAATAGAAGCAATTCCTAAAAAATAATCCCATTCCTGTATCTTTGTCCATATATTATCTCGACTATTTTTAACAAGAATAGAGCCTGCCACTGCACATATCTCTTCTGAACTACTTTTTATTCTGGCTACGATATAACGAATAGCGGATGGATGCAATAATGTATCTGCATCTAGTGTAATTACATATGGAGTCGTAACATATTGTAGTCCTTTGTTTAAAGCATGAAACTTTCCAGGATGCTCTTCGTGAAAAATTGCAATATCCAAGTCTAGTTCCTGTTTTGCTTTTAGTATTTCGGAAACAGTATTATCAGTTGAACCGTTATCAATAATCATCGTAGTTATTTTACCTTTATAATCTTGCTTTGAAAGATATCTTAATGTATTAAATATTTTTTCTTCTTCATTATAAGCAGCTATTAGAACGGTTACAGAATCGGTGGAAAACTCATTCTTGAACGGCGGCTGTCGATCAAAGACTAAGCTTGCAACAAGAAAAGCGTTCATATATCCTGGAATATATGAAATTCCTATAATAATGAGCAGAGCGAAAGGAAAAGAAATAATACTTGATAAATCCTTTAACCAAGGCATGGAAATATAAATGGAAAAGCACATCCACAAAAAAGCGATAAAATGACTTAGCCAAAATTTTGTACTTACAGGAATGTAAATTTTTTTTATTGTTTTAGTATTTGTATTAGAATGAATGTCTGGATGCATAGTACCTCTTGTAGGAAAACTTTATTTTTTATCTAATGAACTTGTTGAATCATTCTCAATCAGAAAAAACAAAAATTCGCCATTTTCTTATATGATGTAAGTACGATCAAACAACCATAAGAAAGGCGAACATACATAATCATACCACTTTATATTGAAAAAGAAAACCCACTCCTTATCTTTCATAACTTGTGGCTCAGCAGAACCGCTAAGGAAGATGGGGCGGCCTACAGCACCGAGATATACAGCGAAGAAGAAAGCGCTTGTGATTGTGGTGGTCATTAGTGCTGATTTACGAGCTGCTTTTGTACTTGGATTTGTATAGAAGCGGAGCAGAATGAACGTAGCCATTTCACTAATAAGCAGGAATTTTGAGTGATTTAGCGTAACTATTAAAAAGGGAAAAACTAAATGATTCAAAATTCTAGTTGGGAGGTATTCGTCAATATTCTTCCGGGTAGAGACAGAGATGAAAAAGACAAACGTTCCGTTTATTTTACAGACCCTGATGGACATAAATTCGAATTTCACACAGGTAACTTGAATGACCGATTATCTTATTACAGAAGTGAAAAGCATCATATGGAATTTTTTGGTTTGTAAAAGATAGAACAGCGGTAGTATGGAACAAGAACGTTTTATTCTCTGTCCGTTGACTTTCTAGAAAATCTGTGTAAAAATGAACTAACGAACGTTAGGGAGGTGAACGGGAGATGACGATCCATCGCATAAAAAAGGTCGCTCTCGCTCATTTTGCCAGACATGGGTATGAAGGGGCTTCCCTTGCACATATTGCTGATGAGGTGGGGATAAAAAAGCCATCGATCTATGCACATTTTAAAGGAAAAGACGATCTTTTTCTAAAGGTGATCGAGGATGTTATTAGTGATGAAGCGGAGTTTGTAACTCATTTTTTTGCGCGTCATGCAAACATTCCTTTACACGAGCGTTTGTATAACTTTTTGAGCCAGTATAAAGCACGGTATGAGCATGATGACAGAACGAAATTTTTGCTACGCATCACATTTTTTCCGCCAACCCACTTGTACGATGAAGTCATGCACGATGTTTACATTTATCTGGATAAACTCGAAGGTCTTCTTATTCCGGTGTTTGAAAAAGCGATAGAGGAAGGCGAGATTCGTTCTGTCGGTGCGGAGCGGGCCGCTGTCGCGTTCATGGGTTTGCTTGACGGGCTCCTCGTGGAAATGTTATATGGCGGAACGGAACGATTCATAAGAAGGTTACATGCTTCCTGGTATTTGTATTGGCGCGGATTATCTATATGAATAATAAAGAAAAACACAGGAGAGGCAATGGAATGAACCGAAACTGGATATTGGTATTGATTGCCGGCTTTTTTGAAGTCGCATGGGTTATCGGACTCAAGCATGCTTATAATTTTTGGACATGGGTTGGGACGATAATAGCTATTTACGTTAGTTTTGATTTGTTGATTCGCTCCTCAAGCAGACTGCCGGTTGGCACCGTATACGCCGTTTTTACAGGAATCGGAACGGCTGGAACCGTAATCATGGAGATGCTTGTGTTTGGCGAACCGTTTCAATGGGTGAAAGTGTTGCTTATTTTATTATTATTGATAGGCGTAATTGGGCTGAAGGTTGTTACGAAAGAATCGGAAGATAACGTTGGAGCTGAAGCGGAAGGGAAATGAAAGGAGACAGAGGATAATGGGTTGGATCTATCTTATCCTAGCCGGCTCTTTCGAAGTGGTCGGCGTAACAGGAATAAATAAAGTAAATAAACAAAAAAATTGGCAGTCAATTGCCATACTGGTTGGGGGATTTTGTTTGAGCTTTTTCTTTCTTTCTCAGGCGATGAAAACGATCTCCATGGGAACGGCGTATGCCGTTTGGACTGGGATTGGCACGGTAGGAAGCGCGCTTGTCGGTATGTTTATATATGGGGAATCAAAAGAATGGCGTCGGGTTTTGTTTATTAGTATGGTTCTTATGGCGGCAATTGGACTAAAATTCATTTCATGAACTTCTTAATTGGCCCTCTCTTTTTTCTTTAGACTAAAGATAGGGTCATTAAGCTGATCCTCGCATGTCAAGGCATGCTAGGATGAATTTAGCCTGCTTTATCATCGATTTTCCTCCTTTTCCAATGTGTATAACCTTTAACATAAAAAAGAAAGATAACCGGGAACGCATAGGCGGTGAAATAACTTATCCACCCCCACCACTCTTCCCATAGTTCAAGCACTTTATAGGATGGTTTGAAGAAGAAGAAAACAACCACAAAGAGCGGCAACAAAAGGTACGGCAGCTGCCAGTCTTTTTTATTACACAACTGAGAAAAGGTATCCGTAACAAAAAAAAGGTAGGGAATGGACGAGGTTGAAAAAAGAAAAATGTAAAATGCTACAAAGATAATTTCCATTCGTTCGAGAAATGGAAACTCGATCGGCTTGACAAGTGTAAGCGTGGGCCATAAAAACTGCGTAATTTCATCTGGGCTAAAATAAACAAAACAGCTTAACGTAATATGGAGATAAACAAGCAGGGTAAGGGCATTGGCAATCACAACCCCTTTGGCTGCGGCTTTTTTATTTTTTAGATAAGGATAGAAAAGAAACGCCAACTCAAATCCAAGGAAGGCAACGGTCGTCGTTTTCACCGCAGAAAGGATCGGCATCCATCCTTCTTTCAATATGGGCAGCAGATAAACCCAGTGACTATCTTTGAGCGGGATGATTAATAATATTGGCAGCCCGAGCGTAAAGAAAAAAACAAACTCGGCATAACGTCCGATGAACCGTACACCTCTACGTATAATCATATAGGTGTTAATCATAAGCAGGGTAACGATTAAATAACTGGACGTGTTCGGCAAAATCCATATTTGAATAATGGATATGGTAACAAAAAGAATGACCGTGATAGCGAATAAAGAATATAACATCCAGATCACCATCATGGCTTTTCCCAGTCCTTTTCCCAGATACCGTGTCATCAGCTCAAGCATGGTATCCCCTGGATGATTGGCCATAAGATGAACAATACATAAGCTAACGATTGTAGCGAGGATCGATCCGATAATAATCGAGATCCAGCCGTCCGTGCCTGCCGTCTTAGCCACTTCAGCCGGAAGAGTTAGGATGCTGGTTCCTACCTGGGTGCCATGAATAGCCAGAATATACTGGAGTAATGTTATTTCTTTCTTGACGAGTCTGCTCATTGATCTTCCCTGCTTTTTTTTCTATTCCTTTGCCGTTGTAATTGGCTGGGCCGAATCGATACAGGGCGCTTCTTCATCGTCTGTATCGGTAAACGAACAAACGTGTCTTTCATATCTGAAAGACGCAACGGCGAAATGGGGGCACTATACGGTACTCCAAGGGATTCTAAAGAGAGTAAATGAACGAAAACTGCCATCATTCCAGATATGATACCCACTATGCCAAAAGCAGAAGCGAGAAGCATCATCGGAAAACGAATCAGCCGTATCCCATTCGACATTTCTATATTTGGAATAATAAAAGAAGCAATTGCGGTGATGGATACGACAATGACCATGATATTGCTTACAAGTCCGGCTTGAACCGCCGCCTGTCCGATGACAATTCCACCGACAACGCCTATGGTTTGACCAATGGGCGTCGGGAGCCGGACCCCTGCTTCCCGAAGCATTTCAAGTACAAGTTCCATAAGCAGCGCTTCGAATAGAGGTGGAAAAGGAACCCGGTTCCGTGATTCTGCAACCGATAAAAGCAATTCAAGCGGAATCACTTCGTAATGAAAGGAAATGATCGCGATATAGAAAGCAGGTGTAAAAATCGCGATGAAAAATCCAGCGAAATGCAGGAGTCGGATAAACGAAGCGGCGAGCCATCCTATATTATAATCATCCACCGTTTGAAAAAAAGCAGAAAAGGTCATCGGCCCAATTAACACACCCGGCGTGCGGTCTACAACGATAGCGATTCGCCCTTCAAGGAGATGAGAGGATGCTGTATCCGGACGTTCCGTCACGGTAAGCTGCGGAAAAGGTGTATACAGATTATCTTCAATGAGTTCTTTTAACTCTCCAGTGGTGAGAATCGTATCAACATGGAGCGATGTAATTCTGCTTTCGACTTCTTGAAGAGTTTGTGGATTTGCCACATCTTCCAGGTAAAGCAGCGAAATTTTTACACGTCCTCGTTCCCCGATCATTAATTCTTTCACTTTTAATTCCCGGCTTGGGATGTAGCGGCGAATCATGGCAATATTTTGAGCGGCTGTTTCAATAAACCCTTGATGTGAGCCGTTTTTGACTGACAATTCCGCCTGTGGTTCCTGAATCGCCCGCTCCGGCCAATTCTGTGTTTCAAGTTCAAGGGCAGAGTCATGTCCATCAATAAAAAGAATGCTTTTTCCAATCAGGAGGGCTTGTTCAATCTCCGACCATTTCTGGACTTTTTTGATCTGCCCTATTGTTACAGCAGACTCCAGAGAATCTTTTTCATTATATTCTCCATATAAGAGCGGACGCAGAATATCCGTGTTAATGACGTTTTTATCTACCAGGCCATCCATATACACAAGAATAGACTTCTGTCCTGTTTTCAATGGAATCTCACGGATCGTAAACTCAGGAATCCCGCTAAAGAGCATGGATACATGCTGGAGATTTATGGAGGCAGAAGAGGCGATCATACTGTGTAAGAGATCATGATCCTTTTTCTGCCTGCGAAATGCTTGTTTACCCCGCAAAAAATAACGAAAGAAAGACATGATTTCACCTTTTTTGTGAGCGCATTTTCATATTGTTTATTATAGGGAATTAGATAAATAGATATACTTAAGAGATGCTTCTACTGTATTATCCTTAATAAGATTGAAGGAGAACGGTCTTTGTTTTTGCTTAAAACCGTGGGCTTTCAGACGGCACTTTCTGTAAACGAAGAAAAACTCATAAGGCGCGTACTACATGTTGTTTTTAAAAGGATTTTATTTCTAACTTGGAGAATGAATGAAGTGTTAATCTATACCCTATAAAGATTGGCTTATAGAGGTTAACATATCATAAGAGAGGAAGATGGAAACATGTTTTATAAATTGCGAATATTTCTTCTTATATGTTTATTCATGTTACTCGTTTCGGTTTCTATTTCCGCTGTCGCGGCAGCAAATAGTCCAGCACGGGTACAGCAGGCGTATTTTCCTGCAAAAGTCGTTTTTGTAAATCAACACTCCCTTTGGTTTGTAAATGGGTATCAGGCAGGCGCGCAACCTGTTCCATTAACGAAAAAAGGTATCGCATCCCCTATCGGTTGGTCATCGACAGGAGAATGGTTCGCTTACATGTGGGAAGAGAAAGAAGACTATGATCATACAAAAGAGCTGTGGGTTGTCAACCCGACCAAAAAAATTTGGCGCTTAGTAGAAAAAGATGCGGACATCATTGAAGGGCATCAGGCTTGGTCGCCCACAGGTGCTATGATTGCCTATATGACATCCCATTTTAGTAAACCGGAAGATAAGAGGTATAGCTCCATTAAAGTCGCAAATTTGAAAGGGGATAAACCTGTAATTACTGCCATTGTGTCTGACAGGCCGTATGTAGAAGACTTTACTTGGCATCCGGACGGAAAAAGCCTCACGGTATCATATATGAGAACGGAGCAACACCCAATGACGGTGGAACGTGTCGCGCTCGATGGAACAAGCAGTGTATTATTTAATATCGGCGAAACAAAAAAAGCGGAGGAAGAAATATATTCATCGGCTATTGTTGGCATGAAATGGTCGCCTGATGGAGAGTATCTTGCCTACTTTATTCGGCCGAACTCTGGTTCAATGTCCGCTGATGCCAATGACATTGAAGCAATAAATATAAAAACGAAACAGCGAATTGCGCTTGGGGGAGGACTGAAATATCCCGCTTGGTTTGCTTGGTCACCTGATAGCACACAGCTCGCTTACATCGATGGAGAGGGGAGAGAAGCAGTAAGCGATAAAGCGCTTTGTATTTTTGATACAAAATCCGGGAAGATTGTACAAGCCGGACAGAAAGGAACAGCGGATATTCAGCCTGTTTGGAGCCCTTCCTCTCCGGCGCGTCTTCTCTTTATACGTGGCCCGGTCACGAAGTGGAACGATTACCAAAACCGCCGCATTTGGCAAAGGACGAGCGATGGGAATGAGCAAGCGGTAACTTCAGCCGCGCGAACGGTTACGGACTATCATGCGGTACCGCTCGCGGACGGCAAAGGTTTCCTCTTTCTGCGTTCATCATTAAGTAAACAACCTGTTGGCTCGCTGTATTTTCAATCTTTTTCTGCTTCTAAACCTGTAGAATGGATACGCGGGATTGATTGGAATCCAGGATATTACGGCAATTTTTTGCCTGCAACGTTTTCCGTTTATCAAGATTGAACGTTTCATTGTTCAGAGCATGCGCCGCTTTTCACGCTGCTTCCTTTTCGACAGGCGCTCTTTTGCCGGGGTGCTTCATCAAGTCAATGGTATAGCCGATGATCACTCCGGCAAGCGCGGGCACAAGCCAGCCGATCCCGTGTGCATACAGCGGAAATTTTACCAGTACCATGTTCCATTTATGTGCCAAGAACGCTGTGTTTATCATATCAACCATACTGAAAAGGCCGACAAATGTTACGGTTACGATGTAAATCGAAGAATAGCTTCTTATATAATCATGAACCAGTGCCAAAACGATGAGTACGATCGCGACAGGATAAATGGCACCAAGAATCGGAACGGATACATTCAAAATTTCGGTCAACCCTAGGTTTGCGGTTGCCATGCTCCATACACAGAAAATGATGGCCCATGTTTTATATGGAACACGCGGAAAGACGCTTGTGAAAAATTGACTGCATGACGTGACCAAGCCAATGGATACACATAAACAAGCCAAGGTAAACACAACACTCAGCAGAATCGTGCCGCTCTGGCCAAACAAGTGAGCCATAACATGTGTGAGGACTTGGGCCCCGTTTTCTACCTGTCCGTAGGGACCGCCGTAGGCACCGAGGAATCCAAGAATAAGATAAATGGCTGCTAGCAGTAATCCGGCCCCAAACCCGGCATACATAACGCAGGTGGATAATTTCTTCTTGTTCTCTACCCCTTTCGCTCGCAGCGTGTTTGCCACCACAATCCCGAAGACGAGCGATGCTAGCGCGTCCATGGTCAAGTATCCATCCAAAAATCCCTGGAAAAACGGGTTAGGTCCATAATCTCCCTGCGGTGTACCAGTCGCACTTGTCGGCATTGTTAGACTTTTGATAAAAATGATGAAAATAAGTGTTAAGACAATGGGTGTCAATAGTTTTCCGAAACGATCCACCAGTTTAGATGGCGAAAGACTTAGCCAGAACACCAGTCCGAAAAAAATGGCCGTGTAGATGAGCAGAACGGCTGGAGCGGTGGCCCAATCCTCAGGTAGCAGCGGCCCTGCCCCCATTTCAAACGCTAGGCTTCCCGCGCGCGGAATCGCCAGTCCCGGTCCGATGGACAGATAAATAATGAGCGGAAAAATAAAGGCAAACACCGGGTGAACACGGCGGGCAAGCGTTTGGAAACTGCCGGCTTTGGCGACGGCGGCGACTCCCAAAATCGGCAACCCGACCGCAGATAGAATAAAACCGGTAAGAGAAATCCAAACATGTTCGCCAGCGGAAAAGCCGAGAAAAGCGGGGAAAATAAGATTACCAGCCCCGAAAAACATGGAAAACAACATAAAGCTTACAAATATGAGATGTTTCTTCGTGAACTTCTTCAATGTCCAATCACCTTCTTTGTTCTGTTCTTCTATTGAATAACTTGAGCGTGCTCCTGATGCCGTGCGGCGAGGACATGAATCGTAACAAACTTGCCTGTTGTTTTACTCATAAATAATAGCAGGATTATATCAATCTCTCGCAGTTTATTACAAGTGTAGAAATGAAATTTTAAATTTTAAAAATAGAATAATCTTTTTGATATTAAATTTGTGGAATCATGAACTTGGGGATACCTACAGAAAGGATGCTTGAAAAACTGATTACGATTGCGAAAATTATTGAAGTAAAGGGCTTTTTCGATAGGGGTAAGGGGCTGCGCGCACTCTTTACCTTTTCTATGTGGAGCGTGTTTCTTTTGTTGTAAACAGATGGATCGGGTGGAATTTTTCGATAAAATAATATATTTATCCTTGCAAAAATAATAAAAATTTATTGACGCTATATTTACAGTGCAATTATACTAAAATTATAATTTACGTTAAAATAACGTTATATAAATTTTTGTCATAAAAATTTGTGTGATTTCTGCACAAAAGATGAAGAGAGGAAGGTGTGCATGGAAACGGAAACTGTAGTGCTTGAGAGAGAACAGTATATCGCGACAATAAAGCTAAACCGTCCAAATGAATTGAACGCTTTGAATTATGCCACACTTGTCCGCCTGGGAGAAATTGTAGAAGAAATTGCACAAAATCCGAAAGATATTCGTGTTGTGCTGGTAGCGGCGGAAGGGCGGGCGTTTTGCGCCGGGGCCGATTTGAAAGAGCGCCGTACGCTCAATGAACAGCAGGTGCGCCGAAATGTGCGTAAAATTCGAGACGTATTCTCTGCGCTGGAGCGAATGCCTCAACCGACGATTGCGGTAATTAACGGGTTTGCGTTTGGCGGTGGTTTTGAACTGGCACTTGCTTGCGATTTCCGGTTTGCGGTAAGGGATGCAAAAATGGGACTGACTGAAGTAAGCCTTGGCATTATTCCGGGAGCAGGTGGTACGCAGCGATTGCCGCGTCTAATTGGGCCATCGAAAGCAAAAGAATTAATTTTGACCGCGCGCAAGATTACCGCGGCCGAAGCATATGAATACGGGATTTTAAACGGAGTGTCTGAGACGGTTGAAGAAGCGCGGGAGAGAGCGCGGGTTCTGGCAGAAGAAATAATCGCCAACGCGCCGCTCGCCGTGTATCAAGCGAAATACGCGATCGATAAGGGAAGCAGCGTTGATTTGCAGACAGGGCTCGATCTGGAGAGTAAAGCGTATGAAGTCATTATCCCGACAAAAGACCGAGTAGAAGCGCTGGAGGCGTTCCGTGAAAAAAGAAAGCCCGTGTTCTCAGGGGAGTAAGCGAATATGACAAAAAATGACTGAATATATTTGTAATTCAAAACTGTAAGCGCAAACGTTTGAAGGGCAGAATAAGGAGGGAAGCAGTATGATTTTTAATAAGGAAATGGAAACGATGTCAAGGAGAAAGATGGAAGAACTGCAACTTGAAAGGCTGAAAGAGACGGTAAAGCGTGCGTACGAAAACGTGCCGTTTCATCGGGAAGCGTTTGCCAAAGCGGGCATCAAACCGGAAGATATTCAGTCGCTAGAGGATTTGCGCCGACTTCCGTTTATGAAGAAAACCGATCTGCGCGAAAATTATCCGTTTGGCCTGTTCGCGGTCGGACAGGAAGATATTGTGCGCATTCACGGTTCTTCTGGTACGAAAGGCAAACCGACCGTCGTTGGCTATACGAAACAAGATATTGAGAATTGGTCGGAAATGGTGGCTCGCGCCATTTGCTGTGCGGGAGGCCGCCCAGGTGATATATTCCACAATGCGTATGGCTACGGTTTGTTTACGGGCGGTCTCGGTTTGCACTATGGTATTGAATATTTGGGAGCCGTTGCTGTTCCGGTATCTGGCGGTAATACGCCCCGTCAGATTACGCTGATTCAGGACTTTCGTCCGCGCGGCATTTCCGGTACGCCGTCATATATTCTTAACATTGTGGAAGAAATGAAGAAGCAGGGGCTCAACCCGCGCGAGACGAGCTTGGAATACGGCATTTTTGGAGCGGAGCCGTGGTCCGAAGAGATGCGCGCACAGTTGGAGGAAGAACTCGGCATTAAAGCGGTGGATATTTACGGATTGAGCGAAGTAATGGGACCTGGCGTTTCGATTGAGTGTTATGAGGCACAGGATGGCCTGCATATCGTGGAAGATCATTTTATTGCCGAAGTTGTGGACCCTGAAACCGGAGAGCCGCTGCCATATGGTGAACAAGGAGAGCTTGTGTTTACATCGCTGACTAAGCAGGCGTTCCCGGTCATTCGCTACCGCACCGGAGATATTGCGTCGTTGAATCCGGAACCGTGCAAGTGCGGACGGACGAGCATGCGTATGTCCCGCATTAAAGGTCGCGTAGACGATATGCTTATTATTCGCGGGGTGAACGTGTTTCCGACTGAAATTGAATCGGTGCTGCTTACATTTAAACAGCTTGCTCCACACTATCAGGTTGTTATTAAACGCGAAGGCCCGCTGGACAGTTTTGAAATTCATTGTGAAACAACGCCAGAATACATGAGCCAGGTTGTGACGCTGGAAGGAAATGAAGAAGTAGCACGTCTTGTAAAAGCAATCAGTCATGAAATGAAGAACACGCTGGGCGTGTCTGTCAGGTTGTGTCTAGGAAAGCCGAATACGATTCCGCGCAGTGAAGGCAAGGCGGTGCGCATCGTCGATAATCGTAACAAGGTACTGTCGTAGTTTTTGTTTGATTTATCTTTTTTTTCGCAATCTTTTATTTTATAGGGGGGCGGAGTATGGGGTATGACTACATTAAAGCAGAGCGGGAAGGCGCGGTCGGTGTGATTGCGCTGAATCGTCCAGAAGTGTTGAACGCGCTTAATTTGCAGCTCATCGACGAATTAGTGACCGAACTGGAACGGATGGATCGGGATGATTCGATCCGCGCCATCGTACTAACGGGAAATGAGCGGGCGTTTGCGGCTGGGGCTGATATTGGCGAGATGGCCGATGAAGCGGCAATTTCAATGCTTTTGAAAGATCAATTCGCTGTTTGGGATCGTATCGCGGGCATTTCGAAGCCGATTCTTGCGGCTGTAAGCGGTTTTGCGCTTGGTGGTGGCTGCGAGCTGATGATGAATTGTGACATCATAATCGCTTCAGAGACGACAAAAATAGGACAGCCGGAAATTAAGCTTGGCGTTATGCCGGGCGCAGGTGGTACGCAACGCCTGACGAAAGCGGTCGGCAAGGTGAAAGCGATGGAAATGCTGTTGACGGGAGAGCCGATTTCGGCGGACGAAGCGCTGCGCTACGGATTGGTGAATAAAGTGGTGCCAGTAGAAATGTACTTCCACGAAACGATGAAACTCGCCCGGAAAATTGCGGAGCAACCTCCCATTGCGGCCCGGTTGATTAAAAAATCCGTGCTGAAAGCGATCGACAATCCATTGAGCGAAGGATTGGATTATGAACGCAATTGTTTTTATTTGCTGTTTGCGAGCGAAGACCAAAAAGAAGGCATGCGCGCTTTTATTGAGAAGCGCAGGCCGAAATTCAGCGGACGCTAAGGAGGCGCATGATTATGTACGAGACGATTTTATATGATGTGATGGAAGGAATAGCGACGATTACGCTCAATCGACCGGAAAAATTCAATGCGTTCACCGAGAAAATGCACAAAGAAATAATTGACGCGTTAAAACAGGCCGGGAAAAGCTCAGACGTTCGCTGCCTTATCATTACTGGCACCGGAAAAGCGTTTAACGCGGGCCAGGATTTAAGCGATATGCAGGGGGTAGAAGTTGATTTTGGCGAGTTTTTGCGCAAGCGCTATAATCCAATGATTATGCAAATCCGAAATACCGAAAAACCCGTTATTGCCGCAGTGAACGGCGTGGCGGCGGGCGCAGGCATGAGTCTAGCGCTGGCATGCGATATTCGGCTTGTATCAGAGAAGGCGTTCTTTACTAATGCATTTATCAACATCGGACTTGTGCCGGATTCAGGCGGCTGTTACTTCTTGCCGCGCATTGTCGGCATCGGCAAAGCGCTGGAGTTGGCGATGACAGGCGAAAAAATTTCGGCTGAGGAAGCGTACCGTATCGGGCTTGCCAACAAAATTTGTTCGGCCGAAAACTTTGAAGCCGAAGTGAAAGAATACGCCGCGCGTCTAGCGAAATTGCCGACGAAAAGCATCGGTTTAATTAAACGAGCGATGTACAAGGGAGTGGAAATGAATTTGGAGGAGACGCTTGAATATGAAGCGTACTGTCAGGACATTGCGGGCAGTACTGCGGATCACAAAGAGGGCGTGCAGGCATTTTTGGAAAAGCGCTCTCCTGTTTTCACAGGAAAATAGCAAGGAGGAGAGGATATGACAGCGTATCAGATCGGGGTTATCGGCGCCGGCACGATGGGGGCGGGTATCGCCCTCGTGTGTGCTAGCAAAGGGCACCGCGTGCTTTTGCTGGACGCGGATCGGAACGTGCTGGAAAAAGCGCAAGCGTATTTGCAGGCGACATTGACCCGCAATGTTGAGAAAGGCCGGATGACGGAACAAGAAAAAGAAGCAACGTACGCGAGAGTATCCCCGGTAGAAGATATGAATCGGCTCCGAGGGTGCGATATCGTAATTGAAGCGGTGCCGGAGCGGCTTGCGCTTAAGAAATCGATTTTTGCTTCCCTCGTTACTATTTGTCGGGAAGACGCGTTACTGTTAACGAATACGTCTTCTCTTTCTATTACGGAAATCGCAGGCGGTCTGAAACATCCGGAACGTATTCTTGGACTTCATTTCTTTAATCCTGCGCCGGTTATGCCGCTTGTAGAAGTCATTCGCGGGAAAAAGTCAAGCACGGAAAACGTGAATCGGGTATACCGATTTGCAGAAGAATTGGGCAAGGTTCCAGTGCTGGTCGAGGATACGCCTGGTTTTATCGTCAATCGCGTGGCGCGTCCTTATTATAATGAAGCGTTGCGCATTATGAGTGACCGCGTGGCAGGGCCGAAACAGATCGACCGGATTATGAAAAAAGCGGGTGGCTTTAAGATGGGGCCGTTCGAATTGCAGGACATGATTGGCATTGATATTAACTTTGCGACGACCGAATCGGTGTACACAAATTTCTTCTATGAAGGGCGTTTTAAGCCGAGTCGAATTCAGCAGCGGATGGTGCAGGCGGGAAGCCTGGGCCGGAAAACAGGGGAGGGATTTTATGATTACAGCAAATAAGGCGGTGGTTCTCGCCGGCACAAGTCCCCTGGAGCAAGAGTTGCGCGAAGCGATGTTGGAAAAAGGGTACCGCGTTCTTTCAATAGATGAAGCAAAAGAGTACGGTGGAAACATTACGGTAGCCGTTGAAGTCACGAATTTTGATCTGGAGACGAAAAAGGCGGCCGTGCGGGATTTGGATAGCGTGCTTGCACCGGATGTGCCGCTTCTTTCTACATCGCTTGCCGTGACGGCGACTGAGATTGCCTCGTGGGCGGTGCATCCGCAGCGCATTGTAGGATTTGGCACATTTGCGCCGCTTGCGGCGCGCGAGCTGATTGAAATGGCGCCGGCTTTGCAGACCGAAGGAACGTTTATGGTACAGGCTTCCGCTTTTTTGGAATCGCTCGGCAAAGAGGTAGAAACGGTAGAAGACGAAGTCGGACTCGTATTTCCGCGCATTCTTTCGCTTATTATTAATGAAGCGATTTTCACGGTCATGGAAGGCACGGCGACGCCCGAAGATATTGATACGGCCATGAAGAAAGGCACGAACTATCCGTACGGCCCGCTGGAGTGGGCGGATATGATCGGTCTGGATGAAATATATGCCGTGATTAAAGGGTTACACCAAAATATGTTGGAAGAGCGTTATCGTCCAGCTCCGCTGCTGCGCAAAATGGTGTTAGCCGGACGGATCGGACGCCGGAGCGGCCGAGGGTTTTACACATATGACGGACAAGAGGTGCCGATAGCATGATAACGGGAACCAGAAGAGAAGCGTATATAGTAGCCAGCGCGCGGACGCCGATCGGTAAGCTGGGCGGCAGTTTGAAAGACGTGCCGATCGACGATTTGTCTGCCGTTGTAATGAAAGAAACGCTGCACCGTGCACAGATAACAGGCGAGCAAGTCGACGGCGTGATTATGGGCAATGTCATTTCGGCCGGTCCATTCATTAATATTGCGCGCGTCGGCCTGTTGAAAGCTGGACTACCGGAATCTTTGCCGGGGCTTACGGTGAACCGGGTCTGTGCTTCGGGACTGGAAGCGATTAATCTCGCGGTTCAATCCATTCAGGCCGGACATGCGGATGTGATGCTGGCGGGAGGTGTGGAAAACCTGACCCGTTCGCCGTATATTCTAGAGAAATTCTCGCAGCCGTATCAACGGGGGCCTCAGACGTTAATGGAGTCGTTCGGCGGCCCTCGTTCGGCGCCCGTATCCATCTACGGGGAACTAACCATGGGGGATACGGCCGAAAACGTGGCTGAGAAATTCGAGATTAGTCGCGAAGACCAAGATAAATTTGCGTTGGAAAGCCAGCGGCGCGCAGTTGCGGCGATCGACGCTGGAAAATTTGCGGAGGAAATCGTGCAGGTGGAAATTCCGCAACGTAAGGGCGACCCTGTTGTGTTTGCGGAAGATGAATACCCTCGCCGCGACACGACGCTTGCGGCACTGGCGAAGCTTAAGCCGGCGTTCCGCAAAAACGGAACGGTAACGGCGGGCAATTCATCCGGCATTAATGACGGGGCGGCTGCGGTGTTGGTGATGAGCGAAGACAAAATCAAGCGGTATGGAGTCAAGCCATTGGGCCGTGTCGTGCACTTTGCGTGCGGCGGGGTAGATCCGCGGATTATGGGCATTGGCCCGGTAGTCGCCATCCGTAAGCTTTTGAAGGAGACCGGGCTTTCGATTGATGACATTGATTTATTTGAGTTAAATGAAGCCTTTGCGTCCCAGTCGCTTGCCTGCATTCGCGAATTAGGACTTCCAATGGAAAAAACGAATGTGAACGGCGGTGCCATTGCGCTCGGCCATCCGCTTGGGATGAGCGGCGCTCGGCTTTTGGGCACGATTTTATACGAACTTCGGCGTCGTGGCAAACGATATGGTGTCGTCTCTCTATGCATTGGGGGTGGCCAGGGACTTGCGACGCTTGTAGAGACGGTATAGTAGTGGGGGCACAAGGAGAAAGGGGAGAGAAGCTATGAGAACGCCTGTCATTATTGATGCGGTGCGGACGGCTATTGGTCGACACGGAGGCGCGCTGAAAGATGTACGTCCGGACGATTTGGGCGCCGTGGTTATCCGCAAATTGTTGGAACGTAATCCGGAGATAGCTCCTGAAAAAATAGAGGATGTCATTTTTGGCTGCGCCAACCAAGCTGGAGAAGATAACCGCAATGTAGCAAGAATGTCGCTTTTGCTCGCGGGCTTACCTGTAACGGTACCGGGTGTGACAGTGAACCGTTTGTGCGGTTCAGGACTGGAAGCGGTGAATCAGAGCGCAAATGCAATTGTGGCCGGCTGCGGCGACGTATATATTGCCGGAGGAACAGAGAGCATGACCCGAGCCCCGCTCGTGGTGATGAAACCTGGTGCTGCCTATCAGCGCGGCAACCTGCAATTGCACGATACGACGCTTGGTTGGCGTCTCGTCAACGATAAATTGGCGGCTATGTATCCGCCTATTTCGCTTGGGGAAACGGCGGAGAACGTAGCAGAACAATACAGCATCTCACGCGAAGATCAGGACGCATTTGCGCTTGCCAGCCAGCGAAAATATGCGGCGGCGCTTGCAGCAGGCAAATTTGCGGCTGAAATTGTGCCCGTAGAAATTCCACAGCGTAAAGGTGAGCCAATCGTATTTAATCGGGACGAACACCCGCGGCCGGATACGACGATGGAACAATTAGCCAGGTTGAAACCGGCGTTTAAGCAGGGAGGCACGGTAACGGCAGGCAATTCGTCGGGATTAAATGACGGGGCAGCCGCTTTATTGCTGGCCGAAGAAGAGACGGCGCGTAAACTGGGGCTTAAGCCGCGGGCAAAAATCGTTGCGTCCGCAGTTGCGGGCGTCGATCCTTCAGTTATGGGGATCGGGCCGATCCCGGCGACGCGTAAAGTGTTGGCGAAGGCCGGTTTATCGATTCATGACATTGATTTGTTCGAAGTGAATGAAGCGTTCGCCGCGCAAGCGGTGGCCTGTGTGCGTGAACTTGGCATCGATATGGAGAAGGTCAATGTGAACGGCGGCGCTATCGCGCTTGGTCATCCGCTTGGTATGAGCGGTGCGCGCATTTTGACCACGCTATTGTACGAAATGGAACGCAGGGAGGTACGGTACGGTCTTGCCACGATGTGCATCGGTGTTGGGCAAGGTATTGCCACCATTATCGAGCGCGTATAACGTATAAAACGAAGAATGGTGAAAAGGAGAAAGCCACGGCGCTTCCAGTTGCGCTGCGGCTTATTTTTTGCCCTTCCAGGTCTACATTTTTGTTGCTGTCCAACAGCTGAAATGCAGAAATAATTTGACGACTTTTGTCATGTCTACTATAATGTCGGTACTGTTGGGAAATAGGAAAATAGGAGTTGGAAGAATGATGAAGCCACAATCTATGCTTTTTACGATATATGGGGAATATGTGCGACATTACGGTAGTGAGATCTGGGTGGGGAGCCTGACACGGCTGATGGGAGAATTCGGCTTGTCCGAACAGGCCGTCCGCGCTGCAATCTCCCGAATGTTGCGTCAGGGATGGCTTGAATCGAGACGGGTCGGCAACCGCAGCTACTATTCGATGTCGCCGCGCGGCCAGAAGCGTCTGGATGAGGCAGCTGCCCGGATTTATAAAGTGGAAGCGAGCGGCTGGAACGGAAAATGGTGCATTACAAGCTACACGATTCCGGAAACGCAGCGAAATTTGCGCGACCACTTACGCAAAGAATTGAACTTTCTGGGTTTTGGCATGCTTACCAACAGCACGTGGATTAGCCCGAATGATTTGGAAGAGCGCGTAAAGGACATTACCGAAGCGTATAATCTGACCGAGTATGTTGAAATTTTTACGGCCGAACATCTTGGATGGAGCGATCCGAAAAGGCTGGTAGAAAAGTGCTGGAATCTTGACGAAATCAACAAAGCATACCGCGAATTTATCAACATGTATCATCCGCGGTACGAAGAGATGAAAAAGAAATTGAAAGCCGGAAGGGAGATTCCGGATAACGAATGCTTCGTTGCCAAGACGGAACTAGTGCATTATTACCGCAAATTCTTGTTTATTGACCCGGATCTTCCAGAAGAATTGTTGCCGGATGTATGGCTTGGTAAAGAAGCGGATGAATTGTTTAATGAGTACCATAACTTGCTTCATCCTGGCGCGGTCCGTTTTTTTGAAGAGGTATACGAAGCTGTACCTGTCGGAAAATAAGGCAGGCGGTACGGCCATTGCTTTTGATATTCCCCCTTTCTTTGCGCCTTACGAGAGGACGCAGGAAAGGGGTTTTTTGTGCCCTGGCTTAAATAAAATTCCTTCTTTTTAAAATTTTTATCGTAATCCCTCAATTTTAAATAATCTATTGAAAGAGAGTATAACGTTATGTTATTATAACGTTATAAAAACGTATTATATATATTTAGTGCAAGATAAATGGAAATCCATCATAAACATTGTGCGGAAAAACGCGGACAAGATTGAGGGGAGGCAACGTAATGGCACAGCAATTACATGCGGTGACAGGGACAGCGTACGAAGAGAAAGTAGCGCAGTTCATGGCGCGAATCGAGCGCGGGGAAAAAATTGAGGCAGACGACTGGATGCCAGATGATTATCGCCAGCAATTAATTAAGCTTATTTCAATGCACGCAGTTAGCGAAATTATGGGGGCGCTTCCGGAAAAAGAATGGGTACCGAAAGCGCCGAGCCTGCGCCGGAAACTGGCGATTATGGCGAAGGTGCAGGACGAGATGGGACACGGGCAGTTGCTCATGCGCGTAGCGGAAGACTTGCTTGTCCCGCTTGGCAAGACGCGCGAAGATTTGCTGGATGACTTGTTTACCGGACGATTGAAATTTCATAACGTGTTTCATATGGAAGCGCCCACGTGGGCGGATGCGGGCGTTATTGGCTGGTTAGTGGATGGTGCCGCCATTATTACGCAGACGATGTCGCTGGACACATCGTACGCGCCGTACGCGCGCGCGCTGCACAGAATTTGTGCGGAGGAGAAGTTTCATGCCCAGCACGGTGAAAGTATCGTGCTCGCACTCGCGGAAGGAACGAAAGAACAGAGGCAAATGCTGCAGGATGCGGTTAGCCGCTGGTGGCCGGCGCTGCTGATGTTTTTCGGACCGCCGGAAGATGGTGGTATCACGAGCAACCAGCAACTCAATATGCGTTACAAAATCCGTTCACAAACGAATGAAGAGTTGCGCCAAGCATTCTTCTCCAAATATGTGCCGCGGATTTTCCACCTTGGTCTAACCCTTCCGGACGAGACGATTCATTACGATGAGAGGGAAGGCAAATGGCACTACAAACAGCCTGATTGGGAAGAATTTAAGCGAATTATCAAAGGCGGTGGCCCTTGTTCTAAAGAAAGACTGCAATTGAGGAGAATGTCGTACGAAGAAACGCAATGGGTGCGTGACGCGTTATTGGGTAAAGGGCGCCGAGCGGTATAAGGAGGAAGAAACGATGAGCGAGAACAAGCAAACGTTTTCCGTATACGAAGTATTCAGCCAGAAAAGTCCGACGGCTAGCTTTACACATCAGTTTAGTTTGCTCGCGCCGAATCATGAAGTAGCGATGACGATGGCACGCGAGAATTTCATGCGCCGCGAACCGGCCGTCAACATCTGGGTTGTTAAGCGTGACGATATTTATGTCCTGCCGCCGGAAGAGCGGCCGCATCTGGAACGCATGGATAACAAAGCGTATCGCGAGACGAAAGGATACGGCGATCTTCAGGCGAAGTGGCGCTACCACAAAGAACAGTATGAAAGAAAAAATGCGGCGAAGTAGGAAAGAACGGAGGGACAGCATGGCAAACCAACACTCAATTACAAGTGCTGATGAGGCGAAGCAACATCCGGAATATTTGGCGGCGTTGAAAGAATTGTTGTATCAAATGGCAGACGATGATTTTATTCTGGCATACCGCGGGTCCGAATGGCTTGGGCTTGGCCCTCACATCGAAGAAGATGTAGCATTTTCGTCCATATCCCAGGACACGATGGGACACGCGGTCATGTTCTATGAGATGTTGGAAGAACTCGGAGAAGGGAAAGCGGACGACTTGGCGCAACTAAGAGAAGCGTCGGCGTTTCGTAACGCTATCCTCGTTGAGCGCCCGAACGGCACGGGTCATTACAAGGAAAATCCGCATTTCGACTGGGGATACGCTGTTACTCGTTTTTACTTATACGGCCTCTTTAAGCAGACGCGCCTTGAGTCGCTTGTTCATTCTTCCTATCAGCCGCTTACGCTTGCAGCAAGAAAAATGCTGCCGGAACTAGGGTATCATCTTTATCACTGGCAGGTATGGATGAACCAGCTTGCGGTTGGCAGTCAGGAAGGGTATGACCGCATCATGCAGGGGGTAGAGAAAGTATGGCAGGATGCCGGAGATTTGTTCGTATTCGGTTCGAAAGAAGTGGATATGGTAAAATTCGGGCTTATTGAAAGCGGTCAGACGCTGGCCCAGCGCTGGCTGGAAAAAGCGAAGCAGGCGCTTGATGCGTGCGTCCTGCCCTGGCCGGGTATGCCGCAGACGACCGAATTATCAGGCCGTGCAGGACAGCATACGCCGGATCTGACCGAAGTGCTGAATACGCTTTCGGAAGTATACCGTATTGACCCGGCAGCAAACTGGTAAAGCAAGGAGGGAAAGCCGTTGGCGCAGCAAATGGAAATGCAAATCGAGAGCGCGGTATGGGAAAAACTCCAAGATGTGAAGGACCCGGAGATTCCAGCCGTCAGCATGGTGGAAATGGGAATGATTCACGCAGTCGACGAACAAGATGGCGTTGTCACGGTTCAGGTGCTACCGACATTTGTCGGCTGTCCGGCGCTCGACATTATGCGGAACGAAATCATTCGTCAGTTACAAACCGTGGAAGGCGTGCAGGAGGTGCGCGTTACGTTCGTGTATGATCCGGCGTGGACGTCGGAACGTATCAGTGAAGCGGGACGGGAGAAGTTGCGCCAATTCGGCATCGCTCCGCCTCCTGTAAACCACAAACCAGGCGATCCTTGGCAAGTGGATTGTCCGTTCTGCGGCTCGCCGTACACAACGCTGGATAATTTATTTGGCCCGGCGGCTTGTCGCAGTATTTTGTATTGTAAGCAGTGCAAAAATCCTTTTGAGGCGTTAAAGCCCATTTAACCACAAAGAGTAAGACATCGAAAAGAGGAGGAATCGCGTATGACGGAAGCAAACGTAATCACGGAAACGAAACGGATGTTCATTAATGGTGAATGGGTGGAATCAGAAAGCGGAAAGACGCTGAAAGTGGTAAGCCCGGCTACAGGAGAGCAGGTCGGTATCGTGAGTGCCGGGGACGAGCGCGATGCGAGAAAGGCGATTGATGCGGCGGCGGAAGCGTTTAAAGCTTGGTCACAGCTAACCGCCCGCGAGCGCTCTAAATATTTATATAAGCTGTATGATTTAGTACGCGAGAATCGCGATGAATTGGCAGGTATCATCTCAGCCGAGATGGGCAAGCCGATCCGCGAAGCCAAAGGAGAAGTGCTTGGTGCAGCTGATAACTTCATGTGGTATGCGGAGGAAGCAAAGCGAGTCTACGGCGAGACGGTTCCTTCTTCTGTACCAAATAAGCGTATTATGGTGACCAAGCATCCGGTTGGTGTTGTTGCCGCAATTACGCCGTGGAATTTTCCGGTGAATATGGTGGCGCGCAAAATCGCGCCCGCGTTGGCCGCCGGCTGCACTGTTGTGCTGAAGCCTGCAGAAAGCACGCCTTTGAGCGCGATCCGCTTATTTGAACTCATCGAGCAGGCGGGTTTTCCGAAAGGTGTTGTCAATCTTGTTATCGGGGAACCTGAGCCGATCGGCAAAGAGTTTTTGGAGAACAAAAAAGTTCGTAAAATCGCGTTTACCGGCTCGACTCGCGTTGGCAAGCTGCTTATGGAAGGAGCGGCGAAGACGGTGAAACGGGTCAGTCTGGAGCTAGGCGGGCATGCGCCGTTTATCGTTTTCGAAGACGCGGACTTAGACGCTGCGGTTAACGGCCTGTTCGAAAGCAAGTTCCGCAACTCTGGTCAGATGTGTATTTGCACGAACCGCCTGTATGTGCATGAATCGGTTGTCGAAGCGTTTACAAATAAGCTGGTTGCACGCATTAAGCAGGTAAAAGTGGGCGACGGCCGCAACAAAGATACGGAAATCGGGCCGCTCATCAATGAGCAAGGACTGAATAAGGTGCTCGAACATATTGAAGACGCGCGCGCGAAAGGTGCCATTGTTGCCTGCGGTGGCAACCGCTTGATGGACGGCGAATACGCCAAAGGCTTCTATTGCGAGCCGACGGTTATTACCGGCGTGACGCAAGACATGCGTATCTATAGGGAAGAAACATTCGGACCGGTCGTGCCGATTATTACATTCACAGATGAAGCGGCTGTAGTAGAAGCGGCAAATGATACGGACTATGGCCTGGCTGCGTACGTATATACACAGAATAACGCGCGCTGCTTCCGGATGGCTGAAATGCTGGAATATGGCATCGTCGGCATTAACGATGGAGCGCCGACTCAAACACAGGCACCGTTCGGTGGTTTCAAGGAAAGCGGCATTGGCCGTGAAGGCGGACATTACGCGATGGACGAGTTTTTGGAAACGAAGTTTGTTTCATTTGGTCTATAATTATTTAAGAAAAAGAAGGTGCAAAGTAATAGGAAAAAGAGTCACGGGAACCCGCCCGCGGCTCTTTTTATTTTATATGGAAGAGGCCCATGAAAAAATAGGCGCGCTTTTTAACCGTTCAGCGCGCGTGCATAGGAGTATTCAGGAACCAGAAGTATGTATCAATGGCTGATACGAGGGCGCGGACGATTTGCGCTTGATACTCCGGATCGGTCAGGCGGGCCCGGTCGATTGGATGGCTTAAAAAGCCCATTTCCACCAATGCTGTCGGACAGATGGAATGATTAAGCAAATAAAGCGTTTTCGCTTTGCGTGGAAGTTCAGATGTCTTATACAAATTGTTAAGCGCATGTTGTATCGTGTCGGCTAGAAAAAAGCTTTGGTTATTTTCCTGATAAAATACGATAGGACCGTGTATTGACGGGTTTTTCGAGGCGTTGGTATGCAGACTGATCATAATTTTTGGTGTCAGCGCCTTTGCCAGGTGTTTGCGTTGCGCTAAATCTTTTTGGTGACGTGAACGGGTTTGTAACCATTCGTTTTCGTCGCTCAGAGCGTAATCGCCGTCACGGTTGAGCGCAACCTTGTAGCCGAGCATATTTAGATGTTTGAACAATAGGCGGGCGACAGCAAGGGTTATGTCTTTCTCCAATTGTTTGCCGTAAGCAGCTCCTCCGTCCACACCCCCATGCCCGGCGTCGATGAGAACATCTACTTCCACCGGAGAAAATGAATGTTCCTCCGCCTTAGCAGTGTGTGGAAAAAGAGAAAAAGCGAGAAATAAACAAAGAACGAGCAGTGTGTTTTTCCTCATTTTTATCCTCTCATTCACGTTTTGGATAAAAATAAGATGCCCTATTTTTAGTTTTTTATGATGAAGTTGACCCTTTCAACGACAACGGGAACTCCCACCAGAAGTCCAGCGTTGACATCATTTTTTTATTTATTTATAGTAGTTACAAATAGGTAAAAATTACAATATAAAAAGGGATGATAGTGATGAAAGTAATGGTTTTATCCGGAAGTTCGAGACCGAATTCCAACACGAGAGGATTGGCGAAGGAGGTATGCGTGCATTTGGAACAGCAAAAGGTGGATGTATTGTTTTTTGATGTTGGGATAAATGAGTTGCCGATTTATAAGGGCGGAGAAGACATGGAGCATCCGGAGGTCAAGCGCTTGCAGCGATACGCAGAAGAAGCGGATGCCTTTTTTGTGTGCACGCCGGAATATCACAGTGGAATGAGCGGAGCGTTAAAGAATGCATTGGATTTTCTGCACGGTGACCATTTCCGCGGGAAGCCTGTAATGATCGCCGCGGTGGGCGGCGGTGGAAAAGGCGGAATCAACGCGCTGAACAACCTGCGCACTGTTTTACGCGGCGTGTATGCGCTTGTGCTTTCTGATCAATATGTGACGGATATGAGTTGCTATAACGATCGATGCGAATTGGTACATGACGACAGCCGGACGAGGCTGAAAGAGATGGTCTGCGAATTGTTGCGCGTGACAAAAGCGCTTAAGCAATCATGATTGCAGGGGAAGAAAAAAGCCGAGAAAGGGTGAAGTGGACATGATGGGCAGAAGCCATCTGACGCTGGGTGCGCTGAGCGGTATTGCGGTGGCAAAAGTAACGGAAACAGATATGTTTGACGGTGCCGTCGTGACGCTGTTTGCGGCCTTCTCGGCGCTTGTTCCCGATCTGGATGCTGATGGCCTTTTAACCCGTAAGCTAACAGATCGGCCTTTGCGCATAATCCGGCTATTCTCCGGATATATTGGCGTAGCGCTTATTTTGTTGAGCTATTTCCCGGAAACGCGTAACGGTCAGTTTTTGACCGCGTTTATCGGACTTTTGTTCCTTGGTGTCGGGTTTGTGCTAAGGGATCATGCATCCCGTAAGTGGATGGTGACGCTTTTGGGCATATTGTTGATGGGAACGGCAATTTATCTCTATTCTGGCGCTTCTGCGCTTGTTTTGCACCGGGTTCCGTACGAGGTGCTGCGCTCTGATTACGTATGGTTGCTTGGGTTTGGACTTTTTATTGCCCTTGTGCCGCACTTTGCCCATCGGACATACACGCATACCGTTTGGGCGCTTATCGCTTGGGGATATATTTGGTTTTACGCGGAAGCGTCGTTACATATATCCGGCTTATTTTTGGCCGCGATCATCGGATACGCCTCCCATTTGTTTGCAGATACGCTGACTGTAGCCGGGGTGCGTTATTTTCATCCTTTTCCGCCGACGGTCAAGCTTCCGCTGATCAAGACGAAAAAAGACAGCCGCCGTGAAGCGGCTGTGGTGCTTGCCTGCGTTGTTCTGGTCTTTTTCCTGTATTTTGATGCCTTCCCTTTACATTAATCTAGATTACGCATAAAACACCAGAAAAGGAAAACAATACAGAAAGTGAAAAGAAAACGGGAGGTGACAAGAAGTGAACGAGATAACCTTACGGGAGTTAATGATGATTGAAGACGAACTGCGGGCGGAGTCTATTACGGCCAAAACGATGAACTGGTGTGCTTCGCAGTGTCAAGACGCGGGAATGCGTTCCATGCTCGAGCGAATGGCGGAACAACACCAACTGCGCGTAGCTGAGCTGTCCCAATACTTTAACCGTACTGATCATGTACAATAAGGATAGACGCAAAGGAGGAGCATTATGCCAAACAATATGGAAGGGCGCGGTTTGACAGATCGGGAGATTATGCAGCTTTGCCTTGAATTGGAAAAAGGTCGGGCGCGCAGTATTGCCAGCGTGCTCTTGGAGACAAGCCACAGCGAATTGCGAAAGATTTATCAGCGCTGCATGGACACCGTCCTTGACAACCAAAAGCAAATTTTCGACAATATGCGGCAGAGCGGCTATTATGTAGTGCCGCAGGCAACGCCTGAACAGATTGCCGAAATGCAAGGACTTCTGCAAAATAATTTGAATCCTGGCAGTCAAGTATAAATCCAGAACCAACATGCGCAGAAGATAAAAATAGGGTATAATAGAACAGAAAAAGAACCGTGTAGCATATCTATGCGGTTCTCTTTTTCTTCATACCCCCGCTCTCTAGCTCCTTTTTTTGTTTTCATGATTGTCACAGATTTAACACTTTCTCTTCAAAGAAATCCCACGGAAAATGTAAAAAATGGAGCGGATAAGGTTACAATGAAAGGAATAGAATGATTTTGGTAAAGGTGGTGTTGAACGGGTTGTATCCTAGAGGACCTTTGCGTTTAATGTATCGTTTGTACCGGCATATCTTTCCCGCCGTACGGGCGGAAGTGGAGCGCTGGCGCGAGCGGGCGGGGCAGATTCCGGACCCGGAGCTGCGCAAGCAGGCACTCGATAGCATCGAAAATAAACGGTTTCACTGCGAGGGTGGTTCCGTGTATGCTGCCGCGCATCTGGCATGGAAAGAACCGCTTATCCGTTTAATCGTCGCATATCAGACGATTAGCGATTATTTGGATAACTTATGCGACCGTTCCACATCGCTCGGTGCGAATAACTTTGCCCGTCTGCATCAAGCGATGTTGGACGCGGTATCGGGTCGCTTTTCGTCGGTTGATTATTATGAATTTAATAGGGAAAAAGATGACGGGGGATATTTGCGTGCGCTTGTCGCGGCCTGCCATGCGGAAATTGAACATCTGCCTAATTATGCTCTCGTACGGGATGATGTATATGAATTGGCTTCGTTGTATTGCAACTTGCAAGTTCACAAGCATGTGGTACAGGAAGAGCGGGAAGGGCGCTTGCTGAACTGGTGGCAGGAGCATCGAGGGAAAGCGCCGGACCTTAAATGGAACGAATTCGCGGCCGCAACCGGTTCAACTCTTGGGGTATTTCATCTTTTTCAAATTGCGTCCTATCCTGAAGTATCAGCCAGCCGTATCGCATTCATTAAAAAAGCGTATTTCCCTTGGGTATGTTCGTTGCACATTTTGCTAGATTATTTAATTGATTTAGAAGAAGATGAAATCGGTGGCGACTTGAATTTTATTGCATACTATCAAAACGAGCGAGAAATTTATGAACGGATTCACTATATCGTCGGAGAAGCGAAGAAGAACATTCAGGCGCTTCCAGACCGGAAGTTTCACAATATGATTGTCGATGGGCTTTTGGGGCTGTATTTATCGGACGGTAAAGTTCAGCGTCAGCCGATGGTGCGCCGTGTGGCCCGTTGGATTCTTCGCTCGTCTTCGCTTCCGACCCGTTTTTTCTTTTTGAACAGCCGGGGGTATCGTGGCGGTAAAGCTGTATTACAAGCCCCGCCGAGTGGTAAATGATAGGGTTTTCCTTCTGTGTAAAATGCGGTATGATGATTGTTGCGTGACGAATACATAGAAAAGGGAACGAGTGAGAGTATGATAGTGACCACACGGCATAAAGCAGGATCTGATGTGCGAACACAGGCGCGATCGCTTGCTGAAGCGTTCGGCGTCCGCTTTATTGAACGAAGAAACTTGTCCGTGAATCGGCTGCATGAACTGGATGATGAAGTGCTTGTCGTAACTGACAGCGGGCTTCGCGCCTATAGCGCAAAAGCGGATGCTCCCTTTTTTTTTCATCCTAGCATGGCTTTGCTTCGTATAAAAAGGATACTTGGCGGCGATACTGATGTAATGGTTCGGGCATGCGGGCTGCGAACTGGCGACACGTTTTTGGATTGTACGCTTGGCCTTGGCTCTGATTCGATCGTTGCGTCTTTTGTCACTGGTGATACGGGACGCGTGGTAGGTCTGGAATCGGAGCAAATTCTGGCCGCTGTGGTCGCCGACGGACTAAAACGCTATGAAAGTCCGCTGGTCGAAGCGGTGCAGGCGATGCGGCGCATTGAAGTTGTGTCGATTCATCATTTGACTTTTTTACGGCAATGTGAGAATAATAGTTTTGATATTGTTTATTTCGACCCGATGTTTTTTCAAGCGATCGCGGCCTCTGATAGCATAGCGCCGTTGCGCCCGTTCGCTAACTATGAACCGCTGACGGCAGAGGCGGTAGAAGAAGCAAAGCGTGTGGCCCGTCGACGCGTCGTGATGAAAAACCACCGGGACAGTGTTGATTTTAATCGGCTTGGTTTTGTGCGCCTGCCGAAAGCAGAACGCGCCTTTACATACGGAATTATCGAAGTCGGAGGCGAAGCGCAATGAGTGGAAGTACACAGCGTCTGCTTACGATAGTTGGACCGACTTCGGTAGGGAAAACAGCGCTTAGTCTGGAACTGGCCAAGCGGTTTGATGGCGAGATTATTTCCGGTGATTCGATGCAGTTTTATCGCGGGATGGACATTGGAACGGCCAAGGCGACAGAAGCGGAGCGAGAAGCTATACCGCATTATCTGATCGACATTTGCGACCCGGATGAGGAGTTTACCGTCGCTGATTTTCAACGCGCATGCGTGGCCCTTATCAAAGATATCAATGCGCGCAGGAAGCTTCCCATGCTGGTCGGTGGAACGGGTTTGTACGTTCAATCCGTTATTTATGATTATAAGTTTTCTGCGGCTGGAGAAGACGAAGCATATCGGGAAGAAATGAAGGAATTCGTCGCGAAATATGGCAAAGAGGCGCTACATGCCAAGCTTGCAGCGGTGGATCAAGAAACAGCGAACCGGTTGCACCCAAATGATGTTAAACGTGTGATTCGTGCGCTCGAAGTGCACCATGTGACTGGAATGCCTATGTCCGAATATCAGACGCGAAGCGAAGAGTCGCCGTACAATTTGCTGCTTATTGGGCTGACGATGGACAGGACACAGCTGTATGAACGCATCAACCGCCGCGTGGATGCAATGGTTGCGGAAGGGCTAGTGGAAGAAGTGGAAGGATTGCTGGCAAAAGGGTATAATGCTTCACTGCGTTCTATGCAGGCTCTCGGCTATAAGGAAATCATCGCCTATTTGGAAGGGCAGATGGCGAGAGAGGAAGCGATTGAACTGATAAAGAAGCGGACACGAAATTTTGCGAAGCGTCAGCTTACATGGTTTCGTGCTATGAAGGATATCATTTGGTTCGATGTCACCCCTATAAATGGACAGCCCCTCGCGTCTATATATGAGTCAATTTATGAGACTGTGGCAGGAAAGTTCGGTTAAGCGACGAAATATAATAAAAAAATTATAAAAATCATTGTTCAGAAACATCATGAAAAATCCAATCTTACGATTTGGGTGAGAATGGTGGCCTCCCTTTTTCAGAGTTACAAGGGGGGAATTGGCTTTTTGTTTTTTGGTTAACAGTCTCTCAAATCGAACTGGAAATTCGCAATTTCGAGGGGCTTAAACATACTATACGAGGAGGTATTATCATGGCAAATACCATCAACATTCAGGATACGTTTTTGAATCATCTGCGGAAGGAGAACGTGCCTGTCACCATTTATTTGGTGAATGGTTTCCAGCTTCGCGGACTTGTTAGAGCGTTTGATAATTTTACTGTCGTTATTGATACGGAAGGAAAACAGCAATTGGTATACAAGCATGCCATTTCTACCTTCTTACCACAACGGCCGGTTTCTTTGATGTCTGATAACGAGTAATATTCGTTTACGGCGCACTACCGGGCAGCGACATGCTGCCCGGCATTTTTTATTTGACTAAACTTATGAAAATGATTAAATTATTTATTGTGCTTAAACGAGCAGATGGCGTGCGCATAGAAAGTGTGCGTTTTGCCAGCATATGGTTTTACGGCAGAGAAGAGAGAAGATGCTCCCTCTTTTGTCTCGGAAAAAGAGGTTTTTTTGTAAAAGAGATTTTTTGTATGAGATCTAAAGGAACAAGCTTGCCGATTCGCCCGTAATGCGGCTGTTTGATTTCAATGTGGAAAAAGGGCGTGTGGGTGCAAGCGTGCGAGTTTTTCTTAATTAAAGGAGGGAATACGTTGATTTCAGTCCGCAATCTTGAAAAGATATATGGAAGTGGCGACAAAGCCGTCCATGCGATTAAAAACGCGAACTTTGAAATCAAAAAAGGCGAGATTTTCGGCGTTATCGGATTCAGCGGCGCCGGAAAAAGTTCATTAATCCGCTGCATCAATTTGCTGGAACGTCCTACATCGGGAGAAATTATCGTCAATGGCACGGATTTGACCAAGCTTTCTTCAAATGAGCTGCGCAAAGCGCGCCGCAAGATCGGGATGATTTTTCAGCACTTTAATTTGTTATCGTCCAGTACGGTATTTGACAACGTGGCCGCACCGCTTAAACTTAGCAAGGCGCCAAAGGACGTGATTCAAAAGAAAGTAACGGAATTGCTGGAAGTCGTCGGACTATCCAAACGGGCACACGCATATCCGTCACAATTGTCTGGCGGTCAGAAGCAGCGTGTAGCGATTGCCCGGGCGCTGGCGAATGATCCGGAGATTTTGCTGTGCGATGAGGCGACATCCGCGCTTGATCCGCAGACGACAGAATCGATTCTTGACTTGTTGCTGGATATTAACAAGAAGTATAATCTGACAATTATGCTTATTACCCATGAAATGCATGTCGTCAAGAAAATTTGCGATCGTGTGGCCGTGATGGAGGAAGGGAAGATCGTGGAGATGGGTTCGGTGCTTGACATTTTCTCACGCCCGCAAACTGCGACCACGAAAAATTTTATTCGCAATATTTTTGACGACGAACTGCCACCAGGCTTTCTTGAGCGCGTGCAGCATGCACCAGGAAGTCGCATCGTGCGCCTAACATTTATCGGGGAAAGCACGGAACAGCCGGTGCTTGCGGAATTGACAGAGAAGTTTCACCTGAAGCCGAATATCATGTTCGGACATATTACACAAATTAAAGATACGACGTTCGGCTACCTGGTCATTTCGCTGACCGGGGAAGCGAGCGTTTTGGATGAAGCGTTGCAATACGTGAAAGAACAAGGAATACATGCGGAGGTGATTCATCATGTTTAGTGGAGCGGATCCGCATTGGGATTTATATTTACCCGCGCTACAGGAAACGCTGTACATGGTCGGGCTATCAATTTTCATCGGTACGCTTATCGGGATTCCGCTGGGCGTGCTGCTTGTCATTACTCGCCCAGGTCATATTTTTGAACAACCGATCATTTTTCAAATAATTAATACGATAATCAATATTATTCGTTCGGTGCCGTTCATCATTCTGCTGTTCGCGCTCATTCCGCTGACCAAGCTGATCGTTGGCACATTTATCGGTGTAGAAGGCGCGATTGTACCGCTTGTCGTGTACGTGTCGCCGTATATTGCGCGTTTGATGGAATCGGCACTGTTGGAAGTGGATGCAGGATTGATTGAGGCGTTTCAGGCGATGGGCGCGACTCGACGTCAGATTATTTTCAATGTGATGTTGAAGGAAGCACGTCCGGCGATTGTGCTTTCGCTAACCATTGCGATCATCGGGTTGATCGATGCAACAGCGATGGCGGGAATCATCGGTGCTGGCGGCTTGGGGAATCTGGCGTATCGTTACGGCTTTCAGCGCTGGGAAACGCTTGTCATGATCATTACGGTTATTATTCTAATTGTGCTTGTACAATTGCTGCAAACGCTGGGGAACCGGATCGCGCGGACAATGCGCAAGGAGTAAGAGATGATTTGTATGGTAGTAAGAAATACAGCCGAGTAAAGCGGCCGAACGGATTCGCGACTTTCATCTTTCTGAATTGAACAGAGCCAAAAAATAAACGCCCAAGAGCGCATTTCCTGGGCGTTTATTTTTTAGCTTGCTTTCGCGTCGCTCCACTAATGATATTTGAAATGTAGTACTTTACTTTACCCAGCCATGCACGATCGGATAATGGAAAGGGCGCTCTTGCAGTGCGTACACGATGCCTTTGATCGGATAATAAATCCCAATAAGTGAAAAAATCAGCAGCAATACAAATCCGATCAGCACAATGACGAGCAGAGAAGAAATGAACAGTGCAATGATCATCAAAACGTGGAACAAAAGCGCTTCCATCGCTTTTTCTTTTATATACGGATGATCGGACAAAAAGTAAAACAATAACGGAATAAGTACCGGAGCGAAAAATGTGCTTCCGTGGATAATCACACAAGCTGGTTTAACATTCATGCATTTTAGCCTCCTTGCGTATTTATTTTATTAATACGGATAACAAAAGTGAATGTTTCAGATAAAGGGGAAAAAGTTTGGCTTCGAGAACAGAAGTTGGGCGTTTTCCCTTCTATATTTCTGGTGGTATGCATATATATATAAAGATGTGAATGTTAAATGTGGAGGGGTAGCCATGTATCTTGGTGTATTTGATATGGGGGAAAGGTTGGAACAAATGCGAAAGTTGTTGAAAGAAAAACGGCGGTTGAAGGAGTTGCTTGAGCAGGATATCCAGCAGATCGAACGGGATATCGACAAGCTTGAAAAGCAACTTGAGAGAGCTGAACGTAGCCTTTCCTTGAGATGAATGGGCGTTTGTCCCTCTTCCTTGCTTTTTGGCCGCTGCGTACGATATAGCAGAAGTATAGAAATGAAGGTGAAGGGATGACGAAAAAAGAGTTGGAACGCTTCGCAAGACAGAACCCGGATTTCGTCGCCTGGGCCAAATCGCAGCGGCAGAAAGTAAGAGCGCTGGCTCGGCAGCGCAATTATGAGCTTATTGTTCAAGAATGGGAAAAAAGCAAGCAGTCAGAATCGGCCCAGCGTAAGCTCATGGCACACCAAATTGCCCAATCCATGCGGGACGTGAAAAATTTTATACAGAATGTAGAGAGTGTCTTTACGAAAATCAAAACGCTGCATGGATATGCAAAAAACCTCAAAAGGTAACGCTTTTGAGGTTTTTTGTTAGCTTCTTACCAGGAGAAACGTGTGGGACGAAGGATAGGAAAGACCGGTAATCATCTTCGTTATTGAAATATATGGAGTCTTCCCTTATCATTGTATAAGGCACAGTTTTGTGACATTGTCTTTTCAAAAATGACAAGATTTTCTGTGAAAGGAAGCGATTCACTTAGACAGGGACTTTATCTTTTAAAACCGTTGTTCTGTTTCCCATTGATCTTCATCATGAAAGCCATAGGTAGTGCTGTTACTGCCTTTCGGTCAAGGTTATACATAAATTAGATGCTTGAACACTCTTCTTCGTGCAGTTACACCATCAGGCTTGGATTGACTCTCTCATGTTATGGTTACATCATTCCCATAGCGACAGAATTTGTTTTTATGCGATAACTGTTTTCTTGTAGCGATCGGATATATCAATTATAAAGGAACTTACGTTTGTTATATAGTGCGTTTTCCGTAATCTAAAGAATCGGGAAAGAGTTACCCCTGCAATTCCACAAGAGAATTTTCATGCAAAATGATTTTTATCTCTCAAAAGAGGGCGAAAGTCATAGTCATTTACAAAATTTTCGCTTGATTTTTTAGTATGATCGTTTAAAATGAACATGTGTTCATGGGTTTTGACAAAAAATATGGGGGTGAAACTACCTACTGTTTTTGCCCGTATATCTTTATTAAGTACATGCGTCTTCTAAGCACTATATACATTTACTTTATCGTTTTAACATTTGAACAGATCAGGTATGTTGCATGTTTTGTTTCAGCGCTTCTTGTAGAAGAGAGGGCTCGCGAATAGGTGATCGGTTTTTGTGAGTGTGTATATACATCTGATTTGATAGATTGGCATCCTTTTGTAGTTCAAGGGAAAAACTGTGGAGACGAAAGATGAAAGCCAAAATATCAAGAGGGATGTATATTGATGGACATGCATTGCATGACCTCGTGCAATGGGACATTTGCCTGTTCATCATTCAATCAAAAAGCTGATTTCTAGGCGAGAAGCCTCGCTTGAGAAGTGTAAGAAGACTTTATGTGTTAAAACGTTAGCGCAATGTTTATATAGCTTAAGAAATGCAAAAGGAGAGATAGGAGTGAAGATTGCGGACTTTTCCGTAAAAAGACCGGTCACTATTGCGATGCTTATCGTCGCCCTTGTGATATTTGGCGTGATTTCCTTACCAATGCTTAAAGTTGATTTATATCCTGAACTAAAGGTACCGGTTCTTGCGGTTGTAACAAGCGATGAAGGGGCAGCGCCGGCGGAAGTCGAGAAACTGGTGACTAAGCCAATAGAAGAGGCGGTTGGAACTGTTAGTAATGTAAAAAAGGTTGAATCACAGTCATCGAACGGTGCTTCGCTTGTGATTATCCAGTTTAACTGGGGAACGGATATGGATCAGGCAGCATTGGATGTCCGTGAAAAAATCGATTCTGTGCGTGGTGTGTTACCGAAAGATGCAGGTTCCCCACGTGTGCTGAAGATGGACCCGAACAGCGCGCCGATTATCACGTTGGCTATGTCTGGTCCTATGGATGTTGTTGAACTAAATAAAATTGCCGAAGATGTGATTAAGTCACGAATCGAGCGGGTCGAGGGTGTTGCTTCGCTTACAATAAGCGGTGCAAAAGAACGTGAGATCCAGGTTATACTTAATCCGGATATGATGGATGCATATGGTTTGACCATTGATCAGATCAATCAGGCACTTTCTGCCCGTAATTTATCCGGAACCGCTGGTAACGTAATCGAAGGTGACAAAGATATTAATCTCAAAGTCACCGGTGAATTTAACAGTCCTGAAGATATTGCGCAAACGCCTATTTATCTTCCACAGAGTGCAGGCGGAGGAGTCATTCAACTTGCTGACATTGCGACCGTCACAGATGGTTATAAGAAGGTTAGCCAAAAAAGTATGGTGAACGGGCAACCAAGCATTGGGCTTCAGGTAATGAAAGCAACGGGTGCGAATACGGTAAAGACTGCGGATCTTGTGCAGAAAGAACTGGATAAGATTCGGCCGCTTCTGCCGAAAGGGGTTAAAATTGAAACCATTCTTGATACTTCAGTCTTTATTAAAGACTCGATTAATACAGTAGCTGGCCACGGAATAGAGGGCAGTATCTTTGCCATTGTTATCTTGTTCCTATTTTTAAACAGCTTTCGTTCTACGCTTGTCATTGCCATTGTTATTCCGATATCTGTTATTGCAACGTTCTCACTTATGTACTTTACCGGGCAGACGATCAACCTTATTTCTCTTAGTGGTTTATTGCTTGGGCTCGGCTCGTTGGTGGACTTTGCGGTAGTTGTCATTGAGAGTGTTTACCGCAAGCGTCAACAGGGGCTTAAGCCTGATTTGGCTGCCATTATTGGTACAAAAGAAGTCGGTACGGCGGTTATGGCGTCTGCGCTGGCGCAAATTTGCGTATTTCTTCCGATTGTATTTGTTGAGGGACTGCCAAAGATGCTATTTGGTCCCTTAGCCTTAACGGTGGTATTCTCGCACATCGCCGCGCTATTCGCAGCCATTACGCTTGTGCCGATGATGTCGTCGAAATTATTGACCGAGATGCCAAAGGAGCCGGAAGATTACATACATTCATCAAGCAAATCGCCGATGGTGTTATTCCAGAAAGGATTTTATCGGCTGAGCCAGGCTTATGGAAGATTGATTCGTTGGGCATTAGGGCATCGGAAAACGGTTATTTTTGGGACGATTGTCGCTCTTGTTGTTTCGATAGGTATCTTTGTGACACCGCTTGTCGGAAAGGAATTTTTGCCTTCTTTTGATGAAGGAAGCTTGACGGTTAATGTAAAATTGCCGCCTGGCTCCCGCTTGGAAGAGACGGAAAATATTTTGAAGAAGATCGAAAAAATTGCTGCAAGTGTGCCGGAGAAGCAGTTGATTTATACTTCTGTCGGTTCAGGAGGTCCGGCTTCTGCATCGTCTTCATCCAATACCGGTTCGGTTGAGCTTAAGCTTGTGCCGAAAGAGCAAAGAACAAGATCAACCGATGAGGTTATTGAAGAAATACGCGATCGTGTGAAAGGCATTCCCGGCGCCGATATTACTGTACAAGCGACCGATCCGGGTGGCGGCGGCGGAACAGGAAGTCCGATCGATATCGCGGTGAGCGGGGATGATCTGGATACATTAAGAGATTTAAGCGACACGGTTGTTGAGTTGGTGAAGGGGATAGAAGGGACGCGAAATGTTGTTTCCTCCCTTGACAGCGTAAATGATGAAATTCAGATAAAAGTGGATAGCAATATTGCTTCCCAGTACGGGATTACAACCGGGCAAGTGCTCTCGGCCGTTCGCACGGCTTTTGACGGTGAGGTAGCTACGAAATACCGTACCGGCGATGATGAAATTGATGTACGTGTTCAGTTTCCGTCTCATTTCAGGGATGAAATGAATCATATTGATAGCCTTATGCTTTCCACACCTTCCGGGGCGCGGGTTTCCGTCGGACAAGTTGCCACGATTACAAAGGAAAGTGTGCCGCAGAAGATTACGCGTTCCAATCAAACGCGCCAAGTGAAGGTCACTGGCGATATTGCAGGCCGTGATTTAGGTTCTGTTATCAAGGATATCAACGCGAAACTAAAAGACTTGAAGCTCCCGGAAGGATATCATGTTACAACCGGAGGGCAGGCGGAAGATATGGCCGATGCGTTTAGCAGCTTAAGCCTGGCGATTCTGCTGTCCATTGTCCTTGTGTACATGGTAATGGCCAGCCAGTTTGAATCATTATTCTATCCGTTTGTGATTATGTTTTCGATTCCGCCTACTTTTATCGGAGTAGTAGTTGGTCTTCTTGTAACAGGTGAGAATCTTGGTGTTATGGCCTTGATGGGCTATATCTTGCTGATCGGGATTGTGGTAAACAACGCGATCGTTCTCATTGACTATGTCAATACGTTGCGTAAAGAAGGAATGCAACGGGATGAGGCGATCCTTGTAGCTGGCCCGGTTCGCTTGCGCCCGATTGTCATGACGACCCTTGCGACTGTGTTAGCGATTCTTCCGCTGGCGTTTGGTAGTGGGGAAGGGGCTGAAGGCTATGCGCCACTCGCGATTGTTGTCACATTTGGTCTTACATTCTCCACATTGGTTACACTCGTTCTGATTCCGGTTGTGTATACCTTGTTTGATGATATGATTCAAAAGCGGAAGCGTCGTAGAAGGGAACGCCGGGAAAAGAGAAGACAGCGGAGAGAGAAAGGAACAGGAGGAGAAGCGTTCAATGCGTAAGATAGTGTTAGGAATGACCATGGCCAGCCTGGTAGTAAGTAGTGTCCTTGTGGCGGGCTGTGGGGCAGGTGGGAGCCAAGAAGCCGCTGCCCCTGTTCAGGCGAAGGTAGTTCCGGTCGAAGTGGTGTCTGCTGTAATGGGTTCATTGGATAAAGGCCGGGAATTGACCGGCACAAGCCAACCGTCGCAACAGGTCAATATTGTGCCAAAAGTAAGCGCGAAAGTCGTATCCATTCCGGTAAAAGTAGGGCAAAAGGTAAAGGCGGGCGATATCTTGTTCCGGCTTGATGACACAGACCTACGTTATTCGGTTGAGCAAGAGCAGCAGAGCGTGGCACTTTCCCGCGCATCACTCGCTCAAATGGAAGCGCAGACGAGAAACGGGATTGATTCAGCACAAAATGGAGTGAATCAGGCCAATAGTAGCCTCTCACAGGCGAATAGTGCGTATGAACAGGCCAAAAACAGCATCGTCAACGCGCAAAATGGTCTCCAGCAGGCGGATGTTGAGATCGCTCGCGCCCAGCAAGGATATAATGACGCGAAGACGAATGCGGATCGCATGCAAATGCTGTTTAGTCAGGGTGCTGTGACAAAACAAGAATTAGAGAAGGCACAAACACAGTTGAAAAATGCAGAAATCGCCCTACAGGAAGCGCAGATTGCTAAAAAGAAGGCAAGCGTCGCGTTAAAGAATGCGGAAGAGAGCAAGCGCAGCGCGGAAGAATCCCGCAAAAACGCGCTTGCATCCTTGCAGACTGCACAGAAACAAGTAAAAAACGCGAAGGGCGGAGAGAATATAGAAGTGGCCCGTCAGCAGTTGAGGCAAGCGGAAGTAAATTTGCAAATCGCCCGTGATAAACTAGCAAATGCAGTGGTAACCGCTCCGATTTCAGGTACGATTGGTGCGATTAACGGAGAAGTGGGCGATTTTGCATCCCCCCAAAACCCGTTTATCGTATTGGCAAATCTGGATCCGATGAAAGTGGTAATCAACGTACCGGAAAATCTGATTAGTCTTTTCGCTGTGAACCAGACGGTTGATATCGAAATTCCGTCGCTTAAGCTGAATAAGAACGGAAAGGTAACGACCATCAGTCCGCTTAACCAGCAATCTAAAGGTTATCCAGTGACGGTTGAAGTACCGAATCCGGATGGCAAAATTAAGGGCGGCATGGTAATTCAGGTGAATGTAGCTTCGCCAAATGCGAAGAAAGGTATCGTGATTCCAACGAATGCGATTTTAAGAGAAGACAACAAACCGTATGTGTATATTGCACAGGGGGACAAGCCTGTGCGCAAACCGATTACCGTTGTTGAACAGAACAGCGAGCGCGCTCTTGTTACTGGCATAAACGCGGGTGAAAAAGTGATTGTGAAAGGACAGACATTGATTAGCGATGATGTAAAAATCTCGGTCAAATAATCGTTTAGAAATTCGTTCTCCTGTCCATCCTGTGAAAGAGAACCCTTCATAGGAGGATAAGAGATGAACAAAACGATAATGTGCGGTTTGATGATTGCGCTGGCTTTTATGTTTGCTGGTTGTCAGGGGCAAATGCCCAAAGCGTTGCCTGAACAGCCGGAAGAAAGCCGGGAAGTTCTCGCGCAATCCCCTTCGCTTGCGGTGTCGCATTCTATTGAAGGCAATACCGTGTATTTGACGTTTTTGACACGTAATTTTATGTACGTGCCGGAGGGAGCAACTGAACTGCGCTATGGTGAGGGGCATGTGCATGTGCGGGTCGACGGCAAGTTGAGCCGGGTGTATGCAAATAACTTTAAAGTCGGCAACCTCACTCCAGGAGCGCATACATTTGAAGTTGAACTGGTGCGGAACAACGGAAATCCGTATCCAAATACAAAAATCACATTTACAATTACTATTAAGCAATCTCAAACTTCTTAAGAGAAAGGATGCATCTTCCTTTCTCTTTTTTAAAGAAGAGATAAGCACAAAAGATCACATTATAGACAGGATAAAGGCTGTCTCAAAGGTTGATTGATTGTAAATGGTAATAAAAAGGGGTGTCCCAAAAGTGATGGGACACCCCTTTTTTCTTCATATTTATCCTTTAAACATTTGCACGAACATCTTGCCGTACGGACCACCATCGACAATACCGATACCGACTTCCGTAAAGGACGGGTTCAAAATATTTTTGCGGTGTCCCGGAGAATTCATCAGGGACGTATGCGCGCCCTGTACGGAAGAATTCCCTGCAATATTTTCACCCGCGGTGCGGTATGTCACACCGAAACGGTTCATCATGTCAAACGGGGAACCATATGTCGGGGATTGATGGCTGAAATAGTTGTTCTCGATCATATCTTTTGCTTTCAGGCGGGCCAGCTTTTGCAGTTCCATGTTAATTTTTAGCGGGGTAATGCCCTGTTTTGCGCGTTCCTGATTAACAAGGTCAAGCATCTGTTTTTCATCTGCTGTCAATCCTTGGGTTGTAGTATTGGTCACAGGTGCTTGAGCTTGAGCGGGAGCCGTATTTTGTGCAGGTTTCGTTATCGTTTGTGTTGGTTGTTTGGCCGGCTCTTGGACTTGTTGTGCTGGTGCGGCAGGTTTTGTTTGCTGATATTGCTTGAAATACTGGTTAATCAACTGCTGTAAGTCTGTTTGGGTCGCATTATAATTTTGCGGGAATATTTTTACAATTTTTGGCGCAGGGCATGTGTTTGCCGCCTCTGTAACAGGCAGGTTAAATCCAAGCAAAGATGTACATAATACGGATGCTGCAATAATCTTTTTCATGTCATCACTCCTATTAATAAAAAGTTTAGAAATGCCGCAGCCTTTTATATCGTAACATATAATTCCGATAAAAGTTGTTGGTAATGTTTTCATCTAGAGGAAATAGAAAAAAACTTTTGTCGAAATCCTAATTTGTTAATCCGACACATACAGTAATATAAACAGCAAAAACGAAAACCGTCTCGCCCAAACGAAGCTGCCGCGTACCACACAATCGGGCGAACACATAAAAGAACGAGCGCTGAAGCGATTCGGGGTGAGAGAATGAAGGCGACGGGTCAGACTACGACAGGCAACCAGATTAAAGTAGTGTTTCAAAACGATATTTCCAGGCCACCAAGCCGCGAACAAATTATTAGTTCGCGTATGGAGAAATCGCTGGAGCGGGAATCCGGGGCGTTAAAAGAGCTGGAAAACCTCGTTGGATTGGATGATGTGAAGAAGCTTGTTTATGAAATTTACGCATTTTTAACGATACGCAAACTGCGGGAAGAGCAGGGGCTTTATAATGCACCGCATATGTTTCATATGGTATTTCGTGGAAACCCGGGAACAGGTAAAACGACAGTGGCCCGGATTTTGGGAAAGCTGTTCAAAGATATAGGCATTCTGGAAAAAGGTCATCTGGTGGAAGTGGAACGGGCTGATTTGGTTGGAGAATATATCGGACATACCGCGTCCAAGACGCGCGATATTATTAAGAAAGCGCTGGGAGGCGTTTTATTTATTGATGAGGCGTATTCGCTGGTACGGGGCGGAGAAAAAGACTTCGGAAAAGAATGCATTGATACATTGATTAAAAGTTTGGAAGATGACCGCAAGCAGTTAATTGTCATTCTCGCAGGATATAACGAAGAAATGGACGCATTTCTCGCGTCCAATCCCGGCCTGCCATCCCGTTTTCCGATTAAGCTTGATTTTCCAGACTATACGATTCAACAATTGCTGGAAATCGCGGATGCAATGTGCAAAGAGCAGGCGTATTATTTATCGTCCGAGGCGCGTTATCTTGTCCGCAAACAGTTAATGCGCGAGCAGGAAAATGAGAAAGAACACTTTAGCAATGCCCGCTGCGTACGCAACATGATTGAAAAGGCGATTCGCCAGCAGGCCATCCGAATCGTCACTGGACATGCGGAACATCAGGTGAATCGGGATATTTTAATGGAACTTAGAGCGGAAGATTTTGAAAAAGAATAAGCAAAAAGAAAGGCTGCCGCCTGCATTTGGCGCCAGCCTATTTTTCTTATGATTTTGAAATGATAACAATCCCTGTCATGCCGGCACGTAATTCATGGCTTGCATTATTCAGTATGATTTTAACTGTAAATTTATCTGTACCGGGGTCGGCTTTGGGACTGATCATACTCACTTTACCTTTCATCGTCTTTCCGATTGCCTCCACATTTACGTTCACTTCATTCCCTATTTTCATGTATTTTAAATCTTTTTCCGGTACGCTTACTACCAGATACACGCGATCCAGATTGACAATCGTCATAAGTGGTGCTGAAGGATTGGCCATTTCTCCGGCATTGGCGTTTTTAGTAGCTACAAATCCTTTAATCGGACTTTTGATGACTCCATTCTGTAAGTTGTACTCATGAAGTTGGACGAGCGCTCGCGCTTTGGCAACACTTGCAGCGTTTTGTTCGATTGCTTCTTTCGTAGGCCCATTTTTCGCTTTATCAAGCATAGCTTTCGTCTGGTCTACGTTGGCTTTAAGCGCGTTCAGCGTTTCTTCCGTTGGCCCTTCGAGCGCTAGCGACAGTTCGTTTTTGGCATTGAAATATTTCGTCTCAGCTTGTCGGAGTGCTATCTCCGCATCATCTAACGATTGCTTCGATGTCGCACCTTGCTCATATAGAGCCTTTACACGATCATATTTCACTTTTGCTAGATCATACGCTTGTTTTGCTTCATTGAGCGTAGCGTTTAGTTTTGCTATTTCCTGTGGACGTTTTCCTTTTTTTACATCTAAATATTTTTGATACGCTTGTTGATACGCAGCCTCTGAGGAGCGGATATCTTCTTCACGGGTTCCGCGTTTTATTTCGTTATATTTCGCTTCAGCAAGCGCCAAATCTGCCTTGGCACTCGCTAATTGTGCCTGCAAATCTGTCGTTTCAAGCGTTACGAGTACATCGCCCACATTTACCTGCTCCCCGACATCTTTTTGCACACTTGCAATTCGGCCAGGTGTTTTGGCGAAAATATTTGTTTCCACAACTCCTGTCATTTTCCCGGAATATGTCATGACGTCCCTTTGATTTGTCGCATTGCTTGCACTCGCTTGGCTGCCTGTTAAAGCGAGGTTCGCAGGCTTCGCTTTACTGCATCCGGCAAGTCCAACACTCATTATTATGCTAATGATTAAAAATGTACGCTTATTCATGCGTTTTCCCACCTATTATTTTGATTTGAAATTACATTTCCGCAATGGTATTCGTTTTTTCATTTTTAGCCATACCTTGTTTTCCCTTAAGCAATAGAGTCATAGGAATGGCCGATATTATGAAGAATGTAGTCACAAGAATGGCATCATCCAGTGCGTGAATGGTCGCATATTTTTTTACCAAACCTGTAAGCGAGTTTATTGCGGAAGCGTACGCTGCCTCATTTCCCATACCTTGTGCTATATACATCTGTTGCAAGCTATTAAGAAAAGAACTGCTTGTCGCATTGTCACCGGTTATTGTTTCGGCATAATGAACCGCATGGCGGACACCTTGTGTTTGAAATACGGATGTTAATATCGCAACGCCAATGGAGGTAGCAACCTGGCGCGTTGTATTCATGAGAGCGGAAGCATCGCCGGATTGTGATTTATCCAGACCTTGCAGCGGAACTTGCATGGAAACCATCATGCATAATCCGAGTCCGATTCCCCGCAGCATAAGCAAAAATTGAATATGCTCATACGCTGTATTGTCATCCAGCCTGATTAAATAATATCCGTTCACTGAAATGATTAGGAGGCCGGCAAGAATAAGCCATTTCCCGTTGATTATTCGCATGAGAATGGCGGATGTAACAAACGTTACCACCATTTGTACCAGTACTTGCGGAAGCATCATCATCCCTGTTTTCATCGCGGTAAGGCCGAGCAATGATTCCGCGTAAATCGGCAGCAAAAAAACGACGCCAAACATTCCGACCATGATCAAGCTGTTCACGATTACACCGTATGTAAAATCAGGGATTGTAAAAAGCCGTATGTTTATTAGCGGGTGCCTAGCCGTTAGCTGACGATAAATAAACAGTGAGAGGCAGATAATCGAAATCATGATTAAAGATACGATATAAAAAGAAGTCCATCCTTTTTCTTCCCCTTTTGCTACGGCAAGCAATAAGCTGGTTAACATAACGGTTGAATAAATAAAACCAGGAAAATCAAACACCTTATCTTTTTTTATTTCTGTTTCTTGTAAGAAGGTCCACGCCATTAAAATGCCAATTAATCCAATTGGAACATTGATAGTAAAAATAATGCGCCAGTCAAGATACTCGACAATATACCCGCTGAGTGTCGGCCCAACCGCCGGTGCTACCATCGCTGAGATGCCGAATATCCCCATGGCTGCCCCCATTTTTTCCTCTGGAACGGTATGGAAGATAAGAGCTTGTCCGACCGGCATAATCAACCCACCGCCGAGCGCCTGAATAATACGTGCGACAATCATGCTGTTATTGCTCCAGGCTAAGCCGCAAAATAATGAGCCCACGGTAAATAAAATAAATGAAATGAGATACATCCGTTTCATGCCGAACCGATCGCATAAATACCCGGTCAGCGGAATGACGGCAGCCATAGCCATTGTATATGCGGTTAGTACCCATTGAATTTCACTTGTTGACACCCCGAATACGTTCATCATCTTAGGAAGAGCAACATTAACGATACTCGTATCGAGAATTGACATAAAGATTCCAACAATAAGTGCGAATACCCCGGGCCAATAAGAAATTTGCATTGCAAGCACATCCTATTTCACATGAATTTTTACAACCGCATTTAATCCTGGCTTAAAATCATAAGGGCCTTCCGTAAAGGCAATTTTCACTGGAATACGTTGTGTGACCTTCGTGAAATTGCCGCCCGCATTCATAGGGGGTAAAAGCGAGAAGGTAGATTGGGTCGCTTCTTCAATTTGCTGCACCTTGCCGTGGAAAGTCGTTCCCGGATACATATCAATCGTAATATCCACCGGCTGGCCTACTTTAACGGCAGCTGCTTTCGTCTCTTCTATGTTCGCCTTTACATACAAATCTTTCTTTGAAACAACCATCGCGATCGTGGCGCCGGCCCCAACGATTTCTCCCTGTTTGGCTGTTTTTTGGATGATAACGCCTGAAATGGGCGAACGAATAAAAGCATCATCAACCGGGATATTGTTCGCTTGCTCTTGCTCCATTATGATTTCATTTTTCTTAACATGACTGCCTTCTTTCACATGGACGCTTGTAATTTTTCCGGTCATTTTTGGGGCAATTTTATAAATGTCACCGGTTATGATCGCATCGTCTGTTTTTACATAATAATAATCTTCATATATGTAATAACCTGTTACACTTAGTGCGGCTGCAATAATGCCGCCGATAAAAATGCGGGCTACTTTCTTTTTATCCATATTCCCCACCCTTTTTTATAAAAATCTTTCTTTTTAGAAATAAGAATATTGAGTGATTTTATTATAAATAATGTCTACTTTTAATTTATTTTTATTTTTATATAAAGCAAGTGCATACTTTCACCCCCTTTAAAAAAATCTAGGGTTTCAGACCCCTAGAAAAAATTTGAACACAATGTTTTATAAATTCATCATGAGATAAGTTGGTTACGTTTTCACCAAATTGGGCGCGTGAGAGAAAAAATCCGAAGTTTACCCACATAAAATTCATGGCTTGGGCCTCTGGATTTGTATTGATTATTTTTCCTTTTTCCTGCATTTTACTAAAGTAATTAATGATCAAGACTTTGAGTTGACGCGGTATGTTAGCTATTTCTTCGATAAGCCCAGGCCATGAATTTGCTTCTTTCAGCCCGATCATGATGACATCCTGATTCTTATTTAAGTGTTCTTGATATGCTTTGCATATTTCATATAAGTCTTTTTCCAGATCCCATTCAACATTTTGAAAAATCTTTAACATGCTTGATTCATACGAGAATTTTTCAACCGCTGCTTTCGCAAGCCCTTCTTTATTACCGAAATGACGAAACAGCGTTACTTCATTGACTCCCGCTTCTTTTGCTATTTTGCGGGTCGTCATCGCTTTGATTCCTTCTTTTCGCATTAGTTTAATCGTAGCTAGTAAAATTTTTTCCCGGGTATCATTACGGTTAGAATCCATTTCTATCTCTTCCTATCTATGCAAGTGTTTACTTGCAAAAATTATATGCTGTTTCGTATTTATTGTCAAGAAAACATAGGATTGTATTAGAGTGACTCTTTTGATGTTTTAACGCTCGTTTTGCGGTAAGAGGCTCAAATGAAGGAATAAAACTAAAATAAGAAATTTTGATAAAATCAACATTCAAAATTGGAAAGTTTAGTATACTTTAAGAAAAAGGAGGGAGTGCTAATGAATACACCTCGGCGTCTGGAGGCGAATGTGGACGGCGATTTTTATGTGAATACCGCCTGTATTAATTGTGATACATGTCGTCAGTTGGCGCCTGACACGTTCTCGGAAATAGGAGATTACTCGGCTGTAACCCGCCAGCCCGTGAATCAGGAGGAAAAACAGCGAGCGTTTTACGCATTGCTTTCCTGCCCGACGGGCGCCATCGGAAGTAAGGATGTACGTGGGCTAGGGGAGGCAAGACAGTTATTTCCGTTGCCTTTGACGAACGGAATTTATTATTGCGGGTTTACGTCCCGTAAATCGTTTGGCGGTAGCAGCTATTTTTTGGTTCATCCCGATGGTAACTGGCTCATTGATTCGCCTAGATATTTTCCTTTTCTTGTAAGAAAGCTTGAGAAGATGGGTGGAATTCGTTATATTTTTTTGACACACCGAGACGATGTGGCTGATGCAGACAAATATGCGAACCATTTTTCCGCGGAACGGATTATTCATCGCTTGGAACAAAGCGCCCAGCCGGATGCAGAACATATCATTGATGGGATGGAATCAGTTGAATGGGGAAAGGACTTCCGTATCATTCCTGTTCCGGGTCATACGAGGGGACATATGGTACTCTTATACAGAAACGAATTCTTATTTACCGGCGATCATTTGGCGTGGGATCGGGAAGCCGGCAAGCTGGACGCGCACAAAGATTATTGCTGGTATTCGTGGAGCGCACAATGCGACTCGATGAAACGTCTGCTTACAGAGCGGTTTGAATGGATACTCCCAGGGCATGGCGCTCGGGTGCATTTGCGCTTTGAAAATATGCGTAAGGCAATGGAAACATTAGTCTGGGAAATGGACAAATAAAGTCTGAGGGGCCAGTGCGTTTGGAACATTTGGGAAGCGGTTTGCACAAACCGCTTCTTTTATGGGGGAAGCAAATTCAACGTTTTTGTTTGAGAGTCGCCAAAACAATGCAATAAGGTAGAGCCGTCAGCTTTCTCCTGTCAGGCGTTTCCGTGGATCGGTGTCGGCCCCTTTCAGGCGCTTTTGCAATGTTTTTTTCCAGCTGGCAGAAAGTTCATCAATTTCCAAAAGTTTTCGAATGGCTTCTTTGTTTTTTTTATCATGATGCATGATTTGGTTGGCGAATGCGACAGTAATGCCGGCCGGATGGCGTTCGAGAAGCTGTATTGTGCTCGCGGGATTTACCCATCCTTTTTGAAGAACACGAAAATAGAAGCCAGTAAAGCCGGTTTGTTGAACTTTCAGCGGCAGGTCTACTATATTGTATCTTTTCGCTAGCTTATAACAGGGTTGTCGCGGCTGACTGATTTGGACGACGGCTTCTCCCAATTGAAAAATATCACCGATGTGTACCTTTTCTTCTGTCATTCCCTTAACCGTCAGATTTTCCCCGAATGCGGCAAACTCAAGCATTTGTCCCAACTGTGTTTCCCAATACGGATAGTGTTCATAAGGGTAAACACAGACCGCTTTATCAACGCCGCCGTGGTGTACTAAATCAGCTTGTCCGTCCCCTGTAAAATTCAGAGTAGACAAAAATACCTCAGTTGTGACCGGTTTCTTGTAAATTCCCGTCGTAATTTCCATCCCGTCACAGAAAACATTTTTTGGTTTTCCTACATTGATCGAAAGAATTTCAAATGGCATACTTCTCGATCTCCTTACGATGGAATTCAAGCGCTGGAATACTGGAATATATAATAGAAATCACTGCTTTCCATTATTTACTTAACTATAAAACATTATGTATCTGTTGTCCATTGCCAATTCTTGCGGTTCTAATCGGCGAGGCGAAGGAGGCGGTACCGTTTTCTTTATGCTGTAATTCTGTGATGTTCTGGTTCATTATCGTCGTGGGGTCTTTTTTGTTGATGTATGGCTATGGTCTAGACGCAGCGCTTGATTTTATCGCGCATTTCTATTTTAGTCAGATTGTAAATTTTTCGTGGATGAAAACGAGGCGGAAGGTGCAAGGATATGATCCGTATACCGATCCCAGCTCCCCAGTAGAATAATCGCGAGCAGCGCTGTCTGCGGTGAAATCAGCGGATGATCCAGCACGCCGGTTAATAGAAGCACCGGTAAAACGAAGAAAAACAATTCGCTTTTTGCATCATGCTGCCTCGATAAAAAGAATGCTTGGACTACTTTGTGCAAGGATGTAATGATAAGCAGCAGAAAGGAGGTACCCCCTATAATTCCGTATTCACAAAAAAAACCAAGAACTATATTATGTGCATGCGCAATTCCTGTTTTTTCAAACACAGCATACGCTTCTTTAAATCCAAGAGGCGTTACTCCGAACAAAGGGGAGTTGTTCCACACTTGGATGCTGTTTTTCCAGATGACTTGTCTTGTTTCAAAAGACTGGACGATACTCTCAAAACGTGGAATGATAGCAGAAAATGATCCAGTATATACTAGGTATGCGCTGGTGATAGCCATAAGCAATCCCCCAGCCTGCCAGCAAAGTTTCCAGACAAGTAAAAAAAATAGCAACATCGTGATGGCTACTCCTACCCGAGAACCTGTTTGGTTAATTGCAAGAGTGATAGGAAAAAGAAGAATTATATATAAAAGGACAGGTTTTATCCAATTTTTCCGCGCTTTGATCGTTTGCAATATGCCAGATATTAGGCATGCCAGTGCCAAAAGAAGAAGAAAAGAAGCAAAGTTAGGGTTATAGGCGCTGCCGAACAAGCGATGTTTCTCTTCTAAGCCAAGCGGCATAAGGCCGGTGAGCATGCCAAGCCACCAGCTTCCTCCGTATACATATCCTTTTTGCAATTGAAGTTGTCCAATGGTAGCGATGTAGAGTCCACCGAGTACGGTTATCCGGCTAAAGTTTTTTAGCTTTCGCGCAGTATCTCCTTCTTTTACATATAAGTATAGCCCGAAATATCCTAGCACCATTGCGGGTATGAAAAAATATAGGCCTTCTCTAAGATGGAGACAGGCTCCAAGCGAAGAAAAAAATAAAGTTAAAAAAAAGAAGGAAGTTGGATGCAGAGCTTCTATTGTTTGCTTATGCAGCAGCTTGTTGCATATATGATAAAGTCCTATCCCGATCATCCATACCATGCCCAAAGGAGGGAGCAAAAAAAGGAGAATCATTCCCCATTCCAGCGTTTCGTTCTTTGTTTGGTTCATCATTACAATATCTCCTTAAGTATGTATATAAAGTCGCTTTATTGTATGAATCAATGCCGTTCTTTATTTTCGTTGCTTTCATTGTTGTCGTTTTTTTTACGATCTAAACGTATAAACGTAGAGAGGTTGTGGGTATAAAAGAAAAAATGAACGTCAAAAAATAAATACTAGAGAGGAGGTAAAGTATGGAAGGCATTCATGGCTGGACGGCGAGAGTTTCTTGGGACACGGCGTCCGGGCAAAGGATGATATCCGAGCAGAGTAATTTTTGTCCAATGCCCGTACTTAAGGCTGAACATATAACGTTTTGCACAGCACAGGCGCGGCAAAAGAAACGAAAGAAGTTGCTTGACGATATTACTTTTACCGTATATCCAGGAGAGCTGGTTGCTGTTTTAGGTGGAAGCGGAGCGGGAAAAAGCACACTTCTTCACGCGCTATCCGGAATTGTTCCGGCCACGGAAGGAATGGTATGGATAAAAGGCCGGAATTTTTATGAGGAGTATGAAGCATTTCGCTCTTGTATTGGATATGTGCCACAGCATGATATCGTGCATTTGGATTTAACGGTAGAAGAGTCGCTGTTGTATGCCGCGCGCTTGCGATTTCATAAAGATATACCGCTCTTTGTTATGGAACAGCGGGTAGAGGAAGTACTGGCTGACTTAAAGATGACAAAACACCGGGCCATGCTTGTTAGGAATTTAAGCGGTGGTCAGCGGAAGAGGGTTAGCATTGGCGTTGAGCTTATGACCAACCCGTCTCTCTTGCTTCTTGATGAAATTACATCCGGGCTTGATCCGGGGTTGGAAAAGAATATCATGGAAGTCCTGTGTGAGCTTAAAATGAAAGGAACTACAATTATTATGGCTACCCATACTACGTACAACATACATTTGTACGATAAAATCGTTTTTCTCACGCAGGAAGGCGGGTTAGCTTTTGTCGGTTCACCGTCTGAAGCGCTTACGTATTTTTCCGTTGATTCGTTTGTAGACATTTATCAAAAGATGGAACGAGAAAATCCCCCGAATGGGTGGGCAGCCGCTTATAAACAATTTGTCTTTTTTGAAAAAGATGGACATATTCATAAAAACAACCAGTTATTTGCAGCAAAGAGCGAAAGGGACAGGCGAGCCGTAAATGTTAAAGCGCAGGACAGGAGGGTCAAGAGGGTCTCATCGTTTATCCAACAGTGGAGAGTACTTACGGAACGCTATGTCCGACTGCTTACACGCGATCGCAGACATCTTATGATTTTGTTGTTGCAGGCTGTGTTTATTCCCTGCCTGCTTGTCATCGCTTTTTATCATAGCGCTCCTACGTTCCGTTATAGTGAATACCGGACGCAGGAACTGAAAATTACCCAACAAATCGTTCGTTTGGGAAAGGTTGATGAGATACAGCGGAAAATACAGGAGGAAAAAAATCGGCGCAGCTTCATGTCGAATGCAGTTGCCTTGATGGTGTTTACCGCAATCTGGTTAGGCACTTCAAATGCCGCGCGTGAAATTGTCAAGGAGCAGGATATATATCGCCGGGAGCGATACGTTAGTGTGCTCGTCATACCGTATCTGCTTTCTAAAATCACCGTTCTTTCTATTATTTGTGCGGTACAAACATTTTTGCTTGTGTCGATTGTTACATATGGACTTGCCCTGCCGGAATTCTGGCTTAACTTTTTGGCTTTTTTTCTTTTGTCACTGGCGGGTGTAATGATGGGACTTGTTGTATCTGCCTGTGTGTCTACCTCGGATAAGGCGGTTAGCTTTGTTCCCATTTTGCTTGTTCCCCAAATTATTTTATCTGGCGCCCTCGTACCGCTTGTTCATATTAAACCGGACTATATAAAGGGCGTATTCTATTTGGCTGTTAGCAAATGGGGGTATGAATTGGTGGGTGGAACCATTACTAATATCAACAGTCGTAGTTCGCTTCCTGAGCCACTCCCGGCGCTTTCCGGAAATTTTACATTGAATTGGCTGATTATTATCATGTTTATTTTCGTTTTATATGGCATGGCTTGGATAGCGCTATTAAAAAAGGACAGATACACTTATTAGTATCGCGGAGGAATTTCTCTTGAAAAAGAAAGTGCTTATTTTATCCGAAGCAGTAGGAACAGGTCATACGAAAGCGGCGGAAGCACTGGTGCAGGGGATTTCATTACTGGACCCTTCCGTGCATACGCAGGTGTTGGAACTTGGGCAGGAGCTTCATCCTTTTGCTGCGAAGCTAGTGTACCAATTTTATTTGAAAATGATCACCCGGTACCCCTCTGTGTGGCGCAAAGTATACAACTATAAACAGAATCAGCCGATTTCTGGATGGAAACAATCGTTTATCTATCAAGTGCTTCATCGTACGATTAAAGACGTTTTTGCCCGCGTTAATCCGGATCTGATTATTTGCACCCATCCTTTCAGCAGTTCTTCGGTATCCCGTTTGAAGCGTTTAGGATATCCATTGCCTCTGTGCACGATTATTACGGATTTTTATGCGCATGGGGTGTGGGTGCAGCCTGAAGTCGATCTTTATCTTGTATCTAGTGATGAAGTGTACCGCCAACTTATTGGTATGGGCATATCTAAAGAGAAAGTGATGATTACCGGGCTCCCTATTACATCAGATTTTCGTATGAAGCGTAATAAGCAGGAGGTACGGCACACGCTCGGCATAAAGGACATGCCAACGGTTATGATTATGGGCGGAGGATTGGGGCTCGGGGGGATTGAACACCTGGCCCATATTCTTTTGAAATGGCGAGAATCCCTGCAGCTCGTTATTTGTACAGGCTATAATGATAGCCTGAAGCAGGCGCTGTATAAAGATAAAAATTTTCATCATCCGAATATTCATATCCTTGGGTTCGTTGAAAGTATCAGCCAGTGGATGGATGCCGCGGATGGGCTGATTACGAAGGCCGGCGGAATCACCTGTTTTGAAGCGCTGGCAAAGAAGCTTCCCATGTTTATTTATCAGCCGCTTCCCGGGCATGAGGAAAATAACTGTGAATTTCTGACGAAACATAAGCTGGCAGTGCGGATTGATGCGGAACAGGAAGTGGATGAGTGGGTGCATAAGCTATTAAAATGTCCACAGGATATTGCCTTTTTGGAACAGCATATGGAGCTGTTTTGGCAAACGATCGATCCGCTGGCAACGGCAAGGTCAGTGCTGGATCTTCTTAACATCAATATGGTAGGGTCCGCTCGTAATTGTCCTGACACCTATCTTACTATTAAACAGATATAGCTTTCTTTTACGCTTTTTATGCAATAGCTGTAGAGCGGCCACTTTTTCTTTCTATATAGATCTGAATTGATGTCTTAACTAGAAAAATTTTACCATACTGATTCCTATAAAAATTTCAAAGGAGTCGGAATGTATGGGAAAACTTGTCGTAACACAAGCACATGGTTTTACACCGG
>NZ_FNDE01000060.1 GCF_900099925.1 Aneurinibacillus thermoaerophilus | reverse complement strand
TCTCCTTGCACACGCAGCATATAGACCGTATCATTTCCAACCATGTTTTCCGGCAACACGAAGTATTCCTCAATGTTTTCCACCGCTGTAATCGGCATACCGGCCGTAACTTTCCCCAATACGGGAATCGTTACAGTCTTAACGGACGCGTCTGTAGCTTCATTGCGCTCCCCGTCTAAAATTTCGATAGCGCGCGGCTTTGTCGGATCGCGGCGAATCAGTCCTTTTTTCTCCAAGCGTGCCAAGTGTCCATGAACCGTAGAGCTGGAAGCGAGGCCCACGGCTTCACCGATCTCACGTACGGACGGCGGATAGCCTTTTTCCCTGACTTCTTTCTTTATGTAATCAAGGATGGCAAGTTGACGGCTGGACAGCTTTTTCATACTAACACCCCATTCTTTCTATGAAATCTTCCTTGTTCTTAATTATATCAACATTTGTTCTAGTATACAAACATAAGTTCTAATCTTTGTTGACAAGAACGCTTGTTCTGATTAATATATTGATATACAACTAAGAACAAATGTTCTTTTTCATTCAGTTCTATTATACATAGACAAGCATAAACTCTCAATAACGAAAGCGAAAACAATAGAAGGGGGATAGTACGATGAAGATGAACAAGAAATCATTACTTATCGGAATTATTATCGGTATGGGTATCCTCGGCATGGCAAATCTTGTGTTTGCATCTATTGGCGGAAACGATAAGCCAGCGAACCCACTTGGTGTTGAGGTGGTAGTAGAAGCTGGCGATACGCTCTGGTCGATCGCTGATCGTTATAATGAGAAGGCTGGCATGTCCATTAACGAGCTATTATTTTATATCCAGCGCGAGAACAAGCTTGACAGCGCCATTGTACATCCAGGTGATCATATTATTATTCCGATTAAATAAAGTAAAAAAGATTGTGGGGAGAGAAAACGCTTGATATATAAGAGGTTCTCTCTTCTTTTTTTCTTAAAAATAGGCAAATGACCACATTTTGACCACCTTTTGTTCAGCCTTATGTTTTCGTAAGCAAGCGACAGCATAGTCGGAAAGAGAAATAACTCTTTTGGAGCCTCTAGTTTTCGGCTCTTGAAACTGGAGTTTGCTAGCGCCTGTACGATATAACGTTTGTCGAATGCTGATTTTCTTTTCATCAAAGTTACAATTTTGCCAACGCAGTGCAAGAATTTCTCCTCGGCGCATTCCGGTATAAATTGCTAGGAGATATATAATAAAGTTGCTGTTTCCTTTCATAGCTTCTAAAAAGTAGTTTGCTTGTTCTAATGTCCAAGTTTTAATATTGGTTGTCTCTGGCCGTGGAGCTTTGGCTAATGAAGCGATGTTTTTTGGGATAAAATTTCACTCTGTTGCTGCGTTTAGTGCTTTTCTGATAATAGAGTGTATATTACGAATGTAGTTAGAAGAAAGGCTATTATCTAGTTTCTTCTTATATAGTTTTTGAAGATGCATTGGCTTTAAATCTTTGAGTTTAATATGTCCTAAAAAGGAAGGGGAGAGAATTGTAAAAAATAATCAATGATTTCACCTTTCATTTCAACAAGGCCCGTCCTATTTTTTGTAGCAAATACCAATTTGGTTTTTTCAACTTCAGTTTATAAGTGGAAAGACCTTATTGCTTACGTTAGCTCGTAATGGGGGGATTTTTGCTTATGTCTATTTGGTATAGCGCAGTAAAAATGTATTTTGACGAAGGATTTTATACAACGGATGATGTAAAAGTATTTGTTGGTGCAAAATGGATTACAGCTGATGAGTATCAACAAATTACGAATGAGCCATATTCAGCTTAACAAGCGTCTTTTCCAGATCGGAAGAGGCGTTTTTATTATGGAATTACTATTGTAATAGTATCTGGCCCCGTAACTTGACTGATAATACTACCGTTATTTATTGGAGCGACGATTACTTCTGTTTCTTTCGTTAGCAAAAATGCAATAGCTAAAGAAAAGAACAAAATCATTAACAATAATGAAAATAAAAATTTTTTCACGGTAATCCCTCCTAATAAACAAGCTTGGACACAAATAATGAGGGAATATACCTGAACACAGTCGCTTTAGCGGCTTTTTATTTTCCCCAACAGGGGGTGAGGAGGAATATAAGGATGGAAGAAAGCTTACTGAAGATTTTGTTTCAACAGGGGCCGTTCGCGGCCCTTTTTGTTTGGTTATTATTGTCCACTAAGAAAGAAGCACGGGAACGCGAGCAGAAACTCATGGAACATATAGACAAAGAGACATAGTGTTAAAGTCGTGCTGACGAGAACGAGTCTTCATTAAACGGATGAATTTGGCCGAATTCCGGCTTTTTGTGTTTAATGAGTTTACCATAGTGGACAGTATCAGACACTATGAATATAAATGGCATTATCAAACAGGCAAGAATTTGTATGAATTTCATGTACTCAAATTCATTAAACAAGGTATTTACGACTACTTAAAATAGGTACTATTATTTATTGAAAGAGTGTAAAATAGATACATATTCATTCATGGAGGAGAGGAAGAAATGAGTATAAGCAAGAAATTGTTTTCTGGGTTTTTTGCTGTTCTTTTGCTTTTAGCGATGATAGCGGCAATTGGCAGTTACCAAATTTCATCCGTAAACAATACATACTCTAACTTAATTGATGACCGAGTCAAAAAACTTAATATTACTAAAGAGCTGAAGTATTTGTCAGCACAAGAAGCTAAAGCGGTTTGGGGATATTTAATTTCGGGTGATGATTCGGATTTCAAAAGTTATGAGGAAAGCAAAGGTAAATTCTTGGAACTATTAAACCAAATGCAGAAGATTACAAAGTCGAAAGAAGCTCAAACCCTTTTGCAACAGTTAAATCAGCTTCATATTGAGTACGAAGAAGTAGCTAAGCAAATAGCTGCGTACAAAAAACAAGGTAATGTAGAAGGCTACATTGCGCTTATGAAGGAAAAGGGAACGCCTATAGGAGTGAAATTGGCTGCAAAAGCGCAACAGTTAGAAAAATACCAGCAGGATTCATTACATAAAGGGAGCCAGGAAACGTCTGCTAAAGTCTCAAATGTTAAAAGCGTTGTATTCATGATTTCGATTGTTACGTTAGTAATCGGAATGCTTATTGCTTTTTATATCAGCCGCATTATATCTAAACCCGTTATAGCAGTAGCAGAAGCAGCGAAACAAATTGCAGAAGGCGATCTTTCCATCTCTGATATTCATATAAAAAACAGAGACGAAATTGGGGAAATGGCACGTTCGTTTAATCACATGAAGCAAAATTTGCGGGAGTTAATTCGTAAAGTGAGTATAAGTTCCGAACAGGTAGCTACTTCTTCCGAGGAATTGTATGCAGGTTCTGAACAGTCTGCTGAGGCAGCCAATCAAGTAGCTACGTCTATTCAAGATATTTCTAGCGCCACAGATGTCCAGATGAAAAGTATGGAAGAAAATAGAAAGGCGATGGAAGAAAGTGCAGCTGGATTGCAACGTATTGCTGAATCAGCTTCCACAGTTTCAGAATCATCCACAGAGGTGCTACACGAGGCTGAACAAGGAAATCAGATCATAGTTAAAACGATACAACAAATGGAAAGCATAAATCTTTCCGTGCAGGAAGCTGCTGCTGTAATTAAAGATTTAGGAGAAAACTCAAAGCAGATTGGAAAAATTATTGAGGTTATTAGTGACATTGCAAATCAAACAAATCTCCTGGCGCTTAATGCTGCAATTGAAGCTGCACGGGCAGGTGAAAACGGAAAAGGATTTGCTGTTGTTGCAGATGAAGTAAGAAAACTTGCAGAACAATCCAAACAATCTTCCGAACAAATTGCAGTCTTAATTCAGAACATACAAGAAAACACGAGACATGCTGTAAGTGTAATGGAAAAAGGAACAGAAGAAGTCAAGTCTGGATCTGCAATCGTACATCAGGCAGGAGAGGCTTTCCGTCACATTTTGGATTCCATTCAGCAGGTTACTAATCAGGTACAAGAAGTATCAGCAGCAACAGAAGAAATATCCGCAAGTGCAGAACAGTTGACAGCCTCTATAGACCAGATTACACGTATTTCGAAAGATATATCAATGAACACACAGGCAGTTGCCGCAGCCTCTGAAGAGCAGCTGGCATCAATGGAGGAAATTACAGCTTCTGCGGATTCTCTAAGTAAGCTTGCCCAGGAATTACAAAATGAAGTGACCAAGTTTAAGGTTTAATCCCCTACAGTAAATATAGATACGATACACTAAAAAAGCAGTTCTAAGTCTTCTAAAGGAACTGCTTTTTTTGCATAAGGAATATTATCGGATGCGCATTAATTCACAAAAATATTTTCCTTTATATTCCTTATGTGTGTTTTCATGTAAAATGGTTTGTAGCTTACCTATAAGGAATTGAAATCTCACATTTATCACTGCAAAAGAAACCCTTCCTATGTTTTTAGCCTACCTAAAAAGAAACAGCCTATTTATTTTGAGGCTGTTTCTTTCTAATCTTTATATACATGTGTATATATAGACCTAACCCTTAATTCTTTTTAACGGTGAAATAGTAATATCTTTTTTCACCATTTCCTATATCAACAGTAACAAGCGCTTCACCCGGCGCCACGCCTTTTACCCTTGCGAAAGTAAGTCCATTTTTATCCTCATAAAGACGGATATCAATAACATCCGGCCAACCGTATTCAGGTACGAAACTATAACCGTAAATCTCGCGAGAAGTGCTACCAACCCTTAATCTTTCATAAAAAGTATCTGATGCTATTTTGGAATCCGATACTACTGTATGTTCTGTAACAGGTGAAATCGATTGTTCAGAAGCGAAAGCGGCTGGTGTTAAGGAAATGGATAGAGAAAGAGCAGATAATGTAGCTAAAACTTTTTTCTTCATTGATTCATTACCTCTTTAATTTTTTGAAACTTATAGAAATTCCTAACAATATATTAATGTATTTTTCTTCCTATTTATATAAAAAAATTTCATCAAAATTCTGTGTAAAATGACAATAAGAGAGTGAATTAAGGAGAATTTCGTCTAAAAATATACATAAATGTAAATAAATATAACTATTATATTAACATACTATTAATAGTAAGATTTTTCTTGATATTATGTGGTAAAAAATACCCCGCTGTCCTTATGGATGGCGGGGATTTTTATTTTCGGCTATGTTAACTAATATTGTTGATTAATAACTAATAATGATACCTTGTTCGTCAGTGGTATCTACTTTAAAGACTTCATATTTCTCGTTATTCGGTATTTCAATAAAAGATTTCCCATTATTATCTTCAATTGCAACGCTTAATGAATAATCTCCTTTATAGTCACTTTCGTAATCATAATAAACTCCATATACACTATTTTGATGGTTTTTCAGTTTGCGAGAGGCTTCTCCCCACATAGTTTTGATTTTCTCCATCATTTGCTCATCATTAAAATTATTAGTTCTAATGCTGTTGATGAAATACAGCTTCATAATAAGTCATCCCTTTCGATAAAATATTTATTAAATTCTGATTAAATATTTAAATAACGAAAACGTTTGTGGTGATCATAGGTTGCAAGGACGATGAAGCAAAAATCAACAAGGGAAACCCCGTGTAAGTGTTAAAGAGAATGCAGAGTATCTTTACTTTGATAAGGTCTAGTAAAATAAGGGCAGTTGACATTCGAGGAAACCATGCTATAATGAATGGACACTTCCGGTCTCCTTTATTCACAACCTCAAGTTATACTTATTATAGAGAGGGGGATATGACTGGCATGGTAACCGAAGAGAAAATTAGACGGATTAATGAACTTGCCGCTAAATCGAAAAGTACGGGGCTTACGGAGAAAGAGAAAGCGGAACAAAAAGCGCTACGTAATGAATATATTCAGGCAGTTCGCCGTTCGCTTAAAGCAAATCTCGAATTGATTCGTTTAGTGGATGAAAACGGAAGGGAAATAGGGCCCTTGCCAAGAAAATATAAACACTGATACAGTCCCTCCGCATATGTTGGAGGGATTTTTTGCCCTTACATAAAGAAAAGAGCGTAGGTGAAAAAATGAGAGTAGGATTATACGCAAGAGTAAGTACAGAGCGCAAAGAGCAGGAAACGAGCCTCGCTCGTCAGATGGAAGAGCTGAGGCGATATTCATCACAAAAAGGTTGGACAATTGTCCATGAAATTTCTGAACAAGAAAGCGGTTTTGACATGGAACGGTCCGGACTTCTGACGCTGCTTGAAGCGTTATCAAACGGTGAGATCGAAGCGATTGTCATTCAGGATGAATCACGGCTGGGACGCGGCAACAGTAAAATTGCCGCCCTTCACCAAATCCGCAAACTGGGTGGCAAAGTGTTCTCGATTGATAATCAGGGAGAATTACAGGTAAGTGAAATGGAGGGCATGGTGTTGGAAATTCTCGCGATTGTGGAAGAATATCAGCGCAGACTAACCAACCATAAAATTTCACGTGGCATGCAACGTGCTATTGCAAAAGGATACCGTCCAGAGAAAAATTTAAAAAACACTGACCAAGGCGGGCGCAAACGGAATGAACTTCCGATTGACGAAATCATTAAGTTGCGCCGCAAAAAACTTACATTCGAAGAGATTGCCCTCACGCTTCGCGGATTGGGATACGAAGCGTCGCGAGCCACCGTCCATCGTCGCTTCCGTGAGCATATAGCCGCTCAGCAAGTCGGAAAAAACGGCGAGAATACGGGAAGATGAAAAAGTATGTAACGGAACTTTTACCAGTCTGGTATCATTATAATGAACCAAATTGGATAGAAAAATACAGACACAAAATACATATACAACCACCCGCTTTTTAAACGAATCATATGAAAAGCGGGTGGTTTTTGTTTTTGAGGTTGAGAACGTAATTTTTATGTTAACATGATTTTAAGCTTAGTTATGAGAGGTGAGTATCGTTGGAGTGAAGTAGAAAATTAAAAAAGGATAACAGAAAGGGATAGTGTTCGACTGCAAAAAATATAGTCAGTTTTATGAAAAGGGCAATACATTCTTTTTCATTTAATAGATTTTAGAGATTATTTCTATTCATTCGCAAAACGGTTTCGATAGGTATTTTGTACTTAATGCATATTTTTCTTAAAAAAACAATACCCATTCTTCGTGAATAAAGCTAGAATAAGAATATAATCGGTACATACTTTTTACTATTCGCCCGTAATTTGTCGCTTTTGTAACGTGAAAAATAACAGAGAAATAGAAAAATAAAGAAACAGATAATAGAAAAATAGATAAACATGGGGATGGTGAAAGCAATGAGAAGATTAGCGTTGGCAACTTTTTTGTCCATGGCTATTGTCACGCCTGTATCGGCTGCCTCTTATACCGTTGGCAAGGATGATACTTTGTACAAAGTAAGCAAACGGTTTGGTGTTTCGATAGAGGAATTAAAGAAGGTAAACAAATTGACAAGCGATATCATTAAGGTCGGACAAGTTCTAACAATTCCAGGGACAGAAAAACAAACAACTGGAAATGGCAAAGGTTCATTATCCTCCAGAAATGAAACGAGCGGTATTTTGACCGATTATGTGGCGGCAAATTCCACCAAACGAAGCTCGGTGGTAGCTACGCGCGGGCAACAATCGTCAAACACTGCAAAAGTAGCTCGGCAAACGCCAACATTGGCTCTGAACCAGGAAAGGGAAGAAAAAACTTCGCGTTCTGAATCAAGAACATACGAACCAAGCCAGATGAATGCACTTATTAATCAGCTCCTTGGTATTCCGTACAAATGGGGCGGAACCACGCCAGAAGGATTTGATTGCAGTGGTTTTACGGCATATGTATTTAAATCCATGGGTGTCGATTTGCCTCGCACTTCTGAGGAGCAGTTTGAAGTCGGTCAAGCTGTAGAAGATGAATTAAAACCAGGTGATTTGCTGTTCTTTGATTCGGAGAAAAAAGGCTATATTACTCACGTGGGCATATACATAGGAGACAACAAAATGGCGCATGCCGCATCAAAAAGTGTGCGCATTGATACCTTAGACTGGTACTTTAAAAATTACCAATATTATGGGGCAAAGCGTTTATTCTAGAACAGTGTGTTGATGTAATAATCCCACCTTCATGCAAAGGAATACTTTCTTATTCTTGTTCTTGAAGGTGGGATTATTTTTTCTTTATTCTTATGAACCTCCTACTATGGGAGAAGGCGACGAAGCAGACAAATCAATAGAAAAGTTGTGAAGAGAAGGACGAGAAAGTATGATAAAAAAAAGTATGATAAAAAAGAAGAAAAATGAATGACGGAAACAATCGACAAAGGCAGAAAGAAGGGGGAAAAGCAAGCGTCATGAACAAGCACATTGTTGTACTAGGTGCCGGTTACGGAGGTATGGCCTTTATCAACACTATATTGCCACATATACCATCTGATGTGTGCATTTCAGTTATCGACAGATTGCCTTGTCATACTATTAAGCCAGAATATTACGCGCTGGCCAGTGGATCGTTGAACGAAAACAAAGTCAAAGCAGCTTTTCCTATACATAGCCAAGTCGATTATATTCTTGATGAAGTCGAGGAAATTCAAGTTGCCTATCATAAAGTAATATGCAAAAACAACGAAGTGGCCTTTGACCAGTTAATCGTTGCGCTTGGATGCGTAGACAACTATTTCAACGTACCTTGGGCGGAAAAATATACAGAAAGCATTCAAACTTTTGGCCAGGCGATGCGGACGAGAAAAAAAATTGACCAGTTACCTCCAGGAAGCTGTGTAGCAATTATTGGCGGAGGGCTTTCCGGGATCGAGTTTGCCAGCGATTTGCGCGAACAACATCCCGATTTGAAAATTATATTGATGGAGCGTTCGAATGAAGTATTGTCGACGTTACCAGACCGCATCCGAAAGTATGTGCGCCAACATTTGGAAGATAATTCTATAGAAGTAATGACGAATGTAAGCGTGACGATGATTGATGAAAGGGCCATATATTATGGGCCTGTACAGGAATGGATGGAATACGATATGTGCGTATGGGCTGCAGGTATTAAACCGAATCCGGTTGCAAGTCCGCTTCTGGCTTATAGTAACGCCGATCGTTTAACTCGTATTGTCGTGAAAGAAAACTATGAACTTCCGTATTATAATGACATATTTGTTATCGGGGATTGTGCGAGCTCGGAATTTGCTCCGAGCGCCCAACTTGCGCATATTCAAGGTAAGCAACTCGGACAATATTTCATTTCTGTATGGGAAGGTCGTGAGTATCTTCCAGAGCCAATTAAACTAAAGGGCGTGTTGGGGTATCTTGGAAAGAAAACAGGATTCGGCCTTGTAAATGGGAATGTGCTACTTGGAAAAGTACCGAATGTAATTAAATCGGGCGTGTTGTGGATGCATAAGCATCATTTGGGATAATGATATTTCCCGCGCCGTAGACAACGCTAATCACTAGCTATAGCTAAATTGAAAGTCTGCGCGCGGGAACATTAAATAAATTTAATACTGTAGTTGCCCAAAAACACTTACACAAATTTACAATTGAATAGAAAAGAGACATATCTCTTCACCCTGTGTAAAAATAGAAGTACCACCAACCACTTTTACGCAAAGGAGAAGACTATATGCCTCTTACGTATAGGGTAGCACATCAACAGGAAATCAACAATATTTTACGTACCTGGCCTTTCCCACTTTATTTTTCTAAGCCGGTAATGAACCATATGGTTCATTTTCTCGATGGTGTGATGACCAGAGGTTTTTCTGGAACGTTAACCGATATCCATCGTGAAAGCTGCCATTCACAAGACCGACGGACACTGAGCCATTTTCTTACTCATGGGAAGTGGAATGAGCAGCATTTGATGCGTATAAT
>NZ_FNDE01000059.1 GCF_900099925.1 Aneurinibacillus thermoaerophilus | reverse complement strand
AAACGTGGTCGGGAAGACAGGATTTGAACCTGCGACCCCCTGGTCCCAAACCAGGTGCTCTACCAAGCTGAGCCACTTCCCGAAATAAATGGCGTGCCCGGAGAGACTCGAACTCCCAACCTTCTGATTCGTAGTCAGACACTCTATCCGGTTGAGCTACGGGCACGAAATACCTTTGCACTTATATCAATGGTGCCGAGGACCGGAATCGAACCGGTACGGTAGTCGCCTACCGCAGGATTTTAAGTCCTGTGCGTCTGCCAGTTCCGCCACCCCGGCATAAAAAAAGAGCCTTTGCTCTTATATTATAGATGGAGCGGACAACGAGACTCGAACTCGCGACCCCAACCTTGGCAAGGTTGTGCTCTACCAACTGAGCTATGTCCGCATGAAAATGGTGAGCCATACTGGACTCGAACCAGTGACACCCTGATTAAAAGTCAGGTGCTCTACCAACTGAGCTAATGGCTCCAACAAACAACAAAGATGACCTGATATCGCAAACGCCACAGAATTTCGCGGTTATTTACGATAAAAATGGCTGGGGTACCTGGATTCGAACCAGGGAATGACGGAGTCAAAGTCCGTTGCCTTACCGCTTGGCGATACCCCAACTTCAATGGTGGAGGGGGACGGATTCGAACCGCCGAACCCAGAGGGAGCGGATTTACAGTCCGCCGCGTTTAGCCACTTCGCTACCCCTCCATATTCCCCATCTGATTATAATTGATAGCTTGTCCAACTATCTATGGTCAAAAAATGGTGGCTCGGGACGGAATCGAACCGCCGACACGAGGATTTTCAGTCCTCTGCTCTACCAACTGAGCTACCGAGCCAAATTACCATATATTAAAAAAAATAAAATGGCGGAGCCGACGGGACTCGAACCCGCGACCTCCGGAGTGACAGTCCGGCGTGAACTCCAACTTCACCACGGCTCCGCATCAAAAATGGTGCCGGCGAAAGGAATCGAACCCTCAACCCCCTGATTACAAGTCAGGTGCTCTGCCAGTTGAGCTACACCGGCGTATTATTTGCTTTCTTTTTCAAGGAATGGATAGATGGTGGAGGGTGACGGGATCGAACCGCCGACCCTCTGCTTGTAAGGCAGATGCTCTCCCAGCTGAGCTAACCCTCCAGATGGTGACCCGTAGGGGATTCGAACCCCTGAATGCCAGCGTGAAAGGCTGGTGAGTTAAGCCACTTCTCCAACGGGCCACAATGGCTCCGCAGGCCGGACTCGAACCAGCGACCGATCGGTTAACAGCCGATTGCTCTACCGACTGAGCTACTGCGGAATGAATAACAAATTATGAAACAATCCAACTGCTCCTTCATCCTTAAGAAGTATTAGCAGTGACGTTTTTTAATATATCATGTACAAACCAAGATAGCAAGTACTTTTTTAAAACGAATGAGTAATTTATAAATAAAAATTTGCAGATAAATTAAGTAACGCTCAATTTTACTACTGAACTACGTTTGGTATACCGGTTCGCATAGCTGGAAGCTACGTAAGAATCGGGTTTAATTTTTGCTTCAATTCCCATGGCCTGAATCCTTCCCACCATCTCTTTAATTAATTCTTTTGTCGATCCCTGTTTTCCTATATCTAAGTGAATCGACATGGTAAAATCCGCACCTTTTTCCACATATGGCAATAATACGTCCGAAATCTTGGCAATCATCTCCGGCGTTATATAATAAGCAATCTCTTGACTCAGCGAAGTCTCCAGTGATATTTTCTCCCGTAGGCTCTCAATACGCCTTGGTACGATACAGTCGCGCAGACAGCCCCAAGCTCCTTTTCCAATGCGGTGAATTAACACAGCGGACGTAAATTTTGTATATGTCTGATACGCGTGCGAGTCTGTACCGATAGCCATGGAATACCGTGCCAGCGGATCATATGCAATAAAATGCAGGATACGCTCAAAAACTTCGTCAAAACTAAAAAATCTTTCACTCATGTTATAAAACACACCTTGCTTATAAGCCCGTTTCGTTTCCATTGTATCCCTCCTATCTTCCGTTCCTTACATTTATTGTTGCTTTATTTCAAGAAAATAAAAAGACCATCTCACATGTATGAGATAGTCCTGTTATTACCTTATCGTCGCTTCAGCGTTTTTATACGTGTTTTTCACGGAAAGGAACGCGGTAAACATACGGCGGATACAGCACGGCATAAAGATGACCATTTCCTTACATTTCATATCTTCACCGAGCATGCCGCCATCCCCTTTCCTTTGTTTTTTAATTATATTTATTGTACCACTAATACGAAACAATTCCAGTGGAAAAAGTTATAAAATTTCGTAAATTTTATGCGAATTTTTTGTTTAACCTCTAAAACGTGGTTCCCGCTTTTCCACAAAGGCTGCTACACCTTCAGGAAAGTCGATCGGGTCAATGTACTGTGGATATCCGCGGTGTCCAAATGCTACTTCCGTGAACGGCACACAACGTGCTACCGCTTCTTTTGCTGCTTGAAGCGAATTCATAGAAGCACGAGCGATTTTCTGTGCTAATTCCAATACAAAGCTTTCTGCGTTCTCCTCCTCAACAAGATAATTTAACAAGCCAAGTCTGTACGCCTCCTCACCTGTAAATGAACGCCCTGTAAAAATCAAATCCTTCGTCCGGCTCGGCCCGATTAAATTAACTAGACGCTGGGAGAAACGCTGGCTAATCGTAATTCCCAATTTTCCAATTGGTATCCCCAACAACGCATTAGGCGTTCCCACACGTAAATCGCAGGAAAGCGCCAGCTCCAGACCTGCTCCCATCGCCGGGCCATTGATAAATGCAATTGTCGGAATACGTAAATACTCGAACGAAGAAATGGCATCTTCCATTAAAACAAATGCTTCATTCGCTTCCTCAATCGTCATTTTATGAAACGCTTTAATGTCGGAACCAACTGTAAACTGCGGTCCTTCCCCCCGCAAAATTGCCGTTTTGATTTTTTTGTTTTTTTCTATTTTCTTCCCAATATCTGCGAGCACCTTCCACATCTCGGGTGTCATAGCGTTCTTGGATTGCGGCCGTTTAATGGTTACGATCGCTAATCCTGCCGTCTCCTGCCAAACAATTTTTGCTCCATCTTCAAAGCGACTAATTTCTAACTTCAAATGATCACCTCATTATTTGCTTGTATTCAGCTGTGAATAACTTTTAAACAAGACACTTCCTTAAATATCTAAATTCATTATAATTCTTATTTATTCAAACTGTAAGACTAGACAAATGAATTGTCTATATGTAATTTATAAATAATGAAAATTTTTAGAAAAAATTGTAGGGAGGTTGCTATGGAAGTCTTCGAAAAGTTTCTATCGGAAGTAAGTACTATCGTATGGGGCCCGCCCTTGCTCATTCTGCTTGTAGGAACAGGAATTTATCTAACGTTCCGCCTATCATTCTTGCAATTTACCGAACTTCCTCACGCTTTAAAGCTCGCTTTCTCCAAAAATCAAGATCAAAAATCGGAGGGCGATATTTCTCATTTTCAGTCTCTAATGACCGCTTTATCGGCGACGATTGGTACGGGTAATATCGCCGGGGTCGCAACTGCTGTCGTAGCCGGGGGGCCGGGCGCCGTATTCTGGATGTGGATTACGGCCATTTTCGGCATGGCTACCAAGTATTCAGAAGCTATTCTTGCCGTTAAATACCGTATCAACGGCAAAAACGGCGAAATGTCTGGCGGTCCAATGTACTACATTGAACGTGGATTAGGCTGGAAATGGCTTGCTGTCTGCTTCGCGCTGCTTGGTTCGTTCGCCGCGTTCGGTATCGGAAGCTCCGTGCAATCCAACTCAGTTGCCGAATCCGTAAAAGCCAGCTTTGGCATCAGTCCTTGGATTACAGGTCCCGTCCTCACCGTTCTTACTGCGCTCGTCATTCTTGGCGGAATTAAAAGTATCGGACGTGCAGCAAGTATTATCGTCCCTTTTATGGCAATTGTCTATGTTCTTGGTGGACTTATTGTTATTCTTACTAACGTTGATAAATTACCAGGTGCAATTGGACTTATTTTTACCGATGCATTTACCGGCCAAGCCATGGCAGGAGGCGCTATCGGCACCGTCATTCGTTACGGTGTAGCGCGCGGCGTATTTTCCAACGAAGCAGGTATGGGCTCCGCACCAATCGCGGCAGCAGCGGCCAAAACTGACCATCCAGGGCGTCAGGCACTTGTCTCAATGACCGGAACGTTTCTTGACACCATTGTTGTATGTTCGATCACTGGTATTGCTCTGGTTATGAGCGGCCTGTATACAAATAAAGGTTTGGAAGGCGCCGCCTTAACCACGGAAGCATTCAATCAAATGCTGCCGGGGCCGGGCGGATGGATCGTTACTATCGGTCTGATCTTCTTTGCCTACTCTACTATTCTTGGATGGTCGTATTACGGAGAAAAATGTTTTGGGTATCTTTTCGGCACGAAAGCGATTTTCGGCTACCGGCTTATATATACGTTTACCGTTTTCCTTGGAGCGGTGGCCAAGCTTGGACTCGTATGGTCCATCGCCGATATTTTAAACGGTCTCATGGCTTTGCCAAACTTAATCGGCCTGCTCGCCCTGTCGGGTGTGGTTGTGGCTGAATCCCGACACTACAGTAAATACGTAAAACACACATCTCCTGATTCCATACCGAAACAAGCAGACGCTTAACCAGATGAAAAGAGAGGCTGTTAGGCCTCTCTTTTCATCCTGTTTCACACCGATTGTTCCTCGAGTTCAGCAATCATTTCCTTATTTAGAATTTACCTACCCACGTTCTTATCCCAAAATCCACACTAGCCTTACACAGTATCTCAAGTACCCATAGCATGGAACGGAACATTACAAAAAAGGCGCCTGTCAACTTCTGCCCTTATCCCTTCACTACAAGATCCAGCTTCCCGGTTTCCGGATGGATAACCAGGCCATGTACCGCACTATGTGGTGGAAATAGCGGATGTTTCTTAATATTATACACCGTCTGCTTAACACTCTCTGCTACACTATTAAAACCGGTCAGCCACTTATCCAATTCGATACCAGCATGCTGGAGCGTTTCTATTCTGTCCTCCGAGATACCGCTTTGCTTCATTTTTTCAAGCACAGAGCCGGGCTTCAAACTTGTCATTCCGCAATCATGATGACCAACGACAAACACTTCTTTCGCCTGTAGTTCATATACCGCTACCAAAATGCTTCTCATAATACTTCCAAAAGGATGCGTTACCATTGCACCTGCATTTTTAATAATCTTCGCATCACCATTTCGCAAGTTCATAGCGCGCGGCAAAAGCTCGATAAGTCGTGTATCCATACATGTCAAAATAACAATGCCTTTATCGGGATATTTTGTCGTTCGGAATTCTTCATATTTTTTATTTTCCACAAAATTACGATTATACTCCATAATTTCTGCTAATACAGACATTACGTTTCCCCCTACTCCACTCAAATAAGTGCTTTCATTTCATTATAACGTATACGATTTCATTCCACCATCGGACAAGTGTTTTTCCACTGTAGCGCATAGTGGTATAACAAAAAGCAAAAGGAACGGTTATGCCGAATATAAAAAGAAGAAATATCATATCGTCTGCGAGCCGGCTCATATACAACAAGCAGGCGGTGGCGCATTTTCCCGCGCAAATAAGCAAGAAATACCTGAGCTGCTTCGGATTCGCGCAATGTTACATACGCGTAAAGCGAATGGCTTACTGGATCATCCAATTCGCTAACACCCGCACATGAATATTCCGTCACAATTCCCATACTGTTAAGCAAAGAAAGCGCGGGAAACAATTCAACATCCACTTCGTCATTTAAAAAAGGAAGGGTCAGCTTTTCCTTTTTTATGCCCTTTTCTCTTTGTTCCCACTCTTCTACTTCACGTCTTCTTCGCCACCAGCGTTCTTTTGTATGGGACGAGAGCACTTGCTCTTGTTCGATGCACTTATCAGGCTCCTTCATCATTTGTCCCCCTTTTACTGTACACGTTCACGGTGAACTACATCGCCAATGAATTGGCGAGCTTCGGATTCCCAATGAATGTATGTTGATTCCATCGGTACATCAATCACCGGCGTGTCCAACGCCACTACTGCTGGATACGGTTCCCTGATCCGACACAGATACTTGCGTAAGATATTGTAAACCCCTACACAATCAGCGTTAAATACTTTACTTCAATGTATAGCCCACGATATTCACAGTTCTTTCCTTCTGTATACTTTTTAGAAACGCTCACGCTATAGAGAGTACCATTTTCTTTCGACCAGTTTCTTCGCTCGTAATTGCCGACTTTAATACGAACATACATTCCTGCCTTTTTTAAAATAAAATTATTAAGACACCATAGTTGTTAGTGAAAAGCAATAAAATAAAAAAGAGACCGCTTAGTGCTGGTAACACCAAGACGGTCATGCACAACAGACGTCCCACAAGGCGGCTCATACTGGAATGAATAGAAATAGGTTCCCCGCTATGACCAGTGTTGCAAATGCAATTATTAACAGCGATGCTTCAAAGCCCCGTACTCTATCTAGTTAGCTGCTAAAAAATCCACCACTGGAAAAGAAACTGCGCCTCTTATGTTTCCTTTTGTAATGAGAATGGCCGTAATGAGAGTGATCATAATGGGACGGATGATGGTGGGAACGGTGATAGTGATCACTACTACTGTAACGATGATAACCATACTTTTTCCGACCCATCAGCGTTTTTAATAAGTCTTTAAAAAGCGACATAATAATCGTATCTCCTTTGTTAGCAGATTACCTTCCTATACGAAAAAGTATATGTCAGGTTGCAATAAAAAAATTTCCAAACAAATAACAGGAATAGATCGCTCATTTCCAAAGGAGTCTACAAATAATATCTACCTCGCTCCCACGATCGAACCGATTACAAACTAAGCAAAAACATGCGTAGGCTTCTCTATGCTGTAAGCCTGCATTTGTCCCAACATTGTTTCTTTCGCTTTTTCTAATCAATTCCTGATGACGCGTCTCCGATCCTAGCATAACTACTGCCAGCACACCAATCGCAATAAAATAACGGCAAAAAACATGCAATGCTTGCTCAACAAGGAGCGGCGCTATAATTCCGCCAATACGTCTGAATGACGCGGCCATTCCCGGCAATTTCCCGCTTTCAAAAAAATTAAACAAACGTTTAAAAACCAACGGCCCTTGTCCACTCGTCAGCTACGAAGAAAATTTTTACCTTGGAAAGCAAAAATTCTGCATAAAATCTCGATATGATATTTATTTCAACAAAAAAGCGTGTAAACCTTGTACCTTCCGTACTTTGTCTACACGCTCAAGGGCCGTTATAGTAACGGCTCTTCCACTTTATAAAGTTTTCATTCCAGGCTTCCAGTTGGCCGGGCAAAGACCGCCTGCTTGTAATGCTTGAAGTACGCGCAGCGTCTCGTCTACAGAACGCCCTACATTGTCGTCCGTAACTACTTGGTATTTCAATTCGCCTTCCGGATCGATGATAAACAATCCGCGCTGAGCAACTCCCTGTTCTTCAACCAGAACCCCATAATCATGGGAGACTTTATGAGTCAGGTCGGCTGCGAGCGGGAAATTAAGCTTGCCAAGACCGTTTTGCTCCCTTGGCGTGTTAATCCATGCACGGTGCGTATATACGGAGTCTGTCGATACACCAAGAATATCTGCATCAAGTTCGGCAAACTGCTCATATGCATCGCTGAGTGCGGTAATTTCTGTCGGACATACAAACGTGAAATCCATCGGGTAAAAGAACAGAACCAACCACTTGCCGCGATAGTCTTCTAAAGATACCTTTCCAAAATCTTCACCGTTTCCTAAAACTGTTTCCATTGTAAAAGTTGGAGCTTTCTTACCTACAAGACGATCTGCCATTATTAATACCTCCATTTAAGTTTTCATTTCTTATATGAAATAATTATAAATAGAAATATAAAACAAGTCAATAATGTTTTCTAATAAAAATTATATTCAATTTATATAGGGTTTTATCTGAACAAATAAAAAACCACAGCTCAATGCATTCTGTATTCCTTATTTATACTCTGTTCTATCCTTATCACTTCCCGCACATACCACAGCAACAGATCCAATCCAGCAGGAATAGGCAACGTGCGCAGAAAAAGTGATTAATACAAAAAGAAAGACCTTGAAGAAAATATCATTCCCTCAAGGCCTGCGATGGAACTACAAAATCCAGTTTTAAGCAATTGTATTTCTCAAAACCCGTAACTTCTCAATTTCAACTTCAACGACATCACCTGACTTCAAAAAACGGGGAGGTTCAAATCCCATACCAACACCTTCAGGTGTTCCAGTTGCGATCATATCACCAGGTTTTATTGTTATACCCTTAGGAAATGCCGACGGGAATCCTCTGCCTCGAAAGATATAGGGGAGTGTTTTTGGACAAAAATACCCCCCCTCGAAAATCCAAGAGATTTATGACTGATTCCCGCATCATTACTTCATTTGTTTTATCATGCTATTGTTAGTTTCTACATGTTTACTTTTAGGATAAGCCTTTCTTTCTCCGTTCACTTCAATTTGAATTATTTTCCCGTTATAAGACTGGTAAGAATACTCAGTTTCTGGTTCGTCAACAAACGTAACTTTAACTAAGACTCCCATGTCCCCTCCTTTTGTATGTACGCTTTCTACTTTTTTTATATCACTCTCTTTGTAGTTTTTATCTTTCACTAAATACTCCATTGTTTTTTGTTGTATTTCTTGAAGGGAATGGTCGTATTGAAATTTTAAAAATAATCCTCCTCCGATAAGAATTAATAATACAAAAACAATTACAATAAATTTACTTTTCATTTTTCCTCCTAATGAAGATTTTTCAAATAAAGGAAATAATAATACATATATTACACAAGAAAGAGTATTATATCTCCCGGATTTTCCGGGAGATTTCAAGTTAGAAAAGGAATTATAAATAGGCAACACGCAGCTGATAGTAAAAAGAAGATTGTTGTTGCTTTAGGGAGGCGATTTTTATTCCCTTTATACCAGCCTAAAAACTGTAATTTATTTCTATACAGAATAAAAATAATAAGCAGGTTTGCAATACTGGTTAATACTAGGTAAAGATTACTTTCTACATTTACACCAAGTGCGACATATACACTTCTTTCTAAAATCCATAGTATGGCGTTTCCAATAACCAAAACTAAAACAACACGTATTAGCTCTAATAAAGTCCACATATTTCTCCTTTTAGTATACATTGATTTCTATAATTTTGATTATATTACAAAAATAATATAAAAATGAAATATTATGAATAATAGCACACAACTGGCAGTGAAAATGATAACGATTTTTTCCGTACCAGCGAGGCTGCTCAAGAGCAAGTTTGTTCTTTAAACAACAGAAAAGAATGTTCTTGGGACGGCAGGTCTTCCTGTTACATACGTGGTCTCAGGAATATTAGGACAATCTAAAAACGTTAACACATGTTGTAAAACAGGGTCTTTGATTGCGAACATTGCATGATTATTTTCTGCTTCTGAAGCAAAAGCAGCAGAGAAAATCGGTTTCCTTGCGCTGCAAGACTTACAGGAACGTTGGTCTACCCGCAAGCTAAAGGGATTCGCCTCGGCTTATATGGCATTGCAAGACAAATTTAAACAAAAATATGGAGAGTAGAATCAACTCCCTATTTACATTGTAAAAAATAGGAGAGAATTTTTAATAAAATTCCCTCTATATAATGGTAATGCATGTAAATTTGTGACCTCTTTTTCTTGAAAGATTAACAAGCGATCGGTTATAGGAGTACGAGTTTCAAAATTCATTTACACAACTCGGTTATAGTATAATTTCATAATTAATCCACTTTTGGTTAGTATTCATACCGCCCATCTTATCATAAAGAGATTGTGCTACATAATTATCAACTGCTGTCTTCCAGGACATGGTGCTAAAGTTATTTTCCCTTGTATAACTTAAGCAAAATTTAAAAAGTTCTTCTCCAAATTCTTGTTTCCTGTAGTCGCTATCAATATACAAGTCGTTAAGTATAGCTATTTTAGCAACCTTAGTCGTGCTAAATGTATAATACAAAGTCGCAAAGCCAGCAGATTTATTGTCCACCTGGATCATAAATTGTTTTCCCATCTGGGGATTTTCAAAAAGATATAATACGTGATTTGTTAAATTTTCATCTGTGGGTTAGGGACACTTATAAAAATCCACTATGTACTTTAACATTAATTTTTTTAATTCTGGCAACATTTCTTCGGTTACTTCTTTGATTTTAAAGGTTGGTACATTCATTCTATCTTCCCCCTGTTACCGTTTATTTTAGATTTTACCCTTATTCAAATATCTCTTTTTACTATATACATTCCAATTGACAGTTTAACAGCCAATACGACGTAGTACTCGTTCTGGACAAGATTGTGCATTTTTCAAATTTATATCTTGTGTGTTTTCCTGTGCAAATACACAAATAGGTGAAAGTAACATTGTCCCAGCCGTAATTTTAGAAATACTCCCCTTTTTATAAATTTATATACAAAATATGATGATATAACATCACGAATTTTCTCTTTTGTATAAAGAGTTAAAAATAAAATATTAAAACTATTTTATTCGTTTACTTAAAACATGTGTAATTATGTTAAAGCCGATGATAAAATCCCCAATATAGCCGGAATAAAATTCCCCAACCTACAATAAGAACCATAGACATCTGAGAGGAGCTATGGTTCATGATTACGAGAGGGGAATTTTTTATGATCAAGGAGTTATACCGGAAAGGAATGTCTATCTCTGACATTGCCCGGCAGTTGGGGATTGATCGAAAAACAGTTCGTAAGTATCTTGGGGAAAACTCCCCGCCTTTGAAAAAGAAACGAACGAGCCGAGGAAGTAAACTAGACCGCTATAAAGACTACTTGCATAAACGCATGATAGAAGATGGTGTGTTTAACAGCGAGAAACTGTATGGAGAAATCCAGAGCCTTGGTTATACAG
>NZ_FNDE01000057.1 GCF_900099925.1 Aneurinibacillus thermoaerophilus | reverse complement strand
TATGGGGGATGCTGAAGCAGGCGTAGAGGCAATGGCAAAAGCATGGCGGAATTTTGCTAACGTAATAGAGCAATTATTCGATGCGCTTGGTCCTACCATAGAAGCAATAGGAAACAAACTAACGGGTATGACAGCAGCTGCTACTGAATTTTTGCGTAACAATCCTGGTTTTGCCACCTTTGTTTCGCACATATTGGCCGGAGGTGCAGCCCTTACAGTTTTCGTAGGTTTGCTGGCTCCTTTGGCGTATGGTCTACTCTTTTCAAAAGATGCATTTTTAGCGTTAGGTCTTGCCATGAAAGGGATGCAGGCGGGCGCGATGGCTGTCCTTCCCCCTCGTGTCGTACAGATGACAAAAAGCTTCGATATGTTTAAGAAGGCTATCGCAGGATTGCCTAAGATGCTTGCAGGACTTGGCCCGGCTTTAGCTACAGCGTTTAGGGCGGCCCCTCTCGCACTAGCAAAATTTGTGGCGGACTTTGTAAAGCTCAATCCAATGTTGACTGCTTTCTCTTTGCTAGCCACTGTGATTATTGACAATTGGGATCGTGTAGGGCCTGTGTTGTCGCAGATATGGAAAGATGTACTTCTAGCATTCAAGCCAGTGGTACAGGCATTTCAGGACGCGAATGGCTCTGTATGGCCTGCTGTTCAAAATGCGCTAGAAAGCATTAGTCGTATCGCTGGTACGGTCTTAGTGGATGCGTTGAAAACCATTGAGCCTCTCATCCGAGCGATTGCTCTTGCGATTAACGGCGATCTGAAAGGTGCAGCAAGCGCGTTCGGTGACTTTGCAAGTTCATTCCAGTCAGTAGGTAGCTTGATTGGTGGTGTGGCAATCGCTTGGGGTGTCTATAAGACGGCCGTAGTGGGTGCAACGATGGTTCAGTCTGCTTTTGCAACTGCTCAAGGCATTGCATTAACGAGTACGACTCTGCTTACTACAGGGCTTACAAGAGCGACAGGTGCATTGACAGCCTTACGCTTTGCTTTTATCTCTAATCCTATCGGTCTTGCAATCACAGGGTTATCTCTAGCGGCAGGCGCAGCAACGCTCTTTGCTAACAAAACAGAAGAAGTTAAAGAGGTTACGCTCGAGCAGGTAGACGCACTAAATAAACAGCGCGGCGCGCTTGAAAATACCATCAAAGAATATGAAAGTTTGCGTAGTTCTATCAAGCTTTCTGAGCCGGAATTACTGCGGTACATGGACTTGCAGAAGCAAATTGCTCACGAGACAAATCCTGAACGCCAAGCTGTACTTAAGAAAGAACTGGACGAACTTGCAAAAAAATCAGGGGTATCCGTCGAGCATTTACAGAACTTTTTCAAGGCGAACAGTGATCTTATTCGACAAGCGCCAGAAACAGCACAAGCTATTAGTGCAGAAGGCGAAGCGCTTGCGAAGAGTGCGGATGCAGCGAAGAATCTTGTTGCTGAACTTGCAAAGAAGTCGCAGCTTGAACTCGAAACGCAAAAAGCAAACGTTGACGCACAGATGACGCAAAATCTTGAAAAGTACGCACAAACGGTACAACGAATTAAAACACTTGAACAAGAACGTGTTCAGCAAAAAGAGCTCATTAAACAGCTTGAAAATCAAGTAACGCAAGCAGAAATGAATTACCAAAAAGTCAAGCAAGACGGGAATTTCTTTGAAAAACGCGCAGCAGAAGAAAGATTAAACAACTTGAAGGGTACACTTGCGTTAGAGCGCAATACTCTTGTTTTGAAATCGCAACAGCAGTTGGAAGCACAAAAAGAACTCGCTAATCTTGACCAAGTATTCCAAAAAACGAAGCAGATTTATCAAGCGCTTATTCAGCGTCAAGCACAACAAGCAGGCATTAATGCTTCGGTTGGAAAAGAAGTTGATGCTATTGATGCGGTGCTTAAAAAGCATATGCAAACTCGTGCTGAGCTTCTTGCTAAACAGAAAGCAGGGAAAGATTGGAATGCCGAACAACAGAAGACACTTGAAAAGACAGATGCAGAAATTAAGAAGCTGTTAGAAACGAAAGTTGCTATACAAAACTTACAGGCAGAACAAACGAAGGTTGGTAAAAAAATCGATGAAGCTACCGGCAAGGCTACTGAAATGAATAAAGAGTTAGGTAAAAAGATAGAAAAACCAGTTGACGGAAAGCAAATCGATGACGGAAAGAAAAAAGCCAACGAACTGAATAAAGAGCTTCAAAAACCTGCTACAAAACAAGTAAACGTACAAGTAAACGACAGTCCGATTAAGAGGCTTATGGATTGGCTAAAGACGCCGTTTACAAAGACTATCAACCTTGTCCAAAGCGTAACTAAGCAGATAAAAGAAATAAAATTGCCCAGTATTTTTGGTGGAAACAACAACCCTCCAAAAAGGCATAGCGGCGGTACCGTTCATGAGCTTCCGAAATTTCACAGTGGTGGAAGTCCGGCACTGATGGGTACACCTCCGAAATCAAACGAAGTAGACGTACGTCTGCTTCGCAATGAGATGGTGCTTACCAAAGAGCAGCAAGCCAATCTGTTCAATATGATTCGGACATTCAAAGGCGTTGTAGCCAAACGGGTAGCAAGCGCAAAAGCGGTTGTTGAAGGTGCAAACAAAATCATCGCACAGGCAGCACAAAAACTGGCAGCTCCAAAAGAAGAAGCGGTTATCTCTCAGACACTTGCTGAGATTAAGAAGAATGCAGCAGTCGCATCCAAGGGTGGTAGTAAGCAGCAACAGCGCACAACCGACAACAAAGCTTTTGCAGAAGCGATGAAGACGGCGCAGTTTAAGTTTGACAAAGGTGTCTTGAACGCTCAACAATATATCACTGTTTTGCGTGAAATCGACAAACAGTACGCTAAGTTGCCAGAACATCATCGCCAAGTCAGCGAAAAAATAAGTAAGACACAAGAAAATCTTACGAAAATCGTTTCTGAGCAAGCAAAGAAACAGTTCGAGTCATCGAAAAAATGGATTGACGAGAAAAAGTATTACAATCAGCTTTCGCTTGAACAGGAACTTGCGGCATGGGAACGAGTGGCCGCACGCTTGCAGAAAGGTACGGAAGAGCGAATAGAAGCCGAACGCGAAATCTATCGCGTGAAACAGGAGATGGAACGAGCTAGCTTCGAGAATTCCAAGCGATGGATAGAAGAGAAAAAATACTACAACGAGCTTTCCCTTGAAGAAGAACTTGCAGCGTGGGAACGAGTGCAGAAGCGGTACAAGCTAGGAACGGCTGAACGCAAAGAAGCAGATCGAGAAGTATACCGAGTGCGTGTAGAACTTGCTACGAAAGCAATTGAAGAAGAATACAAACAGACCATAGAGGCAATTGACCGAGCTACAAAAACCGTACAGGAAGCTGCTGAACGTCAAAAAGAAGCGATAGAACAGCGCCGGGACGCTGCCCTCAATGCGTTGAAGCGCGAAGAACAAGCAGAGCTAGATAGTATCGACCGTCGACAGAAGGCGTATGAACGTTCTCACCAAGAACGTATAAAAATGTTGGACGATGAGACAAATGCAGCTATAAAACGACTGCAAGCGGAGATAGATGCAATTGATAGGCAAGGTCGCGACCAGGAGTACGCCTACAAGGACGCCGACCGTCAGAAAGAGTTAGCTGAGCTTCGAAAGCAATATGACAAATACAAAGTGTCTGCTTCAGCAAAGGGTCAAAAGAAAGCGGCTGACCTACTCAAGCAAATTGAAGAGATACAAACTGAGATTGAGCGCGATGAGCAGGCGCGTCGTCGTGAACAACAGAAAGCGGCGTTACAGGAGCAAATTAACAACATCAAAGAAGCGGCTGAACAAAAGAAAGAGCAGTGGCAGCTTGAATTCGAGCGTCAGAGAGAGCAGTTTGAACTTGAAAAACAGCAACGTCAGGCGTACTATCAGCAGCGTGAACAAGACTTGAAAGCATCGTTTGACGAAGAATTGCGGATGCTTGAAGAAAGCACCAAGCAGCAGCTTGCACAGCTGGAACAACAAAAAGTCGATGCAGAGCGTACACGGGACCAAATGCTCGAAGATGCGAAGCGGAAGGCAAGAGAAATGCTGAACACGGTTGAACAGAATCAGAATCAAATCGTTAGCACGCTTCAATCAAAGAATCGCGAATACTACCAGTCCGGCCAGACGCTCGGTAACATGTTCGCATACGGTCTGGAAAGCGCATTTGACCGGGTGAAGCAAGCGGCGAATAAAATCGCTAGTGCGGTGCAGGGACCGTTGAAGCTGAATTCCCCGGCAAAGGAAGGACCACTCTCTACGCTTGATAAATGGTGGAACGCCTTTTCTGACACGCTACTTGAAGGTCTTGATACAAAAGCCATCAACGCAGCCATGAATGCAATGGTAAATCCGAATTTGTCGTTTGCTTCTCTGGGAGCTGTCGGGGCAAAGGTAGTGGCATCCAGCGCGAGTACGAAGCAGGAATTCTATTTCGAGCGCATGTTTGAGGGAGCGAATTTCGTCATTCGCGATGAGCAAGATATCCGGGCGTTGGGTCGGGAGATTGGCAGTACAATCTTAAATGGTGCGCAGAGTAGTAGTAGAGCAAGGGGGCGGAAGTAATGAGTGACTTCACCTACAAAGGTATATCAGCACGCTCTATGGGCGTTCGGATACAGTCGAAGAAGCGCCCTCTGCTCCCTAACATACGGCAAGAGTATGAAGACATACCTGGCCGACATGGAAGCTATTCGTTTTCTGATGGCACGCTCGAAGACATCACGATCGAAATAGAGTGTTGGGTAAAAGCTGATAGTCGGGATGACTTGCGCTATAGGGCGCGGCAAATTGCTGCATGGCTGTACTCAAAAGACAAGCAGCGCCTGGTATTTGATGATGAACCAGGCGTTTTTTATTTAGGAAGGCTTGTGAATCAAATTGACTTAGAAGCGCTTATCCGATTCGGGAAATTTACATTACAGTTCCGATGCGACCCGTTTGCTTATAGTGTTCAGGAGAGAGCGGAGAAGCGCATTATCGCAACGTCGCCTTACGAGTTTACCGAAATAGTAGGCGGTACAGCACCGACGAAGCCGGTTGTTGTCCTGAAAAATACCGGCAGTGCGGTGCTCAACGGATTCACGCTCACGGTTGAAACAGAGATTGAATAGGAGGGAAGAAAGAGTATGGCAATGTCTAATTACTTGGAAACAGCAGTATTAAATCTGCTACGTGGTGTATCCTTTACACCTCCAACCACTGTTTATATTGCACTCTACACCAATGACCCGACTGACGCCGACATAGGGACGGAAGTGGCGGCGGTGGACTATGCAAGGCAAAAAATCACATTTGGGGAGCCTACACAGGGAGCGGATGGAAAAGCGAAGATTGCGAATGACATTGAGATTGCCTTTCCAAAGGCAGGAACGGACTGGGGAACTATTACGCACATAGGTTTCCGGGATGCGGCCACAGGTGGAAATTTGCTGTATTATGGCGCGCTTGCCAATCCAAAGAAAATAGACGCTGGTGATCGTTTCCGGGCAATGGTAGGAGATTTTACGCTGAAGTTGGGGTGATGATGTATGCAAACAATGTATCCAGCAATTGTGAATTCACCGTTGACTTCGCTTGTCGCGGCGATTGACGATACACAGAACACCATTGAAGTTACGGACGGCTCAAAGCTACCTGATGCGCCGAATTTGGCGACGATTGGCGGCGGGGAAAACGCAGAGACGGTTCTTTATACCGGGAAATCTGGAAACACACTGACAGGCGTTACACGGGGTTTTCAGGGTACTGCGCGAGCTTGGTCTGCTGGAACGCAGATTGGGCGCTTTTTTACTGAATATGATTATGCAGCAATGATAGAGAATATAGAAGAGATGTCGGCGCAGATCGGGGAAGGAATACCGTTTCAAACTACCCTACTCCCCGGCCTTAACATTGTTACCGTCCCACGTAGTACGCCGTTCAATGTGCTGAACATAAAAGGTCGGACACTAGTGAATCTACTTGGGCGTTTAGGACGTACAGCAACATCAGCAACTATTACAATTGATGCAGCAAAAACATACCTTATCATCAACGAAGGTGGTACGAGTGTAACGGTAAACGGAGCGAGTCAAATGACACCGTATAAAGTAACCGGCGTTACTTCGCTTGCTCTTTCGTGGGCATCCGGTGAAAAAGTTGCCGTCTACGATATTACCGGGGATACTACTATCGACAGCCTTACGAATGCGCAGATTAACGCCAAGTACCCGTATGTAGACGACATAAAAGGCGTTCGGAATCCATATATCATCCGGTATGGTAAAAACATTCTGCCGCCGTTTACGGAGTGGACTTTGAACTCTAACGCAAAGGTTGAAAGTGCGTACAAACTAACGTTAAACGCTACAGCATCCACACAATATTCTAGTTTTGATGTTCCTGTAATCGGTGGACAGACTTACACACTTAGCTATATAACTAATACTGTTAGTGTGGGGTACATGAATATTGAGTGGATTGATAAAGATGGAAATACCATAAGTTATTCTCCGCCAAATCAAACTACACAAACAGTATTAGCTCCAGCAAATGCCGTAAAAGCTAGAGTACTTGCTACAAGCACAGCGGCAGGTACATTTACCTTTGAAAACCCGATGCTCAATATCGGAGACACCCCCTTACCTTTCGAGCCACAAAACGACGACTACATGCTCATCGACGCTACCTTCCACGGAAACCCGGTAACAGGCGTAGCAGACCACTTGTACTTCGACGATAACGGACAGGCGCGGAAGGTAAAGTGGTTTGAGGAAGTCGTGCTGGATGGAAGTCTGCCGTGGGAATTGACGGAGGATAACACGGGGAATAAGAGGGTTCAAATAAGAAGTCAATTTATCGCTTGGGTAGGGAAAAATAGTTCTAGAGTTGTTAAGTTCGATGGAAAAATACTTAACTATAACGGTGTAGGTAAGGATGTTGATACTTTTATTGATTATTGGGAAGGTTCAGCTTACCCGCATGGAACATTAGCCATCACAATATCTGATACAGACAGCGGTTGGGGCGAGAACTATACGCCGACACCAGACGAGATAAAAGCGTATTTTTATGGATGGAAAATGCACGGTGATGGTGGACCATACACCACCTACACAAGCGGTACAAAACGATGGAGTCCTCGACTTGCCGATGGTTCTGTAAATGGTAGCGGGGAAACAACAACTTTGCCAACAACAATAGCTCCAGGTTTCACTCCATACCGCCTACTCTACCAACTCGCTACACCAGTCGAAGTCCCGGTAACATCCGAAGGGGAAATTTCTTTGCACGAAGGGGATAATTTGCTTGAAGTCGGGACAGGGGTTGTACGAAGAGAGCATGCAAATCCCGGTTTATCGTTACCAAGATATTGGATAAACGCAAATGGATTGCAGAGTACATGGTTTAAAAATCGTGCAGAAAAAATCCTTGCCGTATATAAGAATGAAATTATTGATAAAAGCTGGACGATATGGACAAACACTATAACAGGATATGGTCTTTCCGAAGCAGGTGTATTAACAACAGATTATGATCCGGCAGCTCTATACTCTGCATCATACATTGTATTAGATAAGTATTTATATACCGCCCCACTTATCGACTTACAGGCGGAATACCGCACGAAATTAGCCGGAGTGGTAGCGGAATTAGCGCAAGACCAGGCGGATTTAGCGACAAGGGTTAGCGTGGTTGAGACGCAGTATGCACGAAAGCAACAGGGGCAATGGATTGTTCCAGTTCTTCTAAATGGATGGTCAGTACCGAATGGCACCGGTGTTATGCTGGGTTACTACAAAGACCAATTTGACATAGTAAATGTGTGTATTCGGATGATGGCAGGAATAACAGCAGCACAAACGCCTTTATTTATTCTTCCGGCAGGGTATAGACCAAAAACAGATATATTGTTGTTTGTTGATACAAACAATTCTCCAACAGACCATAAAGGTATACCAATTGTTGTAAACAGTGACGGGACAGTAAGAATAGGTGAAGCCGGAAGTTTAACATGGATAAATCTTGCGGTTAGTTTCCGAGCCGAACAATAAAGGAGGTAACATATGCTCATACAAGTACACCGCATAGATGAAAACGGGTTCTATCTTGAACCTGTCCTCATCGAGCAAGGCGACGTTGTCAACGATGAAAACATCATCACCGTCGACCCGCCACAAGGATTGTACAAACCACGCTGGGTTGAAGGAGAATGGACGGAAGGTTTGACGCAAGATGAGATAGATAAATTGACAAAGCCGAGTGAGTTACAACCCAATCCGCTTGCTGATGCATATGAGGCAATCATTGCACAAGAGATACGTCTCTCAAAACAAGAAGAGACTATTTTAAAACTTCAAACAGAAATTAAGCAATTGAAAGGAGAATCCGCATGATTAAGCCGTATATTTTGCGTGCTTATGTATATTTAGTGAAAGTAGGCCGTATGGATATTGAGACACTACCGCAAGAGGAATATCGCGAGCCAGTAGCGCAATATCTGATTGATGAAGAAATGAAAAACCAAGCATAATGAGGGATATAAATGTTTAATCGCGGCGCATTTAACACGATGCCTTTTAATCGCGAGGTTATAGAAGGTACAGACAAATATGCCGTTGCTGTTCTGGAAGCGACAAGCGAATTGATTGCCCGAGCGTCTGTTGACTATGCCGGAAAAGCTGTTCTTACGGCAGAAAGCGAAACCGATCTTGTTGCCACGCGGGACCGATACGGTGCTGCTACCATTGAAGCGAGCAGCGAAACAGAGTTTGTTATCTCTACTCGCTTACAGGCCACACTTGAAGCACAAAGCGAACTGGTTGCTATAGGTCGGCGCATGCAGACGCAAACCATTCGGTTTACCGGACCAATTCAACCGGGCGAGCAGCTCGTGATCGACATGGATAAAATGACAGCGGTGTTGAATGGTCGGAATGTGCTGAATCAGCTTTCTGGCCCATTCTTAGAACTTCAACCTGGCGAAAATACACTGCTCTATTCTGACCAAAACAGTGCACGAAATATTGAACTTATTACACGTTATCGTGAACGCTCGTATTAGGAGGTGAGATTTTGCAACCGATTGTTTACGACAAATTTGATACCAAATATGAAGGCTACGGCTTGGCTATCTTGGAGAATGCCAAAGACGTTCGAGTGTATGAAAAGCTGAACGAAGAACATACACTCGAATTTGTGCTTCCAAGAAACGATCCGAAGTGGGAGTATATTCAAATCGAAAACTTCGTCAAAGTAGATGGACACTTGTATATCATCCGAACTACCGAAGAACGGCGAGACGGGGCAGGGAAGCTGCTCTCAAATGTCCAATGTGAGCATATCTTCACTGAATTGCTGGACGAGTATATTCAGTACGAGGAACTTATCAACGTCACGGCGCAGTTTGCTCTGGATCGGTTCTTGAACGGAACCCGGTTCAGTGCTGATGCCACTCGACTTACTGGCAACCGGGACTTAGAGGTTGAAGACGGTACGCCCATCACGGCTATCAATTTGATGCTGAAAGAATGGAATGCAGAAGTAATGTGCGCTGGGTTACCCGGGCAGGACGGCAAGTTTCGTGTCACCTTGCTTCCGGAACGCGGCGAGAATAGAGGTATTCAGATTCGATACCGGAAGAACCTGAAAAGCATCAAGAAAACAGTAGATAGCCGGGGCGTCGTTACTCGGTTATATGTATATGGAAAGGACGGTCTTGGCATCGAGGGAGCTAGTCAAAACACGGCGAAGCTTTCGTATCTTGATAGCCAGTATATCGGCAACTATCCTCGACCAAAGAAGGGAAGTATCACATTTAATGACATTGAGGACCCGGATGAGTTGTACAAAGCAGGTCAGGAACATTTGAAGACAGTTGAAGTGCCGAAAGTGACGTATGAAGTCGACCTAATCGATTTACAAGCAGTAGCGGAATACGGCGACACAGAAGCTATCGAATTAGGCGATACCGTGCGAGTCATTGACGAAGAACTTGGTATTGATGTCTTTGCCAGGGTGGTAGAGTATGAGAAGTACCCATACGAGCCGTGGCGCAGCAAAGTTGTACTCGCAAACTTCCGACCAGGGCTGTCTGACTTCCTCTCCGAGCTGAACGATGCGAAAGATACTATTCAAAAAGTGACAACCTCGAAGGGGAATGTGAATGCCTCTTTTCTGGAAGGTATCATTAATACGCTGAAAACGCGCATTACGGGCAGCATGGCGATGGCAAACGCGCAAGTGATGGAGGACAAGGGCATTCTTTTTGAGAACACAGATGTGAATTCGCCCGACTACGGTGCGCTTTACATCGGCCCTGGTATCTTCGCCATTGCGGACAGAAAGAATGGCAACGAGTGGGACTGGCGTACGTTTGGCACCGGCTCGGGATTTACAGCAGATGTGATTAATGCAGGCATACTGAATGCAGCGCTGGTAAAGATTTTGGCAAGCAACGCCGTGTACCTGGACGGTACGGGTATGCATGTGATTGATTCGAACAACAATGAGCGCGTGCGAATTGGGGAGTATAAGCCGGGTAAGTTCGGAATAAAAGTGACTGACGGTGAAATGTACTCTACACGCTTTCAGACGAATGTAGAGGGCGCGGATACGTATGTGGCCCTCGAGCCTCCTGCCACCCTTGTATGCTACAAAAATGGAAAAAAAATCATTCAGATAGATGCGAGTCACTCTGAGCCACGTATCGAAATATACAACAAATATGGACAACGGTTAGGCACGCTTGGCACATACGGAGTGAATGACATTGAGTACATTGGAATATTTGCACCACGTGAATCAGGCGGTATTACTTTGAGTACTGGAGACAACTTGGTGATTGTACCATCAAAAGGAAGTATGAAAATCGAAACGAGTGGCGAGCTCTACGTGAAAGGCGATATATATGCGACAGGCTCAATTAGAGCCGGCGGAGGGATTTTTGGATAAAAACGAAGCGCCACAAGGCGTTTTTATTTTTTCCCCGGAAAGGGGATGAGGAGGATGTAGATGAGACAGGAAACAGATACATTTTATACTTTTGTAGTTGGGGGCGGCGCAGCGAGCGCTGCCTTTTTACTTGGAGGATTTGACCGTTTAGTGGTTGCCCTTGCTATTTGTATGGCAGCAGACTATCTATCTGGCGTTTTAGTCGGGTTTTTTAGAGAAAAAAAGATAAGCTCAGAACGAGCATTTCACGGACTGCTTAAAAAAGGGGCC